>DATJLN010000114.1:0-9931 GCA_035509535.1 Xanthobacteraceae bacterium | reverse complement strand
GACGATGACCGCTTCGAAGGCATACAACAGACGTTCCGGCCCGATGGTCGGATCGAAATTGGCGCGCATGCCGAGATAGAGCGCGGCAATCGTCACGACGATGAAGGCAAGCCCCATGGCGATCGAGAAGATGCGCGAATAGTCGATGCCCATGAGTTGCGCCACTTCGATGTCGTCGGCGGTGGCGCGAAACGCGCGGCCGAGCGCGGTGCGATAGAAGATCAGATTGAGTGCGAGAATGACGGCGACGGCGGAGGCGAGCGTGAGCAGCTGAATGAAGCCGACCGCGATGCCGCCGCCAAGACCGATGGACAGCGTCTCGATCGAGCCGCCGTGCAGCCGCTGGCTGTCGGCGGAAAACAATTCCAGGAGCCCGTTTTCGATCATGATGGACAGGCCGAAGGTCACCAGGAGCGGCGGCAGCAGATCGCGGCCGAGCGTGCGGTTGAGCAAAAGGTGCTGAAGCGCAAAGCCGATGGCGAACATGATCGGCAGGGCGGCGAGCATGGCGGCGAAGGGATCGAGGCCGAGCCAGGCCGCGATGGTCAGAATGACGAAGGCGGCGAGGACGATGAGATCGCCATGCGCCAGGTTGACGAGCCGCATGATGCCGAAGATCAGCGACAGGCCGGCGGCGAACAGGGCGTAGAGGCCGCCCAGCAGAATTCCCTGAATCAATGCGTCGGCCCATACGGTCATGTCAGGTGCCGAAATAGGCGAGATGGATCTGCTCGCGCGACAGGTCCGCCGGCCGGCCGGACAGCGACAGCCGGCCCTCCTGCAGGCAGTAGACGCGGTCCGACACCTTGATGGCTTGGGCGATATCCTGCTCGACCAGAACCACACTGGCGCCGGCCGCCTTGAAATGCGGCAGCGCGTCGTAGAGGCCGCGCACGACAATCGGCGCGAGGCCGAGACTGATTTCGTCGCACAACAGGACGCGCGGATTGGACATCAGCGCGCGCCCGATCGCGGCCATTTGCTGCTCGCCGCCGGATAGCGTCGTGGTCGCGGCGTGCCGCCGCGCCTTGAGCGCGGGAAAGAGAGCGTAGACGCTCTCAAGCGACCAGGGGCCGGCCGCGCTGCGGCCGTAACGGCCGACCAGCAAATTTTCCTCGACGCTGAGCGAGGGAAAGAGACGCCGTCCTTCAGGCACGAGCGCGATGCCGAGCTTCATGATGGCGGCCGCCGGCCTGGTGCCGATCGGCTGTCCGTCGAAGCGCACCGCCCGTGCCGGGCTGCCGATCAGCCCGGCGATGGCCTTGAGGAAGGTCGATTTGCCCGCACCATTGGCACCGATAATGGCGACCGTTTCGCCGGCGTCGATGGCCGTATCGATGCCGTAGAGGGCCTGGAAATCGCCGTAGAACGCTTCCAGCCCATGCGTCTCCAGAAGCGCCATCCCGGCCTCACGCTTCGATGCCGATATAGATTTGCTTGACGTCGGTGGAGTTCATCACCGTTTGCGGATCGCCCTCGGTGATCTTCCGGCCGAAATTGAGCACGATCAGCCGATCGACGACGGCGAGAAGAGCGTGAACGATATGCTCGATCCACACGATAGTGATGCCGGTGCTGCGCAGGTCCTTGATGGTGGCCACGAGCGCGGCGCATTCATGCTCGGTCAGGCCGCCGGCAATCTCGTCGAGCAATAGCAACCGCGGCCCGGTGGCCAGCGCGCGCGCCATTTCGAGCCGTTTGCGTTCGAGCAGCGTCAGGGCGCCGGCGCGGCGGTTGGCGCGCGGCAACAGCCCGCAGCGCTCAAGAATCTCGCCGCAGAGCGGGGCTGCTTCCGCCTCGCTTTTGCGCCGGCCGTGCACCGCAGCCACCAGGAGATTTTCGAACACTGTGAGATTCTCGAACGGCCGCGGTATTTGGTAGGACCGCGCGATCCCCGCGTGGCAGCGCCGATGCGGCGGCGCCTTGGTGATATCTTCGCCGTCGAGGCGGATGGCGCCGGCATCGGGAAAGAGACTGCCGGAAATCAATCCGAACAGCGTGGTCTTGCCGGCACCGTTCGGACCGATAATGCCGAGCGCCTCGTTTGGCTCGACCGCAAAGGCAAGCGCGTCGGCCGCCGTCACGGAGCCGAAGCGCTTGCTAAGTCCGTGCACTTCCAGGAGAGCCACTGCACCACGCCGCCAGTCGCCGAAGCTAGGCGCATGATCCGGAAGATTCCCGCCTTCGGACCCGATCCGAGGACGGATACCGGGCTTCCGGCGGGATCATGCACCACACGCATGTTGGAGCGCCAATCGATTCGCCATGAAGCGACTGCGCCTTAGGTGATCGGCTCCATTTTGCCGCCGACCGGGATCGCCGGGAAGGTGCGATTGTCGGTGATGATGATCTCGTATTTGTTGCCGTCCTTGAGCCGCCATTGGCCGCCGACCAGCGGCGTTTTGGCGACGTTCTTCTTGGCGAAAGGCGGCAGATTGGCGCCGTTCCATTGCAGGTGGCCGACGATCGTATCGAGATTGGTCGCTGCGATCGCCTTGACGATGGCGTCGGGATTGCGTTGCGGGGTGCGCTTGAACACGTCGACCGCCACCTCGAACAGGGCGTGGACGAAGCCGATCGGCTGCGTCCAGGGCTTGCTCGAGGCATGCTCATAGGCGAGCGCGAGGTCTTTGGCCGACTGGCCGGTGAGCGACGATTTGAACGGGTGGCTCGGCGACCACCAGACTTCGGATGAGAGATTGTTGCCGTCCTTGCCCAGGGCTTCGACGGCACTCGGAAACAGGATCGCTTTGCCGATCGAGGCGACTTTCGGCTTGAAGCCCTGCTGCAGCGCCTGTTTCCAGAACGTCGTGAAATCCGGCGGCAGCACCACCCCGGTCACGATCTCACAATTGGCCGATTTGAACGCCGAGATCTGGGCCGAGAAATTGTCGGTCAGGTCCTGATAGCGGCCGGGATCGGTGAGCTTGTAGCCGAGCTTCTCCAGCACCGGCGGGAAGCCCACGACCTTGTCGCCCCAGGCATTGCCGTCACCGTCGTTGGGATAAAGGCCGCCGACCGATTTGTTCGTCGGCACCTGGCTCCACATGTTGGTGTAAACGGCGATGATGTCTTCGAGACCCCAGAAGAAATGGTAGGTGTAGTTGAAGGGCTTCCAGCTCGGCGGACCGCCCCCGGGATTTTCCTGCCGGCCGATGAACCACGGCTGCCACGGCGCCACCGTCGAGATGCAAGGAACCTCTTCGATCTCGCACTGGGTCGACACCGGGTTCGTGGTTTCCGGCGTGGACGCGACCAGCATCAGGTCGATCTTGTCCTGAACGATCAGGTCCTTGGCGACCTCGGCGGCGCGATTGGCATTGGACTGGCTGTCCTTGACCACCACCTCGACCGGCACCGTGGCGCTGCCGAGCTTGATGTGGCCTTTGGTGATGTCTTTGAAAGTGCCGAGAATGAATTTGTCGGCCTCGGCAAAGGCCGCGAGCGGCCCGGTCTGTGGGCTCACATAGCCGATCTTGATGGCGCGCTCTGCTGCGATCGCCGGAGCTGCGATGCCGGTTGCGGCCGCGGCGCCGCCGGCGGCGGTGATTTTCAGAAGCGTGCGGCGGTCGACGCCGCGCCTGGATTTGACGTTCGTCATCTGTGCATCCTCCCCGTATGCCGGCGTTCGGTGGATCGCGGGTGGCCGCCGGCATTCCAAAGCCCGGATGCTTGACGGCCGCCGCGATGTTCGATATTCGAACGCTCGTTCGTTTATCGGTCAGTTTCGATCAGGACAAATTTGGAGTCAATGGTGAGCGGGTTCCTTGCATGACGCCGCCAGCGCGCCGGCCGCATCATCGCGACGACAAGGAATTCATGACCACGCTCGCCAAGGGTCTTGCCGTGCTCGGCGCCTTCGGGCGGCAACGTCCGACCATGACCTTGTCGGAGGCGGCGCAGGCCGCCGACCTCTCGCGCGCGACCGCGCGGCGCATCCTGCGCACATTGAATGCGCTCGGCTATGTCGAGCAGAACGGCCGCGACTTTTCGCTGTCGCCGCGGATCGTCGATCTCGGCTTTGCCTATCTGTCGACGCAGAGCTGGGTCGACCGCGCGCTGCCGCTGATGCGCAAATTGAGCGAGCGGCTCGACGAGACGTGCTCGGGCGCCATTCTGCAGGACACCGAAATCGTCTATGTCGCCCGGATGCCGGCCCGGCGCATCATGTCGTCGGTCCTGTCGGTTGGGAGCCGTTTACCGGCGTTTCATACCGCACTCGGCCGCGCCCAGCTCGGCTTTTTGGATGAAGCCGAAATCTGGCGCCGCCTGATGTCGCTGCGGATCGAAACCTACACGCCGTACACGATCACTGAGCCGCAGGCCTTGTTCGACCGGGTCAGGGCCGATCGCGAACAGGGATTTTCGATCGTCGACGAAGAGCTCGAGCGCGGGCTGCGGGCGCTGGCCGTGCCGATCACGGATAGTAGCGGCCAAGTGGTCGCGGCGATCAATCTGTCCACCCACAGCACGCGCACGACGCGCAACGAAATGCGCGAGCGTTTTCTGCCGGAGCTGCGCGCCATCGCGCAGCAATTGTCGCCGCCAACCGGCGGCTGATCCACCCGCCACGTCCTCCCCCTTGTCAGGATCGGCTGCCGCCCGTATCGTCGCGCCAAGTTCGCAATACGGACAATAGTTCGATATCCGAACGTCGGGAGGATGTTATGGCGGTGAAATCGCAGGAGCAACGCAAGCCCGCGGCGGCGCCCGCGCCGGAGCATATCGGCAAGGCCAAGGCCGAGCGGCCGCAAAACGGCAAGGAATATCTCGACTCGCTGCGCGACGACCGCACCGTCTTCATTTACGGCGAGCGCGTCAAAGACGTCACCACCCATCCGGCCTTTCGCAACACCGCGCGCATGGTCGCCCGGCTTTACGACGCGCTGCACGACGACAAGCGCAAGCACAAGCTTCTCTTGCCGACCGAGACCGGCAACGGCGGCATGACGCATGCCTTTTTCAAGGCGCCGAAGAACCAGAAGGAATTGGTCGCCGGCCGCGACGCCATCGCCGAATGGGCGAGGCTGACCTACGGCTGGATGGGCCGCTCTCCCGATTACAAGGCGGCGTTTCTTGCGACGCTCGGCGCCAACTCGGATTTCTACGAGCCGTATCAGGAGAACGCCAAGCGCTGGTACAAATTCAGCCAGGAGCGCGTGCCGTTCATCAACCACGCCATCATTCACCCGCCGATCGACCGCGATCGGCCACCGAACGAGGTCAGCGACGTGTGCTGCCACGTCGAGAAGGAGACCGACGCCGGTATCGTCGTGTCCGGCGCCAAGGTCGTCGCCACCGGCTCGGTGCTGACCAATTTCACCTTCGTCGCCCATCATGGGCTCATTCCCGTGCAGGACAAGAAATTCGCCGTCGTCTTCATGGTGCCGACCAGCGCCCCCGGCGTGAAATTCATCTGCCGCACGTCATACGAGATGACCTCGACGGCGATGGGCAGCCCATTCGACTATCCGCTCTCCAGCCGGCTCGACGAGAACGACGCCGTGTTCATTCTCGACAAGGTGCTGGTGCCTTGGGAGAACGTGTTCGTCTATGGCGACGTCGAGAAGGCGAATAACTTCTTCCCGCGCACCGGCTTCCTGCCGCGCTTCGTCGTGCACGGCTGCACGCGGCTCGCGGTCAAGCTCGATTTCATCTCCGGGCTCTTGCTGAAAGCGACCGAAGCCGGCGGCACCAAGGATTATCGCGGCGTGCAAGCCAATGTCGGCGAGGTGATCGCCTGGCGCAATTTGTTCTGGGGCCTGTCCGACGCCATGGTGCGCGACCCGAAGCCGTGGATCGGCGACTACGTGCTGCCCAATATGGACCCGGGCAACGCCTATCAGATCATCGCCACGATGGCCTATACGCGAGTGAAATATCTGATCGAGCAGACCGTGGCGTCCGGCCTGATCTATCTGAACAGCCACGCGCGCGACTTCAAGAGCGCGGAAATCCGGCCTTATCTCGACCAGTATCTGCGCGGCTCCAACGGCTACAAGGCCGAAGAGCGGGTCAAATTGCTGAAGCTGCTATGGGACTGCCTCGCCAGCGAATTCGGCGGCCGCCACGAGCTTTACGAGATCAATTACGGCGGCTCGACCGAGGAAATCCGGCGCTACTGCCTGTTCGGCGCGCAAGCTTCCGGCAATGCCGACAAGTTCAAGGGCTTCGCCGAGGAATGCATGGCCGAATACGACATCGACGGCTGGAAGGTTCCCGACCTCAGCGATCCGGGCGAGTTGAGCTATCACGTGCTGCGCGGCGCCAAATAGCGCGGTCCGCGCGGCAAGTCACGACGGCGGCGCTTACGCCGAGCGCGCCAGCGCGCCATCGATCATGTCGGTCGTGTTGTTTATGCCGTAGGCAGCGACAAAAGAGCCGAAGCGCGGGCCGCGCTCCTGGCCGAGCAGCACCTGGTAGAGCATGTTGAACCAGTCGAGCGAGACGCCCGGCTTGCCGTCCTTGCCTTTTTTCTTCTGATCGAGAAACGGCTCGCGGCGGCCAACTTCGTAGACGACGTCTTGGATCGCCTGCGCATCGGCGTCCGCCGGCAATTGCGACAGCGCATCACGCAGATCGGTCAGCGCGACGCGCTCGGTGGCGGACGGCTCGCGGAATTGCTTCTTCGGCGCGACAAAATCGCGGTAGTAGTTGATCGCGTAGTCGACCAGCGCGGCAAGCTTGGGATGCGTCGCTTGAGTGACGCCGGGCCGATAGCGGCCGATGAAGCCCCACAGCGTCTCGGCATTCGCCGCGTTCGATGCGGTGACCAGCGACAGCAGCATCGCAAACGGCACCGGGTTGTCGGGCGCCGGCGGCGCGCCGCCGTGGATGTGCCAGACCGGATTGCCGAGCTGCTCCTTCAAGCCCTGCCGCGGATAGGCATCGAGGAATTGCAGATACTCGTCGACGTGGCGCGGGATGACATCGAAATAAAGCCGCTTCGCCGCCTTCGGCTCGCGATACATGAACAGCGACAGGCTTTCCGGGCTGGCATAGCGCAGCCATTCCTCGATGGTCAGCCCGTTGCCCTTCGACTTGGAGATCTTCTGCCCCTGCTCGTCGAGGAACAACTCGTAATTGAAGCCCTCCGGCGGGCTGCCGCCGAGAACGCGGCAAATTTCGCTGGAAAGCTTCACCGAGTCGATCAGGTCCTTGCCGGCCATTTCGTAGTCGACGCCGAGCGCGACCCAGCGCATGGCCCAATCCGGCTTCCATTGCAGCTTGCAGCGCCCGCCGGTGACCGGCGTCGTGATCCGCTCGCCGTCGTTCTCGTAGGTGATCGTCCCGGCCTTGGCGTCGTGGGCGACCACCGGCACCTGCAAGACAAGACCGCTCTCGGCATCGATCGGCAAGAACGGCGAATAGGTCTGCGCCCGCTCTTCACGCAGCGACGGCAGCATCACCGCCATCACCTCTTCGAAGTGGGACAGCATGGTGAGAAGCGCCGCGTCGAACCGTCCGGCGGTGTAGCAGGCCGTCGAGGACATGAACTCGTAGTCGAAATCGAAATGATCGAGAAAGGCGCGCAGCCGCGCATTGTTATGCGCGGCAAAACTGTCATGCGTGCCGAACGGATCGGGCACCTGGGTCAGCGGCTTGCCGAGATGCGCCGTCATCATCTCCTTGTTGGGCACGTTGTCGGGAACCTTGCGCAGCCCGTCCATGTCGTCGGAAAAGGCGATCAGCCGCGTCTTGATCTTGTCGTCGGTGAGGACGCGAAAGGCGTGGCGCACCATCGAGGTCCGCGCCACTTCGCCGAAAGTGCCGATATGCGGCAGGCCGGAGGGGCCGTAGCCGGTCTCGAAGATCACCTCGGCCTTCGGCTTGCGCTTGAGCCGCGCGACGATCTTGCGCGCTTCCTCGAACGGCCAGGCATGCGACAGCTCGGCGATCTCGCGTAAGCTTGCGGCAGGGGCTTCGGCTTCCGTCATCGCATCGGGCTCTCGTCTTCAGGCCGGGCGGTATAGCGGCAAAAGCCGCCGGAGCAAAACGATCGGTCAGAACGGGCTGATCGGGAAGTAGCGCAGCCACAAGTCGGTAAAGGTGCCCTTTTCCCATTGCCGGAACAGCGCCCAGTTCAGCGCCTGGCGCAGCAAATCGTTGCCGCGCTTGACCGCAATGCCGACGCCTTCGCCGAAGAAGCGGCTTTCCAGATAGGGCCCGCTGCGAAAAGCGCAACAACCGGCAGAATCGGTGCCGTTGAGCCATAGCGCCAGCGAAATGCCATCGCCGAACAAGAGGTCGACATCCTTGTTGCGCAGAGCCTCGCGCGCCGCCTCGTCGTTGGCGTAAGGCTTGATCTCGGCCCCGGTGAACAATTGCTTCAGAAACGCTTCATGCGCGGTGCCGGCGACGACCGCGATCTTCTTGCCCTCGGCAACTTCGGGGTCGACGTCATGGAGCGGGCTGTCGACGCGAGCGACAAAGCGCGCCGGCGTGCGGTAGTAGGGATCGGTAAAGTCGGCGCGCTGGCGCGCTTCCGCGGTCGGAGCGATCGACGCAATGACCGCATCGCCCTGATTGTTGTTGAGCGCGGCGAGAAGCAGATCGAAGCGGCGGGCCTGAATGGTGCAGGTCGCCTTGATCTCTTCGCACAACAGCCGCGCCAGATCGACATTGAAGCCGACCGGATTGCCGTCCGGTCCGGCGAAGTCGAAGGGCGGATAGTCGACGTCGGTCAAAAACCGGATCGATTGGATACGTGACAGATCGGGCCGCTCCGGCCGATGGCGGGGATCCCAGAAGCCCGGAACCGCGGCGCCGCGCGGCAGAGCGATGCCGTCCTGCGCCGATGCGGAGCGGCTGCCGGGCAGGCTTGCCGCCAGAATCACGAGAAAGAGGCCACCCCACGCGGCCAGCGCCGGCCAGCGCCGCACTCGCGGGTAGTCCCTGGCTGTTGCTATTCCAGGTGGCATAGGCCACGATCGGAGCGTCTGACGGTTTTGCTGCATGCTTTCTTCGCCGTTCCCGGCCCGCTTAACCGGGACATAAGGAAATGTCGAGGCAGGCGGCGCCGGCGTTGCGGGGACAACGGTGGGTGTGGGTGGCGTAGTAGGGGCGGGCGTTCGTCGCGCCAAGGTTGAGAATTGGCTGGTCGGCGGCGCGCTGCGGGCAGCATCGTCCCCGGTCAAACGCCAAGCCGGCGACATTGCCGGGCCGCGGCGCGGCGCTTGGCCGGAGACGGCCTGCGTTGCGCATCTCTTGCCGGACCGCATCCTTGCCGCCGCCGAGCGCCGGGCGGGGGCGATCGGTGTCGGTGCCGAGCGGGTCTTGATCTGCGCCGACGCCATGACCGAGGAAGCCTATCTGACGGCGCTCGCCGGCTCTCTCGGCACCCGCTTCGAGCGCTTGGAAAATATATCCCGCAGCGATTGCCCGCTCGATGACGCCCGGCTCATCGAGGCGGCAGCGGCCGGCCTGTTGCCGCTGCGCCAAGGCCGCGGCCTGACCTGGATTATCGCGCCGCGCGATATGAGAGCGCGGCAACTGGCCGACCCGCGGCGCAGGCGGCCGGAATGGCTTGCCTCGTTCCGGCTGACTTCGGCGGATCGCCTGCGCGCCTTTCTCGTCCGACACTGCGGCGGCGCGCTGGGCCGGCACGCCACCGACGCTCTACGGCTGAGCCGGCCGGCATTCTCCAATGCGCCGCGCGCCCCGGTCCGGCGCATCATGACCTGGGCCATTGCAGTGCCCTGGGCATTCGCCTTCTTCGCTCTTGCACCGTTGGCGATGGTCGAAGGATTGAGCGGCCTGTGTTGCGTACTGTTTTTGGCCGCGGCGCTGTTGCGGCTGTGGAGTTGCGTTGCGCGGCCGGTCCGCGATCACGACGCCGCAAGCGACGACGCCGGCCTGCCGCCCTATACGATCATTTGCGCGCTCTACCGCGAGGCGCCGGTCGTGCGGCAGCTCATCGGAGCCATCCGTG
>DATJLN010000113.1:0-38842 GCA_035509535.1 Xanthobacteraceae bacterium | reverse complement strand
GCTGCCGCGAGGCCTCAGTGCGAGGTTTTGCGCAGCAGCTTCTCGGCGTTGCCGGAAAAGATCTTGCGCCGGTCGGTCTCTGAAAGCTCGAGCTTCTTGAGCGCCTCGATCGCCGGCCGGATCGGGCCGAGCGGCGTGTCGGTCGCGAACACCACTTTGTCGGCGCCGAAGAACTCGTAGCCGCAGCGCAGCGCATGCACGCCGCCGCCGAACATCGCGGTATCGGCGTAAAAGTCGCGCATATAGTCGAGATGCGGGCGCTTCAGCGACGGCAAGATCTTCGAATAGTCCTCGTCGGAGGTACGTGCGCCGAGCACGTCGAGGCCCGGCCCGACACGGCCGTCGTAAAACGGGATCATGCCGCCGAGATGGTGGGTGATGATTTTCAGGTTGGGATAGCGATCGAACAGGCCGGAGAAGACCAGCCGCACCATGGCGACCGACGTGTCGTAAGGCCAGCCGAAGCACCACCACGTTTCGAAGCGCGATTTCTGCTCGGACGGATAGTCCGGCATCGCTGCGGTGCGCGCCGGATGCAACCAGATCGGCCGGTCCATCTGCGCCATCGCCGCAAACAGCGGCTCGAAAACCGGCTCGTCGAGCGGCCGCCCGGCAAGCGGCGTGAAAATCTGCACGCCGGCCGCGCCGAGCTGATTGATCGCGCGCTTGGCTTCTTCGACCGAGCCCATCACGTCGGTGAGCGACAGCGCCGCAACGAAGCCAGCGAACCGGTCCGGATATTTGACGCAAAGCTCGGCCATCGCGTCGTTGGCGATGCGCGCCAAGGCGAGCCCGGTGCCGCCGGTAGCAAAATCCTCGATCGGCGGATTGGGCAGCGACACCACCTGCGTATAGTCGCCGAACTGGTCCATCTCGCGGAAGCGCGCATCGAGATCGTGGATCTTGGTGACGTTGCGCAGCCGTGCCGCGATATTGCCGAGCCGCGGCGCGGCTTTGTTCATCTCTTCAAGATAGCGCTCCGGCGAGATGTGGCAGTAAAGATCGATGAGCGTATCGGCGCCCATGAAATTCCTCCGGCGTTTCCCCAGCGCTTCTCAGTCGCGCGCAATTTCCTTACGTCATCACCCGTACCGGCTTGCCGTCGAGGAAGCCGCGTATGTCTTCGACGACGCCGGTGAAATAGTGCTTGTAGTTCTGGGTCGAGACATAGCCGAGATGCGGGGTGATGACGACATTGTCCATCTTGCGAAAGGGATGATCGGGCGGCAGCGGCTCGACATCGAACACGTCGAGCCCGGCGCCGGCGATCTTCTTGTCGCGCAGTGCCGCAAGCATCGCCGCTTCGTCGATGATCGGCCCGCGCGAGGTGTTGATGAGATAGGCGGACGGCTTCATCAGGCCGATTTCCTTGGCGCCGACCAGCCCGCGTGAGCGCTGCGACAGCACGACATGGATCGAAATGAAATCCGACTGGCGGAACAGGTCGTCCTTGCTGACATAGCCGACGCCGACCTCGGCGCACTTCTCCGCCGACAGGTTCTGGCTCCAGGCGATGACCTTCATGCCGAACGCCTTGGCGATGGCGGCGGTGCGCAGGCCGAGCTTGCCGAGCCCGAGCACGCCGAGTGTCAGCCCTTCAAGCTCGGGGCCGATCGTGGACTGCCAGACGGCGCCGGCATGCAGCCGGGCATTTTCGTACCCGATGTGCCGGGTCAGTTCGAGCATCAGGCCGATGGCGATGCCCGAGGTCGGGCTGCCGAAGGCGCCGGTGCCGCAGACCGTGACGCCGCGCGCCTTGGCCGCTTCGGTATCGATCGAGGCATTGCGCATGCCGGTGGTGATGAGGAGTTTGAGCCTGGGCAGCGCGTCGATCACGGCTTTCGGGAAGCCGGTACGCTCGCGCATGGCGACGACGATGTCGAAATCTTTCAGCGCCGCGATCACCTTGTCGGAACCGCCGAGATGCGCATTGAACACCTTGATGTCGACATCGCCCTTGACCGGTGACCAGTCGGCGGAGCTCAAGGCGATATTTTGATAGTCGTCGAGAATTGCGCAAGCGTGCGCCAGAGTCGTTCCAACCACCGATCCACCCCATGCAAAATAGGCTTATGCCGTAGCCGTCTCATAACGGCTTACGGAAGACAAGCGGGGTGGAGCGGGGTGCCTTTCCGGGCCGGATTGCCGTGACAGGCGTGATCCGCCTTTCCGGAATAAGAGGAATTATTCAGGCGCGGTGTTCGGCGATCTTGCGCAGGCTCGCCTCGGCATGAACGAGCGCGGGCTGCGACTTCGGATAAAGGTGGCCGTACTTGGCGTGCCATTTCGGACCGGGGCCGCGCATGTAATGCCGCTCAGGGCGATAGACGCCGCCCGGTTCGCCGGAGGCCAGCCAGATATCGCGAAGAGCCATTGTAAATCGGCGCAGCATGACACGCTCCCGTGTTCTTTTGCCTGTGGGTTCGCTCCTCTTTCGGGAAGCGGTTCCTCCATTTTTGCCTTCCGTCTCGTTAGTCAGCCGAGATCGCGGAAGGTTCATTTTTTCAAACGTATGTTTGACATTTATTGTGCGCCAGAATCCATTAAAATTTGTTGCGATTTCGGCAACGCTTAGCCGCAACTGTGGTCAAGCTTTATGAAGCTTTACCGGGAACCGCACGAACCGGAGGAACCGCACGAACCGGAGGAAAACAGTGCGCTTATAGCCTGCATCGGCTGCGCATGCTCTAAGGAGGAACCCTGATCGGGTGAGACCGCATGAAGTTAAAGCGTCGTCTCAACGCGGGGTTACCAGGAGCGGCATGCCTCCTTTGGGCCGCAGCGTCACCCGCGCCACCGGCCTGGGCTTGTGGCCGGCGACGGGATGAAAGCGGAAGGCGCGGACCAGCGTGGCGAGGATCGCGGTCGCCTCGATCATGGCAAAGCTCGCCCCGATGCAGATGCGCGCGCCCCCGCCGAACGGCATGAAAGCGTAGCGCGAATAGATCTTGGCCAGTTCGGGCGCGAAACGATCGGGGTCGAAAGCGTTCGGGTTTGGCCACAGCCGCGTATTGCGGTGGAGTGCATAGATCGGGATATGTACCCTGGCGCCGGCGCGGACGTCCAATTCTTCCGACAGGGATTTGCCGCCGAGCGTCACCGCCGACTTGGCGAAGCGCGAGATCGCCGGCGCCGGCGGGAACAGCCGCATCGCCTCCTGCAGGACCTGCCGGCAGAAGCTCAATTTGTCGATCTCTTCCGCCCCGATCGATCGCGTGTCGGCGACAGTCGCGACCTCGTGAGCCACGCGCTCTTGGGTCGCCTGATCCTTGGCCAGGAGCCACAGCGTCCAGGTCAGCGCCACCGACGTGGTCTCGTGGCCCGCGGTGATGAAGGTGATGAGATTTTTCACCACCTCGTCGTCGGTCATGCTCCGGCCGCTTTCCGGATCGCGCGCCTTGAGCAGGAGGTCGAGCAGGTCGGGCGCCACAGCGCTCCCGCGGCGCCGCGCTTCGACGGTGCGCCGGATTTCCTGTTGCAGAAAATCGCGCGCCCGCGCGGCACGGCGGCGGTGCGGATAAGGCATCCATTCCGGCAGCCCGAACTGCGCATAGACAATGTGCCAGGGAATTGTCTCGAAACTGACCTTGAGTGCCTCGCTGTAACGCTCTGCATCAAGCCTCGCCGAGCCGCCGAGCATGGTCTCGACGATAATGTCGAAGGTGGTCCGTGTCATGACGGCTGCAATATCAACCGCTTCCCCGGGTGGAACTGAGCGCCATTCTTGAGCCTGGCGCTCCGCCGTCCTGGTGAAAACAGGCACAAAGGACATCAGCGCCTCGTGCCTGAAGATCGGCGCCACGGCCCGGCGCTGCCAGCGCCACTCCGCGCCTTCGGCGAGGAACAGCGAGTTGCGGCCGATGGTTGGCGCGAAGGCGCGCCTGGTGACATCATCGCGCTCGAAATTCTCGGCCTTTTCGACCAGCACCTCGCCGATGATGTCGGGCTCGCACACCAGAAGCGTATCGGCGCCGCGGCGGCGGATATGGACGACGCCCTCCTCATAGGCCCCGCGCGGGATCGATTCGATGTAATTGCGCCACATCACCGGCAGTCCGCGCAGGCCGAGCGGCTGCGGCGGCGGCTCGAACGGGACGAGATCGGGATCGGTGAACACGTGGCTGACCCGGCAGGCTTTTTTGGCGCGGCTATTCCAGAACAGGCTTTGGAACTTGCCCTTTAGCTAGTCAGTCGTTACATCAGCGGCAACTTCCCAAAAAATGCGCATCGCGCACCGTTTCACGGCGGATGGCGTGTATTTGCCGCATATTTACCAGGGCGAGTCTCTTAAAGAGCAAGGCGCAGCATGGCCCGTCAATTTGTCTATCACATGGAAGGCCTGACCAAGACCTATCCGGGCAACCGCAAGGTCTTGGAGAACATCAATCTGTCGTTCTATCCGGACGCCAAGATCGGCGTGCTCGGCGTCAACGGCGCCGGCAAATCGACGCTGCTCCGCATCATGGCGGGGATCGACACCGAATATACCGGTGAAGGCTGGGTCGCCGAGGGTGCCCGCGTCGGCTACCTGCCGCAGGAGCCGCAGCTCGATGCGAACAAGTCGGTGCGCGAAAACGTCATGGACGGCGTCGCACCGCAGAGGGCGATCCTCGAGCGCTACAACGAGCTTGCCACCAATTATTCCGACGAAACCGCCGACGAGATGACCAAGCTCCAGGATGAGATCGAAGCCCAGGGCCTGTGGGATCTCGATTCCAAGGTCGATCAGGCGATGGATGCGCTGCGCTGTCCGCCCGACGATGCCGACGTGGCGAAACTCTCCGGCGGCGAGCGGCGCCGCGTCGCCTTGTGCCGGCTCCTGCTAGAGGCGCCCGAGCTTCTCCTCCTCGACGAGCCGACCAACCATCTCGATGCCGAGTCAGTGTCCTGGCTCGAAGGCCATTTGCGCAACTATCCGGGCGCGATCCTGATCGTCACCCACGACCGTTACTTCCTCGACAATGTGACAGGCTGGATCCTCGAGCTCGATCGCGGCCGCGGCATTCCCTACGAGGGCAATTATTCGTCGTGGCTGGTGCAAAAGCAGAAGCGGCTGGCACAGGAAGGCCGTGAGGAAGAGGCGCGCCAGCGCACGCTCGCCCGCGAGCAGGAGTGGATTTCGTCCTCGCCGCGCGCGCGGCAGGCCAAGTCCAAGGCGCGCTACGAGCGCTATGAGGAACTGCTCAAGAAGGCCGGCGAGAAGCAGACCCAGACCGCACAGATCGTCATTCCGGTCGCCGAGCGGCTCGGCCAGAACGTCGTCGACTTCACCGATCTCAAGAAGGGTTTCGGCGAAAACCTTCTCATCGACGATCTCACCTTCAAGCTGCCGCCGGGCGGCATCGTCGGCGTGATCGGCCCGAACGGTGCCGGCAAGACCACGCTATTCCGCATGATCACCGGCCAGGACAAGCCCGACTCCGGCACGATCAAAGTCGGCGAGTCGGTACATCTCGGCTACGTCGATCAGTCGCGGGACTCGCTCGACGACAAGAAGACCGTTTGGGAGGAAATTTCCGGCGGGCTCGATCAGATCCAGCTCGGCAAGCGCGAGGTGAATTCACGCGGCTATTGCTCGGCCTTCAACTTCAAGGGCGCCGACCAGCAGAAGAAGGTCGGCCAGTTGTCGGGCGGCGAACGCAACCGCGTGCACCTCGCCAAGATGCTCAAATCCGGCGCCAATGTTCTGCTGCTCGACGAACCGACCAACGATCTCGACGTTGATACGTTGCGTGCGCTCGAAGAGGCGCTGGAGGATTTCGCCGGCTGCGCCGTGATCATCAGCCACGACCGCTGGTTCCTCGATCGCATCGCCACCCACATCCTCGCCTTCGAGGGCGACAGCCATGTCGAATGGTTCGAGGGCAATTTCCAGGACTACGAGAATGACAAGATGCGCCGGCTCGGCATCGACTCCATCGTGCCGCAGCGGATCAAATACAAGAAGTTCACGCGCTGAGGAAAGCGCGCTAGCTCTTTAATCCGGCTGCACGGGTCACGGCCGACCAGCGGTCATATTCGCTGTGAATGAACGTCGCGAACTTGTCGGGGTCGGCTTCGTTCGGTTCGTAGCCTTGCTTGCGCAACGTTGCCACGGCGTCCGGATCATGTGTCGCCCGGCGCGCGGCCGCGGCGAGTTTCTCGATCACGGGACGAGGCGTGCCCGCCGGCGCCGCGAGACCCAGCCACAGGCTGGTGTCAAAATCAGGCATCCCGGCCTCCGCCATGGTCGGCACCTGCGGAAGTGCATCCGCGCGCTTGTTGGCGGCCGTCGCCAGCGCAGTCAATTGGCCGGCTTCGGCCTGTCCAATCACCGCGGAGGCCATATTGAAGGCCATGGTGATATGGCCGGCCATCAAATCCTCGGTGATCTGCGGGCTTCCCGGATAGGGCACATGGGTGAGCTGGATGCCGGCGCGCTGCGCAAACATCGCGCCGGCAAGCTGAGGAACGCTGCCGACCCCGGTCGAGCCGTAGAGCACTTCTCCGGGTTTCGATTTGGCGAGCGCGATGAGGTCGCCGACGCTGTGCATATTGGTCGCGGGATTGACCGCAAGGATGATCGTGCCGGTGGCGAGAAGCCCGATCGGCGTCAGGTCTTTCATCACATCAAAGGATGGGGTGGGATTGATGATTTCGTTGGTCAATGTCGACAGCGCGAACAAGAACAGCGTATAGCCGTCGTTCGCTGCGTGCGCGACATATTGGCCGGCAATGCTGCCGGCTGCGCCCGGCTTGTTTTCAACGACCACCGTTTGGCCGAGAACGCCTGCCGCACCCTTGGCAAACAGACGCGCCGTAATGTCGGAAGCCGCTCCGGGCGTGAAGCCGACGATGAGGCGGATAGGATGCGACGGATAGGCGCCCTGCGCCATCGCGGTCCTGCTCAGGCAAAGCGACGCGGCGGCGCCCGTTGCCAGATGCAAAAAATCCCTGCGGGGAAGCTTCATTGTTGATCCTCCCATGAGGCATCAATGCCCCATTATTTCTTCCGTCTTCCGTTGGACTTCCGCGCGCTTATCAATGCGCGGTTGCGTCTGCCGACGGTTCGCGCTTGAAGATTATCCCAAATGTCCGATGGGTGGTATCAGGATATTTGTCCGCCTGGGCCGAGTGGCGCAGCGGTGCGGCGGGTTGCGGTTATTTGTTTATTGCCGTTGCGCGCGCGGCGAGGCACAATTTCCAGGATCATCGGTGCCGGGCGATAGGCCCGTGAAAGGTCAAGGTCACAAACTGCTGCCAGCATGAATTGACAGGTCGGAAGAGCGTCCCAGCAGCGTCCCAAGCGCGCGTCGAACGGGGGGTGCGAAATGCCGGAAAGACTGTCAGTCCTGGTGCAAGACCGGCGGACCACCTCAATGAGCGGGATGGCGCCGTGGCTTGGTTGGCCATGGTTTGGCGGGCCATGGTTTGGCGGGCCATGGTTGCGCGGGCCGCTGGTGCGTGGTTTGGCGCTCGCTGCGGCTGTCGGCCTGGCCTACTTCTATGCGGCGCAATTGAGCCTTGGGCTGCTCATCAAGCCCGATGGCGTGGCGGTGTTTTGGCCGGCAGCTGGCATTTCCTCCGGCGTTTTGATCGCTCTCGGCGCCAAGGCGCGATGGCCGGTGGCGCTCGGCGCGATTGCCGCGACGCTGGTTGCCAATCTGATGGGCGACAGGACGGTCTGGGCGGCTTCGGCCTTCGCCATCTGCAACGCCGCTGAGGCTTTGATCACCGCCGGATTGGTTCAGCATTATGGCGGCGCGAGGTTCAGCTTGGACAGCCTGCGGCGCGTCCTCATGCTGTTCGCCGCGGCCATTGTCGGCACCGTCGCCTCGGGCATCGGCGGCGCGATTTCCTACAAGCTGTTTCACAGCCCGGACGCTTCCATGTTCACGACCTGGTGGCATTGGTTTGCGTCCGACGCCGTCGGCATCATTGCCGTCGCGCCGCTCATCATCGGGCTGGCCGCGGCGGCACGGCGGCCGTTGCGGCGCGGCGAGTTGGTCGAAGGTGTTATCGCGCTGGCGCTGCTCGGTGCGATGACGGGGATCATCATTTCGCTGCCCGAGCAACCATGGGAGACGGTCGTGCCCGGCGCATTGCTGTTTCCGATGCTGCTGTGGCTGGCCGCGCGCTGCCGGCCGGTCTTTGCGGCCGCCGGCGGCTTCATGGTTTCGATCGCGATCGTGTGGACCGCGATTTTCGGCATCGGCCATTTCGGCGACGCCACGCTCCCGCTCAGCGACCGCATCCTGCAGGCGCAGGCGGTGATCCTGGTCGTCACGCTCGGCGCCTGCGTTCTCGCGGCGCTGTTCGCCGAGCGGCGGGACAGTGAAGCGCGTCTTGCCCGCTCGAACCTCCTGCTGGAGCGCGAGCGGCACAACAAGCTGATGAACGCCCAGGCGATCACAGCCTCGATTGCGCATGAAGTGCGGCAGCCGCTCGCGGCCATCGCGACCAATGGCGGTGCGGCGCTGCGGTTTCTGGCGATGTCGCCACCGGATTACCGCGAGGTGCAGGGCGCGGTCGAGCGCATCATCCGCGACAGCTATCGCACCAGCGAAGTATTCGACGGCATTCGCGCGCTGTTCCGCGAAGTCGACCAGGCGCGTCGCCTAGTCGATGTAAACGCGACGATCCTTGAGGCGCTGAATTCCCTGGCCGGAGAGTTGAAAAGTCACGGCGTTGTCGTCCGCCGCGAACTTGCCGCGGACTTGTCGCCTGTCGACGGGCATCACGGCCAGCTGCTGCAGGTGATCTCCAATCTGGTGAACAATGCCATGGAAGCCATGAATACGACGCCGGATCGGGGCCGAGTGTTGCATGTGAGGACGCAGCTTCGCGAGCCGGCCGCAATCGTCGTCGAGGTCAAAGATTCCGGACCGGGAATCGACCCTGAGCAATTGGACAGCATTTTCGGCGCGTTCTTTACGACCAAGGCGCAGGGAATGGGGCTGGGGCTCGCCATTTGCCGCATGATCATCGAGCATCACGGCGGCGAACTGACCGCGTCCTCCGACGGCAAGGCCGGCGCCTTGTTTCAGTTCGTCCTGCCGGCCGACAAAAGTCAAAAGACCGGGCGCGGCTCCGACGCCGCTTCTTAGTTCAGCACCGCATGGAAGGGATGCGGCCGGCTCCAAGGGGCTGGAGCCGGCCGCTGAATACGCTAACCGGGGGATGGGTGTCGGGGGGTAGGTTAGCGTAACGTGTTGCTCAGTCGGCGTCTGCGCGTATCCGTGTCAGAATATCATGGTGAGTGCGGTCATCACGACGACGCCGATGGCAATCGTCGCAATCGCCACCGGATCGAAGCGCCGGCCGCGCGCGATGGCTGCAGAAAATCCGCTTCGGCTCGCCTGCGGATACATCATCGCACCGTCGCCGGGTTGCCGCTGACGACCGCGGGCTGACCGGCTTTGACCAGCGGCGCGGTGCCGAGATCCAGGCTGTCGAGATGCGCGAATTTGCCGACGACGGCGAGCAGTGCGGCGCAAAGAAGGCCGACCGCGATGATCTTGAAGTGGGTACCGCGATCGGCACCGTACATGGAGTGATTCATGACGACCTCCTGCACTTCTGTCGACGCCGACGCCGGTTGATCCGGCGGCCTTGTTGTCTGTTTTGTCGTTTCCAGGACGCTATTTGACGCCCGCCGTAATGCCCGGAAATTGTACGCATGTACGCCCGGTTATACGTTGGTATAGCCGTCAGACGGCGCAGCGCTTGTAGATGCCGGCGCGCGTCGGATCGGCGACCGGGCTGAAAGCCGGGTCGCATCCCAGCGGTGGACGTTGCAGCGACGTCTTCATACTGTCCGCCGGCGACGGCAATTTCCGCTGCGCCTGCGGGATCAGCGGGACCATCAGCCGATCGCCCTTGTTGACGCGATTGATGTTGGCGCTGTCCGGTTGCCTGCTGCGCGCGGCGGCCGGAGGGCTGGCCGCACCCGCGATGCAGGCGCCGATGGAACAAAGGACCAGGAAGCCCGAAATGGCTGCCAGTTTTTGATCAAATGTCGCACGCATTGATGCCTCCCCGACATCTCGTTTTGACGGGAGGATAGAAAGCGGGACCGCGCGATCCCATTGCACATTGGTAAATGCGCAGTATCGAACCCGGTCGGCCCAGCTATACCTTGGTATAGCCGGGCTGAGAGCGTGTCTCCGAAGAATGGCGGAAGCGGAGTCAGTTCGGCAGTGGGCTCTGGAGCGCCTTGTCGATGCAAGCGATCAGGCTCGTCTCGTTGAACGGCTTGCTCAGGAAGCCGAACGCGCCGGCATCGAGCGCATGCTGGCGCAACCGGTCGTTCGGAAACGCCGTCACGAAGATCATCGGGGTTCTATGGCCGTCGGCGATGAGCCGGCGCTGCAGGTCGATGCCGCTCAAGCCCGGCATTTGCAGATCGGTGATGATACACGCCGTGTCACCGATGCGCCCGGAATCGAGATACTCTTCCGCGGAACCGAAGGCGGCGGTCGCGTAACCCAGCGAGCGTATCAAGCTCTGGATCGCCTCGCGGACGGAACGGTCATCGTCGATGATGGAAATCAAGGCCGAATTCACTGTGTCGAGGTCCTCGTGTGATATGCGAGAGGCAGGCGAGCTTGCGAGTGCGCACATCTTTGAGTCGGCATAGCCGCGAAGAAAACTATACCAATGTATAGGTGTTCAAAAGTTCGGTCCGCGAAGGCCCAATGCGTCGGCCATCCGGACCAATTCAGCGAGCGATTTTGCGCCCATCTTTCGCATGATGTTGCCGCGATGGACCTTGGCGGTGATCTCGCTGACGCCGATCTCGCCGGCAACTTGTTTGTTCATCAGGCCGGCCGTCACCAGGCCCATGACTTCCTGTTCGCGCGGGGTGAGCATGTCGAAGCTCGACTTCAATTTGGCGAGCCCGTTGTTGCGCCGGCGGCGCTCGCGATCGCGCTCAAGCGCCTGTTGCACGGCATCCAGCATGTCCTGGTCGCGAAACGGCTTTGGCAGGAATTCGACGGCTCCGGCTTTCATCGCCTTCACCGTCATCGGAATATCGCCGTGGCCGGTCATGAAAATGATCGGGATGTGCAGCCCCGCCGCGGCGAGTTCGGCCTGAAAGTCGAGGCCGCTGAGACCGGGAAGCCTGACGTCGAGCACCAGGCAACTCGGCGTATCGGGCAGCTTGTGTTGCAGGAACTCGGCGGCCGAACCGAAGGTCGTTGCCTGCAAGCCGATCGAGCGGAATAGGCTGTCGAGCGCCTCGCGGACCGAGGCGTCGTCGTCGACCACAAATACTGCGGGCCCCAACTCGATAGCCTTACTCGTCATGAGGCTTTACTCATCATGACCAGTGCCGCAACGCGGACAAGTGCTTTTCTACCCGAATAGTACGCGCCGAGACCGGGCCCATGTCAACGCCATAGACGCCACGTAAAATAGCCCATTACGGCTCGGAATTGGTACCGCACAGGGGCGGCACGGGCTTGATCTGCCCGGGCGCGATACCGCCGAGATGGCGTTTGATGAAGCCGTAATCCGCATCGCCTGGGGCGTAGATATGCCGGCTTTCGGAAAACGGCTGCGGCCACAGCGTGTGAAGCCGCAGCGTGATGGTGCCGTCTTCGGACATCCTTGCGCTGCCGACGCTGTCGACGGCTTCACACGGAATCGGCGCGCCGCTGTCGTCCGCTGCCGACACCGGAACAGCAAGGCGCGCAAGCGCCAAAGCCGCGACGAGTGTCCCCTGCAACAGCATGAATAATGAGTGAAAACGACACACGTGAATCCACGTATTCGCCGATTTGGATGTTCCGCCTTGAAACCGACACATGATTAGCGCATATAAGCCCCGCGATCGATTCGATCCGCAGGCGAGCCGCGTGTGCGGGACCATAATCAGCTTTATCCTGCTAACGGCTTATGTCCGTTAATTGGTTTCTAGCTCGCACTAATCCATTTTCATCGACAGCCCAGAACGCGCGGGGTGTCTATTTATCCCGCTCCGCGGGCCGTGGCGTTTGGCGCGACGGCACAAGCGGCGCATGCAAAAAGAAAGACTATTCGTTGACCAACTTCAGCGACTTCAATTTCGACGACGCCATCGTCAAGGCGCTCACCGAAGAAAAATACGAAATCCCAACCCCGATCCAGGCGCAGACCATTCCGATCGCGATCACCGGACGCGACGTGGTCGGCATTGCGCAAACCGGCACCGGCAAGACGGCGGCCTTCGCGCTGCCGATCCTGCACCGGCTGGCGCAGAATCCGCGCATGTCGGAGCGCAAGAGCTGCCGTGTTCTGGTGCTGAGCCCGACACGCGAACTCTCCGGGCAGATCCTCGACAGTTTCCGCGCCTATGGCCGTCATCTGCGGCTGCGCACGGCGCTCGCCATCGGCGGCGTGTCGATGGGCGCGCAAGTGCGCTCGCTGCTCAACGGCGTCGACGTTCTCGTCGCCACGCCGGGCCGGCTGCTCGATCTGGTCAAGGCCAATGCGCTCCGCCTCAACGGCGTCGAATGCTTCGTGCTCGACGAGGCTGACCGCATGCTGGATATGGGCTTCATCAATGACATCCGCAAAATCGTCGCCAAGCTTCCCGCGGAGCGGCAGACGCTGATGTTCTCGGCCACCATGCCGCGCGCCATCGCCGAGCTTGCCGAGGTCATGCTGCGCGATCCGGCCAAGGTCGCGGTCACGCCCGTTGCCTCGACTGCCGAGCGTATCGCCCAGCGCGTCATTCGTGTCGACCACGCCGCCAAGCATACCGTCCTGGTCGAAGTGCTGCGCAATGAGCCGATCGATCGCGTGCTGGTTTTCACCCGGACCAAGCACGGCGCCGACAAGGTCGCGCGCCGGCTCGGCCAGTCCGGCATCGCGGCGGAAGCCATTCACGGTAACAAATCGCAAGGTCAGCGCGAACGCGCGCTCACGGCGTTCCGCGACGGCAAGGTCAAGACCCTGGTCGCGACCGACATCGCCGCGCGCGGCATCGACGTCGACGGCGTCAGCCACGTGGTGAATTTCGATCTGCCCAATGTGCCCGAGACCTATGTGCACCGCATCGGCCGCACCGCGCGCGCGGGCGCTGAAGGCATCGCTATCTCGCTCTGCGATGCCGAGGAGGCGGCTTATCTGCGCGATATCGAAAAGCTGATCCGCATGTCGATCCCGATGACCGACAAACGGTCGCATCCGGGACGCGACGAGCCGCAAACCGGCAAGCGGGACGGCAAGCCGGCCCGCTCGCACGCGCCGGGCAAGCATGTGCCGGTCAATCACGGCAAGAGCGGCCGTGGCAAGAACGGCCGCGGCAACGGCGACCACGGCAAGAACGGCTCGCGCAGCGGCGGCCAGACCAAAGAGCGGCATTGGCATCGCGGCGGCAAGCCGCGCAACCAGACGCATCAAGGTCAACCGCAGCAGGGCCACCCGAGCCGCAGCCAGCAGGTGCGCGGTCATTCCAATCACGACCAGCCGCGCGACATCGCCTCCGTCGCCTTTTTGAATGCGGGCGCGTCGCAGGAGCGGAATTAGCAAAACGGCGGGATCGGTTTCGACTGCCCCGGCTCGATCCCGCCGAGATGCTTTTTGATGTCGCCATATTGCGGATCGTCAGGGGCGTAATTCAGATCGCTGTCCTCGTGCGCATCCGGCCACAGCGATTTCAGATGCAGCGTGATGGTGCCGTCGGCGGCCATGTCGGCGACGCCGATGCTCTCGACCGTAGCGCAGGTGATCGGCGGCAGATCCCTCTTGAACTGCGCGGAAGCCGGGATGGCAGAACTCGAGATAAGGCAAAGCGCCAGGGCGATACTTCGGACAGACACGGACGGGAACTCCTGCTAGAGGAATAGGCCATATCCCAATCTCGCGGAAAAGTCCGACAACGAGGTCGTGGTTATGGAAGACTGGAGCGCCCGACAATACCTGAAATTCGAGGACGAACGCACGCGGCCGCCGCGCGATCTCCTGGCTCAAGTGCCGTTGCAGCGGCCTCATCTCGTTGTCGATCTCGGCTGCGGACCGGGCAATTCGACCGAGCTTTTGGTCGAGCGCTATCCGCAGTCGCAGGTCATGGGGCTCGATTCCTCGCCCGATATGCTGCGCAAGGCGCGCGAGCGGCTGCCCAAGTGCACATTTATCGAGGCCGATCTCGCCGATTGGAAGCCGGCTCCCGGCACCGATCTGATCTTCGGCAATGCCGTCATGCAGTGGTTGCCCGAACATCCGGCGATCATGCGCCGTCTGATCGAAGAAATGGCGCCGGGCGGTGTGCTGGCGATCCAGATGCCCGACAATACGCGCGAGCCGGCGCTGCGTTTCCAGAAAGATGTCGGTGAAAGCGGTCCGTGGAAGGATCATCCCGAAGTCAAAGCGGCTGCACGCGACGATCTACCGTCGGTCGAGGAGTATTACGATCTGCTCAAGCCGGTGTCGTCGCATCTCGATATCTGGCACGTCACGTATAATCACGTCATGGCGTCGCCGGCCGCGATCACCGAATGGTTCAAGGGCTCTTCGCTGCAGCCGTTCCTGTCGCCGCTGAGCGCCGAGGACCGCGAGAAGTTTCTCGCTGCCTATACGGCCAAAATCACGCAGGCCTATAAGCCGCGCTATGACGGCAAGGTGCTGTTGCGGTTCCCGCGGCTGTTCATTCTGGCGGTGCGATGAGGTTGCTGTTGCCGTCATTGCAAGGAGCGAAGCGACGAAGCAATCCAGGCCGCCGGCAAGGACGGCGACTTTCGCCGCCGGGACTCCTTGTGGATCGCTTTGCTTCGCTTGCAATGACCTGCTGGCTCATCGCGGCTTTGTTGTTCGTTGCATTCCAGTCGACTTCCGCATATGCCGATGCCGCTTTCCAGACTTGGCTGCAATCGTTGTGGCCGCGGGTGCAAGCAATGGGGGTCTCGCGCGCGACATTCGACAGCGCGACGCGCGGGCTCGAGCCGGATTTCACTTTGCCCGATCTGGTTCTGCCCGGCCGGCCGGAAAAGCCCTCCGCCGGGCAGCCGGAATTCGTGCAGACACCGGCGGACTACGTCAGAGAGGCGTCGATCGACCGTCTCGCCGCCGAAGGCCGCAGGCTTTACGAGCAATACCGCGCGCCGCTTGCGGCCATTGAAAAGCAATTCGGTACGCCGCCGGGGATCCTGCTCGCGATCTTCGGCCGCGAGACCGATTACGGCCATGCTGTCGACAAGCGCAATGCGATCCGTGTTTTGGCAACGCAGGCCTACACCGGCAAACGCAAGGAGCAATTCCTCAACGAGTTTTTGCTGGCGCTGAAAATTCTCGACCAGGGCCAGATCAAGCTTGCCGACATGAAGAGCTCCTGGGCCGGCGCCATGGGGCTTACGCAGTTGCTGCCGTCGGATTATCTGAAATATGCCGTCGATTTCGACGGCGACGGCAAGGCCGACATCTGGAATTCGGCGCCCGATGCGCTTGCCTCCGCCGCCAAGCAGCTGCGCGACAAGGGCTGGCAGCCCGGCCTGCGCTGGGCCTACGAAGTTCATCCGCCGGCCGACGTCGATTGCACCATCGGTGTGCCGGACCACACGCTCACCATCGGCGAATGGCTCAAGCGCGGCTTCGTGCCGGCCGGTTTTTCACAAAATGGTGGACGTACGCTGTCGCCGGACGAGCGCGCGGCGGCCACGTCGCTGGTGCAGGTCGCCGGCCTTTATGGCCCGTCATTCCTTGCCACCAAAAACTATTTCGTCATCAAGGAATATAACTTCTCCGATCTTTATGTCCTGTTTGTCGGCCATCTCGCCGACCGTATCGCCGATCCGCATGCGTCGTTTGAGACGCCCTGGGGCAAGGTCGCGCAATTGCCGACCGCGGACCTCGTCCGCATGCAAGAGATTCTCACCACGCGCGGCTATTACCACGACAAGATCGACGGCAAGGCCGGCATGCTGACGCGCTCCGCGCTCGGCGCCTATCAGAAGAGTAACGGGCTCAAGCTCGATTGCTGGCCGACCGCCGCCGTGCTGCAGCAGATGCAGGCGGGCGGGCGATGAATGTGAGTCGCACGTCGCTGTGAAAAGGGCGAACGCCGACTCTGGCCGGCACGAGGACGTCGCCGGCCAGCCCCTTGGAATGTCCGGCGTTGCGATGACCGCGAGCTCGGCGTGTTTCGCCGGCAACTTCGTATTTTGATCCACCTGTTAGCCGTCGCCGCGGCAGATGACGTTGCGGCGAGACCGCGTGTCGAAGCGCCGCGCCTGCCGCCTCGAGAGCAGCTTCTTTGCCACGGCGCGATAACGCGCATGTGTGGAGAGCCTATGTTCAATCCTCGCCGGGAACGGCGGGCGGCAGGCTGTCGTCGTCCTCGCCCGAATAGCTGAGCGGGCGATCGTGTGACTTTTCCTTGATCGAGCCGGTGACGCCGGGATCTCCGTAGTGTTCGCCATAATGCTGCGCCGCGTAGCGCGAGCGCACGCGGGCGGCGGCGACTTCTCCGGGGATCGCCGTCGGCTCGCAGATATGGCGGCCGTTGTAGTGGCGCATCAGATCGACGTGGATGTGATTGTAGTGATAGACATTCGCGCCAGGCGCCAGCACGGTGGTGAACTCTTCGCACGCCGCCGACTGCACGTCGTGCAGGAAGCCCTGCTCCTCCGGCGAGCCGTGCCAGCCATATTGCACGCTGATCCGGTGGCCATCGGCGAGATCGAATTCTGCGATATCGAGCGCGTTGCCGAAAGCGTGTTCGGAGATATGCGCATTCGGATTGCCGTTCATGCCGCGGCAGGAATAGGCCGAGATTTGCTTGATCTCGACCACCGGCTGACGGAACCAGCGCATCGCCGCCGGCTGCACCGCGCCGTTGATCCATTGATCGAGCGCCGAGACGATGGGGCAGGCAAGCGTTGCCGCCGGCTGCACCGCGACCGGCTGAATGCTCGCGGTCTGCGATGGATCGGGCGGCCCAAGCGGAGGGATTGGCGGCGGCGCTGGCCGATTCTCGTGTGGCGAGTAAGGTGCCGGCGCGGGGCCGCCGTAATAGGGATGCGGCGGACCTCCGGGAATCCCGACATCCTCGTCATCGTCAAGCTCGGGCAGGCCCGGCGGATTGAGCGAGAGCGGCCGGCCGATTTGTGCGGTCGGTCGCGGCGGACCAGAGGCCTGCAAATAACGCTGCGACGCGTAAGACTGCTGCGCGGGACGGGACCGCGCAGGATAAGACTGCGGCGGATAATACTGCTGCAGATAAGACTGTGGTGCCGTTGATTGCTGATGGGGCGATTGCTGATACGGATTATACCGCGGGCCGTTCGGCGGCGGCAAAGCACTTGATTGGACGGCGCTGGAGCGCGGAACCGGCGTGTAGGACGCGCTTGGCTGGCCGTATCCTCGGCTCGCGCCTTGCCCCGGCCAGGATTGCGGCATCGCGCCGTTGGCAATTCCGCCGTTCGGGATCGAGCCCGGCGGTCGCAGCGCTTCGTCGTCATAACCGAGCGCCTGACTTCCGCCCAAGGTCGACACCCGCAGCGGATATTCCATGCCGCAGGCGCCCGGTCCGTTGATCGCCGAAATGCGCACGCGCGTCGGCGATTCCTTCACCGCGCCCGAATTCAGGCACGACAATTCCGCCTCAGCGCGCCACGGCTCGCGCTCGGCCAGCATGTAATGACTGCAGCCGGCGACGGCGATGAGAGCGGCGAGGACGAGGGAGCTGACGAGGTACCAGCAAACTCCACGCGTCATGCGCGGACAATGCGAGCAATTATCTTAAGGATTGCTCAACGATATCGCGTGGAGCGCGAAACCGGCCGTTAACCATGACCCTTGATCCCGAACCGCGTTTCGGGCCACATCGCATCAGAGGATATGTGGAGAGTAGCGATGCTGTCGGCACTTGACCTTGTGCGCCGTCTGGAGTCAGGCGCGCTCAAACCGCGAGCCGCAGTCGATCTCTGCGCGCAAGCGATCGACGCGCGCGAGAAGGATGTCGGCGCCTTTGTCGTGCTCGACCTCGACGCGGCGCGCCGAGCCGCCGACAATCCGCGCTTGGCCGCAACGCCGCTGCGCGGCCTGCCGGTCGCGTTCAAGGACATCTTCGACACCGCCGATCTGCCGACGCAATACGGCTCGCCGATCTATGCCGGCTTTCAGCCGCGCGCCGACGCGAGCGCGGTGGCGATGACGCGTCGCGCCGGCGGCATCGTCATCGGCAAGACGGTCACGACGGAAATGGCGTCGCTGGTGCCGTCGGCGACGCGCAATCCGCACAATCTCGAACACACGCCGGGCGGCTCGTCGTCAGGCTCGGCGGCCGGTGTCGCTGCCGGCATGATGCCGATGGCGTTCGGCACGCAAACCGCTGGCTCGGTGATCCGGCCGGCGGCGTTTTGCGGCGTTGCCGGCTTCAAGCCGTCCTATCGTCTGATCCCGATGGTCGGCGCCAAGGACGTCGCCTGGCACCTCGACACCGCCGGCCTGTTCGGCGCCGGCGTCGCCGATGTCGCCTTTGTCGCCGGCGCCGTCCTGGCGCGCGATCTTCGCGTCGATCAGGCCGCGCCGGCCGCACCGCGCGTCGCCGTCGCGCGTACGCATCTGTGGCCGCAGGCGAGCGAAGGCATGCACAAGGCGACCGAGACGGCAGCGAAGATCGCACTGGCCGCCGGCGCCAAAGTCACCGAGATCACGCTGCCGCCGATTTTCGAGGACGCTTACCTCGCGCAACACACGATCCAGGATTACGAGAACCTCTGCGCGGTTGCTTGGGAATACGACTATCATCGTGACCGGATCGATCATCGGCTCCGCGCGTCGCTCGACGCCGCGACTTCGATCACCGCCGCCGCCTACGATGCCGCGCGCCGCACCGCGAGCCGCGCCCGGCAAGCGTTCGCCGACACCATGGCGGATTATGACGTGATCCTCACGCCGTCGGCGCCGGGCGCGGCGCCGCATGGCTTCGCCACCACCGGCAATGCGATGTTCAACCGGTTGTGGACCTTGATGGGCACGCCCTGCATCAACGTGCCCGGCTTGAGCGAAAACGGCCTGCCGCTCGGCATTCAGATCGTCGGGCGCTTCGGCCGCGACCGCGCGGCGCTGGAAGCGGCACTATTCGTCGAGCAGGCGATTGCGAGGAAGATCGGAGCCTGATTACTCCGCCGCGCTGCGCGCCGCCGCCAGCGGATCGTAGTTGAGGATCGGCGCCAGCCATTTCTCCATCGCGGCGAAGCTCTCACCCTTGCGCTTGGCGTAATCCTCGACCTGGTCGCGCTCGATCTTGCCGACGCCGAAATAATAGCTGTCGGGATGGCTGAAATAGAGCCCGCAGACCGAGGCGCCGGGCCACATCGCAAAGCTCTCGGTGAGCTTCACGCCGATGGCGCGCTCGCCGTCGAGCAGCTTGAACAGCGTCGCCTTCTCGGTGTGATCGGGTTGTGCTGGATAGCCGGGCGCGGGACGGATGCCGCGATAGCGCTCGGCGATCAGTTCGTCGTTGCGCAGCGCCTCGTCCGGCGCATAGGCCCAGAATTCGCGGCGCGCTCGCTGATGCATGCGCTCGGCCAGCGCTTCGGCGAGGCGGTCGGCCAATGCCTTGGCCATGATCGCGGAATAATCGTCATTGGCATGCTTGAAGCGGTCGACCACGGTTTCTTCGCCAAGCCCCGCTGTCACCGCAAATGCGCCGATATAGTCGGCGCGGCCAGAATCCTTCGGCGCGATGAAGTCCGCCAGCGCCACATTGGCGCGGCCTTCGCGGCGCGCCAGCTGCTGCCGTATGGTGTGGAGCGTCGCGATCGGCCTGGCGCGCGTCTCGTCGCCGAACACCAGAATATCGTCGCCGTCGCTGTTGGCCGGCCAGAAGCCGATCACGGCGCTGGCGCGGAACCAGTTTTCGGCGATCATCTTTTTCAGCATGGCTTGCGCATCGGCAAACAGTCCGCGCGCCGCTTCGCCGACCGTGGCATCCTGCAGGATTGCCGGATATTTTCCGGTTAATTCCCAGGTCGCAAAGAAGGGCGACCAGTCGATGTAATCGACGAGCTCGGCAATCGGGATATCGCGGAGCGTGCGCGTGCCGGTGAAGCGCGGCACCGGCGGAACATAAGCGCCGGACCAGTCGAGCTTGAGCGCATTGGCGCGCGCGTCGGCCAGTGCCAGGCGCTGCTTGTTCTCTTCGCCGCGGGCATGCGCAGCCGCGATTCGCGCGTATTCGGCGCGCACGTCGCCGATGGTGCGGTCGCGGTTGTCACGCGACAGCAGCGAGGAGACGACGCCGACGGCGCGACTAGCGTCGTTGACGTAGACGGTCTGCCCGCGCCGATAATTGGGATGGATCTTGACCGCAGTGTGCACGCGGCTGGTCGTCGCGCCGCCGATCAACAGCGGGATGTCGAAGCCTTGCCGCTCGAATTCGCCGGCGACGTGGCACATTTCGTCGAGCGAGGGCGTAATGAGGCCGGAAAGTCCGACGATATCGGCGCGTTCTTTGATCGCAGCCTGCAGAATCTTTTCTGCCGGGACCATGACGCCGAGATCGACAACGTCGTAATTGTTGCACTGGAGCACGACGCCGACGATGTTTTTGCCGATGTCGTGCACGTCGCCTTTGACCGTCGCGAGCACGATCTTGCCGTTCGAGGACACATGTTGGCGGCCGTCGCGCTCCTGTTCCATGAAAGGCATCAGATAAGACACCGCCTGCTTCATCACCCGCGCCGACTTCACGACCTGCGGCAGGAACATGCGGCCGGAGCCGAACAGGTCGCCGACCACGTTCATGCCGTCCATCAGCGGACCTTCGATCACCGCGAGCGGACGCGGCGCCTTCAGCCGGGCTTCTTCGACGTCCTGCGCGATGAAGTCGGTGATGCCGTGCACCAGCGCATGCGCGAGCCGCTTCTCCACCGGCCATTCGCGCCAGGCGAGATCGGCTTCCTTTTTCTCCTTGCCGTGGCCGCGATGCCGTTCGGCAAGCGCGAGCAGACGCTCGGCGGCGTCAGCACGGCGATTGAGCACGACGTCTTCGCAGGCTTCGCGCAGCTCCGGATCGAGATCGTCATAAACCGCGATCTGGCCGGCATTGACGATGCCCATATCCATGCCGGCCTTGATGGCATGATAGAGGAACACCGCATGCATCGCCTCGCGCACGGCTTCGTTGCCGCGGAACGAGAACGAGAGATTTGAGACGCCGCCCGAGACATGCGCGTGCGGCAGGTTCTGCCGGATCCAGCGCGCCGCCTCGATAAAAGCAACGCCATAGCCGTCGTGCTCTTCCATGCCGGTCGCGACGGCAAAAATGTTGGGATCGAAGATGATGTCCTGCGGCGGGAAGCCGACACGGTTGGTCAGAATGTCATAGGCGCGCTGAGTGATCGCCTGCTTGCGCTCAAGCGTGTCGGCCTGGCCCTTTTCGTCGAAGGCCATGACGACGACAGCCGCGCCATAGCGGCGCACAATCTCAGCATGGCGGATAAAGGCCTCTTCGCCTTCCTTGAGCGAGATCGAATTCACCACCGCCTTGCCCTGCACGCATTTCAGGCCGGCTTCGATCACCGAGAATTTCGACGAGTCGATCATCACCGGTACGCGGGCGATGTCGGGCTCAGCCGCGACCAGATTGAGGAACGTGGTCATCGCCTTCTCGGAATCGAGAAGTCCCTCGTCCATATTGACGTCGATGATCTGCGCGCCGTTCTCCACCTGATCGCGCGCCACCGCAAGCGCCGCGGGATAATCGCCGGCGGTGATCAGCTTGCGGAAGCGCGCCGAGCCGGTGACATTGGTGCGCTCGCCGACATTCACGAACGGAATTTCCGGAGTCAGTGTGAACGGCTCGAGGCCGGAGAGCCGCAGCCGCGGCGCGATTTCCGGAATTTTGCGCGGCGTTTTGCCGGCAACGGCCCGCGCGATGGCGCGGATATGGTCGGGCGTCGTGCCGCAGCAGCCGCCGATGATGTTGACCAGGCCCGACGCGGCGAATTCGCCGAGCTGCGTCGCCATCGCATCAGGCCCTTCATCGTAATGGCCGAATTCGTTGGGCAGGCCGGCATTGGGATAAGCGCAGATCAGAGTATCGGCGACACGGCCAAGCTCGGCGATGTGGGCGCGCATCTCCTTGGCGCCGAGCGCGCAATTCAGCCCCACGGAGATCGGAGCCGCATGGGCGACCGAATTCCAGAACGCTTCCGGCGTTTGGCCCGAGAGAACCCGGCCGGAGCGGTCGGTAATGGTGCCGGAAATCATCACCGGCACGTCGACACCGCGCGCGGCGACCTCGTCGGCAATGGCAAAGATCGCGGCCTTGGCGTTGAGCGTGTCGAAAATCGTCTCGATCAGCAGCACGTCGACGCCGCCGTCGATCAGGCCGCGCACCTGTTCGCCATAGGCTTCGCGCAACTGATCGAAGGTGATGGCGCGAAAGCCGGGGTTGGAGACGTCGGGCGATATCGACGCCGTGCGATTGGTTGGCCCGATGGCGCCGGCGACGATGCGCTCGCGGCCGTCTTCCTCCTGCGCGACGCGGGCGGCTTCGCGAACGAGCCGCGCGCCTTCCAGGTTCAGCTCATAGGCGATGTCGGCCATGCCGTAATCGGCCTGCGCGATCCGCGTCGAGGAAAAGGTATTGCTCGAGACGATATCGGCGCCGGCGCGGAAATAGGCGAGGTGGATGGCGCGGATCGCGTCGGGCTGGGTCAGATTGAGCAGATCGTTGTTGCCGCGCACCTCGCGGTTCCAGGCGTCGAAACGCGCGCCGCGGAACGCCTCTTCGTCAAGCCGCAGCGCCTGGATCATCGTGCCCATCGCGCCATCGAGCACGAGTATGCGCTCGGCGGCGAGCCGCCGCAGCGTGGACTCGATTTGCGATTTCGGCGCGAGCCTATTCATTCACGCGCGCTCCTTGACGGTTTGCGAGGCGAGTGTGCCCGTCGTGCCATGGTCCGGGCGCAGGCCGAGCAGATGGCAGACCGCGTAAACCAGATCGGCGCGATTCATGGTGTAAAAATGAAAATCGGTGACGCCGTGGTCGACGAGGTCGATCACTTGTTCGGCAGCAACAGCGGCCGCGATTAGTTTGCGGGTCGCCGGATCGTCATCAAGGCCGTCGAAACGATCGGCAAGCCAGGCCGGAACCGAGGCGCCGGTACGCTCGGCGAAATTCTTGGTCTGCTTGAAATTCTGCACCGGCAGGATTCCCGGTACGATCGGGATGTTGATTCCGGCCGCACGGACGCGATCGAGATAACGGAAGTAGAGCGCGTTCTCGAAAAAGAACTGTGTCATCGCCCGCGTCGCGCCGGCGTCGACCTTGGCCTTGAGCATATCGATATCGGCGGCAACCGAAGGGCTGTCGGGGTGCTTTTCCGGATAGGCGGAGACCGACACTTCGATATCGTCGGCGATACGCTTGATGCCGCCGACGAGATCGGCGGCGTTCTGATAACCGCCGGGATGCGGCGCGTAACGCGCTCCGACCCCGCTCACCGGATCGCCGCGCAAGGCCACGATGTGGCGCACGCCGGCTTCTGCATAGCCGTGGATCACCGCATTGACGTCGTCGCGTGTCGCGGCAACGCAGGTCAGATGCGCTGCGGGCGTGAGCAAAGTCTCGGCGAGGATGCGCTTGACCGTCGCATGCGTGCGCTCGCGCGTCGAGCCGCCGGCGCCATAGGTCACCGAGACGAAATCGGGCTTCAGCGGCGCGAGCCGCCGGATCGATTCCCAGAGCGATTGCTCCATCTCCACGGTTTTCGGCGGAAAGAACTCGAACGAGACATGCAGATTGCGGGGCTTGCCGGCTTCGACAAAACGGCTGGGGCGAGGCGTGATCATCACGCCACCTGCGTCGACGGTTGCGCCAATACGATGCGCGGATCGCGCGCGAGCCACAGCGACACCGCGATCCTGCCTTCCGGCCCGGGCGCGAAGGTTTCCTGCCGCAGCACGTCGAGGCCGGCCGCTTCAAGCCATTGCGTCACTGTCTCCGGCGCGAAGCCGAGGCGGCGGTGGGCATATTCTTCGCGCAAGAATTCGAGATCATGCGGCGCGAAGTCGACGACGAGCAGCCGTCCGCCCGGCCGCAGCACGCGGGCGGCCTCGCGGATGGCGCGGGCGCTGTCGTCGAGGAAGTGCAGCACCTGATGGATGATGACGACGTCGAAGGAATCGCGCGGCAGGGCGAGGTCATAAATGTCGCCGTGGCGCACGCTGCAATGTTTGAGCCCGGCGCGGTCGAGCCGCGTCCGCGCCAGCGCCAGCATATCGAGCGACAGATCGAGCCCAAGCCCGCGCTGGACGTCGTCGGCGAACAGTTCGAGCATGCGACCGGTGCCGGTACCGAGATCGAGCAGCGCGCGCATCGGCTTGTCGGCGAGCGCCTTCTTGATCGCCCCCTCGACGGCGGCGTCGCCGGCATGCAGCTTGCGGATACGGTCCCACTCGGCGGCATGTTTGCGGAAATAATTTTGCGCTGCGGCGGCGCGGGCGGCGCGTACCGCGGTGAGCCGCTCGCGGTCGCGGGCGATCACCGGGTCTTCCGGGTCGAGCCGCGCGATCAAGGTGCGGGCGATGTCGATGCCGCCTTGCTCGCCGAGCCGGTAAAAAGCCCAGGCGCCCTCGCGGAAGCGCTCGACCAGCCGCGCCTCGGCCAAAAGGCGAAGGTGGCGGGAGAGCCGGGGCTGCGATTGGCGCAGGATTTCGGTGAGGTCCGAGACGGTCAACTCGGCCTCGGCGAGAAGCGCCAGGATGCGCAGCCGGGTGGTTTCGCCCGCAGCTTTGAGCGTTGCGGTCAGCCCGGCAAATGTCAGTTGTTCTTGATCCATCGGCATTTCCATATGCCCAAGCGGTCTCGCGCCAACGCGATTGGCTTTAGATATAAAGATATCTTTATGTCATTAAATAGGTCGACGCAAGTTTAATGGGAAGCGTCCCACTGCGGTCCGCGGCGGTCCGATGGGCCGTCCCGCCCGCTCGGCGGCGACCTGCCCGGTAGGCCCCTGGCGGCTGTCCCGGCGGCATGCCACTTTGCCCCGATGTCCGAGACGACAACGCCCAGCCACAAGAAAGATGCTTACGGTCTTCGCGACGGCGAGATTGCCGCCGAACTGCCGGCGCAGACCGATGCGGCGCTCTACTTCATCGGCCGCATTCGCACGCCCTGGACGCGACGCGAGGAGTGCCCGAAGAACGCGCGCGAGTCGGATGCGGTCTGCACCGTCGAGCTTGATCCGCGCTGGGCGCCGGGCCTGCGGGGCCTCGAGAGCGCCACCCATGTTGTGCTGCTGTATTGGATGAACCAGGCGCGGCGCGATCTCGTCGTGCAATCGCCGCGTCATTATGCCGAGCAGCGCGGCACCTTCGCGCTACGCTCGCCGGCGCGGCCCAATCCGATCGCGCTTTCGGTGGCGCGGCTGCTGCGCGTCGACGGCAATAAGCTCGTGGTGGTCGGTGTCGACTGCCTCGACGATACGCCGCTGCTTGACATCAAGCCGTATTTCGCTTCAACGGATTCGGTGCCTGATGCGGTCGTCGGCTGGCATGCTGCGCGAAACCGCTAAAGCCAAATTCTTCGTTGGAGCGCGATCTTTCCGCAAACCGGTTTCCCCTCGGATCAAGTCGAGGGGCGTGCGTTTCGGGATCATGCTCAGAACAGCGGCGGCACGATGCCGAGCGGAATGAGACCGAGATAGATCACGCCGTCATTGATACGTACTGGCAGCGCGAGCGCCGGCTTTTTGTCGACCTCGGTCGGCCGGCCCATCTTTTTGAAGTTCTCAAGCACGCTCGACGCCGCGCTCTGGCGGACGACACCGCCCAGGCCCGGCACCAGGCGGTCGAGCGCGTTGAGCCCTTGATCGGCCGAGCCGTTGCCGCCGGTCAGCCGGTCGATGCCTTGGCCGATCAGCTGATCGATGCCGAGCTTGGGAACGATGGCGTCGATGCCAACGACGTCGAGTTGAACAGCGCCGTTGAGCTTGCCTTCCGCATTCACCGTCAATTGCCCGGTGCCGACGATGATGGAATCGGGCCGCTCGATGCGAACCGATTTGATCTCGATGCCGCCGCCGGAGGCCGCCATTTCGCGAAACAGAGCGGGCCAAGGCTTCGGAGAAAAGTCCGCAAAGCCGCGCATGACAAAATCGACGTCGCCCTGCAGCGGCTCGGCGAGCAGCGGATGGAAGGTCGGTGCAGTTGCGCCGGCAAAATGTCCGGTGGCTTCGATCACCGGATGGTTGCGCGCGGAGCCGGCAATGATGCGGCCCGCGACATCGACGGCATCGGCCTGAAAAATCAGGCCGCTGCCGGGGCCGCGAACGCGGTCAAGCCGCGGCTTTTGCACGGTGACGGTGATCGCCTGGGGCTCAGGCGGCAGCCCGAGCAGGCTCAGATTCGCGTCGGAAAAATTGGCGACGAAAACCGGCTGCTGCCCCGGATCGGCGAGCGTGACCGGGCCGGTGATCTCGCCGTGCAATATGGTCGGGCGAAACACCTGCGCGGAAAAGGTGACATTGCCAGCGTGCACGTCGAATGGCGGATTGTTGCTCTTGAACGTGGCTGCCGCCCGGTCGCAGCGGCTGATGATGCTGAACGGAAAGCCGCCGATGCTCTGCGAGCCGCAGGCATAGACACGGCCGAGTGCGGCCTCGCGTGCGATCCAACTGGCCTCGGCATCGCCGGCAATATTGGCAGCGTAGAACCACAACCAGGTCCAGCCGCCCGCAACGAGAACGAGTGCGGCCGGCAGAACGAACGGCCACAGCCGGCGGCCGGACCGCGGCGCCGTACGGCGCGGCAGCGGCCGCGGTTGCATCATGCTCATCGGCGATCGGCCCGACATCGTCCTGTCTTGATTCCCTCAGCTTTGAGACATGCGTCTGGGCGCCGTCCCTTTGATTTTCCGCATCGGATTAGAGCGTTTTCCAATTCGATGGAAACGGAAAACGCCCTCGCTTTTGTTTTGTCGCATTTCCTCGACGAAAACCGGTGTCCACCCCCAGATCAAGTCCGAAGGTGTCCATTTTTTCGGAAAATGGTCTATATCGCAAAACAGCACTATTGTTTCGAGGGTCAATGACACCGAGCGCCGCGCACGAAAACGGGGAACTATGGGTTTTCGGCTATGGCTCGCTGATGTGGCGCCCGGGCTTTGCCTATCTCGAGCGTGTTCCCGCCCGCCTGATCGGTCTGCACCGCTCGCTTTGCGTGTTCTCCTTCGTGCACCGCGGCACGCCGGAGCGGCCGGGCCTCGTGCTTGGGCTCGACCGCGGCGGCATGTGCCGGGGCATCGCCTTTCGCGTGGCGGTCGAGGCTCGCGAAAAGACCATCGATTATCTGCGCGGGCGCGAGCAGGTGACGAGCGTTTATCTGGAGACCGTCCGCCAGATCGAACTCGAAGACAGAACGCGGCGGCGGGTGCGGGCGCTGTGCTACATCGTCGACCGCAGCCATGTGCAATATGCCGGCCGGCTGACACTTTCCGAAAGCCTGCATCACGTGCGCCAGGGCCATGGCAAGTCGGGCGCCAATCGTGATTATGTCATCGAAACGGTGCGCGCGCTGGAAACGCTGGGCTATCGCGAAGGCGAATTGCATTTGCTCGCCGAACGGCTCGGCGGCCACCCGGCTGCAACGCTGGAGCCCAAGACACCCGACGATGCTCAAGATATCGCGCCCGACGTTTGAGCAGAGGCGTCACGGACGAGACGTGCGCTCGCGTCCTCGATCGCGTCTTCAAGACGGTGCGAAAACGTATTCTTGTCGAGGCCCGGCGCGATCGGATCGAGAATTTCGACGACAATGGTTCCGGGCAGGCGCAGCAGCGAGCGCCGCGGCCAATAGAGTCCCGAGTTGAGCGCCATCGGTACGCAAGGCACGCCGGCTTTGGCGTAAAGATAGAGAATGCCCGGCTTGTAGCTCGGCTCGGCGCCGGGCAGGCGCCGCGTGCCTTCCGGGAAGATGACGATCTGCCGGCCGGCGGCGAGCGCCGCACGGGCGCGCGCGGTCATGCGCGCCAACGCCGCCATGCCCGCGGAACGGTCGACCGGGATGAGACCCTCTTTGTGCATGTACCAGCCGAACAGCGGCAGCCACATCAACTCGCGCTTGAGGATATAGGTCGGATCGTCGATCGCGGCGTAGAGCGCAAAAGTCTCCCAGGCCGACTGATGCTTGCAGGCGAGGATGCACGCCGTCTTCGGCAGCTTCTCGATGCCGCGCCATTCCACCTTGGTGCCGCATACCACGCGCAAGAGCCACAGACTCGTCAAGGCATAAGAGCGCACGAAAACATGCAGGATCCGCCGCGGCAGGACCAGCGTCGGCAGCGCCACGATCATGTGCGCGGTCAGGTTCAAATAGAACAGGACGTTGAAAAGCGCGGAGCGGATGTAAAGTGCAGGCGAGCGCGGCACGGATAACCTGTTGGGCTTTGCGGGAGCCAGGCTTTAGGACTCTTAGAGCATGATCCCCGAAAGTGGAATTGGCCATCGATGGAGACTGTGCTGCAACGGCAGGACCGGCTTCGCCATATTGGCCGTGGGCCATTCGCGCGTTTATGCGGAAGCGTCGAACTGCATGCGCACTTTGGCGGCGAGGTATTTCAGATATTCGGACAGCACCAGCCGCGTGGTGTCGCCGTTCGACCACCACGGCTCGATGCGTAGGCGGTCGGAGACGACCGGGTATGGGATCAGCACCGCGTCCGGAAGCTGGTGAGCGATTTCCGCCATCGCGCGCGGCATGTGATAGGCCGAGGTGACGATGATCAGCGAGCTGAAATTGTGCGCCTGCGCCCAGCGCCGGGTTTGCACCGCATTGCCGAGGGTGTTGAGCGCGGCATAATCGAGATCGACGCAGCAGGCGATCACGCGGTTATAGTCGACGGTCTGATGGGCGATGTCGCCGGTCGTGGTGCCGGGATTGACGCCGGTGATCAATAGCCGCTTGCCCTTTCCGGCGGATAAGAGCTCGAGCGCGTCGCTCACCCGCGAAGTGCCGCCGGTCAAGACGACGATGCCGTCGGCGTTGCGGTCGAGCGTGACCTCCCGTTCCGGCAACAGCCAGATGAAAAAGCCGAAGCCCGCCACCAGCAAACCAATGCCGAGGAAAACAAGCCTCAGACCGATCGCGCCGAGGCGCCGCCTTTTTACCGCCGACCTGAGGCTGGACATTTCGTCGCGCGTCCCCTCGCGCCAAATCACGCATCAGAATATACCGCCCCGCGGCGGAAACGATAGCGACGATTCTGGCGACAAGTTGAATTTGCGGTCCTGGTTCGGCGCAGTTAGTCAATGTTGTCGAGGGTCCGCTGCACGGTACGGCGGGAGGCGAGCGCCGTGACCACGGCCATCAGCACGACCAAGGCGAGGATCACGACATAGCCGGTGATGCTGACCGAAAAGGTGCCGAAAAGCGCCGCGGTTTCTTCGCCGCCCGGCGTGCCGGAAAACCAGACATTGAGGGCGGCGATAATGCCGAACAGCGCGATCGCGAGGCCGCCGCCGATGGCGCCGCCTTTGAGACCGAGCAGGAGGAAGTGACGCTGGAATTGGGTGGAAATGAAACCATCAGTGGCGCCGACATAGTGCAGAACTTCGACAATGGCGGAGTTGGTCGCCATGGCGCCGCGCGTCGCGAATGTCACCGACAGCACGGTGACGATGACGACCAGCGCCAGGATGGCAATGCCGACTGCGACTGCGGTTTCCGCCATGGCGCGCATGCGGCCGATCCAGCCGCGATGATCGTCGAGGCTTGCGCTCGGCACCTGCGCGGCGAGCGACTTGCGCATCGTGGCCAGGTCCGGTGTCACCCCGGACGCGAGCTTGACCACGATCAGGCGCGGGATCGGCAGGTCGCCGAGCGCCAGCCCCGAGCCGAGCCAGGGTTCGACCAGCTTCTCCGATTCTTCCTTGGTAAAGGCGCGCACCTCGGCGACGCCGGTGGCGGATTGCGCGATGTTCATTGCCGCATGCACGTCGGCCTCGATGTCGCGCCCGGAAGCCGGCCGGACCTGGATGGTCATTTCGCGCCCAACATCGGCCTGCCAGTCGCTCGCAGTACCGACGAGCATGGTCACGGCCCCGGCGGTCAGGGCGGCGAGGAAGGTGAGGATGGCGATGACGATGGTCAGCGAGCGCCCGGCGATCGAGCCGCTCGGCACGATCCGGCCCGGCGCTTGCGGCGAAAGCGCGGGCTGTGCCGTGGCCGCCAGATCGTCCCATGGCTCTGTGGTCGTCTCTGTCATCGGCTCAGGCAGGGTTTCGCGGTTCAGTCATAGGTTCAGTCATAAACGTGAAGCCGGCCGTCATGCAGCACCAGGCGGCGCGCGTCGTACTCGTCCATCAAGGCAATATCATGCGTGGCAATCACCACTGCGGTACCCGATTTGTGCAGCTCGATGAAGAGGCGAAGTAGCCGCTGGCCGAGACCGGGATCGACATTGCCGGTGGGCTCGTCGGCGAGGAGAAGCTGCGGCCGGGAGATCACCGCGCGCGCGATCGCGGCGCGCTGTTTCTCGCCGCCCGACAGGATCGGGGGCAGGGCGGTCATGCGCTCGCCGAGTCCGACCCAATGCAGCAGCTCGATCACTTCGGCGCGATAGGTAGCTTCCTCGCGGCCGAGCACGCGCAGCGGCAGTGCCACGTTTTCGTAGGTGCTCAAATGGTCGAGCAGCCGGAAGTCCTGAAACACAATGCCGATCCGCCGCCGCAATGCGGCGCGGCTGTCCTTGCGCAGCGTTGCCGTGTCGCGGTCGAATATCGTGATCAGACCGCGCGTCGGCTTGAGCAAAAGGAACATCATGCGCAGCAGCGAGGTCTTGCCGGCGCCCGAGGGGCCGGTGAGGAACTGAAACGAATGGCTGTCGATGCGGAACGACAGGTCGCGCAGGATCTCGGGGCCGAGCCCATAGCGCAGGCCGACATTCTCGAATCGGATCACGCGGTTCTCCGGGGTGGCACGGCCCAGTCTTGGACGGCCCAGTCTTGACAGCCCTGGGCTCGGCAAATGCTTTGCCCAAACGATTCGCCCTTGCTGCCACGTTAACATCCTTAAGGCCAAAGGACCGGCTGGATGCCGTCCCGGGCGGTTTGGTTTCCAATCCGTTAACGGTTGGCCTGTTAGGGTCCCGGCAAAGGTTGGCGAGCTTTTGATTCACCGATGCTGATCGTCTGCCCGAACTGTGCAACGTCCTATGACGTCGACGTGGCTAGCCTGCGGCCGAACGGCCGCAAAGTGCGTTGTGTGCGCTGCAAAGAGGTCTGGCAGGCCCAGCCGTCCCAGCCGTCCCATGCCGATAAGCTGATGGCCGCCGTCGAGGCTTTGGCGCCGGTGCGGCGCGCGGTCGAGGCCATATCTGCCGAATCCATGGCCGAAACGACCGCGGCGGATGCCGGTGCGGACGCCGCGATGGCGGCTGATCCGCCGCACATTCAGACCTCGGCCGAGGCCTGGTTCGACGGTCCGGAAGACGGTCCGAGTTCCGGCAAGGACCCGTTCGTCGGGGTAGATTCGCCCCCCTTGGTGCCGAGCGATCTTGACGGCGAGAACCTGCCGGCGGCCGGTGCGGAACCCAACCGGGCCGAGCCGGCAAAGCAGGTTGAGGACATCGAGACGCTTGCGGCCCAGCGTTTTCCGGAAGGCCGCCCGCTCGATTGGCTGCGCTGGCCGTTGTCGGCCATGCAGTCGGTCATTCTTGCCTTGCTCCTGCTCGACGCCATTGTCATCGGCTGGCGGAGCGATTTTGTCCGGCTGATGCCGCAGACAGCGTCGTTCTACGCTCGCCTCGGCCTGCCGGTGAATCTGCGCGGCCTCGAATTCGAGAATCTCAGCACCGCAACGGAACAGCATGAGGGCGTGCCGATCCTCGTGGTGGAGGGCGACATCGTCAACGAGACGCGCAAGATCGCCGACGTGCCGCGGTTGCGCTTTGCCGTTCGCAATGCCGCGCGCCAGGAAATCTATTCGTGGACGGCGGTTCTGCCGCGCACCTTGTTGCCGCCGGGCGACGCGATTCCGTTCCGAACTCGCCTCGCCTCGCCGCCGCCGGACGTCCACGACGTGCTGGTGCGCTTTCTCAATCGCAATGACATTTACGCGGGGTCGCGCTGATGGCCAAAATCCTGATTGTCGAAGACGAGGAATCGCTGCGCGCGATGTGCGCGCGCGGGCTCACGCTGTCCGGCCATGAGGTCACGACCGCCTGCGACGGCAGCGACGCGCTCGATATTCTCAAGCGCGAGAACGGAGGGTTCGATCTTCTTCTCACCGACATCCGCATGCCGATCATGGACGGAATCGCGCTTGCGCTTGCGAGCGCCCGCGATTTTCCCGACCTCGCCATACTCCTGATGACCGGCTATGCCGATCAGCGCGAACGCGCGCATGGGCTAGACGCCCTCATTCACGACGTGATCGCCAAGCCGTTCACGCTCGCCGTGCTGCGCGGCGCGGTCGAGGAGGCGCTGACGGTGAAAGCCGGTTAGGGCATGATCCGGAAAATCGGCAACCGGCCTTCCGGAAAGATTACGCTCTAAAATCATTCTTCCGACACGGCATAGGGCCGCGGCAGCGGCTCGGCCGGCAGGTCTGAATGGGCGCGGCCGAAATCCGGCGCCGGCGAATCCTGGCCGATCTCGACAATGCCGCGGCGGATCGCGCGGGTGCGGGCGAAATGCGCGAACAGCGCGTCGCCGTCGCCGCGGCGAATGGCGCGCGTCAATTGCGCGAGATCCTCGTTGAAAGTGCCGAGCATTTCCAGAACGGCGTCCTTGTTGTTGAGGAAAACGTCACGCCACATGGTCGGATCGGAGGCGGCGATCCGGGTGAAATCGCGGAAGCCGCCGGCGGAGAATTTCAGGACTTCCGAACGGGTCACTTCTTCCAACTCGTCGGCGGTGCCGACGATGGTATAGGCGATCAGATGCGGCAGATGGCTGGTGATCGCCAGCACCAGGTCGTGATGCGCGGCCGGCATGGATTCCACATTGGCGCCCAGCGCACGCCAGAATGCGGCGAGCTTTTCGACGGCCGCGACGTCGGCATTGGCCGGCGGCGTGAGGATGCACCAGCGTCCAACGAACAGTTCGGCGAAGCCGGAGTCCGGTCCGGAATGCTCGGTGCCCGCCACCGGGTGCGCCGGGATGAAGTGTACGTTCTCGGGAAGATGCGGGCCCATGTCGCGCACGATCGCGCCCTTGACCGAGCCGACGTCGGAGACGACGGCGCCGGATTTCAGATGCGGGCCGATCTCCTTGGCTACCTCGCCGCAGGCGCCGACCGGGACGCAGACGATCACCAGATCGGCGCCTTCGGCGGCTGCAGCGTTGGTTTCGACCACCTGATCGGCAAAGCCGAGCTCGGCGACGCGGCGGCGGGTTGCTGCCGAGCGCGCGGTTGCCACGATTTGGCGCACCGCGCCTTGTTTACGTGCCGCGCGCGCGATCGACGAGCCGATCAGGCCGGCGCCGATCAACGCAAGCCGATTGAAGATGGGAGAGGACTTGGTCACATGAATCTCCGCTCGCGCGCCGGTCTAGAGCGAGGTTGTTTCAGATTGAATCATTGGCCGCTCCAGCGTTTTGATTGAGCGTGATCTTTCCGGATCATGCTCTGGATTTTTGTTGGAGCATGATCTTTTCCGAAAACCAGGTTCCACTTTTCGGGATCATGCTCTGGTCTGCAGCGTGGACGCATTACGGCTGCGCCAAAAAATCCTTGAGTGCCGCGACAACCAGACGATTGGCTTCCTCGGTGCCGACGCTCAGACGCAAAGCATTCGGCAATTTGTAAGCGGTAGTCTGGCGCAGGATCAGCCCACGCGCCGTGAGGAAGGCGTCGGCGTCCTTTGCGGTGCGGCCCTTGGTTTCGGGAAAATGGATCAGCACGAAATTGGCGACGCTCGGCGTCACGGTCAGACCGAGCTTGCCGATCTGCTCGGTCAGCCAGTCGAGCCAGCGCGTGTTGTGCTCGCGCGCGCGCTCCTGATGCGCGATATCCTCGATCGCAGCGATTCCGGCAGCGATCGCCGGCCCGGAGGAATTGAACGGACCGCGAATGCGATTGATGGCATCGACGATCGGCGCCGGCGCGAACATCCAGCCGAGCCGCAGGGCGGCAAGCCCGTGGATCTTCGAGAACGTGCGGCACATCACGACATTCTCTGATGTCGCGACCAGTTCGATGCCAGCCTCGTAATCGTTACGCGTGACATATTCGGCGTAAGCGGCGTCAAGCACCAGGAGCACGTGGCCGGGCAGGCCGCGGTGCAGGCGCTTGACCTCATCGAAGGACAGGGCCGTGCCGGTCGGATTGTTCGGGTTAGCGACGAAGACCATCTTGGTCTTCTCGGTCACCGCGGCGAGAATCGCGTCGACATCGGCGGTATAATTCTTTTCCGGCGCCACCACCGGCGTTGCGCCGGTGGCGAGGATGGCGATCGGATAGATCAGAAAGCCGTGCGTGGTGTAGATCGCCTCGTCGCCGTCCTTCAGATAGGCGGCGGCGAGAAGATGCAGCAAATCGTCGGAGCCCGCGCCACAGACAATGCGCTCGGGATCGAGGCCGAAGGCGCGGCCGACGGCCTCGCGCAGATCGCTCGCCGCACCGTCCGGATAGTCCTCCAGATGATCGGCCCAGGCCTTATAGGCCGCGACCGCGCGCGGGCTCGGCCCGAGCGGGGATTCGTTCGAGGACAGTTTGTAGACCTTGGCCACATTCGGCGCCGAGCTCTTGCCGGGTACATAGGGCTTGATATCGAGCACGCCGGGTCGCGGCTGGGGACGCGTGGCAGACATTATCTCACAACTCCGAACAGGCTTCGTATTGCAAAAAGCTTCACGCCGTTTTCAGGGGCATTATTTGTCGGGGATCGTATAGCGGGTCGCGTGACTGCCGACGAGGGCTTTGGAGCGAATGGAGGCCCCGGTCTTAACCAAAGCCTTCGCCACCGCCTCGATGCCGCCGTGCGCGACCGAAATCAGAAGGCCCGCACCATCGAAGGCGCGATCGGGCACCGCGATCACATCGGCCAGCGCGGCCACAGCGTTGACCGCCGCCGCACTCCAGCCGGACACCCGCAGGCTCCAGACTTCGGTCTCGGTCACCATGGCGTCGGCGGCAACGCGCGAGATCACAAAGACCGGCATGGCGGCCGGGTGATTGGCGCGCTCGACGAACGGCAGGCGCGCGATGATTTTCGGCGCGCTGTCGAATTCGAGCGCCGCCCACCACGGGCCCGCGCTTGCCGTGGCGAAGGCCGGAATGAGGCCGAGATCGCCGCGCGATTCCGACACCGCCTCGACCACGCTGGAGGCGCCCATATGCGCCACGAAGGGCACGGTGAAGCCGAAATGGAACCGGGCGGAATCCCGCATCAGCGCGTCGCCTGCCGACAGATCGGCGTGGACAGAAAACGGCGCCTGCACATAGGTGAAAGTCGATATAATGACCCGCCAAATGCTCTCGGCGGTGTCGAGCGGCAGGTTGCCGTGGTGGCGCTGCACCAGACGCCGCATCATGTCGGCCTCGCGGGCGGGCCGGAAGGCGGAGCCTACTTCCTCGGTCTTTTTGACCGCGATCAGCCGCTCGATGATCTCGCCGCGCTCGATCAGCAATTCATGCATTTTGGCGTCGATACGGTCGATCTCGACCCGCAACTCGGCGAGCGAGGGCTCCTTCTGGCGCGACGGCTTTGACGGCGGTTTCGGCATTTTCGGGATCCCAGCAAACGGGGAGATTGATAGGTGTCGTTAAGCCCGAAATCAAAGAAAACATTGACTTAGGGGGGAAGGAGCCTATTTACCCGCTCCGATCGTCGGGCCTGCCATATCAGCGATGCGGCTGGACCGCGCCGCCGTAAATGGCATGCTAAGATCAATACTCTAAGGAAAGCGATGCCTGAGGAAACGGTAATGGCGGACGCCAGCGCCATGCTCGATCTTGCCGACCGTGCGCGCGAAGCGGACGCCCCGCATTCGCCGGTGGTGCGCTTTCCTGCGCATAAGCCGTTGCGGCTCGACGCCGGGCTCGATTTCGGCCCCTGGCAGATCGCCTATCAGACCTATGGCGCGCTCAATGCGGACCGCAGCAACGCGGTGCTGGTCTGCCATGCGCTCACCGGCGATCAGCACGTCATCAACACGCATCCGATCACTGGCAAGGCCGGCTGGTGGGAGACCATGGTCGGGCCGGGCCGACCGATCGATACGGAACGGTTCTTTGTCATTTGTCCGAATGTGGTCGGCGGTTGCATGGGCTCGTCCGGCCCGGCGTCGACCAATCCGGCGACCGGCATGCCGTGGGGGCTGGATTTTCCGGTCATCACGGTGCGCGACATGATCCGGGCGCAGGCCATGTTGCTCGATCATCTCGGCATCGAGTCTTTGTTCGCCGTGGTGGGCGGATCGATGGGCGGCATGCAGGTGCTGCAATGGGCGGCAAGCTATCCGCAGCGCGTCTTCGCGGCGGTGCCGATCGCGGCCGCGACGCGCCATTCGGCGCAGAACATCGCCTTCCACGAAGTCGGCCGCCAAGCGGTGATGGCCGATCCGGAATGGCGTGGCGGGCGCTACTATGCCGAGAACACCAGCCCGCGGCGCGGGCTCGCGGTGGCGCGGATGGGCGCGCATATCACGTATTTGTCGGATGCCGCGCTGCATCGCAAATTCGGCCGCCGCTTTCAGGATCGCGACAATCCGACGTTTTCCTTCGATGCCGATTTTCAGGTCGAATCCTATCTGCGCTATCAGGGCATCACTTTTGTCGAACGGTTCGATGCCAATTCCTATCTCTACTTGACGCGTGCGATGGATTATTTCGATCTGGCCGCCGACTGTGACGGCGCGGCCGCGAATGCCTTCCGCGGCACGCCGACGCGGTTCTGCGTGATCTCCTTCACCAGCGATTGGCTGTTCCCGACTTCGGAATCTCGCGCCATCGTGCACGCGCTCAACGCCGCGGGCGCTCGCGTCTCGTTCGCCGAGATCACGACCGACAAGGGCCATGATGCGTTTCTGCTCAACGAGCCGGAACTGTTCGCCATCGTGGGTGGTTTCCTCGAAGGCGCCGCGAAAGCGCGCGGCCTGCCGGCGAAATGATCATGCTCAACCGTCTCAAATACGATCTCACCATGGCGGAAGCGGCGCGGTCGCCGAACGGCTCGCGCGTCGACTTGCTGGTGGTCGCCGACATGGTGGAGCCGGGCGCGCGCGTGCTCGACGTCGGCTGCGGCGACGGCGAGTTGCTGCAGCTAATGGAAAAGCGCGGCATCGACGGCCGCGGCATCGAACTGTCGCGCGAGGGCGTGAACGAATGCGTCGCCAAAGGGCTCGCCGTGGTGCAAGGCGACGCCGACACCGATCTCGAGGATTATCCCGACGACGCTTTCGACTACGTCATTCTCTCGCAGACCCTGCAGGCGACGCGCCGGCCGCGTGAAGTGCTAGAGCACATGTTGCGCATCGGCCGCCACGGCGTGGTGTCGTTTCCGAATTTCGGCCACTGGCGCATCCGCCTGCAGATATTTTTCGGCGGCCACATGCCGCATACCGACAATCTGCCTTATGCCTGGTGGGAAACGCCGAACATCCACTTCTGCAGCATCAAGGACTTCCGTGAATTGTGCCACGCCACCGGGGCCAAGATCGAAGAGGCGGTTGCACTCAATGCCTGGGGCAGCCGGATGCGGCTGAAAATGCCGTGGTGGTTCTGGAATCTGTTCGGCGAGCAGGCGGTGTTCTTGCTCAGCCGGCGGAATGAGGCGATCTGAGCATGGTCTTTTCCGAAAACCGGTTTCCACCCGCGGATCAAGTCCAAGAGCGCGCTTTGGGATCATGCTCACAGCGGAACTAGCTCTGCCGCCATTATAAATGTATGAGAATTCGCCGGCGCGACGGCGCGGGCCCGTAGCTCAATGGTCAGAGCTAGCGGCTCATAACCGCTTGGTTGGAGGTTCGAGTCCTCCCGGGCCCACCAGGCACTCTCTATAGTTGTTAGTCTCTCATAATACTCGTAATAGTAGTTAAGAAATCAAAGAGTTACGCGCCGATCGTCGGGCGGAATTCGTCTCTGGAGAGCGAGTTTTGCCGTTCTTTAGCGTTTGTCTCTGCTGCTGAAAATTTGGTTTCCCGGTGTACCCCTCGGCTCTATTCAAGAGACCGGTTCGAGCCTTACGAGAGACAGGTTCGAGTCTTACGAGGTCGGCGATCATTCGCGCGATTGCGTAGCATCAGAGACTTGTTCGATAGTTCGAGTCCTCTCGAGACCACCACGCATTCCGCCGTTCGCAGAGATTTCCCGGTTCGCGACAATTAGCGCCCAGTTGGCCGGCTTGTTCGAGCGGGCTCTGTCTCTGGGAGGGCTCTTAGGACTGCCGAGGACGTTTCGGCGTCTTTGTCTCTGAGCACGAAATTCCGTTTCCCGGAAAAAGAGACTTTGGTTCGAAGAGACGCGGTTCGAATACGCGGCCGCCGCACCGATAACCTTGGCGGGAGCATTCATCGCGTTTTGAGAACCTACAGCGCGCTCCTTAGCTGCTGAAACTCTCGATAAAGGCTATTTTTCATGTGCTGATGGTTAGGTTCGTCGGCGTGGCAGCCGTAGCAAAGGACCTTCAAATTGGCTCGACTATTATCGAACTTCGCTCCGTCCTTGTGATGGGTGTGTAAAAACTTTCTGTGAGCGGACAAATCGATCTCGCATTTTTGGCATTTCCACTTCGCTTCCCGTTTGGCCCTGATGCTTATTTCCCCGAAATCGTCGCTATAGTTGTTCAGCGGGGCATTGTCTGAGTTGTATTTTGGATTACTCGTATGCAGCGATCGCGGATATTGTGTGAAAAAGTTTTCAAGGGTGAAAGCTCGGACTGCAATCGACCGCTGAGACTTGCCCCAATGCCGAGCAAACCCGTTAA
>DATJLN010000112.1:0-64877 GCA_035509535.1 Xanthobacteraceae bacterium | reverse complement strand
CAAAACAAGGCCGACGACCAGGATGACCAGGACGCCGAATCCGCCGTAAAGTTTGAGCTTGAGGGACATGTTACTTAGAACTCTGCTTACTTAGAATTCCGCGTCTTCCTTGAGGGCGAGCGCGCCCTGGGTACGGGGGGCCGGGCGCCGGGGCGCAGGCGCGGCGGCAGCTTCGGATATCTCTGAGCCGCCGGCGGCATCGACACGGAAGAACGACACCCGCTCGTCCATGGTCTTGGCCTGGTGCTCCAGTGTCTTGGCGGTCGCCGCATTCTCCTCGACCAGAGCCGAGTTCTGCTGCGTCACCTCGTCCATCTGCGTCAGCGCCCGATTGACCTCGTCGACCCCGCTCGACTGCTCGAGGCTCGCGCCGGCAATGTCGGAGACCAGATCAGCCACGTCCTTGATGGACTCCACGATCTCGCCCAAAGCCTCGCCGGCCTTGTTGACCAAGTCCACACCGGCCTGAACCTGGCCGTTCGAATTGGTGATCAGGTCCTTGATGTCCTTGGCGGCCTGCGAAGACCGTTGCGCAAGCGTACGCACTTCCGAGGCCACGACCGCGAAGCCGCGGCCGGCGTCACCGGCACGCGCGGCTTCCACCGCCGCATTGAGCGCCAGCAAGTTGGTCTGCCGCGCGATCTCGTCGATGACCCCGATAATGTCGGAGATCTTGCCCGACGACGCAGAGATCTGCGCCATCGCAGCCACCGCCTTGGAGACTACGTCGCCGCCGTGATCGGCCACCTGCCGCGCCTTGGCGGTCGACTGGTTGGCGGCCTGCGCGTTCTCGGCGTTCTTCTTCACGGTCGCGGCGATCTCTTCCATCGAGGCCGAGGTCTGTTCCAGGCTTGCCGCCTGCTCCTCGGTGCGCTGCGACAGGTCCGTTGTGCTCGATGAAATTTCCGCCGACGCGCTGGTGACTTCGCGGGTCGACGACACGATCGCGCTGATGGTCTGCTGCAGCTGGCCGATGGCGTTGTTGAAGTCGTTGCGGATCTTGACATATTCGGCGGCGAAATCGTCGTTGAGCCGGTAACTGAGATCGCCTTCGGCCATGCGCTCAAGGCCGGTGCCGAGGCATTCGACAACGCGGGACACCTGCGCGGCGCCCGCGGCGCGCGCGGTTTCGTTGCGCCTCCGCTCTTCGTCGGCCAGGCGGCGCTGCTCTTCGGCGGCGCGCTGCTGCTGCGCCGATTTTTCCTCCGCAGCCTTGAGCGCCAGCGCATTGTCTTTGAAGACCTGAACCGCCTTGGCCATGATTCCGACTTCGTCGGCCCGCTCCTGGCCGGCGATTTCAGCGGTCAGGTCGCCGTCCGCCAGGAACTTCATGTTCTCGCCGAGACGAACCAGCGGCCTGGTGATCTTGGCCATCGCGATCCACAGGCCGAGCGCACAGCAGAGCGCGAGGCCGATAACGCCTATCGTCGTTGTCGTGATAATGGTCGACACGGCGCTGGAAGAGGCGCCGGCTTTCGCGGCTTGCGCCTTCTCGATTTCACCGTCGTCGAATTTGCTCGCAGCCGAGGTGAACGCGAAGATCAATTCATCGCACTTGACCATGGCCTTGGTGGCGTTGTCGTTCTGGTCATTGAGACCCAGTTGGATCACGGGGGCCGTGCATTTGTGAATGGCGTCTAGCTGCGTCCGATATCTTTCGAATATATCTTTGTGCTCCGGCTTCAGCCTTTCGGCTTCCGCGATGTATTTCACTGCATTGTCGTAATTCGATCGCACCGATCTGGCCGAAGTCTGCGCTTCGGTTGATGCGCCGGGATAGGCGATGGCCCGATACGCGGCATAGCCGATGATATTGGCCGAACGGGCGGCGCGGGCCACGGCCAGAATTCCGGGATCGTCTTTTTCGACGATTTGCGAGTAGTTCTCGTCGAGCCTGTGCAGCGAGAGCGCTCCGAGAATGACAACGAGCGCCGTGACCGCGCTTAGCAATCCGATGACAGAGAGAATCTTTACCGAGATTTTCAGGTCGTCGAGAAAGCGCATGTCAAGATTTTCCCTATTCCTCGCCGTGTGGCGAAGATCGCCGATGGCCCCGCGCCAGGCGGCGCGGAATTTCCGTGCGGATGCCGGATGCAGAATGCGAAACGGGCTCGGACCCGAGCCTCATCCGCGCACATTCGCGCTCCTGCCGCACCCGTTAAAGGTGTAAAAAAATGGTTGGGATTTCATTAAAACAGGCCGAAATCTCACTGTGCCCCCTCCTGCATGATCTCATGCAGCGGACGCATTGCGCGGCGCTTCAAATCATCGCGTTACGGGGCCTTTTGTAAAAGGACTCGGTAGAATAAAAGCATAGTGCCGCGCCTCAGAACGCGAGCCATTTGAGAGAGGGAACACTGTAATGAATAGGTCCCATGCGGTCGCGCTTGCGGCTGTGCTGGCGTGCGTCGGGTTGGCCTCGCGACCGCTTTCCGCCGACGACTACCCGTCTCGGACGATTACCGACATCGTCGCGTCCACCCCGGGCGGCGGCACCGATATCGTTTCGCGCATTTTCGGCGAGCAGCTCTCCAAGCAGCTCGGCCAACCCTTCGTGGTTGAGAATCTTCCCGGTGCCGGCTCCCTGACCGGGACCGTCGCCGCAGCGCGCGCGGCGCCGGACGGCTATACGCTGCAGACCGGGCTGACGGCCAGCATGGCGGTGAACCCGTCTCTGTTCGCGCATCTGCCTTATGATCCCGTGACCGACTTCGAGCCGGCGGGCATGTTCGCGCAATTTCCGTTCGTGCTCGTGGTCAGCAACAATTTTCCGGCACATTCGGTGAAGGAGCTCATCGACATGGCCAAAGCCAAGCCGGGCGCGATCAACTATGCCTCGGCCGGCAACGGCACCGGACAGCATCTGTCGATGGAGCTGTTCAAGATGATGGCCGGCATCAATCTCGCGCACGTGCCTTATCGCGGCGCGGCGCCGGCCTATGCCGACGTCATGTCGGGCCAGGTGCCGGTGTTCTTCGACAATCTGGCGAGCGCGCTCGGCCAGATCAAAGGCGGCACGGTGCGCGCCCTTGCGGTCACCGGCACCAAGCGCTCGCCGCTCTTGCCCGATGTGCCCACGGTCGCCGAAGCCGGCGTGCCGGGCTACTCCAATTATGTTTGGTTCGGGCTGTGGGCGCCGAAAGGCACGCCGCAGCCGATCATCGACAGGCTGCACAGCGAAATCCAGAAGGCGCAGGCCGATCCCGGCGTGAAACAGAAAATCAATCAGGCCGCGGGCGAAATCCTGGACATACCGCTCGCCGATATCAGGCCGTTCATGAAGACCGAGATCGCCAAATGGGCCGGTGTGGTCAAGAAGGCCGGCATCGAGGTGCAATAGCTTAGGCCTTGGCCCTGCGGCGACGGACTTCCTCGATGACGATGCTGTTATCGAGTTCGCCGTCGCCGCGATCGACACAGGCCTGCAGCACTTCGGCATTGACGGCAAGCAGCGGCAATTGCTGGCCGAGCTTCTGCGCCTGATCGAGCATCAGATGGACGTCTTTCAGAGTTTGCCGTACGCGCCCTTCCGGGGCGAAATCGCCGGACACCATTTTCGGCCCTTTGGTGCCCATCACCTGTGACTCGGCCGCCGACGCGCGGGCAACTTTGAGAAACGCCGCCGGATCGAGGCCAAGCCGCTCTGCGAAGATCAATCCTTCCGCCAGCGCCAGGCGATGCAGGCCGAGGATCAGGTTGATCGCAAGCTTGGCGCGGCCGCCGTCGCCGATCTTGCCGATATGAAAGCGCCGCGGAAACAGCGCATCGAGTACCGGCGCCGCGCCGTCGGCGGTCCGCGCATCGCCGCCGATGAGGCCGAGACCGTCGCCCGCGCGCACCTGCGCGCTCGTCCCCGACACCGGGACTTCGAGAAAGCGCAGGCGCTCGCCGATGCGCGCGCCGAGCGCGGCGATCCGATCGGGGTCGCAAGTCGAGGTGCAGATCACCGTCTTGCCGTTTGCGGCCGGCGACAGCGCGCGCTCGACCACGTCTTCGACCTGATCGGTCGAGAACACCGCAAGCACGATCGGATCGCAGTTGCGCGCGATGTCGATGAGTGTTGCCGCACGCACGCCGATCTGCGCCATGCGTTCGGCCTTGGCCGGGTCGACGTCGTAAGCGGTCACGGCAAAGCCCGCGGCGACGAGGCGGGTGGCATAGACTTCGCCCATCAGGCCGAAGCCGACGAGGCCGACCGTCGTCTGAGACACCATCGATCTTTCCTTATGCCTTAATCCAGCAGTCCGATGTTCAACTCGCGCGCCACCGTGTCGAGGCTTTCGCGCAGCGACTTGGGCATCGGCACGCCGTGGGCGCGGCGGTCGAGAAGCTTGGCATGGCTCTGCTCGCCCGGCAGCCAGATGCGCTCGACTCCGGGCAGCTTTTGCGAATTGCGGATGTCGCGGATGATGCGGTCGACCGCGCGTTTGAACTCGCTGGCCGGCATGAAAGTCTCGACCGCCAAGGCGGCAATCGCTTGTCCGGTATTGGTTGCCTGACCGGTATTCTTCACAAAGTCGATGACGTCACGGCCGAGCGCCGCGCCATTGAGCGCGCCGGCGAGGAGACCGATGATCAGGCTCAGGCCATAACCCTTGTAATCGCCGATCGGCAGCAGATGCCCTTCATCGGCGCGCTTGGGATCGGTCAGCGGCTTGCCCTCACGATCGATCATCCAGCCGATCGGCATTTGCTCGCCGCGCTGCGCCTTGAGCCGCACCTTGCCGTAGGCCGCCACCGTCGGCGCCATGTCGAGCACGATCGGCGGCTCGTCGCCCGCCGGCACTGCGACGGCAACGGGGTTGGTGCCCAACAGGCTGTCGCTGCCGCCCCAGGGCGGCAGGTGATTGTTGCTGCCGACGGCGAAATAGAGCCCGATCATATCGTCGGCGAGCGGCATGGTGACATAGAGCGATGCCGGTCCGGCGTGATTGCTCATGCGCGCACCGACCCAACCGATGCCGGTGACCTTGGCCTTCGCGATCGCGATCTCGGCGGCGCGCGTCATCACCAGATGGCCCATGCCGTTGTCGCCGTCGAGCAGCGCCGCCGATGGCCGGTCGCTCACTACGCGGATATTCGGCTTCGCGTTGACGCCGCCGGCACGAATGCGGCGCACATAAAGCGGCAGGCGGATCACGCCATGGGTATCGCTGCCCCGCAGGTCGGCTTCGACCATGAGGCGGCCGAGCGTCCTTGCATCCGCCTCGGACAGGCCCGCCGCGGCAAAGGCCTTGGCGATGAAGGTCTCGATCCGCTCCGCGGGCACGCGATCGGACTGCGATGTCATCTGCGACACTGATTGCGGCACTGATTGTGTCATGGGTGTCATGTTCCGTGGTGCAGGACGAGGGCTGGCATCCCGCGCGGGCGGATCATAAGATCAATCGCACTACGGAGGTAAGTCCAGATGAGCACGATCGCGGCGGAAAAACTTAAGACCCTGGATGGCTGTTTCGGCAATTACCCGCAGACCCAGGCGCTCAAGAACGGCGGCATCGGCTCCGACCGCATCAACCTTCGTCTCACCGAGGTCGATCCGATCTATAAATCCTTCTTTATGATGGTGCGCGAACTGAAATTCGACGTCTGCGAGATCGCGCTGGTCACGTACCTGCAAGCCAAGGCGTTCGGCAAGCCGCTGGTGCTGATGCCGGCGACCATGATGGGCCGCTTCCAGCATGGCACCTTGCTGTACAATTCCGAGCGCGGTGTTGTGACGCCGGACAATCTCGAGGGCCGCCGCGTCGGCGTGCGCTCTTTCGCGCAGACCACCGGCTGCTGGATCCGCGGCATCTTGTGGAAGGATTACGGCGTCAACCTCGCCAAGGTGAAATGGGTGACCTTCGAGGACGCCCATATCGCCGAATTCAAGGATCCGCCCGGCGTCGAGCGCGCCGCCGACGGCAAGGACATGACCAAGATGGTGCTCGACGGCGAGCTTGATGCCGCCATTTTCGGCACCGTTCTGCCGTCCGATCCGCGCTTCAAAAGCGTCATTCCCGATCCCGACGCGGCGGCGCAGGATTGGTACAAGACATACGGCACGGTGCCGCTCAATCACATGGTCGTGGTCAAAAGCGCGTTGTCGCAATCCGATCCCGGCGCGGTGCGCGAAGTCTTCCGCATGCTCCACGCCAGCAAGAAGGCGGCTGGCCTGCCCAAGCCCGGCGTCATCGATCCGCTGCCGTTCGGCTTCGATGCGGTGAAGCCCGCGCTCGATCTGATGTCGGCCTATGCGCTGGAAATGAAGATCATTCCGCGCCGCTACACGGTCGAGGAGTTGTTCGACGACACGACGCGCGCCCTGCAAGGGTAAAGCGAGCCATGCCGGCGCCGCATGCGAACCGGTAATGTCGCGCGCCTTTAGCCGCCTGCGCCGGCCAGAGGCGGCGTCCGGTGCCACGAGCCATGCAAGCGCGTGCATGGCATTTTGATCCAAATCAAAACGGCTTTCCGCCCTTGTGAAAAGGTGTTCGCGATTGCGACGAACAGCCAGCGAGACCCGCGAATATAGCTATGCTGCGGGCGAGACCCGGCACGAGACCTATGGACCGGGCGAATACAAGGCGCACGACCTGGAGAATACCGGCGATACCGATCGGACTTTTGTCACGGTCGAGTTTCTGCACGGCGCCAACAAGCCCATGACGCTTCCCAAGGCCGCGCGCGCCTAGAGCGCGTCTCCTCGGTGCAGGTCCGTAGACGGACCCAGGCCAAAGCATGCGACGTGCCGGAGACAAGCATATAGTCGTCCCTTCTTGAGCGATATCGCCATCGTCCCGGGCCTTTTGGAAAAAGCGCAACCGCGCGTAAACCTTTGTGGCGAACTTTCCCAACTCAGCCTTAGTTTTCGACACAATCGGTCACGGTCCCGCCCCGCCGGCTTGTTGAAGTCTTCCCAGACCCTGATCGAGGCGAGGGGATCAGGCTCTGGAATTTGCGTCGGAGCATGACCTTTCGGGATTACGCTCCAGGGTCGGTGGGGAGCCGCTGTTGATGCGTTGCCGGGGAATTGCCCTGATCCTCGGGGTTTTTACGGGTTTTTCCGTCTGGGCGACCGTCGCCGCGGCGGGACCGCATGATTCCACAATCACGGTGATCGGCAACCAGCATGTCGGCGCCGACATGGTGCGCTCGTACTTCCATGCCGGGCCGGACGGCACGCTTGATGCGCAGGCGACCGACGACGCGATCAAACGGCTCTACGCCACCGGCCTGTTCAGCAACGTCAAGATCTCGCGCGCCGGCGACCGCATCCTGGTGGTCGTGGCCGAGAACCCGACCATCGGGCGGCTCGCGCTCGAAGGCAATCGCAAGATCAAAGACGAGGATCTGAAGAAGGACCTGCAGTCGAAGGCCGGCGGCCCGCTGTCACGCGCCGCGATCCAAAGCGACGTCGTGCGCATGCTTGATGTCTATAAGCGGCAGGGCTATTTCGACGCGCAGATCGTGCCCAAGACCATCGCGCCGAAGCCGGGCAGCAACAATACCACGGTCGATCTCGTCTTCGAGATCAAGGAAGGCGCGAGGCTTGCGGTGCGGCGGGTCATCTTCGCCGGCAACAAGGCGTTCTCGGAAACCAAGCTGCGCGGCATCATCAAGACCGGCGTGACCAATGTCGTGAGCTTTCTCCTCAACAATGATATCTATGATGCCGACAAGATCGACAACGATCGCGACCTGTTGCGGCAGTTCTATCGCGATCACGGCTATGCCGATGTGCGGGTGTCGTCGGCGGGCAGCTACGATGCTCCGACCAAATCGGTCGCCGTGACATTCACTATCGAGGAGGGGCCGCAATACCGCCTTGGCAAAGTCACGCTAAATTCAAGTCTCAAGACGGTCGACACGGATTCATTGCGGCCGCTGCTGCATACGCAAAGCGGCGAAGTCTACGACGCCGCCGCGGTGGACAAAACGGTCGAGGATATGGCGATGGCGCTCGCCAGGAACGGCGAGCCGTTTGCCGACATTGTGCCCCATGTCGCGCGCAAGCCGGGGCGCCAGACGATCGACCTTGCCTATACGATCGAAGGTGGCAAGCGGCTCTATATCGAGCGCATCGACATCCATGGCAATATCAAGACTCGCGACGAAGTGATCCGCCGCGAATTCGATTTCGGCGAGGGCGATGCTTATAACCGCGCGCTGGTCGATCGCGGCGAGCGGCATCTCAAAGCGCTCGGCTATTTCAAGACCGTCAAGATCACCGCCGATCGCGGCTCGGCGCCGGATCGCGTCGTGCTCGATGTCACGGTCGAAGAGCAGAAGACCGGAAGCATCTTCGTGTCCGGCGGCTATTCGGCCTCTGACGGCGCGCTGGTGCAGCTCAGCATCGGCGACACCAATTTCTTCGGCACCGGCGATATTGCCAAGTCGACCGTGACCTACGGCCAATACGCGCGGGGCTTCGACGTCTCCTTCACCGATCCGCGGTTCCTCAACCAGAACCTTTCCGCCGGGATCGACCTGTTCGGCCGGCAAAGCTTCGCCAGTCCCTACCAGGCGTTCAACACCGAGCTGTACGGCGGCAAAGTCGCCGTCGGCACGCCGATCACCGACAATCTCAACGTCAGCACCAACTATTCGCTCTACAAGCAGGGCCTGTCGCTCGATCCTGCGATCGGCACGGTGTCGCTGCCGATCCAGCAAGCGGCGCAGATGGGCTCCTACTGGGTATCGTCGATCGGCAATGGCGTCACATATTCGACGCTCGACAATGCCAGGGATCCGACCGAGGGTGTGCGCGCGCAGGTCAACAACGACTTCGCCGGGCTTGGCGGCGCCGCCAGGTTCGCCCGCACCACGCAGGACGTGCGCGTTTATCACGAACTCGGCGGCGACGTGGTCGGCATGGTGCGGGCGCAGGGCGGCTATGTGGCGCCGTGGGGCGGCCAGCAATTGCCGCTGCTCGACGGCTTCTTCGGCGGGCCGCAGCTCGTGCGCGGCTTTGCCCCGAACGGCTTCGGCCCGCGCGACATCACGCCCGGCACGACGATGGATAATCTCGGCGGCAACGCCTATTGGACCACATCGGCTGAACTGCAGGCGCCAATGCCGTTCATTCCGCCCGACGCGGGGCTCAAGGTCGCGGCCTTCTCCGATGTCGGATCGCTCTGGGCCACCAGCGCTTCGAGCGCGACGACGATCGCCGCCATGTCGCCGTCGCAGCAGATCGCGAATTCCCGCGCCATCCGTTCCTCGGTCGGCGCCGGCCTGATCTGGGACTCGATGTTCGGCCCGATCCGCGTCGACTACGCCTATCCGCTGACCAAACAGCCCTATGACGTCACCCAGCGCCTTCAGTTCACCGCCGGCGGCTTCGGCGGGTTCTGACGGCGAATTCTATTTCGCCTGTTGTTTCATCCGCTCCTTCACCGGATCCTTGACGTTCTCGAACTTGGCGATCACCACGTTGCGGATCTGCCCGTTCACCTTCTCGGCGCGGCGGATATAGACCGTATTGATGACGTCGCGGGTCTCGGGATCGATCGACATCGGGCCGCGCGGGCTTTCCCAGGCCATGCCCTTGACCGCCGCAATGAGGCTGTCGCCGTCGGCCTTGCCGCCGGTCTTCTTCAGCGCCTCGTAGATCAAATGCATGCCGTCATAGCCGCCGACCGAGAACAGGTCGGGGTTGCGCTTGAACTCGGCATTGTAGGCGGCGACGAATTCGTGATTGAGCTTGGAATCGTCGTTGTAGTCGTAAAACATCGAGGTGATGATTCCGACGGCGGTGTCGCCCATCGCCCTCACCGCGCTCTCGTCGGCGAGCTCGCCGTGGCCAAGAAGCTTGATCTTGCTCGGATCCATGCCGCGCTCGACCAGCGCTTTCGCCAGCGCCGCGGGCTGCGAGCCGCCGGGAATGAAAACGAAGATCCCGTCCGCACCGGAATCCTTGGCGCGCTGCACATAGGCCGAGAAATCGGGGCTCGCCATCGGCATCTGCACCGAGCCGACCACTTCGCCGCCGGCGGCCTTGAACGCCCCGGAGAACGCTGTCTCGGCATCGTGGCCGGGAGCGTAGTCCGACACCATGGTGAAGACCTTCTTGATGCCGTGCTTGGCGGCCCAGGTGCCGAGCGGCTCGCAATCCTCCGGCAGCGTCACCGATGTGCGCGTGATGTAGGGCGATTTGGTCGTGATGATCGAGGTTGCCGCGTTCATCACCACCATCAGCTTTTTCGCTTGCGCGGACAGGTCGGCGACTGTCAGCGCCTCCGGCGTGATGACAAAGCCAGCGAGGATGTCGACATTGTCATTGACGATCAGATCCTGTGCGAGGCGCTTGGCGGCGTCGGGAGCGCCGGCATCGTCCTTGCGGATGAGCTCGATCTTCTTGCCGGCGACGGTGTCGCCGTGCTGCTTCATGTAAAGCTTGATGCCATTGTCCATCTGCGCGGCCGCGTCGGTGAACTGGCCGGTATAGGTCATAATCAGGCCGATTTTGACGCTGTCTTGCGCTTGAACTGACGCGGCAATGAGCGTCAGGACCAATGACATGCCCAATAACATGCCCAATAAGCGGCACAGCCGGAAAAACACCGTCGGCATGGTCGTTCTCCCCAAAGTCTATTTTTTTGCGCTCGGGTCAATTTGCCAAAGCGCTTGTACGCAGAACCATGCCCGCGAATTCTCGCCGTGCCAAGGGAGACTCGAATCACGCCTCAGGGAGGCGGCGAGGGGGCCGTGGGCGGCGTCCCACGCGAGGAAGACGCCGCAATCCGCTCGCGGGTCAGTGTGCCGGCGAAAGCGCCGCCGCGCTCGCGTATTTGACCACGTCGTAGTCGTAAAGCTGCTTGCGGAATTCGGCATGCGCCACGATCTCGCGGTCGCGCATTTCGAGGTCGCCGGAGATGGAGTCGTAACGCAGGCCGTTCTTGCGCGCGCCGCTCTGCACCTCGGCGACGCGATCGCGGCGAAGCCGCTCATAGGTCGCCAAAGCCGCCGGCACCGAATTGCCATCCGCACGCGCCAACAGCGTCGCCAAAGTGATGCCGTCCTCGATGGATTGATTGGCGCCCTGACCGAGATGCGGCAGCATGGCATGCGCCGCGTCGCCGAGGAGCGTGAGGCTTCCCTTGGTCCAGCACGGCAACGGGTCGCGATCATAGAGCGCCCAGCGGAACGTCGTCTGCACCTGGCCGAGCAGTTTCTCGATGCGCGGATCCCAGCCGGCGAAATCCCGGCGCAGCTGATCGGGATCGCCGGGCGCCGACCACGATTCCTCGATGGCTTTATCGGCCGGCGTGAAGCCAACGAAATTGATCAATTTGCCGGCGCGCAGCGGGAAGACGAGGAAGTGCTTGCGCTCGCCGAGCCACATCTGCCAGCGATCCATCGGCCAGTCCGGAACGGCTGCGTGCGGAACGGTGCCGCGATAGGCCGACGAGCCGGAGAAAACCGGGCGGGACGGCGGGGTCACAAATTTCTGCAGTTCGGAATGGATGCCGTCTGCGGCGATGACGATGTCCCCCTCGGCGATGGCGCCGTTGGCAAAGCGAACCCGTGCGCCGCGGCCGTCTTGCTCGAAACCGGTGCAACGGTGTGCGGTGTGAACGACCTGCTTGGCCAGTCCGCTCGCCAGGATGTCGATCAGGTCGGCGCGGTGCATGCCGAAAGTCGCATTCCAGCCCGCTGAGTCGGTGACCTGGACCGGCGCAATCGGCGTGCCGTCATAGCGGAAATAGGACGACGCCGATCCGACCCGCGCGCCCCATTTCTCGACCTGCTCGCCGAGCCCGACCCGCTGCAGATGCCGCATGCTGTTGGGCGTGATGTAGACGCCGGCCCCGACCTCGCCGAGTGCCGGCGCTTGTTCGTAGACAGCGACCGGAAAGCCCTTGGCGATCAGCGCGTTGGCCGTGAACAAGCCGCCGATGCCGCCGCCGACAATCACGATCTTCGCTTTCGTCATGACGAGCCCTTGGAGAATCCTCATCGCCTTTTCGGGACAGGCTGCGCTGCCTTGCCGGCGCTTTTATGGATCAATTGCAACGGCTTCACATTACGCCGCAACTGCCAAAAAAGCATAGCGGGGTCATCGCTGCCGGCGTTTGATCGGGATCAATGCGGGGCGTTTGCGCCGTTCCCGCTTTTATTTCTTCCCGTCCGTGCGGTTGCCGTCCAATAGCCAGCCGAATTTTTCCTGCGCCTTGCGCATGACTTCCTGGCTTGGCGTATTGGTGGCGGGAAACTTGTCGCGCCAATGAAACGGCCGGCAGGCATCGATAACGGCGACCGAATGGGTCATGTCGCCCGCGGCGCGCTTCCACGGCGGCAGCGCCGGATCGGCCGGCGAATCCCACGAGCCGTTGATGAACTGGATCGATTGCGACGGGTCGGTACGCGTGAGCATGGCCCAGAGCAGATGATCGAGATTGGTGACGTCGACATCGTCATCGACCACGACGATGTATTTCGAGGCATAGGCGGAAGCCCCGCATTGCGCGGCGATGTGGCCGGCCTGCACGGCATGGCCTGGATAGCGCTGCGTGATCGACACGCCGTGAAACAGCCGCGCGCCGCCGATCTCGTGGCACCACACCTGCTGCACGCCGGGCACGCCGGCATTGGTCATGTTCTGCTTGATGGTGGCGGAACGCAGCACGGCGCGATAGCGCGCCATTTCGTCGGGACCGGCGCCCATCGGCGGCACGCCGAGCAGGATCGGATCGTTGCGGTGATAAATGGCCTTGATGTCGAGCACGGAGGTCGGCTTGGCGCCGCCGGCGTAGTGACCGGTCCATTCGCCGAACGGGCCCTCGATCTCGCTCTTGCCCTCGGTGACGAAACCCTCGAGCACGATCTCGGCGTGGGCAGGAAACGGCAGGCCGGTGACCTGGCCGCGCACCATCTTGACCGGCCGGCCGCGCAAGCCGCCGATGACGTCGATTTCGAACACGCCATACGGCACTTCGAGGCCGCCATAGAAGAAGGCGAGCGGATCGCCGCCGAGCACCATGGCGACCGGCATCGGCTCGCCGCGCTTGAAATATTTGGCGCGATGGATGTCGCCGTGATGGCCGGCCGCGATGAGGATGCCGACGGATGTGCGGTCATGCACCTGCGCGCGGTAGGCGCCGGCATTGAGCCAGTTCTCATCCGGGTCGCGGGTGATGCTGTAAGTGCCGGTCCCGATATAGCGGCCGCCATCCTTCTCGTGCCAGACCGGCGCCGGGAATTTGGTGACGTCGATGTCCTCGCCTGTCAGCACGTTGTCGAGAATCGGGCCGTTATCGACGATCTCATGCGGTACGATCTTCTGCTCTTTCAGATAGGCTTCGCGATAGGCGTCGCTTAACTCCCATTTCGTCAGGTGATCGGGAAAGCCGAGCGTCATGTTGCGGCGCGTGCCGGCGAACATGTTGAGCAGGACGCGAAAGCCCTTGGGGCAGCCGGGAATATCGTCGAACACGACGCAAGGCCCGGTTTCGGCGCGCAGCACCGCTTCGGCAGCGAGCCCGATGTCTTCCTGCCAGCTGGCGCCGGAAACATTGCGCACTTCGCCAAGCCGCTCTGCTTGGCTGAGCCACTCGCGCAGGTCGTCATAGGCGATGTGGGCCTTGACGTTGCTCTGTTCCATACCCGGCTCCCGGCTCATATCGGCTTCGTATGATTGTATGACGATAGCGCGGCGCAGAATGGCCATTGCGCCGGCCTTGTCAATGCACTCGTCACGGGTGTGCGGGCGCGAAGGCGAGCGGCTAAAATTCCGCGTAAACGGATTGTCGAAACCGGACCGGCTACTCGACCGGCTCGAACTGCGATTCAGCGCGCGCCCGCAGCCGATAGAAGTCCATTGCTGCAACGGCGGTCTTCTGCTGCAGCTTGGCGAAGCTTCGCGCGTTCGCTTCGAGTTCGGCTGCGCCGACGGCTCGCGCCGGTCCGCGCATCCGCAGAATATCCCACGTGGTTTCCCAGTTCAGCCCGATCGCCTTGGCGAGAACCATCAGGTGATCGGCGCGATGATGCACGATGGCGCGCTCGATATGCCCCACCGGCAAATCGCACATCAGCGATAGCGCGACCGTCACTTCGTCGAACTTGCCGGCCTGCGCGAATTTGGCGAGGCTCTCGCTGTTCAAGCCGCCGGCGCGGTGCAGCGCCTCGACCTGCGGCCGCGCCAGCGCATAGGTCGCCGAGTTTTCGCGCATCTTGGTCTGAATCTGGCTTTTGGCCTGCGCGACCAGGTAGCGGTAGAGCTGAACCTTCTGGCGGTCGGCGGTTTCCAGCTGCTTTTGCACCTCTTCCGAGGCCGATGCGAACAGGCTCAATAGGTGCTGGCGTGGAATGTCGGAACGCGCCCAGACACGCAGCGCCAGCTCGGCGTCCTCGCGCGAGCGCGTCACCAGCTCGGTATGGCCGAACTCGGAGAATTTCGCACCGGGATTGTTGGCGGTGCTGCGCACCACCGCGGTATCGCCGCGCCGCAGCAGCACGTCGGTGACCGCTTCGCCGATCGTATCGCGCAGCGAAATCGCGTAGAGATGATCCTGGCTCTTGGTCTTTGCGCTTTCGACCAGCGTCGCCTCGTCGAGGACTTTCGAATGGGACAGGATCGGGCCGGCGACGGTGATCTCGTCATCAAGCGCCAAGATGCGTGACGTCCTTGCCGGCGCATGCGGGTTCTTGGCGAGAAGGTTGCCGAACTCGGCGCGTGCCGAACTGTCGATGGCGACGATCAGCCGGCTCATGACCTCGTCGAACATTGCGATATGTTCTTCGGAGAAGCCCGAGCCGTTCATGATGAAGAGGTCGGTCAGCCGCCGCATGACGGTGGCGCGATGACGCAGGTCGGAATGGGTGATGGCGTCTTCGAGTTCGTCGATCAGCGATTTGTTCGCGGCGGCAGTGACGTCTGACGGCGTGCCGAATGGGTTTGGCGCAGCACTTGCCTCGACGGTCGGAACGGCCTGCGATGCATCTCTAAGCGGCATCTTCAACGGCTCCCGCGATTTCATAGGCTTCGAAATTCAATTCGGATGCCGCGCACGGCCTCTGGATGAGATAGCCCTGGACCGTCGACACGTCGGCCATGCGCAGAATGCGCAATTGGTCTTGCGTCTCGACGCCTTCCGCCGTCGTCTCGATATTCATGCTGTGCGCGAGCGCGAGCACCGCGGAGACGATCGCCGCGCAGTCGGTGCGGTTGGTCATGTCGCGGGTGAAGGACTTGTCGATCTTGATCTTGTCGAACGGGAACATCGTCAATTGATTAAGTGACGAATATCCCGTGCCGAAATCGTCGAGCGCCACTGTAATCCCGAGATTCTTGATCTTGCGCAGCAGCGCGATGCAGTCGGTGCCTTGATCGATCAGCGCGGTCTCGGTGACTTCGAGCTCGAGCCGTTCCGGCGGCAGGCCGGTTTCGACCAGCACGCACATCACATAATCCAGAAAGCTGGTGCTGCGCAGTTGCACGGCGGACAGATTGACAGCGACCCGCACCGAGGACGGCCATTTCACCGCCTCTTTGCAGGCGGTTTCGAGCACCCATTCGCCGATCTGCAAGATCGTGCCGGATTCCTCCGCCAATGGGATGAAGTGGTCAGGAGGAATCAGGCCGCGTTCCGGATGCCGCCAGCGGATCAGGGCTTCGGCGCTGCGCAATTTCAAGGTCTTGGTGTCGACGATCGGCTGGAACTGCACCTCAAATTCCCGGCGCGCCAGTGCGCGCCGCAACTCGTTTTCGAGCGTGTGCTTTTCGACCGCCGCCTGACCGAGCGCGGATTCGAAGATCGCATAACGGTTCCGGCCGGCGGCTTTGGCGTGATAGAGGGCGAGGTCCGCCTTTTTCAGGAGATCGTCGGCATGCGTGCCGTGCTCCGGCGACAGCGCGATGCCGATGCTGGCGCCGATGCCCACGTCGATGCCGCCGATGGAGAACGGCTCTGCGATCAATGCGATGATCTTTGCCGCCAGCGCTCCCGCGGTGTCGGCCTCCTGCGAATCGTCGCTTTGGATGATGGCGAACTCGTCGCCGCCGAGCCGCGCCAGCACATCGGTTTCCTTGAGCGCGTCCTTGAGCCGTTCGGCGACCTGCTTGAGCAATTCGTCGCCGGAGGGATGCCCGAACGTGTCGTTGACCTGCTTGAAGCGGTCGAGATCCACCATCAGCACGTTGAACTCCTCGCCGCGCCAGCGGTAGCGCGAGCAGGCGTCCTCGATCTTCTCGACCAAAGAGGCGCGGTTGGCGAGCCCGGTCAGCGCGTCGTGATGCGCCAGATAGGCGACGCGGGTCTCGGTGCGCCAGCGCTCGGTGATGTCTTCATGCGTCGTGAGCCAGCATCCGTCGGCCATCGCATGCCGTAAGATCATGACGACGCGGCCGTTGCCGAGCTTCTCGACGTCGGTCGAGTTGCGAAACTGTCCGGCGATATATTCAGCCGGATCCGGTCCGTTGAGATTGCCGTTCTTGCGGCGATGGGCGACGATCTGCTCGAACTGCGTTCCCGGCTTCACCAGGTCTTCGGGCAGGTTGTAGATCTGACGATAGCGCTCGTTGGCGACAAGAATGCGATGCTGCGCATCGAACATGCACAGCCCCTGCGACATGTTTTGCAGGGCGGCGGCAAATCTGGCGTTGGATTTTTTCAGCGCTTCGGTGCTTTCGACCAGGGCACGCTCGATATTCTTGTGCTCGGTGATGTCGTTGTGGATGGCGACCCAGCCGCCATCCGGCATCGGCTGGTGATTGACGAAAATCACCCGGCCGTCGGTCAATGCGTTTTCCGAGGTGAAAGGCCGGCTGTCAGAAACCTGGTTGATGCGGGTCGTGACATATTGCGCCGAGCCGATCGGCGCCATGCCGGTGGCGATGCGGGCCTCGAGGATCGATTGCAAGGAAACGCCGGGCTTCACCTGTTCGGCGCCGAGCCCGTACATTTCGGCGTAGCGATGGTTGCTCATGACCAGCCGCTTGTCGCCGTCGAACATCGACAGGCCTTGCGACATATTGGCCAGCGCCGTGTGCAGGAGACGATTGCTCTGCTCGAGCGATTGCTTGGAACACTTCAACTCGGCATTGGTGGCGAGCGCGCGCGCGCGCCCGGCGGCGCCCAGCGCAATGACGACGAGCACGATCGCCGTGAGCACCGTGCCGCCCGCGATATAGCGCTGCAGCGTGCTGTCTGCCTGACGGAAGATCTCGTCCTTGGATATGCCGACGAGAGCCACCAGAGGAAACCCGGTAACCGACCGGTACGAGATCAGACGGACGACGTTTTCGAGTCTGGCGCTGCTGCTGGAGGTGTTCCAATAGTGCCCATCCGGACTCCGGCCGAGCGCAGTGAAGACCGGCGAATTGATCACCGATGTGCCGGTGAAACGCCGCGGACCGCTGTTGCCGCCGCCGCGCGCGCGGATGACGCCATCGAGGCCGACAAGCGAGACAACACTGCCTGGGCCGATGTCGAGCGAGCTGAAGAAATGCTCAAGGTGCTTGACATCGACCGAGGTGACGGCGACACCGCCGAACGCGCCGTCCGGCTTGTCCAGCCGCCGCGAAAACTGGATCGTCTCTTTCTTGCTGATCCGTCCGATGATCGGCGCGCTGATATAGAGCTCATCGTCAGTGTGCTCGGCCTGAAATCGGAAATGCGGACGATCTCCGACATAGATCGGCGTCGTGATCGGACCCTGGGTCGATTGTTTGATGAAGCCGTTCGCGTCGGAAATGCCGTATTGCACGGTCATGTCGCTATAGGGCGGATTCTCTTTGGCCCAGGCGGCGACGTTGAAATTTCCGGGGTTGCTCTCGTAGGCGCGGCGCATCGCCAGCAGCGACGTGTCGGATTCGCGGACGACGCGCCGGATATATTCTTCGAGCACCCGCGTCAGATTGCTGCCTTGGCGGACGGCGTCCTGATAGGCGCGCGCATGCTCCAGGCGAGACAGCACATAGATGCTGCCCCAGATGATGGCGATGACCGCGACGCCCAAATAGGTCGTGGTTTGCCGAAATGCACGCAATCGCTTTGTCATTCCGGTAGCTCATGGATATCGGGCCGTCCGCAATAACGTGACAGATATTTGTTACTGCGCCGTTGTGCGCATTGCAGATAATCAGCAAACACCGGCGATACGGGCCGGTAACCTTTCAGTCGGTCTACCGCGCCACACCGGTCTTTTAGTTGCCGCGGACCCCTCGGCGTGCCGCCATCCCGGCGTTCGATCCGGCGCTATCGGCTTGAGCGCCGTTGCATTCTCAAAGTCCGGGCCCGGGCAATTTATGAGTGTACTCCGCTGTGTTTCACGCTATGAGTTCGTATGACAAGTTTTTGCCAACCACGATAGGAGATGGCGGTGTCCGCGGGTTCGCCGCGCCGTCCACCGGACGGATTTTTCCCGCCGCCGCTCCCGCCACGCAGGGCAGCCGCGCCGGCGCATGGCTTGCCGCCTCGCAGCCGCCGATGTAGCAAGCCGCTTGCGCGGGGTGCTTTGCGGCTGAGAATCGCGGCAAAAAACTGCGCCAATGACCGGGCCGGGGAGGGGAAATGACCGCAGCGACAATAACGGCAATCGATGCGGTCCCGCAGCGCTCGTTTCGCGAAGTCTGGGTCGTCAGCATCGGCCATGCGCTGACCCATTGGTACCCGGCGACGTTCTACATTCTCCTGCCGCTGATCGGAAACGAGCTCGGCCTCGACTACGGCGAGATCGGATCAGTCCTGACTGCTCAATATGCGGCCGGCGCCGTCGCCAATATTCCCGGCGGAATCTTTGTCGACACGGTGGGCCGCAAAGGCCTGCTGATGGCGGTTTCGCTATGCTGGATCGGCGTCCCTTATCTGATCATGGGCGCGTCGCACACGTATTGGATGATCCTCCTCTGTGCGATGCTGGTCGGCATCGGCAATAATATCTGGCACCCGACGGTGATCCCATGGCTCGGCGACCGCTTCCCGGACCGCAAGGGTCTGGCGATGTCGTTTCACGGCATGGGCGCCAATGTCGGCGATGCGCTCGCGCCCCTGTTCATCGGCTGGTTGCTGACGTTCTACAGCTGGCGCAGCGTCGTGGTGATGAATGTCATTCCCGGCATCGTCGTTGCCGGAATCATTCTGTTCTATGTCGGACGCCTGCAGAGCGCCGATATCCGCAACGGCTTGGCCAAGGCGAAACCGGACAAGATTCCGACCGCCGAACGAGCCCGGCTGTTCGCAGAACTTCTGCGCAACCGCGCGCTGGTCATGTTGTCGGTCGGCTCGGCTTTCCGCTCGATAACACAAGGCGCACTGCTCACCTTTCTGCCGGTTTATCTGGCGCGGGTGATGGACTATCCGACCAAATGGATCGGCGTCTGCATGTTCGCGCTGCAGGCCTGCGGATTCATCGCGGCGCCGATCGCCGGGCATTTGTCGGATCGCATCGGCCGCCGGCAGATCATCATGTCGAGCATGTCGATGACCGGCGTCGTCATCCTCGCGATGACCTTCGCCGGCGGCACGAAGTGGTTCGTCCTGCTGATCGCGGTCCTCGGATTCTTTCTGTTCGCCGTGCGCGCCGTGCTCCAGGCCTGGCTCCTCGATGCGACGCCGCCCGGCACCGGCGGCACCGCGGTCGGCATCTTGTTCGGAGCGCAGGCGGTCGGCATGGCGATCGGACCGATCAGCGCCGGCATCGTCGCCGATCATTACGGCATCATGGCCGCGTTCTACTTCCTCGCCGGCACGATCGTCATCGCCAACCTGCTGATTTTCATCACTCCGGTCGGACACACCCGTTCCGGCAGAGACTGACACCGCGTCGCGCAGGCAGCGTTGACAATGCGCGCGGGGCTCGGTCGATAATGCGGGCCGAAGACGGCAGGCGTCGCGTTGCGGCCTGCCGAAGCCGATCAAGGCAAGAGATGTTGTAATTTCGAGGGAGCGTCGCGCCATGAACCGCCCGCAGCAGGCTTTTTCTCCAATTCGCGATCAGCGCGGCGAGCCGCATGTGCGCCGTTTCGACGAGCAGCGCTGGCTGATCGACAACATCATCCGCGCCAACGGCATTGATTGGGACCAGCCGCGATCGCTCTATATTCATGCGCCGTGCGGCATCGAGGCCAATGCCGACTTCGCCGGCATTCGCGAGCGGGTGAAGAAGATGGCCGATATCGGGCCGGCCTTTGCCGCTGTCGCCCGCCGACGCGAAGCCAAGGCCGAAGCCGCGTCGCTCGCCGACCACAAGGTCACCGCGCGCGACAATTTCTTCATGGCGGCGGTGCATTGGGGCGCGGCGCAATGGCCCTATGACCAGAACGACGAGACCAACATCGCCTATAACAACAAGAAGCGCGAGTGCTACGCCAAATATGCGGCGATCGCCGATCACCATGTCGAAGCGGTTTGGGTGCCGTTCAAGGACAAGGCGATTCCGGCCTGGCTGCACCTGCCGCCGAACTACGCCGGCGGCAAAGTGCCGGTGGTGATCGCGGTGCCCGGCATGGACAGCTACAAGGAAATCCAGGTCGCGCTCTATGGCGACAAGTTTCTCAATCGCGGCCTGGCGGTGCTGGCGATTGACGGACCCGGCCAATACGAAGCGCCGATGATCGGGCTCTATTTCACCATGGAAAACTGGATGGCGGCGGGGCCCGCTTTGGTCGACTGGATCGCGGCGCGGCCGGAACTCGATGCCGCGCGCATCGGGGTGTCCGGCACGAGCTTCGGTTCGCTGTTCGGCACAGTGCTTACCGGCAACGAGCCGCGCATAAAGGCTTGCGCCGTGATGTCGGTCTGTCACGAGCCGGGCTGCCACACGATCTTTCAGGAGGCTTCGCCGACCTTCAAGAAGCGCTTCATGTACATGTCGGGCATTACCGACGAAGACGAGTTCGATGGATTCCGCAAGAAGATCACCTGGCAAGGTCACGCCGAGAAGATCAAGGTGCCCTATCTCTGCGTCGCCGGCGAAGCGGAAGAGTTGAGCCCGCTTGAACATTCCGAGCGGCTGATGGCGGCGCTCGGGGGGCCGAAGCAAATGATTGTTTATCAGGAGTCGCGGCATTCGGTCGGCAATGTGCCGGCCGCCAATTTGGGCCCGTTCCCGCCGGTCCTGGTCGCCGACTGGCTTGCCGATCGGCTCGCCGGCAAGCCCTTGGTCAGCGAGCGCTGGTACGTTACAGGCTCGGGCGAGATCAGAAAAACGCCCTACTGATCGCGAGCACGGCTTTTTGCCCGCGCGAAAGCAAGACGGAGGAAAAACACATGAAGCTCGCGCGCCGGCGATTGCTGCAAGCGGCAGCGTGGGGGGCCGCCTTTGTTGAGGTCGGAAGTGGAATTGCCGCAGGCGCGATGGCAGACGACTATCCGAACCGTCCGGTACGGCTCGTCGTCGGCTTTCCGCCCGGGCAATCCGCCGATATCAGCGCACGGCTGCTCGGCCAATGGTTGTCGGAGCGGCTCGGTCAGCCTTTCGTCGTCGACAATCGTCCGGGCGCCAGCAATACGGTGGCGACGGATTTCGTCGTGCATGCGCCGCCCGATGGCTACACGCTGCTGTGGATCAGCACCAGCAACTACATCAACGCCACGCTGTATTCGACGCTGCCGTACGATTTCATCCGCGATATCGAGCCGATCGCAGCCAATACGCGCGCTCCGCTGGTGATGGAAGTGAATCCGAGCCTGCCGGTCAAAACCGTCCCCGAATTCATCGCCTACTGCAAAGCCAATCCCGGCAAGATCAACATGGGTTCCGCGGGCATCGGCAACTCGACACATATGGCCGGCGCGCTGTTCCGGATGATGACCGGCGTCGACATGACCCATGTGCCCTATCGCGGATCGGCCCCGGCGCTCACGGATCTCATTGCCGGCCGCGTTCAGGTGATGTTCGATCTCATGCCTTCCTCGATCGGCTATATCCGGAGCGGCAAGTTGCGCCCGCTCGCGGTGACAACGCTGGCGCGTTCCGACGCGCTGCCTGACGTGCCGAGCATGGCCGACTTCGTGCCCGGCTACGAAGCAAGCGCCGTGGGCGGCTTCGGCGCGCCCAAGGGCACGCCGAAAGACATCGTCGACAAGCTCAACACTGCAATCAACATGGCGCTCGCCGACCCGGCGATCAAATCGCGCCTCGCCGATCTCGGCGGCACGCCGCTGCCCGGCAGTCCGGACGACTTCAAAAAACTCATCGCCGGCGAGACCGCGAAATGGGCGAAGGTCATCCGCGCCGAAAACATCACGCCGGATTAACTCGGCTGCGTTTCCAAGTTTGGTTAATTATCCAATTACAAGCCAATCGGCAGAAAACGCGCCGAACCGCAATTTTCCTGCACTCATTCGTAATTTTTGATCTGTCAGAATGAGCGCGTGCGCCGGATCGATGCCGGCGAGGCTGCGCCGTTTTTACGATCAGTTTTAGTTTTGACCGTAACTTTTGACGGAAACCCCTGGACAGCGGGTGACAACAAAGTCGGCATGGTGCGGGCGAAGGTGGCGTTGAGATGGGCATGGACGGGGACTCATTCCGATGGCAATAGCTCGTCAAGCGCTGGCAACGGTTGTCATTCCCGACAACGCGGCGCAGCGCGAATTCGATTTTTCCGACGCCGACTTCCAGGCGCTGTCGAAGATCGCCTATGAGCACGCCGGCATCCTGTTGCCGGAAGCCAAGAAGAACCTGCTCTACGGCCGGTTGTCGCGGCGGCTGCGCTCGCTCGGTCTGCCGTCGTTCGAGGAATACCGACAATATCTCAAAGAGAATTCCGGCGAGGAACTGCAGCTCTTCATCAACGCGCTGTCGACCAACCACACCAAGTTCTTCCGCGAGCAGCATCACTTCGAGCATTTCGTGTCCGATGTGGTCACGCCGTTTCTTGCCGCGCATCCGACCGGCGGACGGCTTCGCGTCTGGTCGGCCGGCTGCTCGTCGGGCGAAGAGCCGCATACGATCGCGCTGATCCTTGCCGCCGAGATCAGGGATATCGCCTCGCGCGACGTGCGCATCCTCGCCACCGACATCGATACCGACGTGCTGCGCAAGGCGGCGCAGGGCATCTTCTCCGCCGAGGCGGTCTCCGCGGTGCCGGCGAAATATCGCGCGGCACTGTCGAAAGCGGACGGCAGCGACAATGTCGCCATCGACCGCAAGGTCTGCTCGCTGGTCTCGTTCGGCCATCTGAATTTCATGGACGACAAGTGGCCGATGCGCGGGCCGTTCGACGCCATCTTCTGCCGCAACGTCATGATCTATTTCGACGGACCGACCAAGACCAAGCTGGTCGACCGCTTCACCGATCTGCTGCGCGTCGGCAGCTGGCTCTATATCGGCCATTCCGAGTCGCTGCTCGGCTCGCATCCCCGGCTCAAGCTTGCCGGCCGCACCATTTACCGGAGGACGGCGTGAGCGCACGCCAATCATGTGCAACCGTAATGGAGGCGTGCTGCGCCTCCGCAAACATTGAGCTGTTCCAATGAGCGCAACAAAAGAGAAAGTGCGTGTTCTGATCGTCGATGACTCGGCTTTGATGCGGCAGCTCCTGGCCGCGGTGCTGTCGGTCGACGAAGGCATTGAAGTCGTCGGTGAGGCACCCGACCCGTTCGAGGCGCGCGAGAAGATCAAGGCGCTCAATCCCGACGTCGTGACGCTCGATGTCGAAATGCCGCGCATGAACGGCCTCGACTTCCTGCGCAAGATCATGGAGTTGCGGCCGACGCCGGTGGTCATGATCTCTTCGCTGACCCAGGCCGGCGCCGACACCACGCTCGAGGCGCTCGAAATCGGCGCCGTCGATTTCGTCGCCAAGCCCGCCGACAACAGCGCGATGCTGCAACTCGGCGGCGAGCTCATTCCCAAGATCAAGGCGGCTGCCCATACGCGGATACGCCGCCGCATGGTGCCGCCGCGGCAGGTGGTGGCGCGCAAATCGTTCGGCGCGTCGCGCGGCCCGGTCGAGAAGCTGATCGCCATCGGCGCTTCGACCGGCGGTGTTGAAGCCCTCAAGGCGGTGCTGATGCTGTTCCCCGAAGACGCGCCGCCGATCGTGATCGCCCAGCACATGCCGGAACGTTTCACCGCGGCTTTCGCACGCCGGCTCGACAGCGAATGCCGGATGCGCGTGCACGAAGCGCAGCATGAGCAGCCGATCGAGCGCGGCCATGTTTATATCGCGCCCGGCGGCCATCATCTTGAAGTGGCCAAGCGCGGCGGCGGACTCATATGCGCGCTCAACGACGGGCCGCTGGTGTCCGGACATCGGCCTTCGGTCGATGCTTTGTTCAATTCGGTGGCGCGGCTAGTCGCGCCGCACGCGGTGGGTGCCATTCTCACCGGCATGGGACGCGACGGCGCCAACGGGCTGCTTGCCATGCGCAAGGCCGGATGCTCCACCCTCGGCCAGGACGAGGGCACGGCGCTGATCTACGGCATGCCGCGCGTCGCTTTCGAAATCGGCGCGGTCGAATCCCAGCACGGCCTGTTCGACATCACGGAAGCCATCCTCAATGCCTGCGCCGGCAAACATGCGCCGGCGATGGCCGCGGCAGGTCATGCCTAACGAGATCGCTTCATGACGCAGGCCGCAGACAGCATCGTGACCGATACCATCGTCTTCGACCTCCCCGCGGAGGTCGATGCCGCGGGTGCGGCTGCGCTGATCGCCGACATGATCAAGCTGCCGCAGGACAACGACATCAGTCTCAATGCCGCGGCCGTGTCCTCGGTTTCACTCGGCTATCTGCAGATCCTGGCTTCGGCGTTCAAGACCTTTCCGAAACTGACGGTGTCCGGCGCTTCGGCGGAGTTCGCCGAAATTTTTGACGGCTACGGCATCGCCTTTCCGTTCGGCGAGCCGCCTGCCGTTCAGGCCGTGGAGACGGCGCCGCCGCTCGCGCCGGCGACCGTTGCGCCTGTGCAAGAGCCCGCTCCTGCAGCCTCGGCCGACGGCGGCGCCGCGGCGGATGCATCTGCTGCGAAAACCGTTTTGACTATCGACGACTCGCGCACCATGCGCGACATGCTGCGGCTCGCGCTCGCTGGCGCAGGCTTCACCGTGGTCCAGGCCATCGACGGCCAGGATGGCCTCAAAGTGCTGCCGCAGCAGCCGGTCGACGTCATCATCACCGACATCAACATGCCGAAGCTTGACGGTTACGGCGTCATTCGCGCCGTCCGCAGCGATCCGGCCTACAACGAAACGCCGATCCTCGTGCTTTCGACCGAAGCTGAACAGGGCAGCAAGGATATCGCCAGCGAGGCCGGCGCCAACGGCTGGATCGTCAAGCCGTTCGATCCCGAAGGCCTGATCAAGCTCATCAATACCGTATGTGAATAGGGGCAAGATAAGAAAATGCCAAACGCTGCAGCTCTGAAGGTTCTCGTCGTCGACGACCAAGCCAGCGTCCGCCAGATGACGCGGATCGCGCTGGAAAGGCTCGGCATCCGGATGATCCACGAGGCCGAAAACGGCCAGGTGGCGCTGGCGACCGCGATGGCGCAGCCGGTCGACCTCATCATCTCGGATTACAACATGCCGGAAATGGACGGAGTCGGGCTGCTGCGTGCGGTGCGCGGCAACCTGCAAATCCGCAAAGTGCCGTTCATCCTGGTGACCGGGCGCGGCGATCGCGAACTCGTGGTCAAAGCGGCCCAGGCCGGCGTCAACAATTACATCGTCAAGCCGTTCGACGAAAACACGTTGCGGCAGAAGCTCGAAGCCGTGCTCGGCAAGATACATTGACATCGGCGCTTGCCGCGAGATTGCGAAATGTCCGATTCCGTGCCCAATGCGATGTCCGCTACCTTGCCCGATATCGCCTCCGAGCCGGTGGGCCTCGGCCCGAGTGAGTTGCAGACCTTGCTGCGCGCCATCGCCACGATGAGCTGCGAAGTCGCCGAGCAGCTCGAGTTCAATTCGAGCGGCATCGGCCAGGATCTGGTGAAGTGCGGTTCGCTGAACAAAGACGTCATGATGAAGCTGCAGGCGTTCGACCGCATGCATCAGGAACTCGACGTCATCAGCAATGTGGTGCAGCACTGCTCCGACCTGATGTCGAAGGCCAATGTCGGCGCACAGGAAGTCGAAATGATCGTGTCGCAGATCACGCTGGCGCAATTCCGCCACCGGCTGCAGAACGTCTTGGCAAGCTGCAGCCCGGCCTTCGCCGGCATGGCGGCCGAGACCGAGCAAGAGTTCTAACACCGTCGGCGCTGCGGCCGGCGTCGCTGACGGCCTTGCCAATGCGCCCGACGTTCCGGCGTCCGCCTGTCTTCCATTGTCGGTTGCCGCGGAATCCCGGTTCGACTCATCCGAGTCGTTGCGTACGAGTTTCTACGGACGCTGAAATTAGAACTATGACAACAGCCCCGGCCTACCGTCCGGCGGGATGACCGGAATTATTGACCAAGCACGACACGGCGTGGCTCGCCGCCTCAACTCGGCTGCGCCGGCGGCGGACCGGATCACGGTGACGCCATGCTGAGCGAAGCGTCGGCGCCGCCGCTTCCGGCAGAGATCATTCGTCCGGCGATGGCGCGGACGCGTTGCGACACCTGCCGCTTTCAGGGTCGAAATTTCTGCGGCGCGCTGTTCGGCGATGGCGGGCGCGATCGCGTCGAGGCGACCTATCGCACTGTCGCGGCGCGGCATAATCTCTACCGGGCCGGCGAGACGAACGAGGGCGTTCAGATCGTCTGCGAGGGCTGGGCGGCCCGTTTCCTGCAATTGCCCAACGGCAGGCGGCAGATCCTTTCCGTGATCATGCCGGGTGACCTGATCAGCGCCAGCGCCATTTTCGAGCGGCAGTTCGGGTTCTCGGTTCAAGCCGTCACCCGCGTCCGTCATGCCGTCTTCCCCTTTGCCGAGGTGCGCGGCCGCCTGCACGACGATCCGGCTTTGCTCGACACCTGGCTGCAACTCGCGGCGGCCGAGCATCGCGACGCCGACCGCCGCCTGGTTGATCTCGGCCAGCGCACGGCGCTGGAGCGGATCGCCAGCCTCATCTTCCAGGTCATGCTGCGCAGCGAAGAGCGTGGCGATGCCGGCGACGGCGAATTCATGCTGCCGATGAGCCAACAGCAGATGGCCGATTTCACCGGGCTCACGCCGGTCCATACCTGCCGCGTCCTGAGCGCGCTGCGCAAAACCGGCGTTTGCGACGTCGGCCACGGCTTGGTCAAAATTCTCGATCGCGCCGAATTGCAGCGCATCGCCGAGATCAAATAATCCGCCGCGGCGCGCCAGGCCGCAACCGCCGCACGCCGAGACGGCCACCGGGTGAAGCGGCATTCGCTTTTTGCCGCCGACGGCGATATGACCGGACGATAAATATAAAATCCGGGGTGGCCGCGACCATGGACGTTTTTGAAGCCGTCGATTCCCGCATCTCCTGCCGCTGGTTTCTCGACAAGCCGGTCGATCCGAATGTCGTGCGCGACCTGATCGGACGTGCCGCGCGCGCAGCCTCCGGCGGCAATCTGCAGCCCTGGCAGGTCTATGCGCTGACCGGGGTGCCGCTTGCCGCGCTGAAACAACAGGTCGCCGATTACATCAAGGACCGCGATCCGCGGCACATCGATGCCGAATATCCGATCTATCCGAAAGAGATGTGGGAGCCGTACAAGGCGCGCCGCGAGGAGCATGGCGTGCAACTTTACGGCGCGCTCGGCATCGACCGCGGCGAGGCCGCGGCGCGGCTCAGGCAATACAGCCGCAATCTCGAATTCTTCAACGCGCCGGTGGCGCTGTTCATCGCCATCGACCGCAAGCTCGGGCCCGGGCAATGGGCCGATCTCGGCGGCTTTATCCATGCGCTGATGTTTCTGGCGCGCGGCTGCGGTCTCGATACCTGCGCGCAGGAATCCTGGGCGCGCATGCACCGCGTCGTCGCGCCGTTCGTCGGCATGCCGCCGGAGCAGATGCTGTTTTGCGCCATGGCCATCGGCTATGGCGATCATGCGCACGCCGCCAACAGCTTCCGCTCGCCGCGCGCCGCGCCGGAGGAATTCTGCCGCTTCTTCGGTTTCGAATGACGCGCAGAACGAATGGACTCTGCCGACTACAAATAGTGCTCGATCGGATCGTCGCCGACCGTCACGTAGATCAGCGCGCCGTCCTGCAGCCGGTTGATGATCTGGTTGTTTTCGACCGGATCGACGGTGATGCAGCCGTTGCTGCGCCCGAGCATGCCGTTGAATTTCGCGCGATAGCCGGCCGTCGTGTACCAGTTCGGATGGATGATCCATCGGAACGGCGGCGTGTGGTTGATGTAGCTGTTGTAAGACGTGACGCCTTGCAGCACCGCGACGATCATGTTGCGGTAGACGGTGCCGTCATAGCGGTCGACAATGGTCTTGTAGTGATCCATCACTTCGGCCCGCGCGGTCTTCAGCGGGCCGAGCGGCACCATGTCCAGGTCCTTCTGAAAACCCTTGAACTTGACGGCCTTCGCATTGGGGCCATTGTCGCGGCCATGCGCCGCGTAGTGCCCAGTGACCTGGTCCGATTTGAAATCCAGAAGGTAGAAACGCTTGTTCGCCGACGGCTGGGCGATGTCGAACACCGCGAGCACGTCTTTCTTGGGAAAGATCGGCTGATGCGAAATATCCATGGCCCGGGCAAGCGCGGCCATGGGCGCACCGAGAAGCCTAGCTTGTCGCAATAGTGAATCGGACTTGGAATCGGCTTTGGCCGCGGCGCCTTCGGGGGCGGCGGTACCGGCCGGCGCCGCCGCGTTTTGCGCGCGCGCCGCAAGCGGCGCGGCGGCTGCACCGCCGAGCAGCGTGACAAAGCGGCGCCGTGTCGATGGAGCGAGTTGCATGCCGTACCCCCCGCGCGGCGCGCAGACTATCAGTTTTATGACGGCCGGTCAGCTGTGCCGTTGCCGTACCGTGCAAACCTTATCAAGCCGTATCACTTTCCATCGCGACGGCACGGCGCAAAGGGATCGTCGCTACGGAGCGGGGCCCCGCCGCCAGGCATTCACGTTCAGGCGTTCGGCGTCCGGCCATAGCGCTTGCTCCACGGATGCTCGGCTGGGCATGCCTGCGGATGCGTCTTCAAGAAATGATGCAGGACATGCAGGAGCGTCAGCACCTGCTTCCGGTCGCCGCCGTTATGCTCGGCAAGCCGGATGTCCTCGACGATCATGTCGCGGATTTTTTCGTCGCCGTGCGCTTGCGACAAAAGGTACTCGGCCAGTGCAGCCGCGGCGATTTCAGGAAGGTGCTCGTGCTCGGCGATCGCGAGCACCTCTTCCTCGGTCAAGCCGCACATGCCGACGCAATCTTCGAGCGTTATCATCGCGCACGCTCCTCTGCGCAGCTTCAGGGTCACGGCGACGACAAGCCGGTGAGAAGTCCGGCGCGCCATGATCTCCCGCGCCATGATCTCCCGCGCCATGATCTCCCACGCCATGATCTCCGCAGGATCTCTATAGGGGCCAACGGCAATAGTACCAATAGGTGCAATAGCCCAAGGTGATAGCTTGGCCTTCGCCGCCGCCTGCTGCCCGTTCCAGATCGTCGTCCGGAATATCGAAAGTCAGCGTGTCGTCACGGGTTTCGCTCCGGTCGCTGACGTCACTGTTCATCGCGGTCATCCCGAATTTGGCCGAGTCAATATCGGGCAGCACGCGCCGGCATTGCGCTAGATCAAATCGCGGTGTTAGAGGCCGAGATAGGCGCGGCGCAGATTGACGTCGTTTTCGACCTGCGCGGCCGTGCCGCTCAACAGGATGCGGCCGGTCTGCATCACATAGACACGGTCGGCGATGCCGAAACACTCGGTCAGGCGCTGCTCGACGATCAACACGGTGGTGCCGGATTTGCGGATGGTCTCGACCGCGTCGAAAATCTCGTCGACCAATTTGGGCATGATGCCTTGCGACGGCTCGTCGAGCATCAGCAGACGCGGCCGCGTCATCAGCGCGCGGCCGATGGCAAGCATCTGCTGCTCGCCGCCCGATAGCGTCTCGGCACGCTGGTCGAGCCGATCCTGCAGGCGGGGAAACAGCGCGATCACACGCGCGAGCGGCTCTTCGCGATCGGCCTTGTGGCGATAGAGATAACTGCCGAGCCGCAAATTGTCGCGCACCGAAAGCCGCTTGAACAGCCGGCGGTTCTCCGGCACCAGCGCTATGCCGCGCGCGGTGATGGCATGCGGCGGCAGCGCATCGATCCGCTCGCCAGCGAATGTCACCTCGCCGGTGCGCGGGCGCTCGAGGCCGGCGATGGATTTGAGCAAAGTCGATTTGCCCGCGCCATTGGCACCCGCAATGCAGACGATCTCGCCGTCCTTCACCTCGATGCTGATCTCGGCGATCGCGACCAAGCCGCGATAGGTCGTGGTCAGGTCATGCGCTCTTAGCACGGCGCCGCTCCCCGAGATATGCGCCGACCACACGCTCGTCGTTCACGATATCCGCCGGCTTGCCTTCGGCGAGCACCGCGCCGAGATCGAGCACGATGGCACGGTCGACCAGCGCCATCAAAATCTCCATGACGTGCTCGACCATCAGAATGGTGATGCCGCGGTCGCGGCTTCGCCGCACCAGGTCGACGCCCTGTTGCGCTTCGCTCGGCGTCAGTCCCGTGAGCACCTCGTCGAGCAGCAGAAGCTTCGGCTGTGTCGCCAGGGCGCGGGCGAATTCAAGCCGCCGCTTTTCGGAGGGGATCAGTTCGCCGGCGGGCGCGCGCGCCCGGTGCAGGAGGCCGGTGAACTCGAGCACTTCGATCGCCTGGTCGCGCGCCTGCGCCACCGAGCCGGCGCGCATCAGGCTGCCGACGATCACGTTGTCGATCACCGACATCGAATCGAAGCTGCGCACGACCTGAAACGTGCGGGCGATGCCGAGCTTGCAGCGCGCGGTCGCGGGCAGCGCCGTGACGTCCTTGCCGCCGAAGCGGATCGTGCCTTGCGTTGGCGGCGCGACGCCGGCGATCAGGTTGAACAAGGTGGATTTACCGGCGCCGTTCGGGCCGATCAGGCCGAGAATCTCGTCGGGAAAAACCTTTATCGAGACGTCCTTGTTGGCGATGAGACCGCCGAAGCGCTGCCAGACATTTTCAGTTTCAAGGAGCGCGGGCGCGGTCATTCGGCAGTCTTTTCGCGCCAGCGCCGGCCGAACAGTCCGACAATGCCGTCAGGCCGCGCCAGCGACACGGTGATCACGAGCGCGCCGTACACGATCAGGTCGATGCCCTTGCCGGAACCGCCGGTATAGGAGCGGGTCACTTCGGTGAGCGGAATGAGTACGGCCGCGCCCAGCGCCGGCCCCCACAGCGTGCCGATGCCGCCGAGCACGGCAGGCAGGGCGATGAGCAGCGAGAATTGAAAACTCATCACGCTTTCCGGATCGATATAGGAGACGAACTGGGCATAGAAGCTGCCGCCGACGGCGGTGAAGAACGCCGACACTGCCGCAGCCGCCATCTTGGAGCGAAAGACCACGACGCCGAGACTTTCCGCCGCCAGCGGGTCATCTTTGACCGCGCGCCACCAATAGCCGAAGCGCGAATTCTCGAAGGCCCAGGTGACGAACCAGGTCATCAGCGCCAGCAGCAAGGCGAAATAGAAATAAGGCAGTTTGCTGCGGGCGAACTGGAAGGTGAGCCAGCTGTCATGGCGCACCGGGACATCGATGCCCATCGCGGCGCCGGCCCAGTCCCAGTTCAGGAACAAGAGATAGGCGGTCTCGGCGATGACGATGGTGGCGATGACGAAATAATGCCCGCGCAGGCGAAAGCAGGGATAGCCGAGCGCGAGCGCGGCCAAGCCGGCGACCGCGCCGCCGCCGAGCATGCCGAACCACGGCAGCACGCCGAATTTGGTGAAGGCAAGCGACGTGGTATAGGCGCCGAGCCCGAAATAAAGCGCGTGGCCGAGCGAGATCTGCCCGCAATAGCCGCTGAGAATGTTCCAGCTTTGTGACAGCGCGGCATACATCAAAGTAAGAACAAGAATGTTCTGCGTATAGGTGTCTTTCACGAACAGCGGCAGCGCGGCGGCGGCGGCGGCGAGGCCCAGCGCCAGCAGAAGCTCGCGATATCTCCCTTGCGTGAAGGCGTCTTTGCCCATCACAACGATCCGAACAATCCGCGCGGCCGCAGGAACACCACCAGGAGATAGGCCGCGTAGATGCCGACGGCTTTCAGCGACGGCGGCAGGATCATCGCCGTGATGGCTTCGACAAGGCCGACAATGATGCCGCCGGCAAAGGCGCCGAACACGCTGCCGAAGCCGCCGAGCGCGACGGTGACATAGGCGATCAGCGCGAAGGGCCCGCCGACATCGGGATAGATGTAAAAGAATGTTGCCATGATCGCGCCGGCAAGACCTACCAGCGCCGCGCCGAGCCCCCAGCCGAGCGCGAAGACCCGGTTCTTGTCGATACCGACCAGCGCCACCGCGCCGGCATCCTCGCGGGTCGCCTCGAGCGCGCGGCCGAAATCGGTGCGGTTGATGACGAAATAAAGGACGATGAAGGTTGCGATGGACACGGCAGCGCCGGCAAGCTGCGGCGCCGGCAAGAAGATGCCGGCGATCGACAGCGATTTGCCGCCGAGCCAGGAATGCGAAATGCTGCGATAATCCGGTGTGAAGAAGAATTGCGCGAGCCCGCGCATCAGCACTGCGAGCCCGAAAGTGGCGAAGATCTGCACCATCGCCGCATTGGTGCGGGCGCGCATGGCGAAACGCACCACACAGAGATAGACCAGCGCGCCGAACACGAACAAGGCCGCTGCCACCAGCGGCGCCGACAGAATCGGATCGAGCGCAAGCAGGGCGAAGAAGCCGAAGGTCGCGTACATGGCAGTCATCAGAAACTCGCCATGGGCGAAGTTGACCACATCCATCAGGCCGAAGATCAGCGCCAGCCCCACGGCGATGAGGCCGTAGAGCAGACCCATCAGCAAGCCGCTGGCGAGACTCTGGACGATGGTTTCGACTGTCATCGCAGCTGGAACATGATGATCTGTGATTCAATTACTGACGTCATTGCGAGGAGCGGCGAAGCAATCCGGAACTGCGCCCCCGCGCCGGATTGCTTCGCTTCGTCCGCAATGACGGCCACTACACCTTGTTCATCGGCCAGGTCGGTTCGGCGACGGCGGCGCTTTCCGGAAAGATGGTGACGAATTTATCGCCGACCCATTGCAGCAGCACCGGATTGGCGTCGTTGTTCTGGCCGGTCTCGTCGAACTTGATCCGTTTCCACGGCATGATGGTCTGCTCGCCGGGAATATTCGTCGCGGCGAGCGCATCGCGCACCTTCTCGCCGTCAGCCGAGCCGGCGCGATTGATGGCGTCGGCAAGCACGATCAGGCCGATGAATTCGCGCGAGGTGAGGTCGTTGAAGTCCTTGCCGGATTGCGCCTTGAACAGGTCGTTGACCTTGGCGACCATCGGCCGCTTGGCGGCGAGATCGAGCGAGAAGCTGCCGCGAGAAATCAGCCCGTGCAGTTTGTCGCCGACCGCGTCATAGAGCGATTTCTCCGAGAAGCCGGCGTCCTGCGCCACCATCGCCTTGGGCTTGTAGCCCAGCTCGTCCATCGTCTTGACCAGGAGGATGCCGTCCGTCGTGTAGCTTGACGGCATCAGCACGTCGGCATCCGCCGCCTTGAGCTGCTGGACTTCGGCGGTAAGCGAGGGCGAATTGGCGCGGTATTTGATGTCGGCGACGATCTTGTAGCCGCGCGCTTGGGCGAGCTTGGTCTGCGCATTCGCCGAATCCGTGCCGAAGATGGTGTCTTCGTGGAACAGCGACAGCGTATCGATCTTGACGCCTTTCTTGCGCAGCGCGTCGAAGAAATCGAACATCGCGGCCGAGAACATCTCGTCATGCGCGCCGGGGCGGAAATAATATTTCAGGCCGCGGCGATTGAGGCTCGGCGACGAATTGTCCGCCGAGAGAAACGGCGTCTGGTAGCGTTCGGCGGTGTCGCTGATCGTGACCGCCACCGCGCTTTGATAGCAACCGATGAGCGCGGTGACTTTCTCCTGGGTGATCAGCCGCTCAGCTTCGGCGCGGCCTTTCTGCGGGTCGCTCTGATGGTCGGCGGTGACGAGCTTGATCTTGGCGCCGCCAAGACCGGGCAGGCCCGCGGTCTTCGCCAGCGGCAGATCGAGATCATGGACATTGTTGACGATGTCGGCCGCGGTATCGAAAGCATGTTTGGCATCGACGCCAACCTGGCCGTTGGCCCCCGAAAACGGATAGAGCGCGCCGATGACGACGTCGGCAGGCTGTTGCGCGCGCACACCGTGCGAGGCGGCGGTGATGGCGGCGGCACTCCCAATTAAAACACTACGTCTGGTGACAGTCATGATTTCGCGCCTGATTGTGTGGGATTGTTGAGCCGCATCTTGCTATCGGCTTTGCCGATTGGCCAGGGTCGGATGCGCTGAAAATTTCGGCGATCGGTGTCGCTTTTTGAGGCGGAATCGCCGCGGCGCTCTTACGCGTCGTGCAACGTAGGCCGGACCGAGCGCGACGTTGCGGCGAGGAGTTTGTTCCTCAAGCCGCAGCCGGTGTCGCGGGTGTCATGCGGGTCAGGCGACGCTGACGGCGGGGCCTCTGGCTTCCTGTTCGATCAACTGCTCAACGTGCCGCCGCATGCGGACAGGCGCGGCGTCGATACCGAGGCGGATACGCTTGATGTCGGTGCCGGCACGCTCGACGCTCTCGATCTTTTCCAGAATGTTCTTGTCCTCGTCGAAAGCGACGCGGAAGTCGCCGCGCATGCGCTCGTCGACCTCGGCGTCGTCGAGGGCGAAGTTGCGGACAAAGACCCAGTGGTCGATGCACGAATGATCATCGACCGGAGTGAGGAAATGACAGGCGAATATCTGCATGCCCTTGGACCGATCGTCGAGATCGACGGTCGCACCGGCATCGGCGCTGCCGAAGTCGATGACGGCGATGCACGGGGCGATATAGTCGTAATAATGCCAGCGATCGACATGGCCTTTGAAGTCGCCATATTTCGCGAACAGTGGAATCGGCGGCGCTTTCGGGATCCAGCGCCAGACCAGAACGCCGGAACTGGTGCTCTTGTGTTCGACCGGAATATCTTCGCTTGCGGCATTGCCGAGCGTCGTCGTGTGCACGAAGCTCACATGCGCCGGATCGCAGAGATTGTCGGCGAGGTTCAGGTAGTTGGCGCCGATGCGCAGTGCGTCGCCTTCGACGGCGCGCCAGCCCGGAAGCCCGTAGCGCGGCAGATTGTAGATTTTCGTCGCATCGGCCAAGGCCGGATCGCCCATCCATATCCAGACAAGGCCCATCCGCTCGGCGACCGGATAGGCGCGCACCCGCGCATTGGCCGGGATGAGCTTTTGTCCCGGAATGCGGGTGCAGCGTCCATCCGGACCGAAGGTCATGCCGTGATAGCCGCATTCGACCGCATCGCCCCGCAGGCGGCCCGCCGATAACGGCGCGAGCCGGTGCGGACAGGTTTCACGCAAAGCGGCCGGCTTGCCGGATTCGGTGCGGTAGACGACAAGATCCTCGCCGAGAATACGACATTGCCGCAGCGTGCGGCCGACATCGCGCGACCAGGTCAGCGGATACCAGGTGTTGCGGACATAGCTCGTCGTCACGGGCATCTGCTCCTTCGATCGCGATCCGGCGGCTTTTGGCTCACGGCTGGCGCTTTTCGGCCACCACTGCATCGGATGGCTGAAACTTCGCGCCGTCGACATAGGTCCAATCGGTCATCACGCCTTGGCCGTCCTTCACGGCCAGGCGGCCGACATAGACACCGAGCGTCGATTGATGATCGATGGCGCGGAAGGCGATCTTGCCGACCGGCGTATTGAGCGACAGGTGCTCCATCGCCTTGATGAGCGCGTCGGTCTGCGGACCGCCGGCTTCGGTCAGCGCCTTGGCCAGAACCATCGTGTTGATGTAGCCGATCAGCGCTCCGATATTCGGCGGCTCCTTGTAGCGGCTCATGTAGGCATCGACGAAAGCCTTGTGCTCCGGCGTATTGATCGACGCCCACGGATATCCCGTCACCAGCCAGCCGGTCGGCGTGTCGTCCTTGAGCGGTGCGAGATATTCCGGCTCGCCGGTCAGGATGCTGACAACCGACAGACCGTCGAAGGCCTTGCGGGTCGCGACTTCGCGGGCGAGCTTGGCGAGGTCGCTGCCGAAAGTGGCGTTGAAGACGGCCTCGGGCCGCGCTGCGAGCGCGGCTTCAACGACCGCACCCGCATCGAGCTTGCCGAGCGGCGGCCATTGCGCACCGACGAATTCGACGTCGGGACGCAGTTGCTTCAACTCGCTCTTGAAGTCGGCCACGGCCGACTGGCCGAATTCATAGTCAGGCGCGATCGTGACCCAGCGTTTGGCGGGAAACTGCGCCGCCTGCTTCGCCAGAATCGCCGCTTGCGTGAACGTGCTGGGGCGCAGCCGGAATGTGTAGCGGTTGCCTTTCTCCCAGATCAGCGCGTCCGTCAGCGGCTGCGAGGCGAGAAAAAAAATCTTGTGCTGATTGGCGAAGTCGGCGACGGCCAGGCCGACATTGGACAGGATCGTGCCGGTCAGGAGGTCGACATTCTCGCCGTTGACGAGTTCATTCGCGACGGTGATGGCGGTTGCCGGCTTGCCGGCATCGTCACGGGCAATGATCTCGAGCTTGCGGCCGAGCACGCCGCCCTTGGCGTTGATCTCGTCGAGCGCCAGTTGCCATCCCTGCCGGTAGCCGCGGGTGCCCTCGGGCAGTGCCGAATAGCTTGAAATATCGCCGATCCGGATCGGCTTTTGGTCTTCGGCGCGTGAAATTGCGGGTATTGCTGCGACGGCTGCAAGCGCCGCCACGACAAGGCCGATCCATCGGCTTTTCATTCACCACCCCCAGTCGCTGATATGCGAGTTGACTGTCCCGGCGGCCTTTCGCGAAGTCGATTGTTATGTAGTACTTACTTCATACTAGACTCAATCGTCGCCGGATGGCAAGAGGCTTAAGCTCCATGTCGATTCGGCGGCGCCGCGCGCCACTCGCGCAAGACAGCGATCATGAGCAAAAAAGTGGCGGTCAAAACCGTAGAAACCCGCGGCAATGCCCGCAATGGACGCGCGCCCGAACAAACAAGGCAGGCGATCTTGAGGGCCGCGGTCGCGGAATTCGGACGCGAAGGCTACGGCGGCGCCCGCGTCGACCGCATCAGCCGCGCCGCCGGCAGCAATGACCGGATGCTCTATTATTATTTCGAGAGCAAGGAGCAGCTCTTTCATGCCGTCATCGAGTGCTGCTACGCCGACCTGGTCGCGGAGGAAGAAGCGCTCGACCTCGACTTCGCCCACCCGGCAAAGGCGCTCGACGCGCTGATCGCCTTCAACTGGCGCTACTACTGGCAGCACCCCGAATTCCTGAGCATCCTGGGCTCGGAAAACCTGTTCGAGGGCCGTCACGTCAAAGACAATATCAAAGGGATATTTTCCAACACCCAGTTCGGCTTGCTCGATCGCGTTCTCACTTCCGGCGCCAAGGCCGGTATGTTCAGGCCGGATTGCGATCGCTTCCTCGTCTTCATGACGATCCTGTCTTTGACCTATTTCTATCGTTCGAACCTCTATACGCTGTCGAATTATCTGGCGATCGATCTGGCCGAAAAGCGCCGTCGCGCGGTCTGGCTCGCGCATGTTCAAAAATTGGTCTTCGAATTGGTGCGGTCGCCGGCCGGCGGGTCAGCCTAGATTGACGGCTTTTCGTATTTCTCGCAAAAGTTGTATACTCTATCGCGATCAAATGTCCCAATTCCGGACGTCGATGGAATTTGCGGGCCGCACTGAGCGCGCAAGGCCGCCATACGCGAGGCCAAGCCCACGGACTGCAGGGCGAAACGCACCAGCCGTTTCCGTGACGGAATATTAACCTTGCCCGATGGCGGCCGGGTTTGAACCGTAAAATTTCCCTTGCGTGTCTCATATTTGCCCGCCTTTGCCGGTCGTCTAGGGGGGCAGGCGGTGGCGGGACGGGGTGTTCAGTTGCCACGGCACGGGATGCGTTGTCGTCACCCGGCAACGGGCAAATGGGGATGTCGTAGTGAAAAAGCTGTCGCTTGCGGCCGTGTTGTTCGCCGCGCTTGTGGCTTCGTCTTCAGCTCAAGCAGCCAAGACCTTCGTCGGCGTGTTGTGGCCGATGTTCGGGCCGTTGCCGGCGATCGGCCTCGTCGAACTCACGGCCGAGATCCGGACGATGCCGGACGTCGAAGTCCATACCTATCTGCACCAGGAATGGCCGGATCTGGTCAAAGACATCAGCCATCTGCCTGAAGGCACGCGCACCATCATCATCGGCTACAGCCTCGGCGCCAATGCCACATCCTGGGTGGTCAACAAATCCAAATATATCGATCTTGTCATTGCGCTGCAGCCGTCGATGCTGAGCTGGAACCCGACCATCACCGGGCACGCGGGCCGCATCATCGAGGTCTACAATCCCAATCCGTGGATGACCTTCGGCGGCATGGGATCGAAGAAGCTGGAATGGACCGCGGGCAATATCGAATACATGCCCAACAACGACTCGCATCCGGGCGCGCAGTTCAATCTGGGCTTCCGCGACATGGTGAAAACCGAGATCGCCAAGATGACGTCGGAGCCGGCGGTGGAGGTGGCGCGCGCAGAGCCGCGCCCGGAACCGTCTGTCAAACTCGCCTATGCGGAGCAGCCGTCGGACCGGCCGCTCAAGGATATTTCGCAGCTGTTGCAGAAGGATGCGGCGCAGAAGGATGCCGCGAAGAAGGATGCGGTGCTGAAAGAGTTGGTGGCAAGGGACGAAAAGGCTTTGGCCCAGAAGAGTGCGGCGACCGGCGCTCCGATCGAGACGCCGCAGGCTGACCAACAGACGGCGCAAATCCCGATGCCGCAGCCGCGGCCGCAAAACCTGCAAGCGGAGCCGGCGCAGCTCATAACCGTCGCGGCCGACTTCACGCAACATCAGCCTCAGGCGTGGACGGCTTTCCTTGAGACGCTGTCCGGCTCGGTGAATTCCGGAAACCTGGCCGCGCGCGAACTGACAGTGGCGGACATGATGAACTATGCGCGGCGAACCTACGCGTCGGGCAAGTCCGACGCTCTCAGTCGCAGGCAGGCATCGCTCGTCGGCGGTGACATGATCGTTGCGTCCAATATTGATCCGCATCGCAGCGGTCCTTCCGGCCCATGCTGCGCCTTTGTCAAAGCCGACGGCAACCTCGACTGATTAGATCGATTCACTCATCGCAAGCGACGCGAAGCAATCGAGGGGCTGAAGCGCCGTTCTTGGATTGCTTGGTCGCCTCGCTCCGCGCAATGACCGCGTGGCCCGCGGCGCGTGTCAAAGCATGATCAGCGCATAAACAAAGTCATAGCCGAGATAGACGAGCCCGACGACGCTCCCCAGCGCCACGATCGTCCAAATTACCGCACAGCCTTTGGCGCCCCAGGCCAGCGCCGTATGCCATAAGACCTTGCGCGAATAATTCGACGCGCTGCGCCAGATCGCCCACGAAACAAACGGTATCGTGAGCGTGGCCAAGGTGAACACCGCGATGACGGAGCCGACAATAAACAGGCCTGGAGCGCCGGACCAGAACACCATGGCCGCGCCGGTGATGAGCCAAATCAAAGTCAGCGGAGTTCCGACAAGCCAGAATACCCGCCACAGCGCGATCTGGCCGGTCGCCAATTTCGCAAGAAATCTCATGAATCAAGCCTAGCAGGCGCAGCGCGGACCGTCGCGGCGGCGTGGCCGAGTTTCACCATGAAAATGCCTTGAGCCACAATTTCACCCACTATGATTGTCTACGGTTGATCGCTATCCTGGGTATCGGAGTCTCGCGACTGGGGACGAATCGTGGAATTGGTCTCGGCGCGATAGTTCTGTCGTGTAGCTCTCCTGGACCGGCCGGCGCTATCGGCAATCGCTCGGCAGTCCTTACGAATCGGGCGCCGAGATAGATTTCATGATGCGAACCAAGCCTGTCGCAGCCGTTTTGGCCGTCCTTTTGATCGTAACGAGCGTCGGCACCGCCCGCGCGGCGTCGGAACAGTCGGTGCGCGGCCGCGCCTATCTGTTCTATGGTCTGATCGCCATGATTGATTGGGGCATGGACCAGCTCGCGGCACGCATCAACCGCACCGGCGTTGTCGCGACGACCAATAGCCACATGAGCTGGCGCTCGGTTGCCGATCAAGCCATCGCCGACTATCGCCGCGATCCCAAGCCGATTTCGGTGGTCGGTCATTCCGCCGGCGGCGATTCCGCCGTGCAATTCGCCGAAGCGCTCGCTGCTGCCCGTGTGCCGGTGGCGCTATTGATTACGTATGACCCCAATCGAACGGCGGGCAGCATCCCGGCGAATGTGGAGCGCTATATCGACCTCTACCAATCGTCCAATATCCTTGGCGGCGGCGATCCCCCGCCGGGGCGCGGCTTCCACGGCCATTATGCGGCCTTCAACCTGAAGGACCGCCCCGAGATCATCCATGTCAACATGGACAAGTTCGAGGGCATCCAGGCGCAATTGGCCGCAAAGATCAAGTCGGCGGCTGCGGGCGGAGCCGGCGAGGCGGTACCTTTGCACATTGTCTTCCCGCCGACCGGACCGATCGAACTCTGGGACTCCGGGATGCCGGTCCAGGCGCGAGCCGGCGACACCGTGCAATCGCTTGCGGCGGCCTATCACGTGCCGGCCTGGGCGGTGGCGCAGATCAATCAGAAGGCCGAGAATGCCCCGCTGAGCGAAGGCCAGCGCGTCGTCATCCCGCGCATGCTCGGCCAGAGGTTGGCGGTGCGCGGCGAGCCGGCCGAAGCCGGCAAGCCGGCGCCGAGTGCGTCGCCCGGCAACTCGTCAAGCGCGACGCCAGCAAGTCCCGCAGCGAATTCGGAAACCGCTCCGGCCGAGACATCGAGCGTGACGCCACGCCGTGAGCCGACCGCCGCGCCAAGCGCTGAGCCGAGCCAGGCGGCGAACCCCGCGCCGCCTCCTGCTCCAGCCTCTGCTCCAGCCTCTGCTCCTGCCTCTGCCCCAAGCGCGGCCGCGAAGCCTGCACCGAGCGCAGGCTCGAGCGCATCGCAGATCAACGAGTAAGCTACCATCCCCTCAGGCTTTGCGGACGGACGTGCGGTGCGGCTTTTACGGGTCAGCACCGAAATGCTATTGTTTGTATTGCGCCAACCGACACAGAAGCGGCTGCGCGAGCAAGGAAAGCGACAAGGAACAGCGACAATGGCTCTCACCGCGCTCGGCTATGTCGGGATCCGCACCAAGAAGCTTGAAGACTGGGCGGACTACGGCACGCGCTTCCTCGGCATGCAGCTCGTCGACAAGAGTCGCGGCGCGCTCGCCTTGCGCATGGACGATCGCAAGCAGCGCGTCATCATTCACACCGACGAGGACGAAGGGCCGTCGTTCTACGGCTGGGAGGTCGCCGACGGGGCGGCGCTCGATGCGCTCGCCGCGCGCCTGGAAACCTCACAGGTGAAAGTCGCGCGGGGCTCGCCGGCATTGGCCGATGAGCGCCGGGTCAAGGATCTGATCGTATTTTCCGATCCGCTCGGCAACCGGCTCGAAGTGTTTCATGGCGCCGAAGTCGCCACCGATCCGTTCAGGCCCGGCCGTTCGATTTCCGGCTTCCGCACCGGCCCGCTCGGCATGGGACATGCGGTGCTGACGGCCGAACGCGTCGACGACGTCGTGCCGTTCTACACGGAGATTCTGAACTTCAAGCCGAGCGATTACATCCTGCGGCCGTTCAAGGCCTATTTCTTCCACATCAATGCGCGGCATCACAGCTTGGCCTTTATCGATACCGGCAAGAACGGCATCCATCACATGATGTTCGAGGTCTGCTATCTCGACGATGTCGGGCAGGGCTATGATCTCGCGCTTGCCAAGCCGGAAATGATCGGCACCACGCTCGGCCGGCACGTCAACGATCACATGACGTCGTTCTATTCGCATTCGCCGTCGGAGTTTTTGGTCGAATACGGCTGGGGCGGGCGCAGCATCGATCCGGCGGCCTGGACGCCGCACGAGCGCACCGAAGGCCCGAGCCTGTGGGGCCACGACCGCATGTGGCTCTCGCCCGGGGGCCGCGAGGAAGCGCGGCAGCTGCGCATGAAGGGTGCCGCCGGGGGCGCGCGCGAGCCGGTCAACGTGCTCGACGGCAATTACCTGCGCGCTGCCGATGTCTGCCCGTGGTGGAGCGCCAATGTTCAGACCAGGAGGACCGGGTAGCGGGTGTGGCGCCTAGCCTGGATGGAGCGTCACGCCATTCGGGGAGCGGACCCGCTTGAATGTCGCTCCCGGAGCGCGCCTTGCTCCATTCGAGCCACGATGGATCAATTCGACGCGCGCTTCATCGCGGTCCAGGTGCCGTAGCAGGTATTGCCGCCGACGCTCCAGCGGCCGCCGCCGCTCGATCCGCGCAGCTTGCCGTAGCCGACCGCGTTCTGGCCGCCCCTGCTCACGGTGACGGCGATGCCGCCGCTGGCGACCACGGCGCCGGAAATCTGATAGCTGAAATCATTGTCGGCCTGGACGATGCGGCCGTCGACGATGCGCGCCGGATAGCGATAGGACGGATCGCAGGGGCCCACCTGGGTGCGAATCGAGACACTCCACAGGCCGTCATAGGCGTGGGAGCGCCCGCGCATCGCCGCTTCCGACGGTGTCGCCGCCGCCGCAACAAGGACAACCGCAATTGCCGCCAGAACGCTCAAGCTTTTCATTCGGTCGCTCCCGGATGAGTTGATGTCGTCTTATCGCTGGTTATCGCTGGCCTTTGTTTCGGTCGCGGGCCGGCTGCCCGATTGGCCCGGATAGGGCGGTGGCGCACCGGCAAAGGCATTGCCGCTCTTGCCGAGATCGAAGCCGGTCTGGAACAGCGCCCTCATGTAATCGGGATCGAAGGCGCCGCGGCTCGGCGCGCTGAAGTCCGCAGGAATGCTGGCGACATTGAAGCCGATGCCGCTGTTCTTCGCCGCGATGAAGGCGCGGTCGAGCATCAGGCGGATGTCGGTCTTCACCGCCATGCCGACCGATTGCGCGAGGATCATCGGCGTCGAGCGCTCGACCACGGCAAAGTCGGGTTGCAACCCGCTATTGACCACGACATAAAGCGCGGTTGCCGGGATCTTGTAACCGCTGGTGCTTTCCATCAGCGCCGGAGGGGCGACAAAGAATTGCCCGCCGACGCCGCCGTCGACATGCATTTCGGAGAAATGCTTGCCGTCGCCCTCGACGTCGATCAGCACCGGCGGAAACGCGCCGGGAATGCTGCCGGAGGCGAGCAGCACGCTGCGAAACAGAGTCAGCGCGGCGCCGCCGTCCTTGCCGTGCTCGGTGGCGTGCACGGCGATGGCACCCATGTTCCACACCACCGAGCGCTCGGCATCGAGATCGGTGGTGACGACGAACAGCCGCCGGCCGTTTTTGTAAGCCGCGGCGACGTCGGCGAGCAGCTCCGGCGTAATCTGGTTCTTGATCAGGTCGCGCAACGGCCAGGTGTCGAGAAAGCTTTCGCCGGTCGAGCCGACTTCGAAAATGTCCGCGGCGGAGGTTTTTGTGTAAAGCGCCTGCAGCGTGGCGTCGTATTTGGGGCCGGCGAAAATGAACGGCGCCATCAGCGCACCGGCGCTGACGCCGGTGACAACCGAATAATCCGGCCGATGTCCGCCCGCGCTCAAGCCTGTGAGGAGTCCCGCGCCGAACGCGCCGTCGGCGCCTCCGGTCGACAGCGACAGCCACGGTCCGGGCTGCGCCGGCAATGCCTTTTTGAAGTCGTCGATCTGATCGGCGAAGAAACGCGCATCCGGCATGCCGGGGATGGCGGCCACGGCGTCTTCGGCCGCGGTGAACGGCGTGCGCGGCGGAAACTTCGAGCCTTGCACGGCCGGCGCCGGCGCTTGCGGCGTGCCCTTTGCAGAATTCGGCGCCGCCTTGGCGCGCGGCGCGGCGGGCTTTGCCTTTGCGCTTTGCGCATAAGCCGCCGTGCCGCCGAACGGGGCCGCGAATGGCAGCACCAAGACGGCCGCGACGAGCGCGGCCGTGCATGAGAGGGTTATCCGGCTGCAAGCCTTACTCATTGTGTCGGTCATCGAGAGTGAGTTTCCGAAAGTCGCTTTCCGGTTGGGATGAGGTAACACGTTGCAAACGCACTTTGCAGGGTGAGGAGCGCCGGTAGCGAAGCGCACATATGACCGGCAGGTACCAACTTCAATCGGATCGAACTAAAAGCCCAAACCGCGTCGCAATATCGCCATTCAGCGCCGCAATTCCACCGCACAGCCTACCAAATCCCGCGCCTCTGTTGCGTCCCTGCGACGTAAGGGCTCAGGGCATCAGGTAAAAGGATGCAAAACGCGGACGGGGACTTGACGCGAGTGCACTTAACGCGGAAACGGTGTCGATTGAGACTCGACTGGTAATCCGATCACGCGCGGCGGTCGGCCACGAATCGCGCACCCTCGATCAGTATCGCTGCATTGGGCCCGAATGTCGCGAGCGCATTCTCGGCTTCGGCAACGAGCTGTTGCAGGCGGGCTTTGGCGCCCGCGAGGCCGAGCACGCTGACAAAAGTGGCTTTGCCCGCCGCGGTATCCTTGCCGGTCTGCTTGCCGACCAATGCCGGGTCACCCTCGATATCCAAGAGATCGTCGGCGATCTGGAACGCCTCGCCGACCGCCGAGCCGTAGCGTTCGAGGGCCTGACGTTCATGCGGCTTCGCGGACGCCAGAATGCCGCCGGCCTCGCAACCGAAACGCAACAGCGCGCCCGTCTTCATCGCCTGCAGCATTTTCACGTCGGTCTCGCCGTGCTTCAGCGCGCCGAAGCGGCCTTCGGCGGCGAGGTCGAGCATCTGGCCGCCGGCCATGCCGCCGACGCCGGAAGCACGTGCGAGAGCGAGGACAAGCGCGATGCGCACGGCAGGCTCGGGATGCGTTTCCTCGCGCGCCAAAATATCAAAGGCGAAGGTGAGCAGGCTGTCGCCGGCAAGAATCGCGGTCGCCTCGTCGAACTTACGATGCGCGGTGGGCTGACCGCGGCGCAGCTCATCGTTATCCATGGCCGGCAGATCATCGTGGGCCAGCGAATAGCAATGCACGCATTCCAGCGCCGCGCCCGCCATCAGCGCGCGCTGCCGCGGCACGCCGAACAGCGCCGCCGATTCGACCACCAGGAACGGCCGAAAGCGCTTACCGCCGCCGAGGCTCGAATAGCGCATGGCCTCGATCAGGCGGGCCGGGCGGTCCAATTCGCCCGCGATCGGCTTTGTGGCCAAAAGCTGGCTCAGAAGGGTCTCGGTGTCCGCCGCAACGGCGTCGAGGTGCGCAAGAAAGGGGCTGCTTTTGGCATCCATTTTGGGGTGTGACCCGAACGTTTAATCGTCGCTACCGGGTCCTATATCAGGTCCTGCATTTAGGGGATAAGGGGCAGCCGGTCTGGTTAACCCTTGGCTTGGTTAACCGCCCCAAAGGGGGCAAAGACCGATATCCACCCGCAATGAAGGAACTATCTGTGGTCATCGGCCTCGTAGCGTCAATGGTGCTTTTGATCTGGCTTTATCTCGCCGCGGCCCGCGGCGGGTTCTGGCGCGCGGCCGAACGCGACGATGTCAGCCCCGCGGGCGATATTGCGCCGGGCGACTGGCCCACGGTCAGTGCCGTGATTCCGGCCCGCGACGAGGCCGAATGCGTCGGCCAGACGGTGGCCTCGCTGTTGCGCCAGACCTATCCCGGCGAGTTCAATGTCGTCCTGGTCGACGACCAGAGCCGGGATGGAACCGCACAGGTCGCCCGCGATGCTGCCGCCAGCTTGGGCGCCGCGGGGCGCCTCACCGTGATTTCGGGCAGCGCTTTGCCGGCCGGCTGGACCGGCAAATTATGGGCGCAGCGTCAGGGCTTCGAGGCCTGCGGGAACGCGCCGCGCCCGCCCGACTATATTCTCTTCACCGACGCCGACATCGTCTATGCGCCGGACGCGCTGCAAGTGCTGGCGGCGCGCGCCAAGACCGACGGTCTGATGTTGACCTCGCTGATGGCGAAACTGCGCTGCAAGAGTTTCGCCGAACGCCTGTTCGTGCCGGCGTTCATTTTCTTCTTTCAGATGCTTTATCCATTCGCCTGGGCCAACAATCCGCGGCGCGCGACCGCGGCTGCCGCCGGCGGCTGCATGCTGGTGCGCCGCGAGGCGTTGCGTGCCGCCGGCGGGCTCGAGGCGATCCGTGCTGCGCTGATCGACGACTGCTCGCTGGCGAAGCTTCTGAAGACGCAAGGCCCGATCTCGATCGCCTTGACCGATCGCGTGCATTCGATCCGCGCCTATCCCAGGATCGACGACATCCGCCAGATGGTGTCGCGGACGGCTTACGCACAATTGCGTTATTCGCCGCTGATCCTGCTCGGCACCGTTGTCGGGCTGGCACTAACTTATCTGGCGCCGGTTGCGCTCGCGCTGTTTGCCCATGGCGTGCCGCAATTCGTAGGCATTTTCACGTGGATTTTGATGGCCTTGGCGTTCCGGCCGATTTTGCGCTTCTACCGGTTGTCGACGCTGTGGGCGCCGCTGCTTCCCGTCATCGCCGCGATGTATATGGCGTTCACGCTCGATTCCGCCTATCAGCATGCCCGCGGCCGCGGCGGCATGTGGAAGGGCCGGGCGCAGGCCAATGTTTAGGCAAGCCGCAATTAGGATTATTTCGGAACTTCGATGACTGACGTAAGCATCAATGGCGCCGACGATTGGCGCTCGGGCAAGGGACATCGGGACGAGAATTTCCCGGTGGCGTCCTTTCTCATTCAGCCGCGCCATCGCGGCGCGATCCTGGCGTTCTATAATTTCGTCCGCACCGCTGACGACATTGCCGATCACGCGGTGCTGCAGCCGAAGGAAAAATTGGCGCTGCTCGACCGCCTCGAAGGCGGTTTGCTCGGCGATAATGCCGACGATCTCATCGCGGTGCGGCTGCGCGACGCGCTCAACGAGCGCAATCTGCCGCCTAAACACGCCCAGGATCTGGTCGCCGCGTTCCGGCTCGACGTCACCAAATTGCGCTACAGGGATTGGGACGACCTGATCGGCTATTGCTCGCTCTCGGCCATGCCGGTCGGGCGCTTTGTCTGCGACGTGCACGGCGAGAGCCGCTCGGTCTGGCCGGCGAACGACGCGCTCTGCGCGGCGCTGCAGATCATCAACCACATCCAGGATTGCAAGGAAGATTATCAGAATCTCGATCGTGTCTATATTCCGCAGGACGCGCTGAACACCGGCGGCACCAATGTCGAAGCGCTGGGCGCCGAGCGCGCGAGCCCGGCGCTGCTCGATTGCCTGCACAAGCTTGCCGCGCGCACCGGACGGCTGCTGACCGAGAGCGACGACTTCGCCGCCTTGGTCAATGACCGGCGGCTCGGCCTTGAAGTGGCCGTCATCAATACGCTGGCGCACCGGCTGACGCGGATTCTGCAGGAGCGCGATCCGCTGAGCCAGCGGGTGCATCTGAGCAAGCCGGCCGTGGTCGGCCTGACTTTGCTCGGCGTGTTGCGCGGCGCCGCGCGCCGATTCGCCCGCAAATCATCCGCTGCATCAGAAAAGCCGCGAGGGGCGTGAGTGAGCAATTCCTCGCAAGCCGCCGAGCGCGCCTCGGGCTCGTCGTTCTATTCCGGGATGCGGATTCTGCCGGCGGCCCAGCGCGAAGCCATGTACGAAATCTATTCGTTCTGCCGCGCCGTCGACGACATTGCCGACGATCCGGGGCCGCGCGACGGACGCCTTGCCGCGCTGGAGAAATGGCGCGCCGACCTGGCTGCGCTCTATGCCGGTCATCCGCCGCCGCAGCTCTCGGGTCTCGCGCAAGCGGTGCGGCAGTTCGATCTGGAACATGGCGATTTTCTCGCCGTGATCGCCGGCATGGAAATGGATGTCGTCGCCGATATCCGTGCGCCCGATATGCACACCCTGGACCTTTACTGCGACCGTGTCGCCTGCGCGGTCGGCCGGCTGTCGGTGCGCGTATTCGGCATGGCGCGCGAGGACGGACTGGCGCTGGCGCATCATCTCGGCCGCGCGCTGCAATTGACCAACATCCTACGCGATCTCGACGAGGATACCGCGATCGGCCGGCTCTATCTGCCGCGCGACGTGCTGCGCGACGCCGGCATCATCAGTACCGATCCAGCCAAGGTGATGAAAAATCCGATGCTGGGCGAAGCCTGCGCGCCGATCGTCGCGCTGGCGCAAGCGGAGTTCGCGGCCGCACGCGCGATCATGGCGAAAAGCCCGCGCCGGCAAGTGCGTGCGCCACGCATCATGGGCGAGGCCTATTATCTGATCCTGCGCGGCCTGGTGGCGCGCGGCTTTAATCCGCCGCGCGAGCGCGTGCGGTTGCCCAAGGCGAAATTCCTTCTCGTTGTTCTGCGCAATTTCTTTTGAGCGATTAGTCTATGACGCGCACGGTGCACATTATCGGTGCCGGTCTCGCCGGCCTGTCCGCGGCGATCAGACTTTCCGGACGCGGCGAAACCGTCGTGGTGCACGAGGCGACCGCCTTTGCCGGCGGCCGCTGCCGCTCCTATCACGATCCTTTCGTCGGCATGACCATCGACAACGGCAATCATCTCTTGCTGTCGGCCAATCATGCGGCGCTGGCCTATCTGCGCGAGATCGGCGGCACCGATCGTCTCGCCGGGCCGGACCATGCCGAATTTCCGTTCGTCGACCTGAAAAGCAATGCGCGCTGGACCTTGCGCTTCAACGACGGCCGCCTGCCGTTGTGGATCTTCGACGCGGCGCGGCGGGTGCCGGGAACGCATCCGCTCGATTATCTGTCGCTGGCGCGGCTGTTATGGGCCAAGCCCGATCAAACCGTCGGCCAGGTCATCGCCTGCGAGGGCGTGCTGTATAAGCGGCTGGTCGAGCCGTTGCTGCTCGCGGCGCTCAATATCGATCCGCCGCTCGGTTCGGCCAAGCTCGCCGCGGCGATCGTGCGCGAGACACTCGTGGCCGGCGGGCTTGCTTGCCGGCCGCTGATCGCGCGCGAGGGCCTCGGCGAAACGCTGATCGCGCCGGCGCTTGCCACGCTGCAGCAACGCGGTGTCGGCGTGCGCTTCGAACATCAATTGCGTGCATTGCAATTCGGCGACGGCCGTATCGCGGCGCTCGAATTTGCCGGCGAGACGATTGCGCTTGGTCAGGACGATGCCGTGGTTCTCGCAGTGCCCCCCTATATCGCCGCGGCGCTCGTCCGCGGACTGACGGTGCCGACGGAGTTCCGCGCCATCGTCAATGCGCATTTCCGGGTCGATCCGCCGGCCGCGCAGCCGCGGATCGTCGGCGTGCTCAATGGCACCGTCGAATGGCTGTTCGCCTTTCCGGGCCGGCTGTCGGTGACGGTCAGCGCCGGCGACCGGCTGATCGAAGCGCCGCGCGAAGAACTCGCGAAGGCGATCTGGGACGAGGTCGCGGCCGTGGCCGGTCTGCCGGCGGAGCCGACGCCGCACAGCATGCCTCCTTGGCAAATCGTGCGCGAACGGCGCGCTACCTTCGCCGCGACCCCCGAACAGGATGCAAAACGCCCTGGCGCCGCCACTTCGTGGCGGAATCTTGTCCTGGCCGGCGATTGGACAAATACCGGCTTGCCCGCGACCATCGAAGGTGCCATCCGATCCGGCAATCGTGCCGCGGAGTTTGTCGGCCGTCCGCGGTAGATTTGCGGGGAGCGTGATCCCTTTCGAAAACCGGGTTTACCTTTCGGAGTCACGCTCGGAAGTGCACGATTCGAGATGAACTTGAGAACTGCATGAACTTGAGAACTGCCATGAGCGATGTGAGCGGACTGCAGATGACCGAATCGCCCGCGATCCAGCCGCAATCGGACGAGATCGACCTCGATCGCCACATCATCGCGGCACGCGATGCCCTGCTTGCCTGCCAGCGCGAGGACGGGCACTGGCTGTTCGAGCTCGAAGCCGATGCCACCATCCCGGCCGAATATGTGCTGATGCGGCACTATCTCGCCGAGCCGGTGGATGCCGAACTCGAGGCCAAGATCGGCAATTACCTGCGCCGGATCCAGGGCAAGCATGACGGCTGGCCGCTGTTTCAGGACGGCGCCTTCGACATGAGCGCGACGGTGAAGGCCTATTTCGCGCTGAAGATGATCGGCGACGATCCGCAGGCGGATCATATGCGCCGCGCCCGCGAGGCGATCCGTGCCCGCGGCGGCGCCGAGACCAGCAATGTGTTCACGCGCTGCCTGCTGGCGCTCTACGGCATCGTGCCGTGGCGGGCGCTGCCGGCAATGCCGATCGAGATCATGCTGCTGCCGAAATGGTTTCCGTTCCATCTCGACAAGATCTCGTATTGGAGCCGCACGGTGATCGTGCCGCTCCTGGTGCTGATGGCGAAGAAGCCGCGCGCGCGCAATCCGAAAGGCGTGCGTATCGACGAGTTGTTCATCGAGCCGCCGCAGACGCTCGGGCCGACACCGAAGGCGCCGCAGCAGAAGGCGTCGTGGTTCTATTTCTTCAGCGCGCTCGACAGCGCGCTGCATGCCGTCGAGCCGTTCTTTCCCCAAGGCTCGCGCCGGCGCGCCATCGATGCCGCCGTGGCCTGGGTCGGCGAACGGCTCAACGGCGAGGACGGGCTCGGCGCAATCTTCCCCGCCATGGCCAACAGCGTGATGATGTATGACGCGCTCGGAATTCCGGCCGACGATCCGCGCCGCGCCATCGCGCGCAAGTCGGTCGAGAAGCTACTGGTTGTTCACGATCACGAGGCCTACTGCCAGCCTTGTGTGTCGCCGATATGGGACACCGGGCTCGCCTCGCACGCACTTCTGGAAACCGGCGGCGAAGATGTCGTCAAAAGGGTCAAGCGCGGGCTCGATTGGCTTGTGCCGATGCAGGTGCTCGATGTGCACGGCGATTGGATCGCGCGGCGGCCGGATATCCGGCCGGGCGGCTGGGCTTTCCAATACGCCAATCCGCATTATCCGGATGTCGACGACACCGCGGTCGTCGCGATGGCCATGGAGCGCATGCAGAACTTGGTCAATGTCGACTATCAGAGCCAGATCGACCGCGCCCGCGAATGGGTCGTCGGCATGCAGAGCGCGAACGGCGCCTGGGGCGCCTTCGACGCCGACAACGAATATTATTACCTCAACAACATCCCGTTCGCCGATCACGGCGCGCTGCTTGATCCGCCGACCGAGGATGTCAGCGCGCGGTGTCTCTCGATGCTCGGCCAGTTCGGCGACACGACGAGCGACGCGGTCAAACGCGGCGTCGACTACTTGCGCCGCACCCAGTTGGCCGACGGCTCTTGGTACGGCCGCTGGGGCATGAATTACATCTACGGCACCTGGTCGGTGCTGTGCGCCCTCAACGCCGTCGGTGTCGCGCCCGATGCGTCGGAAATGCGAAAAGCGGTGACCTGGCTGGTCGCGATCCAGAATCCGGACGGCGGCTGGGGCGAGGATGGGTCGAGCTACAAGCTCGATTATCGCGGCTATGAGCGGGCGCCCTCGACCGCGTCGCAGACCGCCTGGGCGCTTCTCGGCCTGATGGCGGCGGGCGAGGTCGATCATCCCGCCGTGGCGCGCGGCGCCAAATATCTCGCCGACACGCAAGGCAATGACGGTTTCTGGGACGAGCCGCGTTATACCGCGACCGGTTTCCCGCGCGTGTTCTATCTGCGCTATCACGGCTATTCGAAATTCTTCCCGCTCTGGGCCATGGCGCGTTACCGCAATCTCAAGCGCGGCAACGACCGGCGCGTGGCGTACGGGATGTGAGTGTCTGCAGCCGCACCGGTGCGGCTGGGTTGTCGCTTGCGGTTCCAACTCCCTTCAGAACGAACCGATGCCGGCTGGTCGCGTTGCATTACGACCACTGGTCCGGCCACACGGATCGGTGATGAAAGTTCCCGCAAAGCTCCGCGCAGCGGAACGGCGGAGCAACTCTCAAAATGAGGAGTACGCGATGAAGCTCAACACCGCACAGGCCGCGAGAACCGAAAGCCAGCTCCAGGTCGAAGTTCTCCCCGAGGATCACCCGTTGATGCCGCAGCTCAACCGGATCTTCGGCGAGCACACGTTTTTCCTCGATGGCAATGGTCTCAACATCGTCGAGCCGGCGACCAAGGCGATGGATGCCGCGCTGAACGTTCCGGCTGCGAAAATGAACATGGACCAGGTCGGCGTGGTGGTGAATTTGGCGAATTGGACGGACACCGATCCTCCCAAGCTCGAAGCTCATGAGCCGGAATTGACCAGCAGCACCGTCTCGCTCGGAACCGACGGCGGTTGACGCGGCGGCAGTGCGGAATTCGTAATGGGCAAGCCCAAAGCAATGCCCAAAGAAAACGGCATGCGAGCGGAGCGCTCACATGCCGTTTATGAATCTTCCGCCGTTATAAACCTTCCGAAAGTTTAGGCCGCGCTGGCGGACGTCTTGGCGGCTTCTTTCGCGGCCTTCTCGCGCGCCTCATTGGCGCGGATTTCTGACAGACGCAGTTGCACCTGATTGTCGAAGACGTATTTCGCCGGGCGCTGCTGTGACATGTCGATCTCCGGCGCCATCGGGCCTTCGGTCTTCACGCCGCGCCACGCGATGCCGAACGCCTGCAGCGGGTGTTTCATCATGGCGTCGGCGGCGGTCGCCTCGTAGCCGCAATGCGCCATGCAGTTCGCGCACTTTTCGTAGCGGCCGGTGCCGTAGGAATCCCAATCGGTGGTCTCCATCAGCTCCTTGAAGGTCTTGGTGTAGCCTTCGCCGAGCAGATAGCACGGCTTCTGCCAGCCGAAGATGTTGCGTGTAGGCATGCCCCACGGCGTGCAATGGAATTCTTGATTGCCGGCGAGGAAGTCGAGGAACATGGCGGAATGCGACAGGTTCCAGTTCTTGCCCCTGCCGCGCTTGAACACTTCGCGGAACAATTCCTTGGTCTTGCGGCGATTGAGGAAGTGTTCCTGATCCGGCGCGCGCTCATAGGCATAGCCGGGCGAGATCGAGACGCCGACGCCCATCTCTTCGGTGAGATCGAGGAATTTGGCGATGTCTTCCGCCGGATGGCCGTCGTAGATCGTGCAATTGACGTTGACATTGAAGCCCTTGGCCTGCGCCGCCTTGATCGCCGACACCGCCTTCTCGTAGCCGCCTTCCATGCACACCGACTTGTCGTGGTGTGCCTTGAGGCCGTCGAGATGGACCGAGAAGAACAGATAGGGTGACGGCGTGAAGATATTCAGCTTCTTTTCCAGCAGCAGCGCGTTGGTGCACAGCGAGACGAATTTCTTGCGCGCAACGATGCCGGCGACGATCTCGCCGATTTCCTTGTGGATGAGCGGTTCGCCGCCTGGAATGGCGACCATCGGCGCGCCGCATTCGTCGACCGCGTCGAGGCATTCCTGAACCGACAGGCGCTTGTTGAGGATGGCATCGGGATAATCGATCTTGCCACAGCCGAAACAGGCGAGGTTGCAGCGGAACAAGGGTTCGAGCATCAGCACGAGCGGATAGCGCTTACGGCCAGCCAGACGCTGACGCAGCACATAGGCACCGACAACGGCCTTCTGTCGCAGAGATATACCCAAAACTTGACCCTCTTTATTGATTGTTCCATGAGCGCCCGCCGCGAAGCGGGTGCGAGAGGTTGGAAATCAGACTTTTGCCGTGACGCGACCGGCGGTGAGACCGTCGGTCAGCTCGGGCGGCAGGCGGAATTCTATGGTCTCGTGGCGGCCGTGCAACTGGCTGACATCGACCGGATTGAGCCGGCGCAGCGCATCGATCACGTCCTCGACCAGGACTTCCGGCGCCGAAGCACCGGCGGTGATGCCGACGGTATCGGCGTCCTTGAACCAGGTCGGGTCGAGCTCGCTGCCGTCGGCGATCAGATAGCTCGGCTTGCCGGCCTCCTCGCCGATCTCGCGCAGGCGGTTCGAGTTCGACGAGTTCTTGGCGCCGACCACAAGGATAACGTCGACCAGGGTCGAGAGTTCACGCACCGCGGTCTGGCGGTTCTGCGTCGCGTAGCAGATGTCGCGCGTCTCGGGGCCGACGATATCGGTGAAGCGCTTGTGCAGGGCGGCGATAATGCCGCGCGTGTCGTCGACCGAAAGCGTCGTCTGCGTCACATAGGCGACCGGCGTGTCGGCGGGAATGTCGAGCTTGTCGACATCGGCCTCGGTCTGAACCAGCGTCACCTGCTGGGAAATCTGGCCCATTGTGCCTTCGACCTCGGGATGGCCGGCATGACCGATGAGGATGAGCTGGCGGCCCTGGGCGACATAACGTTTGCCCTGGTTGTGCACCTTGGTGACCAGCGGGCAGGTGGCATTGAGCACCGGAAGATTGCGCGAGGCCGCTTCTTCTTCGATGCTTTTGGCGACGCCATGGGCGCTGAAAATCGTCACGGCGTTGGGGGGCACTTCGGAGAGCTCCTCGACGAAACGCGCACCCTTGGCTTTGAGGCTTTCCACCACATGCTTGTTGTGCACGATCTCGTGGCGCACATAGACGGGCGGACCGAATTTCTCCAGCGCCCGTTCAACGATTTCAATCGCGCGCACGACGCCGGCGCAGAAACCGCGAGGCTGGGCGAGTATCACTTTCATCAAGATCTCCAGAACCTGTTCCGGCCAACTTTATTCCGCTACCATCCAACAACGACGTTTTGACGCTGCGAGAGCCGCGGCCTTTGCTGCGGCTTTGCGACGCAAGGAAGGCGGCATTTCCATTTATGTCGGGGTTATTGGGCAGTCTCGTATCAGATATCCGTTACTTGCACAATTTACAGAACGTTGAACCATTTTTTCCGCGTCCGCCCGCAACGCTTGTTCGAGGCTAATTGGCGGCGAATCCGTTTCGTTCAAGTCCGAGTTCGTCAGCCAGTCTTTAACTTACGGGCCCGTCGTCCCGGTCGGCGCTGAATGGCTTCAAGGCCGGCGATACTGCAAGGAAATAGGGCTCGACACCCCCAAACCGGCACCATTGAGCGGAAATACCGCTGCTTGTCCAGTACGATGGCCGGCGGCATGGCACTTTTACATTAGACACATGGTAAATTCGAACCGCGCGAACAGGGAAAGCGTTTGCCGAACAGAGACTTGTCAACCCCTCCGCCTCATCCGGCGATCGGGCCGCCTGGACCGGTCGCGATGCACGCCCGAAACGGCGGGCCGTCCGCCGGCTGCCGAAATCCGGCGCCACCCTTCGAGCGTTAATCGTGTCGGCGCAGAAATTGACGTCCTGAATGCGATTGCGGCAAACGTTCCGGCCATGCCCATCGATCATGCCCATCGATATCGGGACAGCGCCGGCAGGATTTTACCTGCGCCGCTTCGCCGCTGACCGCGGCATAACGTAGGAAAATATCCATGATTTCACTTTTGCGCCAAATCAGGCATCTAAGCGCGCAACCGGGGCGGCCGCACTAGAAACTGCCTCCGTTTCGCCGCGGTTTTAACGCCTCACACGCCAAACCCATCGATCCTCCCCACTCATCGGCTATTGGGCTCCCTTGACCAACTCACTCCTAAAATCGATCACAGCCTTCGTCGTCCGCGCCATCGGCTTTTGCGCGAAGAATCCCTGGCCGGTGATCGGCCTGTCGCTGTTGCTCGCCGCGCTGTCGACCTGGTATGCGGCCACGCATTTCGCGATGACGACCAATATCAACAATTTGATCTCGGCCAATATCGATTGGCGCCAGCGCGAAGCCAAATTTGAAAAGGCCTTTCCGCAATTCGAATTGATCGTCGCGGTGATCGATGCGCCCACCCCGGAACTGGTCGACGAGGCGACCAGCGCTCTGGTGGCGAAGCTCGAGCCGCAGAAGAATATATTCCACTCGATCGAGCAGCCGAAGGGCGGTCCGTTCTTTGCGCAGAACGGCCTGTTGTTCGAAGACGTCAAGGATCTCGAGCCGCAGATGAAAGCGCTGTCGCAGGCGCAGCGTCTCGTGCAGGTGCTCGCCGGCGACCCATCGCTGCGCGGCGTGATCCAGGCCTTGCAGTTCGGGCTGCTCGGCGTGCAGGGCGGCCAGATCACGCTCGACAATATGCAATGGCCGATGAACCTCGCCGCCAATGCGGTCGAGAAAGTCAATGCCGGCCAGCCGGCGAGCTTCTCCTGGCACGACATGGTGCAGGGCCGCCCGGCGACGCAAAGCGAACTCCTGCGTTTCCTGGAAATTCGCGCGACGCTCAATTATTCCGAGCTCGAGCCCGGCCGGCACGCGAGCGATGCGATCCGCAAGGCTGCCGCCGACCTCGATATCGCCGGCAAATATCAGGCGCGGCTGCGGCTCACCGGGCCGGTGCCGATGGCGGACGAGGAATTCTCCACAGTGCGGGAGAATGCCGGCATCAATGCCACGGTGACGATCGCCATCGTGCTGTTCATCCTGTGGCTGGCGCTGCGCTGGTTCCGCATCATCTTCGCGGTCTTCGTCAGCCTGGTCGTCGGGCTCACCATCACGGCGGCAGTCGGCATGATGATGGTGGGCACGCTCAATCTGATCTCCGTGTATTTTGCGGTTCTCTTCGTCGGGCTCGGAGTCGATTTCGGGCTCCAGTTCAGCGTGCGATACCGTGCCGAGCGCAGCAGCGTCGACGATTTGCGCATGGCGCTTCTTGAAGCGGGAAGCCGCGCCGGCGCGCCGCTGACGCTCGCGGCGTTGGCGACTGCGGCCGGTTTCCTGTCGTTCCTGCCCACGGTCTACAGAGGCGTGTCCGAACTCGGGCTTATCGCCGGCGTCGGCATGCTGATCGCCTACCTGACCAGCATTACCACATTGCCGGCGCTGCTCGCCGTGCTCAAGCCGCCGGCCGAGCCCGCGCCGCTCGGCTATTCAGTGCTGGCGCCGGTCGACGAATTTCTGGCGCGCCATCGCATGGCGATCCTGATCTTGACCGGCGTCGTCGTCGCCAGCGGCCTGCCGCTCCTGCATTGGCTGCACTTCGATTTCAATCCGATCAACCTGCGCAGCCCGAAAACCGAAGCGGTCGCGACCTATCTCGAGTTGAAATCGGATCCTAACAGCGGCACCAACGACATCCAGGTGCTGACGCCGTCGCTGGCCGCCGCTGATCAGCTGGCGGCGAAGCTGCGGGCGCTGCCGCAGGTGTCGCGCGTCCTGACGCTGTCGAGCTTCATTCCGCCCGACCAAAGCAAGAAATTGCCGATTATCCAGGCCGCGGCGAAGACGCTGCAGCCCGCGCTCAATCCGGCCGCGCCGAGCGCGCCGCCGACCGATGCGCAGAATGTCAGCATGATGAATTCGACGGTCGATGCTTTGAATCGGCTGGCCGGCAATGGCACCGGGCCGGGCGCGGTCGCCGCACGCCGGCTTGCCACCGCCATGGCCGCTCTGGCCAAGGCCGATCCCGCCGCGCGGCAGCACGCCGAAACCGTCTTCGTGCAGCCGCTGAAGACAGCGCTCGACGATCTGCGCCATCTGCTTTCGGCGCAAGAAGTCACGCTTGCCAATCTGCCGCAGTCCTTGAAGAGCCAGTGGGTGACGGCCGACGGTCAGGCGCGCATCGATGTCGCCCCCACCGGCGATCCCAATGACAATGCAAATTTGCAGGCCTTCGCGCGCGCCGTGCAGTCGGTGGCGCCGGAAGCGACCGAGGGCCCGATTTCGATTCTCGAAGCGCGCCGCGCCATCGTCTCGGCCTTCATCGAGGCCGGCGCCTGGGCGCTGTTGTCGATCGGGCTTATTCTCTGGATCACGCTGCGCCGGATCGGCGACGTGATGCTGACGCTGGTGCCGCTCTTGCTCGCCGGCGTCGTCACGCTCGAAGTCTGCGTGCTGGTCGACCTGCCGCTCAATTTCGCCAATATCATCGCGCTGCCGCTGCTGCTCGGCGTCGGCGTCGCGTTCAAGATCTATTACATCATGGCGTGGCGCGAAGGGCAGACCAACCTGTTGCAGTCGGTGCTGACGCGCGCGGTGACATTCTCGGCCTGCACCACGGCGACCGCCTTCGGCAGCCTGTGGTTCTCGAGCCATCCCGGCACATCGAGCATGGGCAAGCTGCTCGCGATCTCGCTGGTCACCACGATGATGGCGGCGGCTCTGTTCCAGCCGGTGCTGATGGGCAAGCCGCGCGAGCAGAAGCCGGAGCCGGAAAAAGCCTGAGGCTTCTTGCGCGGCGCCTGAAGAACGCGCCTACTGCCGCGCGGTGTTGAGCGAACCGCGCAATTCCGAGCGATGTGCCGGCTGGGCCGTCACCGGCGCTATCGGTGCGCCCGGCGGGTGCTTGGCCGCATTGGGATTGACCGCGGTATTCGGATTGATCGACGGATCGAGCATGCTGTAGGCCGAATCCGGCAGGCGCGTCCAATAGGTGTTCTTGCCGAGGAGCTCGATGCCGAGATAGCCGCGCACCACCAACGTCTGGCCGTCCTGGGTCAGCTTCATCGTCGCGTGATAGACCTTGCCGTCGCGCGGATCGAGAATGTTGCCGCCGCCGTATTTGTCCGGCTCTTCCTGCTTCATGTCGCGGATGATTTCGAGCCCGAGCCAGGGATGATTGGTGCGGTCGTCGGTGCATTTGTCGCAGACCGGATTCGGATTATCGCCCGGCTTCATGAACATCTTGGCGATGATGCCGGAATAGACGCCGTCGTGATTGGCAATGAGAAACCAGCCGGTGGGCTGTTTGGTGTCGTCGTCAACGGCTTGCCACAAGCCGACCGGTGAGGACAGATCGGCGGGCGTAGCGGAGCCTGCAGCCAGCAACGGCACCAGCGCCGCAAGCGCTACAACGGATTTCGCCAACACGGATTTCACGCGCATCGTCCGAACTCCCAAAGGCTCAAGGTACGTTTCGACCGCGCCGGCCAGCGAAAACCGTGACCGAAAATCGCGCCCACGACATAAACGCCGGATCGGCGGCATGCAATGGGCTTTCACGCCGCGCGTTTGGGCCGTTGTTCCGGTGCCAAGCTTTCACCGCAAAATCTTTGCCACTGGATGAGTTGCGCCAATAAATCTCGTGGCGGCACCAAGCATTTGACAGCGGGCAAGAGAGCGGCAGAAAGTTGATCTCATTGCGGATGCGCAATATGACGGGCTGGTAACATCCTGCCGCGAAATAATGCAGGCCAAATGGGGATCGGTGGGGAGCGAATTGGGCAGCCATTTGAAAATCAAGGCCGTCGAGCCCATCGCCGTCAGCCTGCCGATGAAAAAGCCGGTGCAGATGGCCGGCGAAACCGTGGCGCGGGCCGACAATGTTCTCATTCGCATCGAAGCCGACGACGGCACGGTGGGCTGGGGCGAAGCCGCTTCGGCGCCGACCATGACCGGCGAGACCACGGCCAGCATGATGGCGGCGGCGGCGCATATGACGCCGGTTCTGCTCAAGCGCGCGGCAGACGATTTCGCCGGCGCAGCAGCCGCGATGGACGCGGCGATGTACGGCAATAGCGGCGCCAAGGCCGCGATCGAGATCGCGCTGCACGACCTGGTCGGCCGCGCCACCGGCCGGCCGCTGCACATGCTGTTCGGGCAGCTCTTGCGGCAGCGCATGCCGCTGCTCGCGGTGGTCGGCTCCGACGATGCCGTGGCCGATCTGCGCGAAGCGGAGGCGCGTTACGCGCAGGGCTATCGCGCTTTCAAGATCAAAGTCGGTCTGGCCGCACCGGAGGCTGATGGTGAACGCACGCGCCGGGTCTGTGCGGCACTCAAGGCGCACGCCCGACAGCATGGCGAGGCATGCCTGGTCTCGTCCGACGCCAATCAAGGCTACAGCACCGACGCGGCGCTGCGTTATGTGCGCATGCTCGGCGATTGTGGACTCGATTTCTTCGAGCAGCCGGTGCCGGCGCATGATCTTGACGGCATGGCGCGGGTCGCGGCGGCCGCACCCGACCTCTGGATCGGCGCCGACGAAGGCATTCATTCGCTCGACGACATCGCGCGGCACCACGAACGCAAGGCCGCCCGCGGGGCGAGCCTGAAAGCGATCAAGCTTGGCGGCCTGCGCCCTCTGTTCGCGGCGGGACAGCTGTGTGCGCGGCTCGGCTTGCGCATCAACATTTCCTGCAAGACCGGCGAATCGAGCATCGCCTCGGCCGCGGCTGCGCATGTTGCCGCCGTGGTGCCGGAGATCGCCTGGGGCCTCACCGTGACCAGCCCCGGCCTCGCCGAGGATGTCGTCACTACGCCGCTTCGTGTCGATGACGGCCATGTCACGGTGCCGGACGGGCCCGGACTCGGCGTCGAGGTCGACGAACGCCGGGTGCGGCGCTGTCAGCAAGACTTCAAGCGCGTCGCCTAGGCCTCGAATTCAAGTGAACAAGAACCCGCCAATTCTCGCTCTCGAGAAAATCTCCAAACGCTTTGGCGCCATCGTCATTGCCGACGGCATCGATCTGACGCTGAGCGAAGGCGAGGCGCTCGGCATTATCGGGCCGAACGGCGCCGGCAAGACCACCTTGTTCGGCATCATCAGCGGCACGGTGCAGCCCGACTCCGGCCGCGTGCTCTACGGCGGCACCGACATTACCCACATGTCGCCGGCGCGGCGCTGCGCGCTCGGCCTCGGCGAAGGCGATTCAGGTCGCGGTGGCGCCGGCAAATCCGGCATCGGCCGCTCGTTTCAGATTCCGCTGCCGTTTTCCGGCATGAGCGTGTTCGAAAATCTCGTGGTGGCGTCGGCCTTCGGCGCCAGGCGCCGCGAGCATGATGCGTATCAAGTCTGCATGGACATTCTCGGTCGCTGCGGTCTTGCCGACAAGGCCAACCGGCCGGCCGGCAGCCTTACGCTGCTCGACCGCAAGCGGCTCGAGCTCGCACGCGCGCTCGCGACCGATCCGGCAGTGCTGCTGCTCGACGAGGTCGCCGGCGGACTGACCGAGCACGAATGCCGCGACCTGATCGCGCTGATCCGCGACGTGCGGCAAAGCGGCGTCTCGATCGTCTGGATCGAACATGTCGTGCATGCGCTGATCGCCAGCATCGACCGCCTGCTGGTGCTGCACAACGGAGGTTTCATCGCCGCGGGCGATCCGGAGACGGTGATCAAGAGTCCGCAAGTGGCGGAAATCTATCTCGGGATCGAAGCCGATGCCTGAGACTCCGCTCCTTGCCGTACGCGATCTCGACGCCTTTTACGGCGACATCCAAGCGCTGTTCGGCGTCTCGATGCATGTCGCGCCCGGTGAAGCGGTCGCCGTGATCGGCGCCAACGGCGCCGGCAAGAGCGCGCTGCTCAAGAGCATCGCCGGCGCCCTGCGCGCGCGGCCCGAGACAATTGTTTTTGACGGCGCGCCGGTCGGCGGGCTGCCGGCCTATGCAGTGGCGGCACGCGGCATTGCGCTGGTGCCGGAGGGCAGGGGACTGTTTCCCTCGCTCAGCGTCGAAGAAAATCTTCTGATCGGCGGCCAGCTCCAGCGCGCCGGGCCGTGGTCGCTCGATCGTATCTTCGAGCTGTTTCCGATTCTCGCCGAACGCCGCAAGCTGCCAAGCACGGCGCTGTCCGGCGGCCAGCAGCAGATGGTCGCCGTGGGCCGCGCGCTGATGTCGAATCCGAAATTATTGCTGTGCGACGAGATCAGCCTGGGGCTGGCGCCGATCGTGGTGCGCGACATCTATGCGCGCCTGCCGGCGATCCGTCAGCAAGGCACTTCGATCGTGCTGGTCGAACAGGACATCGTGCAGGCCCTCAAGGCGGCGCAGCGCGTCTACTGTCTGCAGGAAGGTCGCGTCGCGCTCGAAGGCGAAGCCAAGGCGCTGACGCGCGAGCAGATCGCCGCGGCTTATTTCGGGGTGTGATCTTTCCCCTCCCTCTTGCGGGGAGGGGCAGGGGTGGGGTCGTGACGTTGAGAGAAGAAGATAGACAAGGCGAAGCAGTGACGCGCGTCTTCGTTATCGCTGGGCCTCCCGACCCCCACTCCATCCCTCCCCACAGGGGGACGGGAGGAGCGCGCTGATGGACTGGATCAACGTCATCTTGCAGGGCGTTCTGGTCGGCGGGCTCTATGCCATGTTCGCCGCCGGCCTGTCGCTGATCTTCGGCGTCATGCGGCTGGTCAATATCGCCCATGGCGATCTGATCGTGCTCGCCGCCTATGTCGCGCTGGTCACCACGCAGGCGCTTGGCATCGGCCCGCTGACCTCGCTGATCATCGTCGTGCCGGTGATGGCGTTGATCGGCTATCTGCTGCAATGGCTGGTGCTCAACCGCACGCTCGGCGACGATCTGTTGCCGCCGCTGCTCGTGACCTTCGGCTTGTCAGTGATCATCCAGAACGGCTTGCTGACGCTGTTCACCGCCGACAGCGTCAAATTGCAGGCCGGCGACCTGGAAGTGGCGACCGTGCGGCTCGCTCAAGGCCTCTATGTCGGCGTGCTGCCGCTCCTGCAATTCGCCGTCGCGGTCGCGGTGATCGGCGGGCTGCAATTCATCTTCTATCGCACCGCGCTCGGCCGCGCTTTTCGCGCCACCGCCGACAATCCCGAGGTCGCGCAATTGATGGGGCTCGACAATCGGCGCGTCTTTGCGTTCGCCATGGCGCTGTCGCTGGCGGTCGTCGCCATTGCCGGCGTGTTTCTCGCGGTGCGCGCCAATTTCGATCCGTCGCAGGGGCCGGCGCGGCTGATCTTCGGCTTCGAAGCGGTGATCATCGGCGGGCTTGGCAGCCTGTGGGGCACGCTCGCCGGCGGCCTCATCCTCGGCGTCGCGCAGGCGATCGGCGCGCATCTCAATCCGGGCTGGCAGATTCTCGCCGGTCACATTGCTTTTCTGGTCGTGCTCGCCGTGCGCCCGCAGGGCCTGTTTCCCAAGGTGCGCACATGACCGCGGACAAAAGCAGCAGGCACGAGAGCGTGCGCGTCGTGTTCGGCACCCGCGCCAGCCATATTGGCCTTGCGCTGTGTGCACTGGGCGTCATCGCGCTGGCGGCGGCGCCGCTCTGGGGTGGCCGCGACGATCTGCAGCTTCTTTCCGAGATGTATGCCTATGTGGCGCTGGCGAGCCTGTGGAACCTGCTCGCCGGCTATGCCGGCCTGGTCTCGGTCGGTCAGCAGGCCTATGTCGGGCTCGGCGCCTATCTGCTGTTCGGCTTTGTCATTCTCGGCGGATTGTCGCCGCTCTGGGCCATTCCGCTCGCCGGCGTCATCTCGGCCCTTGTGGCGATCCCGGTCGCCGGCCTGGTGTTCCGCCTGCGCGGACATTATTTCGCCATCGGCACCTGGATCGTCGCCGAGGTGTTCCGGCTGACCGCCTCGCAGGTGTCGCCGCTCGGCGGCGGCTCGGGGACGAGCCTGCCGGCGTCGGTGATCATCGCCATCGCGCCGAGCCGGCAGTTGCGCGACTTCATCGAATATTGGATCGCGCTGGCGCTGGTGATCGTCGTTCTCGCCGCCATCGTGCTGCTGTTGCGATCGCGCTATGGCTTGGCGCTCAAGGCCATCCGCGACAGCGAGATCGCCGCACGATGCAGCGGCATCGACGTCACCCGCACCAAGCTTCTGGTCTATATCGTCACCGCGTTCGGCACTGCCATGGTCGGTGCGCTGATCTTCCTGCAGAAGCTGCGCATCTCGCCGGATGCCGCGTTCTCGGTCAACGACTGGACCGCCTTCGTCATTTTCATCACAGTGATCGGCGGCATCGGCCGCATCGAGGGGCCGATCGTGGGCACCATCGTGTTCTTCGCCCTGCGCCAGACGCTGGCCGATCTCGGCACGCTCTATCTCATGATGCTCGGCCTGGTGGCGATCGTGGTCATGCTCGCGGCGCCCAAGGGCATCTGGGGGCTGATTGCGGCGCGGTCCGGCTTCTCGGTTTTTCCGCTTGAACGCAAGGTGGTATTTGAGGAATTTAGCGGCGCGCGGAAGTAAGCCGCGGCGAGGCCGTCAGGCAGACAGGTCGAAAGTCCCAGAGGGAGAAACTTACCAATGGCAAACAAGGTCATCATCAGCTGCGCGATCACCGGCTCGATCCATACGCCGACGATGTCGGACGCGCTGCCGATCACGCCCGACCAGATTGCGACGCAGGCGATCGACGCGGCGCAGGCCGGCGCCGCCATCCTGCATCTGCACGCCCGCGATCCCAAGGACGGCCGGCCGTCCTCGGAGGCGAGCGTGTTCATGCAGTTCCTGCCGCGCATCAAGCAGGCCACCGACGCGGTGGTGAACATCACAACCGGCGGCGCCGTGACCATGACGGTCGATCAGCGCATCTCGGCGGCGAATACGCTGGCGCCGGAAATGTGCTCGATGAACATGGGCTCGATGAATTTCGCGCTCTATCCGATGGCGAAGCGCTACAAGACCTGGAAATACGATTGGGAAGAGAGCTATCTGCTCAATTCCGACGCCTATATTTTCCCCAACACCTTCCGCGACATCGACAAGGTCTATGAGACGCTGGGCGTCGGCCATGGCGTGAAATTCGAACATGAATGCTACGACGTCGGTCACCTGTACAATCTCGCGCATCTGGTCGACCGCGGCATGTTCAAGCCGCCGATCTTCCTGCAGCTGATTTTCGGCATTCTCGGCGGCATCGGCGCCGATCTCGACAATCTGCTGTTCATGAAGCGCACGGCGGACAAATTGTTCGGCAAGGACTATCAATGGTCGGTGCTCGCCGGCGGCCGCCACCAGATGAATTTCTGCACCACGGCGGTGATGATGGGCGGCAATGTGCGCGTCGGCCTCGAGGACTCGCTCTATATCGGGCCCGGCAAGCTCGCGAAAAGCAATGCCGAGCAGGTGACCAAGATCCGCCGCATCATCGAGGACCTCGGCTACGAGATCGCAACGCCCGCCGAGGCGCGTGCGGCGCTCGGGCTCAAGGGGGCCGACCGGGTGAAGTTCTAGACGCAGGATTGCGTCATAGCGGGGAGCCGACGGGTCCGACCCGAAGTGGCCGGCCCGATGACAGGCCCTGCGACGAAGCAATCCATACCATGCCGTTGGACTCGAT
>DATJLN010000111.1:0-5162 GCA_035509535.1 Xanthobacteraceae bacterium | reverse complement strand
AGCGCAATCCGGCGGTACCATCATTTCGCAGCTCAAGCGGCTCGGCGCGTCCTGCGACTGGTCGCGCGAGCGCTTCACCATGGACGAGGGCCTGTCGCGCGCGGTGCTGAAAGTCTTCGTCCAGCTTTATCGCGAGGGCCTGATCTACAAGGACAAGCGACTGGTCAATTGGGATCCCAAGCTGAAGACCGCGATCTCCGACCTCGAAGTGCAGCAGGTCGAGACCAAGGGGCATCTGTGGCACATCAAATATCCGGTCGAAGGTTCGGATGAATTCATTGTCGTGGCGACGACGCGGCCGGAGACCATGCTGGGCGACGTCGCGGTCGCCGTGCATCCCGACAACGCGCGGCTCAAGCATCTGATCGGCAAGACCGCGGTGCTGCCGCTGGTCGGCCGGCGCATTCCGATCATCGGCGACGACTATGCCGATCCGGAAAAAGGCTCCGGCGCGGTGAAGATCACGCCGGCGCATGACTTCAACGACTTCGAGGTCGGCAAGCGGCATGGGCTGCCGCTGATCAATGTGTTCGATGACGAGGCGCATCTGGCGCTGAGGGGCAACGATGCGTTCCTGAAAGACGCCCATCCCGAGGCTGTGTTGTTGGAGACGATCGACGGCAAGAGCCGCGAAGCCGCGCGCAAGCTGCTCGTCGAGGAGCTGGAGTCACGCGGGCTCATCGACAAGATCGAGCCGACATCGCACGTGGTGCCGCACGGCGACCGTTCCGGCGCGGTGCTCGAACCGTATCTGACCGATCAATGGTATGTCGACGCCAAGACTCTGGCGCAGCCGGCGATCGCGACCGTGCGTTCAGGCAAGACCGTGTTCGTGCCGCAGCAATGGGACGCGACCTTCTTCAACTGGATGGACGACATTCAGCCGTGGTGCATCTCGCGGCAGATCTGGTGGGGGCACCAGATTCCGGCGTGGTACGGGCCGGACGGCAAGATCTTTGTCGCCGAGTCCGAAGACGACGCGATTGCCGACGCGCTCGCCCACTACACCGAGAGCGGTGAGATCACGGCCCAGCAGGGGCGCAGCATCGCCGGCGATCAGGCACGGCGGGCGCGCTTTGCCAATGAATATCTCAAGCGCGACGAGGACGTGCTCGACACCTGGTTTTCTTCCGCGCTGTGGCCGTTCTCGACGCTCGGCTGGCCGGATGCGACGCCGGAGCTGAAACGCTTCTATCCGACCTCGGCGCTGGTCACCGGCTTCGACATCATCTTCTTCTGGGTCGCGCGCATGATGATGATGGGACTGCACTTCATGAAAGACGTGCCGTTCCGCGACGTCTATATCCATGCGCTGGTGCGCGATGCGTCCGGCGCCAAGATGTCGAAGTCGAAGGGCAATGTCATCGATCCGCTCGGCCTGATCGACGAGTACGGCGCCGATGCGCTGCGCTTCACGCTGGCGTCGATGGCGGCGCAGGGCCGCGATATCAAGCTGTCGACGCAGCGCGTCGAGGGCAACCGCAATTTCGCGAGCAAGGTCTGGAGCGCGGCGCGCTTTGCCGAGATCAATGGCTGCGTGCGCGATCCGGACTTCGATCCGCGCCAGGTCAAGGAAGTGCTCAACCGCTGGATCGCGCACGAGACGGCAAGCGCCGCCCGCGAGGTCACGGCCGGCATCGAGGCCTACAAGTTCAACGATGCGGCGAATGCCGCCTATCGCTTTGTCTGGAACGTTTATTGCGACTGGTATCTCGAACTGATCAAGCCGGTGCTTATCGGCGCCGACAGTCCGGCTAAGACCGAGACGCGGGCGGCGGCGGCCTGGGCGCTCGACGAGATCCTCAAACTCCTGCATCCGTTCATGCCCTTCGTCACCGAAGAGCTCTGGCGCGTCACCGGCGATCACGGACCGAAGCGCCATCACATGCTGGCGCTGTCGGCGTGGCCGCAGCACGACGGTCTCGACAATGCCGAGGCGGAAGGCGAGATCGGCTGGGTCATCGATCTTGTGACGGCCATCCGTTCCGTGCGCGTCGAAATGAATATTCCGCAAGCGACGCCGCTGCCCCTGGTGCTCGTTGCCTCGCCGCAAACCGTGGCGCGTGCGCGCAAGTGGTCGGAGTTCGTCCAGCGGCTTGCCCGTGTCGCTGACATTTCGGCTGCCGACGCACCGCCACAAGGTGCTGTTCAGCTCGTCATTCGCGGCGAGGTTGCGGCTTTGCCGCTCAAAGGCGTCATCGACCTCGCCGCCGAGCGGGCGCGGCTGGCCAAGGAGATGGCCAAGGCCGATGCCGATATCGCCCGCGTCGACGCCAAGCTGAACAACGCTAATTTCGTCGCCCGGGCCCCGGAAGAAGTGGTAGAGGAGGAGAAAGAGAAGCGTGAGGAAGCTCAGGCGCGCAAAGCCAAGATCGCCGAGGCGATAGAAAGGCTGACGGGCGCAGCGTAAGGGGAACGCTGTGAAGATTTTCATCGCAGGTGCCACAGGCGTGATCGGGCGCCGGCTCATCCCGCTTTTGACCGGCGCAGGTCATTTCGTCAGCGGCACGACGCGCGATGCCGACAAGGTGCCGGGGCTCAAACGCATCGGCGCGCAGGCCGTCGTCCTCGATGTGTTCAACCAGCGCGCCCTGCATGATGCGGTGACCCGGGTGAAGCCCGACGTCATCATTCATCAGCTGACCAGCCTGCCGAAGGTGTTCGACCCGGCGCAGCTCGCCCAGATGCTCATGGAAAATGCCCGGCTTCGCGTCGAGGGCACGCGCAATCTGGTCTCCGCCGCCCGCGTCGCGGGGACGCGCAGGGTCATCGCGCAAAGCCTCGCCTTCGCCTATGCCAGCGGACCCGAGCCGCATGACGAGACCGATCCGATTGCCTCGGGCGAGGGCAATACGCCGAGCGCCATCACGGCACGGGGCGTGCGCGCGCTCGAGGAATTCGTGCTCGATTCACCGACCGAATTCGAAGGCATCGTCCTGCGCTATGGCCGGCTCTATGGACCCGGCACCTGGAATCCAACGGCAAAGGGGCGGGCGCCGCTGCATGTCGACGCCGCGGCGCATGCGGCGCTTCTCGCGGTCTCAGAGGGATCGCAAGGCGTCTACAACATCGCCGAGGACGACGGCGCGGTGAAGATCGACAAGGCGCGCAAGGAATTGGGCTTCAACCCGGCGTTTCGCATCCGCTCGGCCGCTTATTAGGACGGCTTGAGCCGGGGATCTTTCGTTCTCGCCTGTGGAAAGGGCTTGCTGAGAAAGCGCGAGCCCTTCTCGCCGTAGCGCCAGGGCTTTTCGACGGCCTTGGTGAGGCCGATCCGCACCCCCGCGACGACTTCGACCTGCGCAGTACGGGCAAACAGTGCAAAGGGCGGCGCGTCGAGCGCCAGTCCGTTGTGCGCTGCGGTAACGCCCAAGGCCTCGCAGATCCGGCCGGGGCCCGCGCAAAGCAGGCGAAGGTCTTTCACTCCGCGCCGCCGCCGCATCTGCGCCACCCCTTCGACCGGCTCGATCGCCCGGATCAGCACGGCGCTGGCGGAGCCTTGCGTCTCGCAGACGAAATTCATGCACCAATGGATGCCGTAGGACCGGTAGACGTAAAGATAGCCGGGCGGTCCGAACATGACAGCGTTGCGCGGCGTCGGGCCGCGATAGCTGTGCGCCGCCGGATCGGTATGGTGATAGGCCTCCACCTCGACGATCCGCCCGCCGATACCGTTAACCAGCAGAGTTACCCCGATCAGGTCGGGCGCCACCTCGAGGACGCTGCGATCAAAGAACCTCTTGGTCAGGCGTTTGCGGGCGGGCCTCATGCGCGCGCATCGTCGCAGCGCGGCAAATGGCGAGCAAATGCCGGGTGGGCGAATGCTGTGGTAAATCGTTAGTTAAATACTTGTGGAAAAAACCTGTGGCTCCCCGGCAACAGCGGGGGAAACATTTCACAAGACCTTATTCCGGAACGCCGGACGCCGCTTTTTAGCCATAGGGTTTTTTGAAACAATTGGTGTGGCTTGGAAGGTGACAACGCCGCAGCGTGCTTCCGGTTCCTAAGCGCACCAGCTTTTTTTCAGTGTGGCTTTTTGGTCCGGTCGGGAGGGGCGAGGGCCTGTTTGGCCTCAATGAGTTCGATGGACGCAAAGACCAATTTGAAATCCCGGCTGCCGTCGCGGCATGCTACTGAAGGCGTCGACCGGGCGCCGCACCGGGCATTCTATTACGCGATGGGGCTGACGGGCGAGCAGATCCATCAGCCGTTCGTCGGCGTCGCCACCTGCTGGAATGAAGCCGCGCCCTGCAATATCGCGCTGATGCGCCAGGCGCAGGCGGTCAAACTCGGCGTCGCCTCCGTCGGCGCGACGCCCCGCGAATTCTGCACCATCACGGTGACCGACGGCATCGCCATGGGCCATGCCGGCATGAAGGCCTCGCTGCCGTCGCGCGAGGTGATCGCCGACTCCGTCGAGCTGACGGTGCGCGGCCACGCCTATGACGCGCTGATCGGGGTGGCGGGCTGCGACAAATCGCAGCCCGGCATGATGATGGCGATGTGCCGCCTCAACGTGCCGTCGATCTACATCTATGGCGGCTCGATCCTGCCCGGCACCTTCAAAGGGCAGCCAGTTACCATTCAGGACGTCTACGAAGCCGTCGGCAAATATGCGATCGGCGCCATGAGCGACGCCGAACTGCAAAATCTCGAAGAGAACGCCTGTCCGTCGGCCGGCGCGTGCGGTGCGCAATTTACCGCCAACACCATGGCGACGGTGTCGGAAGCGATCGGCCTGGCGCTGCCGTATTCCGCAGGCGCGCCTGCGCCTTACCAAATTCGCGACAAGTTCTGCGTGCTCGCCGGCGAGATGATCATGGATCTGATCGTCAAGAACATCCGTCCGCGCGACATCGTCACCCGCAAGGCTTTGGAGAACGCGGCTGCCGTCGTCGCCGCCACCGGCGGCTCGACCAATGCGGCGCTGCACCTGCCGGCGATCGCCAATGAATGCGGCGTCAAATTCGATCTGTTCGATGTCGCCGAGGTCCTAAAAAGGACACCTTATATCGCGGATTTGAAACCCGGCGGCCGTTATGTCGCCAAAGACATGTTTGAGGCTGGCGGCGTTCCGCTGCTGATGAAGACGCTTCTCGACCATGGCTTTCTCCATGGCGACTGTCTCACGGTCACCGGACGCACGATTGCCGAAAATCTCA
>DATJLN010000110.1:0-26861 GCA_035509535.1 Xanthobacteraceae bacterium | reverse complement strand
GCTGGTGCGGCGGCCGTGGGACTTCGACGTGATGGTGATGGAGAACATGTTCGGCGACATTCTCTCCGACCTTACCGCCGGCCTCATTGGCGGCATGGGCATGGCGCCCTCGGCCGACATCGGCGACACGCATGCGGTGTTCCAGCCCTGCCACGGCACTGCGCCCGACATCATGGGGCAAGGGATCGCCAATCCATCGGCGATGATCCTGTCGGCGGCGATGATGCTCGACTGGCTCGGCGACAAATTCGAGCACGCGCCCGCGGGGGCGGCTGCCCACCGGATCGAGGCGGCGGTGGATCACGCCTTCCAAACCGGCATCCGGCCGCGGGAATTCGGCGGTCCGGATGGGACCGTCGCGGTGGCCAGGGCGGTGCTGGCGGCGCTGGATGTGCCTGCTGCACCGCAATAACTGCAGGTCTGCCCACTTGGTAGTGGGCAATTACCCAATATATTGCCCACTATAAGAGTGGGCGAATTTGTGGTTGATTCCGCCATTAACCCTTGGTTCGCTTCGACCCGGGACCGGGCGCGCCTGCCGCAATCAAAAACGCCGTGACGCGCCCGGCCATGGGGAAACCAACCGGGCAGTGGCGTCGACATGAACGCGCAAGAACTCCTCCAGGAAATTTCCGACTATTGCCGCCAGGCCGGCCTCGCCGAATCCACGTTCGGCCGCCGCGCGGTGAACGACGGCAAGCTCGCGGCGCGGCTGCGCAATGGCGGGCGCATCACCACCGACACGCTCGATCGCATCCACGGCTTCATGGCCGCGCATCCGGCGCAGGCGGGCGAGCGGCCGGCGATCATCGCGCGCGCGCATGCGCCGCGGCCGCTGCCGGCAATGCCAGCAGGCGTGCTCGCCTCCGAGATCAGCCTGCATGGGGCGGTTCCCGGCGCGGCGCCCGCGCCGTCGCCCTCGCCGCAGCCGACGCTGGGCGGCCCGGCGGCGCCGGGCAAGCCCGGCGATCCGCAGAAGAACTTCCGCTTCTTCGACAACCGGCAAAAGTATCTTCTCTTCGTGAATACGTGCAGCGAGAAATGGGAAGTGGCGCACCGCGTCTCCGAAGAGCTCGCGCATATTCATCCCAAGCCCCCCGCGGTGCGGGTGTTCGATGCCGGCGTCGGCGACGGCTCGGTGCTCACGCGGGTGATGCGGGCGATGCACGACCGCTTCGCGCATATGCCGTTCTACGTCGTCGGCAAGGAAATCTCGCTCGAAGACGTGCGGCTGACCCTGCAGAAAATGTCGGACCGCTTCTTCGAACATCCGGCCTCGGTGCTGGTGCTGACCAATCTCGCCTATGCGGACGCGCCGTGGCTGGCGGTGAAGTCGCTCAACGCGGCGTCGTCGCTGGTGTGGAAGGAGCTGGCGCTGACCGGCAATTCGGCACACCGCTTCGAAGAGCAGATCATGGATCTCGAGCCGTTCCTCGCCGAGAACTGGAAGGCCGGCGTGTCGTCGCGCACCGGCAATCCGGTCTACGAACGGCCGGTGGTGCTCGTGGTCTATCGCGAAGATCACCGTTTCCTGCTCGATCCGATCATTCCGAAGCCGGGCGGCACCTTCGCCGACTACGATCTCGTCATCGCCTCGCAGCCCTATCGCGCCCGCGCCTCGCTCGACTTCAAGGCCAAGCGCGTGATCGGGCCGCTGGCGCGCGCGCTCGGGCCGGGCGGACGCATGATCGCGATCCATTCGCACGGCCAGGATCCCGGCATGGAGATCATCCAGCGGGTATGGCCGCAGGACAATCCGTTCATCCACGACCGGCATCAGATCCTGAAAGCGGTGAAGCACGAGCTCGGCGCCGAAGGCCGCGACCTCAACTTCAACGCCTATGCCGACAACCGCTCGCTGTTCCGCTACGAGATGCACACGCTGCCCTCGGAGATTTCCGAATCGATCGGCACCTCGACTTTGTTCGCGGCGTGGAACGCGGCGATCTATGTGGCGCAGGTCGAGGACCATCGGGTCGCCGAAGCCTCCGCCGACGGGCGCTATATCGACGCCACGCGCGAAGTGCTCAAGGAGCGCGGCGGCCTGTGGTTCTACGACGAATCCTACGTGATCTCGCGCCGGCGGGATTGATTTTCATCCTCCCCCGCGCTGCGGGGGAGGTGGCGGGCGAAGCTCGCCGGAGGGGGCAAGTGTCATGAGCACAGTGTCATGAGCACAGCGTCATGAGCACTATGACTTCAGAACATGCGGCCGCCCCCTCCACCACCGTTCGGGCGGTCCCCCTCCCCCGTTTCGCTTCGCTCCACGGGGGAGGATAAGATGGTGCCGCTCTCCGCCATCAAGCCTGCTGCGCCGCTCCCGGAAGAAGTGGCGCGGATCGCGTCGTTCATGACGGACTTCTCCGTCGAGGCGACGCGGCCGAGCGATGCCGACATTGCCGCGATGGTCGTGCTGCCGCGCGGCACCCGGGTCTTTGTCAGCGCGGTGCCCGGACGCGCGGCGGAGGAATCGATCAGCGCCGCGGTGCGGCTGCGCGCGGCGGGTTTCGAGCCGGTGCCGCATGTCGCGGTGCGCAATTTTGAGACCGGTGCTGCGCTCGACGATTTCCTGGCGCGGCTCACCGACGAAGCGCAGGTGCGCCGCGTGCTGGTGATCGCGGGCGACCGCGCCGAATGCGGCCCGTTCCGCCGCGCGCTCGACGCGATCGATTCCGGCGTGCTGCGCCGCCGCGGCATCCGCGCCGTCGGCATCGCCGGCTATCCCGACGGCCATCCCAGGATCGCGCCGGACGAATTGCGCCGCGCGCTGGCCGAAAAGATCGCGGCCGCGGAAGCGACCGGGCTCGCGGTCGAGATCGTCACGCAGTTCTGCTTCGACGCGCGGCGCATGCTCGATTACGTGGCGCAATTGCGCGCCTACGGCTTCGAGCAGCCGGTGCGCATCGGGCTCGCCGGACCGACCAGCCTGTCCTCGCTGCTGCGTTACGCGGGCCGCTGCGGCGTGCGCGCCTCGGCGCAGGCTCTGGCGCAGCGCGCCGGCCTCATACGCCAGGTCTTCGCGCTCACCGTGCCGGACGATCTCATTCGCGCGATGGCGGACGCGGCGCCGGTGCAGGAGAGCGCGCACCACGTCAGCGCGCATTTCTTTTCGTTCGGCGGGCTCGGCGCGACCGCGCGCTGGACGCGAGCCGTGGCCGACGGGCGCATCGCGCTCGAGCGCGACGGCGGATTTCGCGTCATTGCTCCGAACGCATAATCCCTGATCACCAAAAAAGAGTGCCCCCGGCGTGGACAGCGCCGGGGGCGAGCCCCCTCAGGGAAGTTGAAGATGGTGAAAGACTTCCCTGCAGGGGCTGACTGGACCTTGACCCGGACCAACGGACCAAGGTCCAGCTTATTTGCGCGAAGGACTACGGCAGGAAGTCCTTGTGAACGCGGAAGCGGATCTGCCAGTTGCTGGAGCTGCCTTCCGTCTGGTAGGCGCCGTTGGCGCAGCCAGCCGCACTCCCGCCGGTGCCGCATCCGTTGTAGGCGCCCAAGAGCGTGGAACCGGTGCTCGCGCTCCTGAGATCCGAATACAGGACTTCAACGCCCATGTAGAATGTCTTGGTCACGTTCCACTGGGTGCGGCTGCCGATGAACCAGGTCGACCAGTCGTTGTTGCAGCCCGCATTGGCCAGTGCGGCCGAACCCTGCAGGCCGTTGCCGAAGCCGGCTGCCGAGCAGAGCATCGCATTGGCCTGGCTGTTGTAGCTGATCGCATCCCAGCCGCCGAACAGCGAGGTCTTCCACGACGGGCTCCAGACGTGCTCATACGACGCGTTGAAGCCCCAGGCCGTCGTCTTGTTGCACCCGGTCTGCGTCGATGCCGCCGCGCCGACTGCGGCCGAGCCGCCGTAGACGCAATCGCTCAACACGCCGTAAGCCATCGAGCTGCCGTCAACCTTGGCCCAGTTCGAGTTCGGGGTGAACATGACGTAACGCGACGCGCCTTCGGTGTAGTTGACCTGGGCTTGCAGGTAGTCGCCCTGGCCGATCATCGGGAAGTTCAAGCGAAGGCCGGCACCCGCCGCCCAACCCCAGGTGTCGCCCGGATGGCCCGACGACGAAGGTCCGCCGGCGACCGGAACGCCGCCGACCGAAGTGCTGTAATAGGACCCGTTGTCCTCATGCAGCGCGCCCATGATCTGCGCACCGCCCCAAGCCTGGTCGAGGCGGATATTGCCGACGATGTCGCCGATCTGCTGGCCGCCATAGGCGCCGTTGAAGGCACCGCTGCCGGTCGAGATGCCGCCGGTCCCGGCGGCGATCGCACCAGCAGCCGCCGCGCCCGGAAGAGCGAAGCCCGAAGCATTGATGATCTGCGTGGTGCGGCGGGTTTCCATCGACAGTGTCGAGGACATGCCGTTGCCGAGCTGCGCGGTATAGCCGAACACCGTCCAGCCTGGATCGCCGGTATCCGAAGAGCCGTAGTCGCCGGAGTAAGCGACCGCCGGCACGCTGTAGTAATCGTAGAAGGACTGCGAGAGACCCGCCGTCAATCCAGCGAATTGAACGAAGGCGCGGTTGGCGCTGAACGTGTTCGCCGCAGTGTTGAGGCCGACATCGTTGGTGCTGATGCCGACAGCGATGTAGCCGCGCGCCGTGCCGTAAGCGGTCTGCTCACGGGCGTCAGCGGTGATGTAGCCGCGGGCGCGGAACGTAAGATTGTTTACGGTGCGGCGGCCGGCATTGGCGTTATACGGACCCCAGGCGAAGCTGCCGTTCGTGCCCCAAACCGATTCAGCACGAACCCAGCCGCCGATCTTCAAGCACAGATCAGTGCCGGGCATGTAGTAGAAGCCGGCGCCGTAGAGGCTGCAGACCTTCACATATTCAGCCGGCTTGGCCTTAACGGGAAGATCAGCCGCGTGCGCAGCTGTGACAGAGAAAAGACCCGCGGCAGAACAGAGAAGCAGGTTTTTAATTCGCATCATGACCCCCTCGACGTCTAAATCCCGGCGGGCTGACTGCCCCTCCCCGAGCGTTAACGTTTACAGGCCACCATTCTCAGCCGCTTCTCGCCACCAAATTCGCGCTCAGTTCCGTGCAGCAGAACCAACTCAGAGGTTCGTGATTCAAAAATTCTACTCGGCAGTTGGCATTCGACGCGGCCCGCTGCCGCGCAAGAAAAACTCTCGCCAGCTTCCGCGATGACCGCTCATGAATGAATCCTTTCGCGCGTTCCTACCGCCGTGATTTGCCATCGGCTCGTCCGGCGGGCGCAGAACATCGGATCTCTCAGAACCAAATGGACAGAGATGCCGAGCGATCCGTGAGGCAAAAAGGACACACATGTGTAGATATCGCAAAATGGCCGATTGGTTCCGGCTGGAGGAACTGATGCAAAAATCGGCACGGCAACGCGACTGCGGGCCAGCGATCGCCGGCACTGCGTGCGATGAGTTTTGCTCGATTTGGCGGCAAGAAACGCGGCATCGCGCGGCACGTCCGCGCGACAGCGGATTCGCCTGCGGCGCGGCGGACGCGGCCGCGTGGCCTGGCACGCACGAGCCGATGTGGAGAACCGCGATGCGTTAACGGCGCCTTCGAATCACGGCTTTCGCCGCAAGCCCGAATCTATTTCCAAAGCTTGGATTCGGAGGAAATGCCGATCGACAAAACCATTTCGAGGCCTTCGGCGATCGCGACGGCGGCGCCCTTCAGAGCGTCCGAGAATTGATTCGGCTGGGCGTTCGCGCCGTCGGCGGATTGGCGCCACCAGATACGAACCGCGCCGACCACAGCCGCGCGCAGAACGATCGGCGCCGCGACGGCGAGAAATCCCGACCGCTCCGGCTGGTCGCCGCCAAAATAAGGCGCCCGGAGCGCAAAGCCGCGCTTTTGCACTTCGGCGATCAGTTCGGCCGGCGGCTTGTCGCACAGCCGGAGCTGCCGCCTCCATTCGCCGCTGCGCCGAAGCTCTTCAAACAAATTCTCGCGCGTCTGCTCCGGCATTTGCGCAAGCGCGGCATGGCCGACGGCGGACAAAAGAATCGGCGCGCGCGCGCCGATTCTGCTCGTTCTCAACACATAAGGCGACATCGCCTGGGTCGTGTCGATGAGAACCATGTCGGTGCCGTCGCAGACGAACAGATCCGAGGGCCAGAGCACTTTCTCCGTCAGTTTCCGCAACGGATCATACCCAGCACACATCAAGGCGTGCGACCGTGCGCCTTTGGTGCTGACGGCCAACAATCCGGAGGCGTAGTATTTGCCCTCCGCCACACCACGCCAAACGTAGCCGCCGTCGATGAGCTCCGCCAATATCCGATGCACGACGGATTTCGACAGGCCCGTGCTGAGACGGACTTCGGTGAACGTCGCACCTCTTTTCCTGGTGATGAATTCGAGTACTTGCAGCCCCCGAGACAAGCCTCTCATCGCACCCCCGGATCTCCGGTCGATGGCGGCGCCGCACGCAGTCGAGTGCGTCGCGCCCGGACCAAAGGCCGGCCGGCTAAGGCGACGAGACTGCGGGAAGAGAAATTGCAGCGGGGCATTACCAGCAATGAATCGCGAGTTCAGAAACGGCGCGGAATCGTGACGAACCTGCTCTTCGAACGATCCTGCTGATCGCGCAATGCGAAGAATTGTCGCGGAATTTACGCCTTTGGATTGAAAATTTATTTTAAATTTACACTGCACCGGGGTGAAATGCCCGATCTCTGGAGGTTCTGTCCGATATCGATGCATTTGCAACTAATAACTTCTTAGTTGCATTTATTTTGTATTTTCAACCTCAGGGCCTCATCAGCGTCCTGGCACGATCAGAGCATGGTCGATCAGAGCATGATCAGTGTCCCGGCGGACCGCACCGCAATCGACCTCGGCCGAACGCAGTTCCGCAACGCGCAGGGTCGCGCTGCGGGCCGATCGCGATGGGCGCGCGTGAATTGCGCGGACACAAAATCAAAAATCGTCCGGCGACCGCGCGTGCTCGGCGACGAAATCGGCTGCGACATCGCCCGCGCGGCGCACATCCGCGCAGTTCCTTGATAACGGGCTCAGTCGTCGTGCCACCTCAACGTCGGGCCGGAGCGGGAGCGACGCCCGGAACATGCAAATACTTTCTCACCATTGGCCTTATCGATTGCGGTCACGGTGTCGTCGGCCCGGAGGCGAAATGCTCGCTCCGGCGCGATGTCACACGTGGCGGAATGTCGCTTGGCCGCGCCGCAGCACCCTGTCTACTTGGAAAATCCTTGGTGCGTGCGATCGGCAGGGATGTTGCACCGATCTGCCTTGCGGCAGACCGCCCCGGCAGGGCCAGCCCAGCCTTCCTCCGTGCTCGGCTGACGGATTTGTGGAGCCGTGGTTGGAACAGGAAAACGAATCCGACGAAGCGCTGCTTTCTTTCGTGCACGCCGCCATCGGCTCGGTCTGTGCGCTTGAACTCTTAATCTTGCTGCGGCGCGAGCCGGGCAAGCGGTGGCCCCGGGACGCTCTAGTCCGCGAGCTGCGCAGCAGTGCCGGTGCGGTGGCGCAGGCGCTCGATCAGCTGAACCGATCGGGTCTGGTCGTGGAGGTCGCCGAGGGCTTCCAATATCAGCCGTCGTCGCCCCAGCTCGACGCCATCTGCCGGCAGCTCGAAAGCCAATACGCGGCAAGACCGGTCACCGTCGTCCGCGCTATCTTTGAAACGCCAAGCGAGAAACTTCGGATATTTGCCGACGCATTCCGAATATCGGGACCGCTCAAATGAGCATCTGGATCAATATCCTCTATCTGCTGTGCTTTTGCACCTGTCTGTTCTGTTGCGTGCTGCTGATTCGCCATTATCGGATCAACCGCAGCCGCGTCCTGCTGTGGAGCGCCGCGTGCTTTGTCCTGCTGGCGCTCAACAATCTATTGGTCATCGTCGATCTGATCCTGCTGCCGACCTTCGATTTATCGCTGCCCCGGCTTATTGCCACGTTGCTCGCGGTATCGACCTTGCTGGTCGGATTCATCTGGGAATTCGTCTAGGGGGCGGCGATGATCCAATTCATCTACGGGATGAACACCATGGGGTTCCTGCTGGCCGGCGCCTTCTTCCTGCGCTTCTGGCGGAAGTCCCGAGACGATTTGTTTCTCGCCTTCAGCGGCGCGTTCATGCTGTTCGCCATCGACGAATTTTTTCACGCCATAACGGCGGCCTCGCAATTCGGCGTCTGGGCTTTTTCGTTCCGCCTCGCCGGTTTCGGCTTGTTGATCTTCGCGATCCTGCGCAAGAACCTCAAATGACCGCGTCAAGCGGCGAGGCTGTCCGCTATCGCCGCAGGTCCCGCGCCCGAACTCGGTGCCGTTCGCGCAGTTCCGGCAAGGTCAACCGTGTTTGCCCGGCTGGATGCGTCGAAGTGCGTCGCGTTGAGTCGCATTTTCGACGCATTATCGCTTGCACTCTGCCCTGATCGAACGAGCCGGGCGGCCAGACATCCTCAGCCCACCTAACGCTGGCCATGGGGGCGGCATGAAATTCGTCATTCGCTACGGCTTGGCTGCGCTGCTCATGGTGACTGCAATGGTGGTGCTGATTCCACCCTTTGCCGCCTCCCTGATCGAGCAGTGGTCGGAGAGTGACGTCGAATCGCGGTCGGTATTGGCCTTCAACACGGCGCTCGACGAACTTACAGATCTGCTCAACGAGCACGATGCCAAGAAGATCGAGGCGCTGTTCGAGCGGATGTCGCTCGACGAGCAGCTGCTCGCCGTCGGATTCTGCGACCACAACGGAGTGCTGGTCTACAAGACGAAGGCGATGCCGAAGAACTTCGTCTGCAAAGCGCCGACGACGAATCGGACGCCCCAGTTCTCGACGCTGCATCTGGGTGGCCGCAGCCTGATGGTCTCGAGCTTCCCGGTCACCACGCCCGAAGAGCGCGGGCAAATGGTGCTGGTGCACGATCTGGCGGTGGTCGCACAGCGCGGCGCCAAGGCAAAGCTGTGGACCATCGCGATTCTTATCGGCGTGGTGTTTCTGGCCGCGGCCTTTGCGGGCCTGGTCACAATCCTGCTGGCGCGACGATGGCTGCAGTCGCTGCGTCGCGCCATCGACGACGTACGGCTCGGCCGCAGCGGAGCGGTTGCGGCGACCGAAGCGACGCCGTTTGCCGGCGAACTCCGTCATCTGCTGCGCGACCTGCAGATCAGTCAGCTTCCTGCCGAGGGGCCCGATGTCGAATGGTCTCCCGTCATGCTTCGCAGCGTGCTGGCGCGCAAGCTTCCGGGCGCCGAAGTCATCGTGGTCTCCAATCGCGAGCCTTACATTCACAACCGCGAAGGCGACGAGATCGTCCTGCAGATTCCGGCCAGCGGCCTGGTCGCGGCACTCGAGCCGATCATGCGCGCCTGTGGCGGCACCTGGCTCGCGCACGGCAGCGGCAGCGCCGACGCCGAAACCGTCGACCGGTTCGATCGCATCCGCGTGCCGCCGCCGCAGCCGAGCTACACGCTGCGGCGCGTGTGGCTCACCGAAGACGAGCAGAACGGCTACTACTACGGCTTTGCCAATGAGGGTTTGTGGCCGCTGTGCCACATGGCTTTCGTCCGTCCGAATTTCCGCGAGAGCGACTGGGAGCAGTATAAACTCGTCAACGCCCGGTACGCTCAGGCCGTCGCCGACGAGGCCAAACAGTCGGATCCGATCATTCTCGTTCAGGATTATCACTTTGCGCTATTGCCAAGCATGCTGCGCAAGAAATTGCCGAATGCGACCATCATAACCTTCTGGCACATTCCATGGCCGAATCCCGAGATATTCGGAATTTGCCCCTGGAAAGAGGACATCATCGCCGGCCTGCTCGGCAGCTCGGTCATCGGTTTTCACACCCGCTTCCACTGCAACAACTTTCTCGACACTGTCGACCGCTTCATGGAGGCGCGGACCGATCGCGAATACTCCCTGATCAGTTTCAAGAGCCACGACACTCTGGTCCGCCCATATCCGATCTCCATCGAATGGCCGCCGGCCGCCATGGTGGGACAGAAGCCGGTCGCGGAATGCCGTTCATTGGTGCGCAACCGCTTCGGACTTGACGACCAAACGCGCCTTGGCGTCGGCATCGAGCGTTTCGACTACACCAAAGGAATTCTCGACCGGCTACGCTCGATCGATGCGCTTTTGTCCCGATGCCCAGAATGGAAAGGCAAATTCGTCTTCGTCCAGGTTGCGGCGCCGACGCGGAGCAAACTTGCCGCCTATACCGGGCTGCAGAAGGAGGCCATCGAGCTTGCTCGCCAAATCAACGCCCGGCACGGCAGCGAAGCTTATCAACCGATCCTTCTCATCATCCGTCATTACGAACCGCACGAGATATTCGAATTGTTTCGCGCCGCCGACCTTTGCATCGTGTCGAGCTTGCACGACGGAATGAATCTTGTCGCCAAGGAGTTCGTCGCCGCCCGCGACGACGAGGAAGGCGTCTTGCTGTTGTCGGATTTCGCCGGCGCGTCGCGGGAATTGTCCGAGGCGCTGATCGTCAACCCCCACGACCTTCACAGCGTCAGCGTCGCCATCGAGCAGGCCCTCTTGATGTCGCGCACGGAACAGCGTGAGAGAATGCGGCTCATGCGTGAAATCGTCCGCCTCCGCAATGTCTACCGGTGGGCCGGGCAGATGCTGCTTGACGCCGCCGAACTCAGAACGAGGAGCCGCATCATGCGGATGGCGTCGCGGCTGGAACCTGCGTCCGGCCTGTCCGCCGCCCGGGCGGTCGCCCGTTAGCCGACGGTCCCATGCCGGTCCCATGCCGGTCCCATGCGCAGACCCGGCGGCGTTATCGCCCCCGGGGGCATTTTCCGCGTCGCGGGGAAAGGCTAGGATACGCCATGCTCTATGTCGTCCACGCGCTCGACAAGAAAGGCATCCTGCCGGTGCGGGCCAAGCACTACCGCGCCCATCGCGTGCATCTCGACAAGGCCGATGATTACGCCGTCGACGTGGTGACCGCCGGCACGCTGGTGGCCGACGACGGCGAGACGCCGGTCGGCAGCGTGTTCGTGATCGACGCCAAGGACCGCGCCGCGGTCGACGCCTTCACCCGGAGTGACCCGTATCATGTCAACGGCGTCTGGGACGGCGTCGACATTCACGTCTACAACAGAAAACGCGGCACGCCGATCGCGAGCAGGCGGTAATTCAAATCATCGCTCTTGCCGCGACAACGAAACGGTGAGTCAGACGCCCCCTCCACCCACGCTTCGCGTGGTCCCCCCTCCCCCGTTTTCACGGGGGAGGATGAAACTAAACCCGCACCTTCTCCCTCAAGCCCATGCGTTCGAGGCGGCCGATCACCTCGTCGGCGAAGTACGGCAGCTCGTCGTAATAATTCACCAGCGACACCGCGATGCCGGTCAGGCCGGCGCGCGACAGGTCGGCGAGCTGCGCCGCCACGTGATCGGGGTCGCCGACGATCGGCAGGCCGCCGTTGCCCTGAGCATACTGGCTGCGGTGCATGAGGAATTTCTCCATGCCCACCGTCTCCGGCGAGATCTTGCGCATCGCCAGGATGCTGTCGACCGCCGACCAGTCGGCGTGCTCGACGATGGAATAATGGAAATAGTCCTCGGCTTCCTTTTTGGTCGGGCGGCAGGTGATGACGCCGACGGTGTAGCAGCCGATGTCGCGGCCATGGGCACGGGCCGCATCGCGCGCCTTCTGCGCGCTCTGCGCGGTCTCGTCCAGCGACGTGCGCGAGGCCTGGAAGAAGAAGGCGTCGCAATTCCTCACCGCAAACGCCTGGCCGGTGGCCGAAGCGCCGGCATTCATGATCACCGGCCGTGCGCCGCCGAACGGCTTGGGCTTGCCGCGGATCTTCTTCATGTCGAGATACCGGCCGTTGAAGTCGAAATCCTCGCGGTCGGACCAGATCAGCTTGATGACGTCGATCCATTCCTGCGCATAGTCATAGCGCGCCTCGTGCTCGCGCTGCTTGACGCCGAACATCTCGAACTCGTCCTCGTTCCAGCCGACGACGATGTTGAGGCCGAAGCGGCCTTCGCCGACATGGTCGGCGGTGACCATTTCCTTGGCCGCCACGATCGGATTGAAAATCGGCGCGTGCACGGTGCCGAACACGGTGATGCGCTTGGTGACGGCGAGGAGTCCGGTCGCCCAGGTGATGGTCTCGAGCGTCTCGCCCTGATAGTCGGTGTCGCCGCCGTAGCCCTTCCAGCGGCCGATCGGCAGCATGAAATCGATGCCGACCTCGTCCGCCAGCAGCGCCAGCTTCTTGTTGTCCGGCCAGTTCCCGGTCCAGCGCTCCGGCACCAGGGTCACCGCGCGGCCGGACGAGCAATTGGCGCCGAACAGGCCGAGCTTGAGCTTGTTATTGTTGTGCATGGCGGAGCGCGCCTCGAGCGAGATCGAGCGCGCGGGCGCGGGACGGTGCAAGGGGACATCCATGAGTGAACCTGTGCGTTTCATATTATTGTCGACTGCGCTATTGCAGGCAATAATCCTTACATTGCCCGGCCGGCCGCAGTGCAGAGAAAATTCAAGTCGAGGACGCGCGAAGCGCACCGCCATACGCGCCTTTTTGCGCGCGCGAACGCGCTATCGGGCGGCGACCCCTTCGGGTCGTCCTTGAGTTGAATTTTTCTCTGCGCTCCCATGTCGCCATGCAACGTAAGCCATCATACCGCCTGCCCGGCGTGCGATCCAAGGTGCACCCCGGCCCGGCCCATGCGTCCGCCGCAGACCATGTTGACTTGCGCGCCGCCATGCCCGTGAATCCGGCAAAAGCATTTCCAGGGAGGAAGCGATGAACAATGTCAGCCGCCCAACGGTGTGGTGCACCATGGCCGCGATTTTCGCGGCCGCCGCCATGTCCGCTTCGGCCTTTGCCGCCGAGCCGGTGAAGATCGGCGTCATCATGCCGCTGACCGGCAATTCGGCGAGCGCCGGGCAATCGGCAAAGGACGCCATCGATCTCGGCGCCGAGATCATCAATACGCCGCATCCCGAGCTCAAGGCGATGCCGCTGGCGGCGACGTCGGGCCTGCCCAATCTCGGCGGCGCCAAGATCGAGCTCGACGAAGCCGACCACCAGGGCAATCCGCAGGTCGGCCAGCAGCAGACCATCCGGCTGATCACGCAAGATCACGTCGCCGCCATGCTCGGCTCGTATCACTCCTCGGTGTCGCTCGTCGCCACCGCGGTCGCCGAGCGGCAGGCCGTGCCGTTCCTGGTCGCCGATTCCGTCGCCGCCAATATCACCACGCGCGGCTTCAAATTCACCTTCCGCACCACGCCGATCGCGCCCGATTTCGGCAAGGCCTATGCCGACTTCATCAACGACGTGAAGAAATCCGGCTTCAAGATCGACTCGATCGCGATCGTCAACGAGAACACCGATTACGGCACCTCGGTGTCGCAGAGCATTCTCGATGCCGCGAAAGCCGCCAATATCAAAGTCTCGGCGCATATCGCCTATAACGCCAACAGTTCCGACGTGTCGGCGCAGGTGCTGCAGCTCAAGGAGGCCAAGCCGGACTGCGTGATCTTCATCAGCTACACCGCCGACAGCATTCTTTATTTCAAGACGATGAAGAACCTCGACTACCTGCCGCCCATGATCATCGGCGACGATGCCGGCTTCTCCGATCCGAGTTTCATTCCGAACGTCGGCGACCTGGCGCAGGGCGCGCTCGACCGCAGCGCCTTCGACGTCGGCAAGCCGGGTTCGAATAGCTACATCGTCAACAAGATGTTCCACGACAAATACGGCCGCGATCTCGATGACACCAGCGCGCGCTGGATGCAGGGCCTGTTCGTGCTGGCGGACGCCATCAACCGCGCCGGCTCGACGGATGCGGAAAAAATCCGCGAGGCGTTGAATGAAACCGATCTCAAGGCCGATCAGCTGATGATCGGCTATCACGGCGTCAAGTTCGACAATACCGGCCAGAACACGCTGGCCTCGACCTTCCTGATCCAGCTCAGGGGCAAGCAATATGTCTCGGTGTGGCCCGACAATCTGGCGACCAACAAGCTCGAACTGCCGATGAAGGGCTGGCGGTAGGCGCCGTTCCCGGAACGCGGTGCCGCGCGAAGTGCCGCACCGCCGAGCCGGAATCTTCGCCGACCCGGCTCTCCGCCTGTGACGAGATCCCGGGGCGGCAGCGCCGCCGCCGTGAACGCGGTCGTGGGCAGCGGGCGCGGCGATGCTGATCGAAGCCGCAGCCTGCCGTTGCGCCGATGCAGCCGCACGTGCGCAATTTTGTACGGCATTGCTGCCCTGCAGCGTGGCGCGAACTCCACTCTAGGCGCGCACGGCCGCGCATGCGAAGGTGCCGCCAACGAAAAAGGCGGGACGCCGGGGAGGAATTTCAATGCACTATTTGCGCTCGACCATGCTCGCGCTGTTGCTGACGCCGATCGCCGCGCCGGCCATCGCGCAGGCGGCATCCTACCCCGAGCGTCCGATTCATATCGTCGTGCCGTTTCCGGCCGGCGGGCCGTCCGATGTGATGGCACGGCTGATCGGCGACAAAATGAGCGCGGATTTCGGCCAGGGCGTCGTCATCGACAACCGGCCAGGCGCCAATACGTTGATCGGCGCCGAATTCGTCGCCAAGGCGCCGGCCGACGGCTACACGCTGTTGATGGCGATCGATTCAACGCTGGTGATGAATCAATATCTCTACAGCAAGCTGCCTTACGACCCGATCAAGGACTTTTCGCCGGTGACGCTGGTCGCCAAGACCATCGGGCTCCTCGTGGTCAATGCATCAAGCGACATCAAGACGGCGAAAGACCTGATCGCCAAGGCCAAGGCCGCACCCGGCAAGCTCAATTGCGGCGCCGGCACCATCACCACCAAGCTCACCTGCGTGCTGTTCGCCGACAAGGCCGGCATCGACACGGTGCTCCTGCCCTATAACGGCAGCGCCGAAGTGGCGCACGGCATCCTCACCAAGAGCGTCGATTTCGTCTTCGACGGCCCGTCCGCCGTGCTGCCGCTGGTCAAATCCGGCGATCTGCGCGCGCTGGCCAAGCTTGACGCCCGGCCGTTTCCCGCGATCCCCGATCTGCCGACGCTGACGGAGGCGACCGGCGTCGATCTCGGCGATGTCACGGTGTGGCTTGGTCTCGTCGCGCCCAAGGGCACGCCCGCGCCCATCATCGACAAGCTCGCGCACGAAGTCGCAAAAGTCCTGAGCGATCCCGACGTAAAGGCCAAGGCCGACGCTGTCGGGCTTGGCCCCGCGACCGACACGCCGGCGGAGTTCGCGGCTTTCATCCAACACGAAGCCGCACGCTGGCCGGACGTGGTGAAAAAGAGCGGATTGCATTTCGAGTGAGCGTCGGGGTCCCAATAATGCCATCGCATTCGATCAGAATTCGATGGATGGCATTCGGATGGGCAAGCGCGTATCGTAGCGCATGTGGTGGCGCATGTGGTGCATATCGTGGCGGCCGATCGTCGTTGCGGTGACGCTTTTTTCCTGTTTTGCCTGCGGTCAGGCCGCGGCGCAGGAGGCCATCGGCGCAATCAGCCGCATCCAGGGTGAGGCGAGCGGCACGCGCGGCACGACCACGCAGCCGCTCGGCGCCAACGCCCCCGTCTATCCCAACGAGGTCGTATCGACCGGCGATGGGACGCGGCTTGAAATCACCTTCAAGGACAAGACGCAGCTGACGCTCGGCGAGAAAGTGAGGCTGACGCTCGACACCTACATATTCAACCGGACCGCGGGCCTTGGGACGATCAGGTTCGAGGTGGCCGGCGCGTTTCGTTTCGTGTCAGGCCGGCTATCGAAGCTGGCGAAAGCCAATGTCAGCGTGACAACGCCGGTCGCGAATATCGGCATCCGCGGCACGGATTTCTGGGCCGGGCCGATCGACAATCAGGCGCTCGGCGTCCTGCTCGTCAACGGCAGGGTGATCGTGTCGAATGCCGCGGGCACGCAGACCCTGAGCCGGCCCGGCCAAGGCACCAACATCGCCGCGCCGGGCGCCGCGCCCGGACCCGTCACCATCTGGCCACAGGACAAGGTCAACCGCGCGCTCGCGGCCGTGACGTTCCGATAGTGAGCCATCGCCGATAGTGAGCCATTGCCGATAGTGAGCCATTGCGGGCGCAACGGCAGCTGCACAAAGCCGAGATCAGTGAGTCTCGCGGCGCCGGTCCTGGTCGACTTTCTTCAAGCTCCAGGCATCGCGGACGCGTCCGAGAATTGCGGCGAGCGCGACGACGAGCAAACCGACAACGCACAGGCTGAGAACGACCGTGAACAACAGGAAAAGGAATGCCATGTCCGAAACCCAATGTCTGAAACCCAATCGCGTTCGCCAGGCAAGACAACAAAGTGTATTTCAGACGCGCGAATTTGTCGACCGTCGATGGGATCAGCGAGCGCGCCTCGCTGCGCAGCATAAGGGAGCAACGCCGTGAGCAAACCCAGGCCGATCGAGTATGCCGACGGATCGAGCGAAGTCCGGGCCGTCTATGACGACATCAAAAAAACGCGCAACGTGCCGGACGTCAACAATTTCTGGAAATATCTCGCCAACGATTCGCAAACTTTGAAGCGGACGTGGGAGAGCCTCAAACAGGTGATGGCGCCAGGCGCGCTCGATCCGTTGGTCAAGGAGATGATCTATCTCGCCGTTTCCGTCACCAACGGCTGCGGCTATTGCACGGCGAGCCACGGCGCGGCCGCGGCCAAGGCAGGGATGACGCCGCAGCAGTTTGCCGAACTGATGGCGGTGGTCGGCATGGCCAACGAGACCAACCGCCTCGCCAACGGCTATCGCGTCCCGATCGATCCGGCCTTCGAAAGCTGAAGGAATGAAGGAGGAGCGCCCGGGCCATCCAGTCCTTTGCCGGGCCGTCGGGTGACCTGCCGGCGCAGGCGCTCGTTCAAACGTTATGGTGTACTATCGAACGACCGAATGACCGTCGAATGAGCGCCGAGGATGGAGCTACCGTCATTGACCATACCGCAAGGCAATACCGAGCCGACCCCGGTCCAACAGCCGGTCGTTCAAGCTTTGACTCGTGCTGCGATCTTCCTGGTTGCAACGGTTCAGCCCGCACCGGACAGCCGCGCGGCCGTGCGGTCGTTCTGCGGCGACCTTTCCGCCCTGGTCCGCGCCGTCGGCTTCCGCGACATTGAAGCAAACCTCTCTTGCGTGATGGGAATAGGGTCGGACGCCTGGGACCGTCTCTTCGGCCAGCCGCGGCCGGCACAGCTGCACCCTTTTCGCGAGATCAAGTCCGGTCCGCGTCATGCCGTGGCCACGCCCGGCGACCTGCTCTTCCATATTCGCTGTAAGCGCATGGACCTCTGCTTCGAACTCGCGACCCAGATCATGGGCCGGCTCGGCGAGGCGGTCTCGACGGTCGATGAAGTCCACGGCTTTCGCTATTTCGACGACCGCGATCTGATCGGCTTTGTCGACGGCACCGAAAATCCGACCGCGCAGGAGGCCATCGATGCCGTTTATATCGGCGCGGAAGACCCCGGCTTCGGCGGCGGCAGCTATGTGATCGTGCAAAAATACCTACACGACGTTCGCGGCTGGAACGCGCTGTCCACCGAAGCCCAGGAGCGCATTATCGGCCGGACCAAGCTTTCTGACATCGAGCTTGACGATGCCGTCAAGCCGACATCGGCCCACAATGCGCTGACCACGATCGTCGAAGACGGCAAGGAGATTAAGATCGTCCGCGACAACATGCCGTTCGGCCGCGTGGGCGACGGCGAATTCGGCACTTATTTCATCGGTTACGCGCGTTCGCCGCGGACCATCGAACAGATGCTGGAAAACATGTTCATCGGCCGGCCGCCGGGCAATTATGACCGTTTGCTGGATTTCAGTTTTGCCAAGACAGGAAACCTGTTCTTCGTTCCGACGGCGTCCTTCCTCGACGATGCGGGAGAGGACGCGCCGACGGCTGCGCCAAAGCCTGCGGCAACGGCCGCAGCCGCAGCGGCACCGCCGTTGACGCGCGATGGCTCGCTTGGCATTGGATCACTTAAAGGAGACCCTGCCTCATGAATAACCTTCACCGCGGGCTCGCGCCGATATCCGACGCGGCTTGGTCTCAGATCGAGGAAGAGGCATCGCGCACTTTCAAGCGCCATCTCGCCGGCCGGCGCGTCGTCGATGTGCAGGGTCCGGGCGGCGTTGCGCTCTCCGCCGTCGGCACCGGCCATTTGCGCAAGGTGACACCGCCATCGAACGGAGTTATCGCGCGGCAGCGCGAGGTGAACGCGCTGGTCGAATTCCGCGTCCCGTTCGAGCTCGACCGCGAGCAGATCGACGACGTGGAACGCGGCGCCAACGATTCGGATTGGCAGCCCGCCAAGGACGCCGCGCGGCTTTTGGCCTTCGCGGAAGACCGCGCCATCTTCGAGGGCTATGCGGCGGCCGGCATCGGCGGCGTGCGCCAGGGCACCAGCAATCCGGTCATGACGCTTCCGGCCGACGTCCGCGAGTACCCCGACGTCATCGCCAAAGCGCTGAGCCAGCTGCGTCTCGTCGGCGTCAACGGCCCCTATTCCGTCCTGCTGAGCGCCGATGCCTATACCGGATTGAGCGAGACCCGCGATCACGGCTATCCCGTTCTCGAGCATATCAAACGTCTGATCGACGGCGAGATCATCTGGGCCCCGGCGATTGCCGGCGCATTCGTCCTGACGACGCGCGGCGGCGATTTCGACCTGCACATCGGCGAAGACGTCTCGATCGGCTATTTGAGTCATGACGACAAGACGGTTCGCCTCTATCTCGAGGAATCACTCACGTTCCTTCTGCTGACGACAGAGGCGTCCGTCGCGCTGTCCGCGCCCGAAGCCAAATCGAAGAAATGACGCAGGCCGGATGCCGGCGTGTGCCGGCCGTGACCAAGGCATCGCAAGTCCTTTGCGACGTTGCAAAATCGCCCGGCCATCACAATGTTAGGGTGCGCGAAGACAAGCGGCCTGCGTTTTGACCGAGCCGCAGTTTGGAGGAAAACATCGTCGCGGCGGAAGCCGCGGCGAAATTGTTTTTCTGGCGCATGCCGCGAAGCGGCCATTGCGTGCAAAGCCACGGCCTCCAAAGCCATTCCGTCTGAAGCTTGGCGGCCAAACAGGAGATTGTCTGATGAGCGGGCCTGACCTCTTTTCACCCTTCACCCTCGGTCCCCTCGCCCTGCCCAATCGCATCGTCATGGCGCCGATGACGCGCAATCGCGCCGGCGCGGGCAATGTGCCGACCGAGATGAATGCCACTTATTATGCGCAGCGCTCGAGCGCCGGCCTGATCATCAGCGAGGCGACGCAGGTGTCGGCGCAAGGCGTCGGCTATCCGTGGACGCCCGGCATCCACTCCCCTGAACAAGTCGCCGGCTGGAAGCTTGTCACCGAGGCCGTGCACCAGGCCGGCGGCCGGATTTATCTGCAGCTCTGGCATGTCGGACGGATTTCGCATCCGTCCTTGCAGCCAGGCGGTGCGCTGCCGGTGGCGCCGTCGGCGATCGCGCCCAAGGGCGAGTCCATGACCCACGAGGGCATGAAGCCTTTCGTCACGCCGCGCGCGCTGGAAACGGCGGAGATCGCCGGCATCGTCGAGGATTATCGGCGCGGCGCGCAGAACGCCAAGGCGGCCGGCTTCGACGGCGTCGAGTTGCACGGCGCCAACGGCTATCTGATCGACCAGTTTCTGCGCGACGGCGCCAACCAGCGCACCGACCGTTATGGCGGCAGCGCGCTCAATCGCGCGCGGCTCCTCGTCGAAGCGACGGAAGCGAGCGTGAGCGTGTGGGGCGCAGACCGCGTCGGCGTGCGGCTGTCGCCGACCACGCCGTTCAACAGCATGAGCGACAGCGATCCGGCGGCGACTTTCGCCACCGCGGTCAACGAGCTCAACCGCTTCGGGCTCGCTTATCTGCACATCGTTGAGCCGGTTGCCGGAGATCCGGTGCCGCCCGGCGAAATGCCGGACATTCGCTTCTTCCGCAAAATCTGGCGCGGCGCGCTGATGGGCAACAAGGGCTACGACCTGCAACGCGCCAATGCCGCGATCCGCGACGGCGTTGCCGATCTCATTTCGTTTGCGGCGCTGTTCATCGCCAATCCGGATTTGCCGGAGCGCTTGCGCCGCGGCGGGCCGTTCAATGCACCCGACCGCAAGACGTTCTATGGCGGCAGCGCTCCTGGCTATACCGATTACCCGGCGATTGGAGCCTGATTTTCTGCCGTTTTATCAACTACTTGCTGGAAAATGCCATCCTGTGATCGCGGTCACTTCGGCCATTGGCCGACCTGGCTACGGTGCGCGCAATGGTTAACGTATCGATTACAGGGGGATTCAGATGTACGCAGCGATCCGGTACCTGACCCGCAAGACCAATCAGATTTTCGAGGCGCAAATGCAGCGGGCCGCGCGGCGCATTTGTGAGCGGCAGGTCCTGTTTGACCGGCGGGCGGCGTAGCGCTCTCCCGTTCCCGAGGCGCGGCGTTCCGGAATTGGATTGCCGTGTTCCGCCCGTGATGACTGCAAGGGGGCATCACAGCCCAAACGTCTCCGCCAACTCGGTCAGAGATTTCACGGCATGATCGACCGGCACGCTGGGCGCGGCTTCACCGCGGCCAGGGCCGTGTTCGTTCGGGCGCGCGAGATGCGCAGTATGTAGTCCCTGCGCCGCCGCGGCGGCGAGGTCGTTGGAATGCGCCGCCACCAGCATGCACTGCCGCGGCTCGAGATTGAAGGCGGCCGCGGCGGCGAGGTAGACGCGCGGCTTCGGCTTGAAGTCCTGCGCGATGTCGGCGCCGAGGATGGCGTCCCAGGGGAAATTATTGCGCCGCGCCAGATCGACCATCAGCGCAATATTGCCGTTCGACAGCGGCGCCAGCCAAAACCGCTTCTTCAGCCGCGCCAGACCCTCCGGCACGTCGGGCCAGGCGTCGAGCCGGTGCCAGCCGAGATTGAGCGCGTCCTTTTCGCCGTCGCTCAATCCGGTGACGCCGAAGCGCGCCAGCACCGTCTCGAGATTTTCGCGGTGCAGAATGTCGAGCTTGCAATAGGCGCGGCGGCCCGAGCGCACTTCCTCCAGAGCCGGCTGATATTGACCGCGCCAGGCGTCGGCGAAGCCCGGCCAATCGAGCGCATAACCTTTCGGCCTGAGCAGCGCCTCGGCCTCCCGCGCGATCGAGGTGCGGAAATCGGTCAGTGTGCCGAACACGTCGTAGAACAGAGCTTTCACGAGACCCGTCATGCGCAATATCCCTAGCTCAAGCGCAGCGGGGGTGCGAAAAGCGTCTCCCCGACAGCTATCCGTCATCCCGAGGCGGCCGCGAAGCGGCCCTCGAAAGATGCCGCAGAGGCGCCCTTCGAGGCTCGCTCCGCTCGCACCGCAGGGTGACGGTCCATGATAGGAGAGGATAATGCCGGAAGATATCGCCGACGTGCTGCACCAGCTGATCGTAACCACGCACATTCTCGCCAATGAGGGCGTGCTCGACGCATTCGGCCACGTCAGCGTGCGGCATCCGCACGATCCCGGCCGCTATTTCATCCCGCGCCATCGCGCGCCGGAACTGGCGGAAATTTCCGACCTGGTCGAGCTCGATCTCAATTCCGAGCCGGTGCGGCCGACGCAATATCGCCTCTACAGCGAGCGCGTGATCCACGGCGAGATCTACAAGGCGCGGCCGGACGTCCATGCGGTGGTGCATCACCATGCGCATGCGGTGCTGCCCTATGCGATCTCGGGCCGCGAACTGGTGCCGGTGTTTCATCTCGGCGCGGTGATCGGCAGCCAGGTGCCGTTCTGGGACCAGCGCGACGAGTTCGGCGACACCAATATGCTGGTGGTCAAGCCGGAAGAAGGCGCCTCGCTGGCGCGCGCGCTCGGGCCGCATTGGATGGTGCTGATGCGCCGCCACGGCGCCACTGTCGCCGGCACCGATCTGCGCCAGCTCGCGTTCCGCACCGTGTTCGGCTGCCACAATGCCAAGCTGCAGAGCGAAGCCATCGCGCATGGCCATGTCGACCGGCTGTCGCCAGGCGAACAGGAAATCACCGAAGCCGGCCAGTTGCGCCCGATGCCGATCGAACGCGCCTGGGACTATTGGGTGCGCCATGTCGAGAAGGCGGGCCTGATGCCGGCGAAGCCGGCCGCGAAACGCAAAGCGGCGGCGGCCAAAGCCAAGCAAACGAACAAGCCGGCAAGGAAGGCGGCGGCGAAACGCGGCGCGAAGAAGCGGCGCTGATTTAAGCCGCGTTACTCGCCGCCGACGCGCCAGACGGTCGGAATCTTGCGGTCCGGGTCCGCGCTCCAGGCCTTCCAGGCGGCCTGCACCTTGGCGAGGTCCTGCTCGATATTCTTGACGAAGAACTCGCCGCGAAACTCGAGACGGCCGTCGTCGCCGTACCACTCGAGCGCGTCGACTTCGCCAGGCTGCCGGTAGCGCTCGATGACAAGGCCGAACGTATTGGCCGCGCGTTGCGGCGAATGGCGCATATGCGATGGCAACAGGAACATGTCGCCCTCGCGCACCACCACTTCGCTGCGCTCGCGCGTCACCGGGTCGATCAGCTTCAGCGCGACCTCGCCGCGCAACTGGATGAACAGCTCTTCGCCCGGATCGTCATGATAGTCGGGCCGGTAGTTCGGGCCGCCGACCATCATGACCATGAGGTTCTGCCAGTCCTGCTTCCAGAATTGCCGATTGTTGATCGGCGGCAGCAGCGTGTGCTTGTTCTCTTCGATCCAATCGTTGAGATTGATTGGACTGTGCTTGAGCATGGCCGATCTCTCCGCAAACCTTTGCAGGGGGAGCGCCTCGCCGATCAAGGCCTCAAACCCCGCAAGGAACGTAGCGCGAAGCACAGCGCCGGCAAACTGCGCCGGACGAAACTCAGCGCTGCGCCAAGATCGGCCGAAGGCTAGCCAATGTCAGCACCGCGTCTGCGTCCGTTCGCCCCGCCAAAAACATGTTGCATCGGCGTGACGAATCATCCGCAATCAGGAACGTATTAAGGACGAAGCGGCCAGATCCGGCCGGGAAGCCAAGACTGCGGGCAAAGGCTGCAGGCAAAGGCTGCGCGCAAGACCGCACGAAGGGACTCTCCGGCATCAACCGGCACTTCTTCCTGCGTGGCGACTTCGGTCGCGACTTCAAGTCACGGCGGCGGGCGGGCGATAAAGCTGCCCCTCTTCCCGTGGCATCACCGCCGCCGAAACGCTGTGATGCGTTGTCAGGGCCTTCTTCTAAGTCATTGCAATTCATGGCATAAACAAAAGGCGCCCGAGCGCAAGCGCCCGGACGCCGTTCTGCAAGTGAAATATCAAGTTCAGCCGAATACGGAGAAATCCGTGACCGGCTCGGCGACGTAGCCGTAGCGCAGGTTGCTCGGCTCGCGGCCCGATTTGTCGTATCCGGCCTTCATTTCAGTCAGCTTGTCGTTCTTGAGCTCAAGCTCGGTCTTCTTCAGGTCGATGCCGTAGAGCTTGGCATTATTGCCGGCGAAGATCGCGCTCTTGACCGGCCCGGTGGCGGGCCCGAGCGGCGCGAAGCCATATTGCTTCTGCATGTCCTCGGGGATCTCGAAGCGGCGCAGCCCCTCGATCTGCCATTGCGGCGATCCGGTCCACACCGCGTCGGTGCCCCAGCAGACGCGGTCGGCGCCCATCTGCTTGATCATGGTGCCCATCAGCGCCGCGGTGACGCGCGGTTCGGCGATCAGCGTCATGGCAAAGAGCTGGCCGACATCGGCATAGACGTTGGTGACATTATATTGCGCGGGGATATCGGCGAGATCGCTGGTCCAGGAAATGCGCCCGGTCCGCTCGAACTCGGCCAGCGCCACTTTCGGATCGCCGCCGACGTGACGATAGGCGCCGTGATAGATGATGAAGTTGAGCTGCGGCCAGTCCTTCGCCGCCTGGCCGACATCGCTGGCGTCGACGAAGCCGCGCAGATTGGGGAATTGGCGGTCGAGCGGCGGGGCGAACAGGCCCTTGTGCACGCAGACATTCTTGATGCCGGCTTTGACGAATTTCTCGTAACCGAGATAGGCGACCTTCTCGTCGTCCATGCGCCACGGATAGCGGCTGGTGTCCTTGTGGGTATTGTCGCCGATCGTGTAGCCCTTCATCGATTCCGGCTTGAGCGCGAGCGCGGCGTCGACCTTTTCCAGCCAGCCCGGCTGGCCCGGCGTGAAGATGGCGTGCGAGAACAGCCGCCGGCCGGCGAGCCGCTTGTTCACCTTGTCGCGCGCTTGCGCCATCTGCTCGTTGGTGAGAAACCAGTCCTGCTCGATGTCGGAGGGCGCGGACGAGATCAGCGCGATCTTGGTGTCGCTGTCGAGGAAGATTTCCTTGAAGTAGTTGTCGTATTTCAGATCGTCGATGGTCTGTTCCTTGTCGGAGAGTTCCTTGTTCCAGCCGGCCTTGCCGACGGCGGCGCGCATGGCGACGAAATTCTTGATGCGGGTGTCGTCGCGCAGGAAATGCGTGTGCATGTCCATGATGAACTGGTCTTTGAGCGCGTCGGCGCGCTCGTCCGCCATGGCGGGCGTCGCCGCCTCGGCATGGGTCACGTCGAAGAAATTGCCGAAGGTCTCGTTCATCGCCACGTAGGACGCCGCCATGCCGGCGGCGGTCTGGAAGAAGCGACGGCGCGACAGGCCCTGCTTCTTGGCCAAGCCGTCGGCGAGATCGAGCAGCCGCGCCTGCAATTCGCGCTGCTTCTGCGTTTGCGGATAGGGAAAATATTCGTCGCTGGAAACGACTTGGGTCGGGATCGGCGTCTCGTAGGGCAACAGTTCCGAAGGCGTCAGCCGCTCGCGGTCGTCGTCGCTCAAAAATCCCATGATCGTGCTCCTTGCCTGCGCCGCCCCAAAGTCGCCCGTCTGTCGCGGGTTTCGATCATGGTCATTTTAGCAGAGCGCGCGGCAGCAGCGAAGCCTCTCTGGAGCCGTGCGCGCGCGAGCGATATGTTTTCTCACGGTGCAAACGGGCGACGTCGGCGCGGCGGGAATTTACGCCAAAGATATTTCGGACAGGAGTTGGAACACAGCATGATTAGGAATATCGGACTATCGGCGCTCACAATCGCGGCGGCCGCGCTTTGCGGCAATGCCGCGATGGCGCAAGCGCCGTCCCAAGTGCCGGCGGCAATTGCCGCCCCCGGCGAGACGATCGTCGCCACCTATCACGCCGAAGGCGCGCAGATCTATGAATGCAAAGCCGGCAGTGACGGCAAGCTCGCCTGGGTCTTCCGTGAGCCGATCGCGACACTGCTGCTCGACGGCAAAACCGTCGGCCGGCACTATGCTGGCCCCAACTGGGAGAACGTGGATGGCAGCGCCGTCACCGGCAAAGCAGCCGGCAGCGCACCCGGCAAAACGGCCAACGACGTTCCCTGGCTCAAGCTCGACGTTGTGAACCGGCACGGCAGCGGCGCGCTCGCCGATGTCACCACCGTACAGCGGATCAACACCCAGGGCGGCGCGGCGCAAGGCCCGTGCGACCAAGCCGGCGCGTTTCGCAGCGTGCCTTATTCGGCGGATTACGTCTTCCTGCGCAAGGGCGGTTAACGCCCGACTCGACACGACGAAGGTGCTCCGTTGTCCCAACGGGGCAGACGATCAGCGAAGCCTAGGGTCCCAGCTTGATTCCGGCGCGGTCAATGACGACCTTCCAGCGCTCCAACTCATCATTGAAGAACGCCTCGGCGTGCGCCGCATCCTGGCCGAGCGGCTCGACGCCGAGCATGAACATCTTGGCGCGGATTTCTGAATCGTTATGGATGGCGTCGACCAGGGCATTGCTCAGGACGTCTCGAACGCGATCAGGCAACCCGCGCGGACCAAACAATTCATTCCAGCTGGTGACGTGAAAGCCGGGAAGCCCGCTCTCATTGAGCGTCGGCAGGTCGGGAAGCTGCGCCAGCCGATAACTGCTGGTCACCGCGAGAGCCCTGACCTGCCCGGATTTCACCAGGCCGAGGACTGCGGGCAGTTGCGGAAACATCACCTGGGTGGTGCCCGACATCATATCGCTCAGCGCGGCGCCACCACCTTTATACGGCACGTCGATCATCCTGGTGCCCGTGTCCAGCATGAACATTTCCGCTGCCAGGCGGTCGGATGTCGCACGCCCGGACGAGCCGAAATTAACCGCGCCCGGCCTCGCTTTCAGATAGGCGATCAGGTCGGCCACCGATTTGACCGGCAACGCATTGTTGACAACGAGCACGTTGCCGAATTCGGCGGTGAGCGCGATTTTGACCAGGTCGCGGCGCACATCGAATGGAAAATCCTCGCGCATCAACGGCGGGACAATCTGGCCGCCGAAGCCGCCGACCAAGAGCGTGTAACCATCGGGAGCGGCGCGCACCACGTCGCCCATGCCGACCAAGCCGTCGCCACCAGGCCTGTTCTCGACGATCACGCTTTGATGAATGCGCGGTTGCAGCGCCTGCGCCATCAGCCGGCCCATAATGTCGGCGACGCCGCCGGGCTCGAACGCGACCACAAGCTTGACGGTGCGTGACGGATACTGGTCTTCCGCCCGCGCCCCGATCACGGCGGCAAAGACGAGGAGCGCGCCGAACAAATCTAAACCCAACCGTTTCATGCGCTCAGCCTGGCTCCTTGACGAAGTCCTCGATCAGCAGCAGCCGCAGATTCGAATTGCCCTGGCGCAACCTCTTGGCCGCCTGATATTCCGGCGAGGCGTACCATTGGCGCGCCGTATCAGCCGTTGCAAATTCGATCACGAGAATATTGTGGGCCGGCCCGCCTTCGAGAACCTCGGGCCGCGCGCCGCGCGCGAGATAACGACCGCCGTATTTCTTGACCGAAGCAACAACTTGCGCGCCGTAACCTTTCATCGCATCCGGATTGAAGACGTGCGCTTCACCTATCACGTAAGCGG
>DATJLN010000109.1:0-95410 GCA_035509535.1 Xanthobacteraceae bacterium | reverse complement strand
TAGCCCGCCGTGCCGGATTGTCTCTGCCAACGGTAAAGCGCTTCGAAGCGGGAACGGGTCCGCGCGTTTCCGAAGAAGCGACAGACAAGATGCAGAGAGCACTCGAAACCGGAGGCGTGGAATTCATTGCAGAGAACGGTGGTGGACCAGGAGTGCGCTTACGTAAGCGGATATCAAAATCCAAAAAATAGATTGGGCGCTCGCCGTATGGGTGTGAAGCAAAGCAACAGAACAGCGAAACGCCAGGCTCCGTTAGAGGGCCGCTGGCAAAGAAACCGGACCGGTCTAACTCGTCTCATCGAGCCGGCCAAGAACCGACCCTTTTCAGCACCAAGCGCTTGACATATCGTCCTTTTCGTGTAGAACGGACAGTGAACAGCGGGGGCGTTCATGACATCTGCTCAGGCTAAAATTACGTATGGTTCCGATTTCCTCGGCGAGCCGGCACTGCTGCCGAGCGAGGACCGCGAAAAGTACAAACTGCTCTTCGACAGCGTTCGCGCGACCATCGCTCCGAATGACATCTTCGAGGAGCACTGGGTCGAGGACGTCACCCATCAGATCTGGGAGGCCTTCCGCTGGCGTCGCATGAGCGTTGAACTGCTCATCAGCGGCAAGCAGATGGCGCTTGAGCGGGTGCTGCGCCATCTCATTCATGGCATCGACAATGGACGTCCTCCGACAGAATTGATGGGTATGGACGCATCGATTCGTGGCGACACACCAATGTGCAAGTCCGAGCGCATGGCTAAGGACTATATGCGGCGTGACCGGGACACGGTCGGTGAAGTCAACGAGCTGCTGCGCAACGCCGGTCTGGCTTGGAGCGTCATCGAATCCGAAGCCGCAGCCATGCGGAGCCTTGAGCTTCAGCGCATCACCCAGTCGCTGGCGAAAGCAGAATCGCGGCGCAACATGACCCTGAAGGCCATCGAGCGGCACCGCGACGGCCTCGGAGAACAACTGCGTCACGCCGCGGAGGAGTTCGAGGCCGCCGCGCTTGCGAAGCCCCAGACCCCGCCAGCCAAGCCCAAGCTTGTCGCGTGATTTCCTCCCGCAAGCTAAACGCCAACCGTATCAACGCACGCGCCAGCACAGGACCGAAATCGGCACAGGGCAAGGCGCGCTCTGCCGCCAATGCGCGTCGGCATGGTTTGACGGTGCCGATTCAGGGCGACCGTGATCTGGCCGACCGGGCCCAAGCGCTGGTGCGGCTCTTTGCCGGCGATGCGCCCAGTCTGGAAGTCTTGAAGCTGGCCACAACCGCTGCCGACGCGCAGATCCACATCGACCGGATACGCCAAGCCGCCCGTGACTTGATAAGCACAGCCGGCACCGATCAACCTCCGCGTCAGATCCAGACCCTCGCCGACTACGAACGCAGAGCAATATCCCAGCGCAATCGGGCATTCCAGGACATCACTTGCCAACAGCTTCTTGAGGGGGTGATTGCCAAGACCGCCCAGCCTTGAGGTCGCTCACGATCGCGTCCACATTCGGCAAAACTGCCAGATTTCACGGTCAGGTTTGTCAGGGGAATTCCAACAGATCCAAACCCTCTCCGCCCCGCGATCGCGCTGACATTCGGCAAAACCGCCGGATTTCACGGTCAGGTTTGTCAGGAGAATTGTAGTTGTTTTTATCAGTATAAACTACCTAAGATATGCATTTGGCGAAACGAACCCAATGCATTTGAATACCGCCGGCCTTCGCCACTCATCCCAACCTGATGACCTCGAACCGGGTTCGCCATGCCAGACATCAGTCCGCTGCTGACGGACCTCTACCAGATCAACATGATCCAGGCCTATCTGGACCATGGCGATACCGAGACTGCCGTTTTCGAACTGTTTGTCCGCGCCCTGCCGCCGCGGCGCGGATTTCTGATAGCGGCGGGGCTCGAACAGGCGCTTGATTTCCTGGAAAATCTTCGTTTCTCCGCGGATGAAATCGCCTGGCTCAAGAGCACCGGCCGCTTCGGTCAGAACCTGCTCGACTATCTTGGCGATCTGCGTTTCACCGGCGATGTCCACGCCATGCCGGAGGGCACGGTGTTCTTTGCCAACGAGCCGATCTTGCGGCTCACGGCGCCGCTGCCGCAAGCGCAACTCGTCGAATCGCGCCTGATCAATATCCTGCACTATCAGGTGCTGATCGCCTCCAAAGCGGCGCGATGCATGCTCGCCGCGCCGGGAAAATTACTGGTCGATTTCGGGATGCGGCGCGCCCACGGCGCGGAGGCTGCCCAGATGGCAGCGCGCGCGAGCTATGCCGCCGGCTTTGCCGGCACTGCGACCGTGCTTGCCGGGAAGGATTTCGGCATCCCGCTGTTCGGCACCATGGCGCATTCCTTCATTGAGGCGTTCAGCGACGAAAGCGAAGCGTTCGAGACTTTTGCGCGGACCCGGCCCGACAACGTGGTGCTGTTGCTCGACACCTATGACAGCGAGGCCGCGGCGCGCAAAGTCGTGGCTTTGGCACCACGGCTGAAACAGGCGGGAATCGCTATCCGCGGCATTCGTCTCGACAGCGGCGATCTCATCGCGCTGTCCAAAAGCGTACGCGCCATCCTCGACGCCGGCGGACTCAAGGACACGACGATCTTCGTCAGCGGCGGCCTGGATGAGGATTCGCTGCTCGGTTTCGCCAAAGCCGGTGCGCCGATCGATGGCATCGGCATCGGCACGGCTCTCACCACGTCCGCCGACGTGCCATCGATCGATTGCGTTTATAAATTGCAGGAATATGCCGGCCTGCCGCGGCGCAAGCGCTCGGAAAACAAAGCGACCTGGCCCGGCCGCAAACAGGTATGGCGCCGCTACAGCCCCGATGGTCGCGCGGCCGGCGATATTCTGACGCTGGCAGATCATGCAAAAGCCGGCGAGCCGCTCATCGGTCCGGTGATGCGCAAGGGCCGGCGCATTGCGGCCAAGCCTTCGCTCGACGATATTCGCCGCCGGGCCAAATACGAGCTAGAATGCCTGCCGGACGGGTTGCAGCAGCTTGCGCCCGGCGCCTCCTATAAGGTCGAGATCGCCGACGACCTCGTCAAACTCGCCGCCGAAGTCGATCGGCGCATGCAGGCGCAAGACACAAAACGGCCGTGACAGAAGAACGATGACCGGCATTCTCACTCCCGGCGATGAGGACGTTCTCGTCGTCGTCGATGTACAGAACGATTTTTGCCCGGGCGGCGCGCTGGCGGTGCCGAGGGGCGACGAGGTGGTTTCGGCCATCAATGGCCTCGCCGCGAAATTTCGCCATGTGGTATTGACGCAGGACTGGCACCCGCGCGGGCATTTCTCGTTTGCGTCAACGCATCCGGGCAAAGCGGCGTTCGAGACCATCATGGCACCCTATGGCCCGCAGGTGCTGTGGCCCGACCATTGCCTGCAGGAAACGCCAGGCGCCACGTTTCACAGCGCGCTGTCCATTGCCCATGTGAGCCTGGTGCTCCGCAAAGGCCTCAACCGCGCCGTCGATTCCTATTCGGCCTTCTATGAAAACGATCGCAAGACCCCGACGGGGCTCGCCGGCTATTTGCGCGAACGCGGTGTCCAACGCGTGTTTTTCGCCGGCCTCGCCTTCGATTTTTGCGTGCGCTATTCGGCCGAAGATGCACGGCGGGAAAATTTCGCGGCGTTTGTCGTAGAGGACGCCTGCCGCGGCATCGATATCGGCGGCTCGGTCGCCGCGACGCACGCGGCCCTCGCCGCCTGCGGCGCGAACCGCATCACAGTGTCCACATTGGCCTGAGCTCTTGGGCCTTCCGAGCTCTTGGTTAAGAGGGGGTAAGGGCGCCTCTCCGGAACGATTTAGCCCCTCATCCGTTGCGAACGGCACGGCCGTGGAACCGGCCGGTCCGTGAGACCCGCATGGCAAGGCTTGCCGCATCGCAATCAAAAGTGTGCAACGCACAATTTTTCCTTGACTCCGGCATAAAACAGAGAAGTAATTCACAAATCGGTCATCTTCAGTATCGGCCGAACGAGGGTTTGCCCATGCGCCATCCACTGGCTGCACCCACGTCAAGTCTGCCCTCCCTGATGATGCCCTGCCCGGTTTGCGCAGGCCGCATGGCCTATCACGGTCACCGGCCGGTTTCCGCCGATGTCGAAGACACCGTCTATGCCTGTCGCCGCTGCGGTGCGGAATTGATCCGCACCTCGGTGCGGCGGACGCCGGCACAAAAGCCGGCAGCGGCATAGTCGGAAGCGCCACGTCGGCCGGTACGGCCGACGGCTTCGCTGAGACAGATCAGCGGCTAGCCCAACCCCATCTGCTTGAACACCGTGCGGCCAAGCAGACCGTAGGGATTGTTGAGCGTCTCCAGCATTTCGAAGTGGTTGTAGCCCTCGCCGACGATCAGTTCGATCGGCTTGCCGGCCGCTTTGACCGCAGCGGCGAAGTCGCGCGTCTGCCGCTGGAACTCGGGCGTCTCGTAGGTGCCATAGGTGAGTACGAGCGGCGTGTGCAGCCGGTCGAGATGGCGGATGGCGGAAAGCTCCTGCTCCATGGCATCGGTAAACTTCACGTACCTGGAGCGCTTCGACAGCCGTACGGGCTTGAGATCGTACATACCGCTCGACAGTGCCGCGCCTTTGAGGATGTCGAGCGGCAAGCCGTCTTTGCCCCAGTCGCTCGTCACTACGCAGCCGGCAAGATGGGAACCGGACGAATGCGAGATCAGATGCAGCCGATTGCCGTCACCGCCGAATGAACCGGCATTGCGATAGAGATACCCGACCGCGCGCCGCACCTGCTCGACCATCGGAAACAGGCTGCCGCCGGCATCGGTGACATTGGTGAAATCGAGCACGGCGAAATGCGCGCCGGCATCAACGAAAGGCTCGGCAAGACAGGCGTGTTCGGCGGCACTCCCGTGCAGCCAGGCGCCGCCGTGGACAAAAATCGCAACCGGCGCATTCGGCTTGGCGGAGCGATAGATGTCGATGCCCTCGATCGACGTTGGCCCATAAGCGAGCCGCAACGGCTCGCCGAGCCGGGCGCGGGCTGCCGTGCTATTGGCGACCCGTCGCTTGGCGATCTGGTCGCGGTTCGGCGCATAAACGATCTGATCATAGGCGTCGTCGAGTTCGTGCTGGTCCATGTCGAGCCAGACGATCGGGCCTTTGACCCTCGCAGGCGCTGTGGCAGTCGCAGATTGCATTGTCTTTCCTTCAGCATTGTTCGGCTCCGCATTCACGGAGCATCACCTTTTTTATATTTCGCTTCCATCGCCTTGAAGAAACCCTGACTCTTGAGCGCGTCGAGCAAGCTCAGGTCGACGAAATCGCCGACATTTTGGCTGGCTTTGGGGAACACTTTCAAGATGTTCTGCACGCCAGGCAGCGAGGGCTCGAGATTGGGCGGCGACTGCGCGACGAAATCGCGATAGGCGATCGCGAGATTCTTTTCGTTTTCGATTTTCAGATCTTTCGCCAGCACCTCTTTGGCGCGTTTCTCGTCGGCGAGCGCGATATAATTGCCCTCGATGCAGGCCTTGAGAAAACGCGTCAGCAAATCGCGCCGCGCGCCGATATCGTCATGACGCACGGCGATGCCGGCAAACAGCCACGGGATCTGCATTGGCACAAAATCGACCAGCGCGGCGAAGCCCGCCTGGCGCGCGGCGGATGCGGCCGGCTCGTCGAGCGGAGCAGCTTTGATCTCGCCCGCTTTCAGGGCGGCGAGCCGATGTGCACTGGAGCCATATTCCTTGATGACGACATCGCTGCGGGTCAGCCCGAGCCTTTGCAAGGCGAGCGTTACCGCGGAATCGCTCTCGGAGCCTGACGCACTGATGCCGATCGTGCCGCCCTTCAGCGCGGCGCCGGTCGTCACCCCGCGCGCCCCGAACAAAGCAAAGCGCATATCGTTCGACAGCGAGGCGATGAGGCGCAGATCGCCGCCGGATTGGTTGACCTTCACCACGGCCGAAAGGCCGACTTGCATGGTATCGATGCGGCCGGCCTGCAATTCCTCGGCGCCGCGGCTGCCGCCGTTCATGTCGAGAATGTCGAGCTTGAGGCCTTGCGCGACATCAAGTCCCGCGGCTTTCGCCATATACAACGCGAGCACGGTATTCGAAGGATCGGCAATGCCGGCTTTGAACACGACCGGCGGCGCAAGCCCGGGCACCGGCTGCGTCTGCGCCGCGGCGAACTGCGACACAATCGGCAACGCGAGAAACGCAAGCAACGGCAACGCGTAGCGCGAACGGTTCCCCTTCGACAATGGCGCGTCCCTGGTTATCTCCGCCACACTAGCCCAGATTCAGCTCCTTGAAGAAGTCATTGCCCTTGTCGTCGATGACCGTGAAGGCCGGGAAATCGACCACCTCGATGCGCCAGATCGCCTCCATGCCGAGCTCGGGATATTCGATGCACTCGACCTTCTTAATGCAGTGTTCGGCGAGATTGGCCGCGGTGCCGCCGATCGAGGCCAGATAAAAGCCGCCGTATGTCTTGCAGGCCTCGCGTACCGCCACGGCGCGATTGCCTTTGGCCAGCATCACCATGGAGCCGCCGGCGGCCTGGAAATCGGCGACGAAGGAGTCCATGCGGCCGGCCGTGGTCGGACCGAACGCGCCCGAGGCGTAGCCTTCCGGCGTTTTCGCGGGGCCGGCGTAATAGACCGGGTGGTTCTTGAAATAATCCGGCAGCCCCTCGCCCTTCTCCAGGCGCTCGCGCAACTTGGCATGCGCCAGATCGCGGGCCACGACCATCGGACCGGCAAGCGACAGCCGCGTCTTGACCGGATGCTTTGAAAGTTCGGCCAGGATCTCTTTCATCGGTCTGGTGAGATCGATCTTCACCACGTCGCCACCGAGCTTCGTGGTATCGACCTCCGGGAGATATTTCGCCGGATTGTGCTCGAGCTCTTCGAGGAATACGCCGTCCCTGGTGATCTTGCCGAGCGCCTGGCGGTCGGCCGAGCAGGACACGCCGAGCCCGATCGGCAGCGAGGCGCCGTGCCGCGGCAGGCGGATGACCCGGACGTCGTGGCAGAAGTACTTGCCGCCGAATTGCGCGCCGACGCCGAGCGACTGCGTCATCTTCTGGATTTCCTGCTCCATCTCCTTGTCGCGGAAGCCGTGGCCCTCCTCGGAGCCGTGATCCGGCAGTTCGTCGTAATACTTGCAGGAGGCAAGCTTCACCGTCTTCATGGTCATTTCGGCCGACGTGCCACCGATGACGATGGCGAGGTGGTAGGGCGGACAGGCCGCGGTGCCGAGCGTAAGCACTTTTTCCTTGAGGAAAGCGAGCATGCGCTCGCGGGTCAGGATCGAGGGCGTCGCTTGGAACAGGAACGCCTTGTTGGCCGAGCCGCCGCCCTTGGCGATGAACAGGAATTTGTAGGCCGCGTCGGCGTCGCCCTTGGCTTCGGCAAAGATCTCGACCTGCGCCGGCATGTTGTTCTTGGTGTTTTTCTCCTCGAACATCGAGAGCGGCGCGAGCTGCGAATAACGGAGGTTGCGCTTGAGATAGGCGTCGCGCGCGCCTTCGGCGAGCGCCGCCTCATCGTCACCCGCGCTCCAGATGAGCCGCCCCTTCTTGCCCATGATCAGCGCTGTGCCGGTATCCTGACACATCGGCAGCACGCCGCCGGCCGCGATATTGGCGTTCTTGAGAAAATCGTAGGCCACGAACTTGTCGTTCGACGACGCCTCCGGGTCCTCGACAATGGCCTTGAGCGACGCGAGATGCGCCGGCCGCAGCAGATGATTGATGTCGGTAAAGGCGGCTTCGGCCAGCGCGCGGAGCGCCTCGCGCGGCACCACTATCACCTCCTCGCCCATGACCCGCTCGACCTTCACGCCCAAGGCGCCGCCGGCAGAGGCAAATTCGATCTTGCGATAGGTCGTTTTGTCCTTGCCGAGCGGAAACAGCGGCGTGTGCTTATAGGGCGGAAGCGGATGTTCGGTGAGAGGGGCGTTCATGTGTTCATGCGTCCTGTTCAAAGAGACCCGAAGAGCAAATGCGCTGCTCGAACGCAGATATCAATGGGCCAAAACCGCACCGCGCGATCGAGCTTGAACCGCACTCTTAGTAGAGATTGCCTGCCGGATTTACAACATCCTATAGTTGCGCTACCTGCACGCAAATCTTGCCGAGGGAAGACTCATGACGGACATCTACACGAAAGTGGTTCTTACGGTAATCGCCGGGGCGCTAGTCGCGCTCGTGACCGAACGGGCGCTCGAGCCGGCGATCGCTCAAGGCAGTTCGTGCGGGATCGAAGTCCCGTGCAAGGTCGAAAATTACTATCGGGATTCCCGCGGGCACTACCATGACTGCTACAGCACCAGTGAATCGTGTTTCGTCGTCGATGCGAAGCGCGCCGACTAACGCCCGGGAGAGCAGAGGTAGAGAACGCGGCCGAAGCGAGCCGCACAGACTTACGTCTGAATGTCCAGCAGCGACTTCACCATGCGCGAATAGATGCGCATGACATAGGCGTTGGCTACGAAATTGTAGCGCGCGGTGAACTGCTGATAGGCCTCGCTGGTGAAGTCGACATTCGGCCTCGCCACGTCGCCGTTCGCATCCGCATAAGGCGCGGTCGGGTCGTAAGCGAGCAAGGTCGCCGGCTGGACATTGGTCGTGACGGCCTGCGTGCCGCCGCCGGCGAGCGCGACCTGATGCACCTCTTTGGGCGTATAGGCCGGCGGATATTGCGTCTGCATTTCCGTGCTCGCGTCCGCAGCCGGTCCGTCGGATTCGGCGTTGGCGACATTGCTCGCGGAGTCCTGGAGACGCTCCGACGCAGCACTTATCCCCGACACGGCGATCGACAGGATCGAGCTCATAAGCGAGCGATAACGCCGTGCGTCCTAAGCGCCCGTTGCAAAAGCCGCTACAATTTTAATGAGCGTCGCCGCAGCGCAAAAAACTGTTCGATGCTGATCAAACAACGACTGGCAGGTTGCCGGCGATACTTAGTTACAATTTGAACAATTTCTCCGCGTTGCCGTGGGCGATGCGCGCGCGATCCGCTGCACTCACCGGAATCTGGTCGAGAAAGGCGCGCGCCGCTTCCATCGAATTATACGGATAGTCGGCCGAGAACATGATGCGGTCGACGCCGACTTCAAGGAGCAGATCTAGAAAGGCCTGCGGAAAATTGAAGCCTGCGATGGTGTAATGCACGTTGTTGCGCAGATAATGGCTGACCGGCTGTTTCAGCTTGGTCAGCGTCGTCGGCAGCCGCTCTTCGAAGCGTTGGATCATGAACGGCAGCCCCTCGCCGAGATGGCCGATGACGAATTGCAACTTGGGGAAGGCATCGAACACGCCGCCAAGAATGAGGCGCAGGATGTGCCCCGCGGTCTCGATATGCCAGCCCCAGCCTGAGCCGGCCAAGGCGTCGGTGACGGGCTGCGCGAAACCGCCGAACGAGGCGTCGATGACCGGCTGCGGCGGCAAGGTCGGGTGCAGATAGATCGGCGTGCCGAGCGCCTCCGCGCGCTCGAATATCGGCCAGAAGAATTTGTCGTCGAAATGGCGGCCGCGATTGTGGCCGTGAATGACGGCGCCGACAAAGCCGTGATCGCGCACCCGGCGCTCGAGCTCGGCGGCGGCCTTGTCCGGGGCAGCGGTCGGCATCACGGCGAGACCGGCGAAGCGCTTGGGATGTTTCTTGATAGCCTCGGCGAGGAAATCATTGGCCTCGCGCGCCAGCGCCATCGCGTCCGCCGCGTCGAGTTGCTCGCAGCCGGGCGAAGTCAGCGACAGGACCTGAATGTCGATGCCGGCCGCGTCCATTTCCGCAATGCGGCTGTCGCCGACATCGGCGAGCTGGGCGAACACCTTGAGCAGCCGCCCGCCGACCTTCTTGGCGTGTTCCTCGCGATGCCGCCCGGCGCCGGCGCGGAAAGCGGGAGTGGTGAAGTGCTCTTCGAGCGTGATGGTGCGCATGGGCATTTCCTTCGGGCGTTCCAATGATATTGTTGTCGACGGGCTGCGAAGACCGGCGGGAATGTGGATTTATAGCCGGACCGACGGATTGAGCAACGCGATACGCTTTAAGCTTCCGCCGAATCTGCTAATGGCGGGTGATGTCCTCGACCTCCGCGCGCACTGCCGTCCGCATCGGGCGCTCGCCGACCGGGCTTGGCCTGTTTGCGACAAAGCCGATCGCGAAAAAGGCCTATATCGCAACCTATCGCGGCAAGCGCATCCCGACCGCGGAAGCCCACCTTCGTGAACGGGCCGGCAAGGCAAAATACATGTTCGAACTCAACGCGCGCTGGACCATCGACGGCGCGTCGCGGCGCAATCTCGGACGCTACATCAACCACGCCTGCCGGCCGAATTGCGAAGCCGTGCTGCGCAAGGGCCAGCTGATCTTCGTCGCGCTGCGCGACATTGCCCCGGGCGAAGAGATCACGCTCGATTACGGCAAGGACTATTTCGACCTGTTCATCGCGCCGCTGGGCTGCCGCTGTGCGACCTGCGCCAAGAAGGCGGCGAGGATTTACGGCAAGTCACCGCGACGCGACGCCAAGGTGACACCAAAACAAAGATAAAGATGATGGCTCTGTCCTGAGGCGCAGCTGCGGCAGCGAGCGCCGGCCGGTCCAGCTGCTCATTCCACCTTGATATGCGACTCCTGGATCAGCTTGTGCCACCTCGGCCCCTCGGTTTGCAGGCGCGTCTCCAGGTCTTGCGGGGTGCCGGCGATCGGCTCGAAATATTGCGGATCGAGAAACGTCTTCTTCACTTGCGGATCGGCAAAAATCTTCTGCACCTCGGCGTTGAGTTTTTTGGTCACGGCGGCCGGCATGCCGGCCGGCCCGAACAAAGCGAACCAGGACACCGCGACATAGCCCGGCACGGCTTCGGATATGGCCGGCACGTCCGGCAGCAGCGCCAAGCGCTTGGGAGCGCCGATCCCGATCATCTTCACGGTGCCAGCCTTGACGTGCGGCACGGCAGTACCGACCGAGACGAACATCAACTGGATCTGGCCGCCGATGACGTCCTGCATCGCCGGCGCCGCGCCTTTGTAATGCACGGCGACGAGATTGGTGCCGGTCATGGATTTGAACATTTCCATGTTGAGGTGGCCGCTCGAGCCGACCCCGAAGGTGCCGTAATTGAGCTGGCCCGGCTTGGCCTTGGCCAGCGCGATCAGCTCCTTGACGCTGTTGGCCGGCACCGCCGGATTGAGGACCAGCGCATGATCGATCTGCACCAGGCCCGAGATCGGCGTGAAGCCGTGCTCCGGGTCATAGGGCAGGTGCGCGTATAAATATGGATTGACGATGAAGGTCGATTCCGGGCCGATGAACAGGGTATAGCCGTCGCCCGGCTGGTGGGTGACATATTCGGCGGCGACCTGGTTGTTGGCGCCGGGCTTGTTCTCGACCACCGCCTGGGCGCCCAAATCGGCGATGAAATGCTGGGCCAGAAGCCGACCGAGCATGTCGGTGACACCGCCGGGCGAGGCCGGTACGATGATGGTGATCGGTTTCGACGGGTAATCGTCGGCAACAGCTGCATCTGTGACCGCCATGATGCCTGCGGTTGCGATGAGACACACCAATACCGCCGCACGGCGAAGCCAGACCGTCATTTCACCCCTCCCCGTCAAACCTTCGTCTTGCCGGCGAAGGCGTATTGTTTTGCAGTCACTTTATAGCGTCTCGCGCGCCCGCTTTGAACGGCCGGCGAATAGCCTGCGACCAAGTCAATTGCGGCAGGGTCCTTTGTGAACCAGTATTCCGCGACCGCGCAAGCTATAATGTATCAGCGGCATGAGGATTGAGATGCGGTGTTTGCGCGCAATTTCACGGCGGTCCGGTGCGGCAGTGGCCGGGCTTTTGGCAGCGGCGGTCATGGCTTCGGGCGATCATGGCTTTGGGAGTTATAGCGCCCGTGCCGACGACCTGCAGGCCGACGGCGATTTCGCCAAGCGCTTCTTCGCCGGAAATGCCGGCGAGCCGAAAGCTTATGCCTGCTTCGTGCGACGGTACGACGCCGCGCATATGACCGAGCATCCGCAGCAGAAGGTCACGGTGATGAAGCTTCTCGTCACATCCGAAAAGATGGAGGACGACAAATATCTCACCTATTCGTTCCGGCTTGGCGTCAATTTCCGCGACCAGCCGGGCGACTTCGATTCCAGCGGCGACTGCGGCCACGCTCCGCCGGTGCGCGCGGCGGACACCGACCCGATGCCGCCCGCCGGCATCGACTTCCAGTGCTCCGTCGACTGCGACGGCGGCGGCATTGCCGTCAATCTCGCCAACGGCGATAACTCGATCATCGTCAAGCTCGGCCGCATCCGCATCTGGAAGAGCACCGATCCGGACGGCGGCCCGCTGCGGAGCTTGCAAGGCGGCGCCGACGACAAGATATTCCGGCTCGATCGCACGAGCGTAGACGAATGCCGGTCGCTGGTCGCAGACCGCAAGGAACTCGCCGCGATGCGGCACAAGAAATAAGGAGCCATCATGCGCCGACGTAATTTACTTCAGCTCGCGCTGGCCATTGCGCCGGCTTCGTTGTTCACAAGCGGCGCTAAAGCCGCGACGCCCGACGCCGCCAAGGTCGTCTATCATCTCGCCGATCTCGACAAAGTCGATTTCGTGCTCGGCAATATCAACAATCACTACAAAGGCATGGGCGGTCCCGAAAAGGTCACTATCGCCCTTGTCGTGCACGGGCCGGCGCTCAAGGCCTTCCATGCCGCCGACGCCTCGCCCGACACAAGCAAGCACACCGCCGATCTGGCAAAAAGCAGACTGCAGCTGTACGCCTGCATCAACACCATGCGGGCGCAGAATGTGACGCTTGAGGATCTGCTGCCGGGCTTTGCCGTTGCCGACAAAGGCGGCGTGGTGCGGCTCGCGCAATTGCAAGGCGACGGCTACGCCTATCTGCGGCCGTAGTTCTAGCAGCCCGGACGCGGCAGAGCGACATGCGGGCTACGTTTCACTGACACTGAAACTGCTCGCCGGAACGGCCGAAGCAGAATTTCTTGCCGACATTGATGAGCTGAACGCGGCGGTTGACGCCTGAGGTCGGATGCTGCGGATCACGCAACTGCTCTTCGCCGAGCCCTACCGGCTGCAGTATGGCTGGATTGACGCCGAACGGATCGACCAGAGCGGCAACGATCGCCTCGGCGCGGCGCTGGCTAAGCCCGATATTGTATTCGCGGCCGCCGACGGAATCGGTGTGGCCGATGACGAGAAAGCCGTAGCCGAGCAGGATCGGGTTATGCAGCGCGTCGGCGATCGAGCCCACCGTGCGGTATGACGACGGCTTGATCACCGCGGAGTTGAAATCGAATTCCACCTCGACCGTGAACTGCGGCAGGTTTTGCAGCTGTGGAAAGCTCAGCGGCCGCGGCGGAATGGCCCCCGGATAGTTGCGGATATTGTCGAGTGCCGCCTGGCGCATCTGCGAGGCGGTGAGATCAAGCCGTATATCGCCGCTGACGGCTGCGAGACTGTTGGCCATCTGGCCCGCGCCGATACGGTTTTGCGCGAATGCCGCTGTCAAAGCGAGCGCGAAAGCAACGGCCGCGACGGCCGAAAGATGATGCGGTTTCATTGCTGCGCCCTCTCAGTGCTCCAGCCCGAATCGAGGAAGGCCTGATTGCAGCGCGGGCTAATCGCCGAAGGCGAGGTCATTTTCAGGCATTCGACGAGATGCGCGTCGGCATGCGAAGTGCCGCACAGCCGCTCGATATCCGCTTCGCAAACCTCGCCGATATTGCGCTGCGCCGCGGCGCGGCGGCTGATCGAGTCATAAACCGTGGCGCGAGTCTGCGCGCAGCCCGGCGACAGCGCGCTGGCATGTCCGTCCAGACAGCTCTTCAGGGCGCCGCTCAGCGGAATCCCGCGGCAATATCTGGCAACGTCGCGGCCGCACGCCGCCGCAAGCTGCGAGATCGCGTCGGCGTAGCTCATGGTTTGCGCGCGCGCTACGCCTGTACCTCCAATCAACGCCCCGCCAATCAATAACGACGCAGCACAAACCAGTGCCGCCTGCCACATCAGATGAAATCGCATGAACGCCTCCCTCACCTGTCCTTAACATCGTACCGGTGATCACCCTCTGAGATTGCCATCCTATAGCACGCTCTGCCGGATTGCCCAGACTGGTCATGATGTTAGTTGCTGCGCTGCCGGAGCATGATCGCGACGGCTGGGAGCTACCGCCCGCTGCGGTTGAGCCCAGCTATCAATGACAGCCAGTGCACCACGGCATCCAAAGCTTCGTTCAAAACATCCATATCGCTACGGCCGGACCTTGCCAGCAGCTTGGCCGGGACATGAAAACTGTGATCGGCGCCGTCGATCTCGCCCAGCGTCACCCTCGGCGCCAGTGTCTTGACCACATCTTGAATCAGTGTCGGCTCGGCGAGCTTGTCGCGCGTGCCCTGCAGGAATAGCATCGGCACTTGCACATCGGATAGATGCCTGGCTCTGTCGATGGAGGGCTTGCCAGCCGGATGCAGCGGAAAACCAAAAAACACCAATCCCCGGACGCCGACGAGCGGTCGCAGCGCCTGAGCTTGCGACGTCATGCGGGTGCCAAAGGATTTGCCGCCCGCAACGAGGAGCACATCCGGACAAAGTCGTGCCGCCTCCGTCACGGCAGCGCGAACCACTGCATGTGCGAGCGGCGGCGCGTCGGGCCGACGCGCGCCTTTTTCCATGTAGGCAAATTGATAGCGCAGCGTCGCGACACCGCGGTCACACAAGCCTGAGGCCGCGTGGGCCATGAAGGGATGCATCATTCCGGCGCCGGCGCCGTGCGCAAAAACATAACACGCGATCGCACGCGCCGGCCGAAGGAGCAGACCGGAAACCGACAGCGCAGGATCCACATCGATTCGTAGTTTTTGCGGTTCGTGCTTCATGATCGGTGCGACCCCGCAATGCCGCTGTGCCGAAACGAGCGTCACGTGCTTGCGCCCGGCGCTTCAGGCTTCAGATATACGATCAGGCAGCAAATGCACATCCCGAGCCCAATCAGTGGATGCACCAGCGCCGCGAGCGCCGCAGCACCAAACACGCACAGCGTGACGATGGATCGCACGTGCATGCTCTTGCGTTCGCGAATCGGCACTTCGTCAGTAGAGGCGCGATCAATGAGCTCACGGATCAAACAAATGTAAGTTACGTTGACTAGAAAGAAAACCGCGGCATAGAACGCCACCGGTTGCGGCGCCAGCTTGCTCACGGCCATCCAGGCGGTGGAAAGCGGAAGCAGCGATACCGAATAGATGGGCAAAATTAAACCACATCAAACGCGGCGTGGCTTCGGTGGCATAGCGTAAGAGATGGTGGTGATTGGTCCAAACGATCGCGATGAACAGATAGCTCACCGCGTAGCTCAGCCATGTAGGCCACAGCGACAGCAGAGCTTTGAAAGTCGGAAGCTCGGGCGGCCGCAGGTCGAGTACGAGGACGGTAATCAGAACGGCAAACACGCCGTCGGAGAACGCGCTCAGCCGCTCCGGAGTCCTTCTCGCATGCGGCACGGCCGTCGCTCCTTTTGACTGATCGACGCATCGCTCGATTGACGCCTAGCGTATGACAGTGCGGCGCAGTGGTCACTTCAGGAAATCGCGAATGCTTTCGGCGATCTCGTCCGCGTGAGTTTCCAGTGCGAAGTGGCCGGTGTCGAAGAAACGGACGGCTGCGGCGGGAATATCGCGTTTGAACGCCTCCGCGCCGGGCGGCAGGAAGAACGGATCGTTCTTGCCCCAGACGGCCAGAAACGGCGGCTTGTGCTTGCGGAAATAGTCCTGGAAGGTCGGATACAGCGCGACATTGCTCTTGTAGTCGCCGAACAGGTCGAGCTGGATTTCATCCGCACCGGGACGCGCCAGGTAAAAATTGTCGAGGTTCTGACAGTCCGGCGATACGATCGTCGGGTCGGGTACGCCGTGCGTATATTGCCACCGGGTTGTTTCCGGGGTGAGGAAGGCATGGAGCGCCTTGCGGTTCGCCGCCGATGGATTCTGCCAATAGGCCCGGATCGGAGTCCAGCCGTCGCTAAGACCCTCCTCGTAGGCATTGCCGTTCTGCGAAATGATTGCCGTGATCCGCTCGGGATGACGGACCGCGAGCCGGAAGCCGGTCGGCGCGCCGTAGTCGAAAACATAGAGCGCGAAGCGAGCGAAGCCAATGACTTCGGTAAAGCGCTCTATCACGTTGGCGACGTTGTCGAACGTGTAAGTGAATTTGTCGCGCGGCGGCATGTCGGACTGACCGAAGCCGGGAAGATCCGGGGCAACGATGTGAAATCTGTCGGCGAGAAGCGGGATCAGGTCGCGGAACATGTGGCCGGCGCTCGGGAAGCCGTGCAGCAGCAGGAGCTTTCGCGCATCGGCCGGCCCTGCTTCGCGATAGAAAATCTTGAAGCCGTCGACGTCTGCGGTTCGGTATTTGATGCGCGCCATCGGATTCTCCTCGTTTCTTTCTTTCAATTACAATTACCGGTGACGCTGCGGATGGCATCGCGGATGATGTCGACGACGACCGACGGAGCGGTAACGCTCGGCGTGTGATCGACGGCATGCGTCTCGGTCTTTGCCATCATGCGCTCCGCCATGAAGCGCTGCGTCGCCGGCACGATCATGTGATCGTCTTCGGCAACCAGAAACCAGCTCGGAACGTCTTTCCACAGCGGACGCCCGGCCGGAGCAGTGATGCAGTTGATCGAGATCGGACGCTGCACGGCGGCGAGCACGGCGAGATCTTCTGCGGCTGCATTCTGCGCGAAAGCGGCGGCGAAGGCATCTTCAGGCAGCCAGATCAGACCACTGCCGTCCGGTGCAAGCTTTGGCGCTTTCGGATGTGGTGCGAGACGGTAGAACACGTCGGCGACCTTTTCGCCTTCGTCCGGCGCAAGCGCGGTGACGTAGACCAGAGCTTTCACGCGCTCGGGACGCGCCAGGGCGATGACTGCACCGGCATAAGCGTGGCCCGCCAATATGATCGGCCCTTCGGTCCGGTCCATGCTGCGGTTGAGGGCCGCCACGTCGTCAGCGAGCGACGTCAGCGGCAACGGCGCCGCTGTGACCTTTACGCCCCCGGTTTCGAGGGCGGCGATGACTCGTGCCCAGCTCGATCCGTCCGCCCATGCGCCATGGACCAGCACGACGTGCACATCCTTCGCCGCCATCTTGTTTCCTCCTGAGACCGCTGAGAAGCCGAACTTCCATAACCTGCTAAATAACAATTTGCAGGTTATTACAAGCCGGTGCATAACTTGTCAACGGAGTTATGACAGGTTATGCGATTGGAACCTTTTCCTGCGCCGGGGGCCCAACATGCAACGCCGACCACCTGCAATTTTCATCGCCGACTCGCCCGGCCTCGATTTCCTGAACTCCATCGCAACGCCGGTCGATACGCCCGTCGACTGGATTGATAACGGCGATGGTCTCTTGGAGTGGCTGGCGCAGGCCAGGCTTGTTCCAACGGATGAACTCGCAGAGCTGAAAGCACGAGCGATGCCCGGTGAATTGGACAAAGTCGCAGATCAGGCCCGCGCTTTGCGCGAGTGGTTCCGCGGCTTCGTGCGCAAACATATGGGCCGGCCGCTCGCGCCCAAGGCGCTCCGGGAATTGGGTCCTCTGAACCGGCTTTTGGAGCGTGATGAAAGGTTCAGCCAGATAACGCGGCACCGCCATGACGGCGGCGAGCGTTTGGACCTGCAAGTGATGCGGCACTGGCGCTCGGCTGAAGCGTTACTGCTACCGATCGGCGAAATTTTGGCGAGGTCTGTGTGTGAGGAGGACTTCGCCGATGTCAAAGCCTGCGAAGGACCGACCTGCACGCTGATGTTCGCCGACCATACGAGGAGACGGGCGCGACGATGGTGCAGCATGGCCGTCTGCGGCAATCGCGCCAAGCAGGCCGCGCACCGCAGGCGGCTCAAGATCAAGCACTGACAAGCATAAGGAACTTTAGCCCGAGCACACAGGAGTGAAAACATGGCGGCGCTTCCCTTGATCGTCTTCGATGTCAACGAGACCGTTCTCGATCTTGAAACGATGAAACCGACTTTCCAGCGCATCTTCAACGACAAGAGCGCCATGCGCCTGTGGTTCGCCAATTTGATTATGTATTCTGCAGCGCTGACCGTCGCCGGCTGTTACGTGCCGTTTACCGATATCGGCGCGGCGGTGATGAAAATGCTGGCGGATACGCGCGGCATCAAGATCACCGAAGCGGACAAGGAGGAACTGACGGAAAAGTTCTCGACGATGCCGCCGCACCCCGAAGTTCCGGCGGCGTTGCGCAAGCTGCGCGCGGCAGGCTTCCGGCTGTTCACCCTCACCGACAATCTGCTCGAAGTGCAAACCCGCCAGCTCGAGCATGGCGGCATTGTCGATTTGTTCGAGCGTCGATTCAGCGCCGACGGCGTGAAGCACCACAAGCCGTCGCGGCAGGCCTACGCTTATGTCGAGAAAGAGCTTGGCGCCGAGCCGTCACGGTTCTGTCTGATCGCATGTCATACCTGGGACACCCTCGGCGCCGTCGCGGCCGGCTGGGAGGCGGCGTTGATCAGGCGTCCCGGCAACGACGTTCTGGGTGTCGGCCCGCAGCCGAACATTGTCGGGCAAGACCTCAACGATGTCGCCGACCAGCTCATCGCCCGGCACAAGAAAGCGGCCTAGACCTTCTTCGGCGACCAGCGATAGGCCCTGGTGCAGGCGCCGCTCATGAGCATCGCGCGGTCGCCGTCGCTGAGGCGGTCGGTCTTGAGGAACGGCTCGACCGCCTGCTGGTAATTGACGACGGCGAAGGCGCGGGTCCAATCCGTGCCCCACAGGCAGCGGTCGAGACCCCAGGCGTCGAACACGCGAGCGAGCGGATCCCAGATGTCCGGAAACGGATATGGTTCCTTGGACAGCGTGCAGGCGCCGCTCACCTTGATCACTGCGTTCTTGCGCTTGGCCAACTCCAGCACCTTCGGCAGATCGGCCCACGGCTGCGGCGGCGCCGGCGGCGTGCGCGGCTGCAGGATGCCCAGGTGATCGATGATGAACCGCGTATCGGGGTGGCGATCGATCAGCGCCGTGCCTGCCTCCAAATTGCCCCAGCACAGGATGTTGACCGGAAGGTCGTGCTTGACGGCAGCACGCGCGATGCGATCGAGACCCGGGTCAGCCGGGTCGCGGTCGCGTCCCGGCTCCTTTGTCAGCATGATGCGGATGCCGACTGCGCCCGGCGTGCGCTTCCATTCGGCAACGACATCGCCGACAGCCGGATCGTCCGGGTCGACCGGCTTGACGATCGCGAACCGGCCAGGATGAGCACACTGCACCTCTACCGCATAGCTCGCGTCATAGCGGTACATGGAAAAGGCCGAGATGAAGATGGCGCCATCAACGCCAACTTTGTCCATCGCCGCTACCATCTCGTCGCCGGTCACGTGCGGGGGCCAGTTCGGCACATTATGCCATGACCGCTTCGGCGTGTTGGCCTCATAGGCGTGGACTTGGGAATCGATGATGGTCATCGGGAAGCTCCTCAATTGAAAAGAAATATTCGTAGCACGGGGTTCGCCTGTTTCGCTGTGCTTGCGCATCGAACGCCTGACCCCGGCACTCCGATACGCCAGCGCGAACGAGGACAGGCAACGCTCACTCGATCCTCACGTTCGCCGCCTTGATGACCTCCTCCCACTTGGCCGAGTCATTGCGTAGAAATTGGGCAAAGGCGTCGAGCGGCCCCGGGACCGGCTGCACCGCAAAGCGCTCGAGATATTTCTTCCGGAATTCGGGATCGCCGACGATCTTTTGCACGTCGGTATTGACCTTTTCGATGATGTCGGGGGGCGTGCCCGCCGCAGCAAATAGCCCGAATGATACGCTCGCCTCGAATCCCGGAACGGTCTCGGCGATGGTCGGCACATCGGGGAACTGCGGCAGCCGCTTCTCGCTGCCGAAAGCCAGCATCTTGAGCTTTCCGGCGCTCACGGAACTCAGCGCCACCGACGGGCCCATAATCACCGCGTCGATGTGTCCGGCGATCACATCGGCCAGCGCAGGTGCCGCGCCGCGATAGTGCACCGCCGTCATATTGATGCCAGCGAGGTTCTCAAGCTCCAGCCCGGCAATATGCAGTGCGGTGCCGACTCCGGCCGTGCCGAAGGTCAAAGCGCCAGGCTTCTTCTTGGCGAGCGCGATCAGATCGCCCACCGAATTGACCGGCACCGATGGATTCACCAGCAATGCTGCCGGAATGGTGCCGTAGCCGGCGACCGGAACAAAGTCCTTCTCCGCGTCGTAGCCCAGTTGGTCCTTGCCGTAGAGATGCGGTTGGGTCGTGTAGAAGCCGATCTCCGAAGCGAGCAGCGTATAGCCGTCATGCTCAGCCCGCGTCACGTACTGTGCTGCGATCGCATATCCGGCGCCGCCCCGATTCTCGACGATCACGCTCTGCTTCCACATCTCCGATAGACGTTGCGCGATCGCGCGGGTGAGCGTGTCGGTCAAGGCGCCCGCCGCTGACGTCACCACGATGGTCACGTTGCGCTCGGGGTAGGTCCGTGCAGGAGCGGCCGGGCTCGTGACAGGGAAGGCGAGCAGAAACACGCAGCTCAGCACGGCGGCGATCGCTCGCCGCAGATCAAAACCGAGCACGAACAATAGGAAGAGCACAAGCTTGATGTGAAAGGAGCGGATCGGTTGTGCACCCATCAGCCGATCAACGTCGACGATTTTATTCGCCGCCATCCCGTCTCCTCCCCGATGTCTTATTGCGCATGTATTGTTGCATAGTGTTGGGGCAAATTCAGTGTTGGAGCAAGTTTGCCCTTGGGGCAAGCTCGGTTCTCGGGCGCATGACTGCAATGACGTGCGGGACTGGGGAGTGGAACAGATGAGCCAAATAGGACGCATCCAAGCGCAGCCGATCGAAGTGCGGCCGATTCGAGTGAGGCGGCTCGCCCACGCGACCCTGTCGACGCCCGATCTGGACAGGCAGATAGACTATTGGACGCATGTCGTTGGCCTGCATGTCGTCGCGCGCGACGCCAAGCAGGCGGTTCTCGCCACCATGTTCGGGCACGAGGCCATCGTCCTGGAACAGGGCGACCAAGCCGACCTGTCGCGCATCGCCTTTCAAGTCGCGCCGGGAAGCGATTTCGCCGACATGAGTGCTGCGTTGAAAGAAGCTGGAGTGGCTTACGAACTGCGCTCGGATGTCACTCCCGGCGTCAAGAAGGCACTCACTTTCAGCGATCCCAAAGGCGCGCGTGTCGAGCTGTTTTCCGAATACAGCTTCCACCCTGTCGCGGCCGCAGGCGGCGGCGTCAATCCGCTCAAGATCGGTCACGTTGCCTCGCGCGTCACGGACGTAGCGAAAGTGACGAAATTCTACGAGGAGGTTTTGGGTTTTCGGGTCTCGGATTGGGTCGCCGACCATTTCGTCTTCATGCGTTGCAGCGTCGATCATCACACCGTAAATTTCGTGCACTATGACACGCCGCGGCTGCATCATGTCGCCTTCGAGGTGAAGGATTGGGCCGAGGTCCAGCGCTCCTGCGAGATCCTCGCGGGCCACAAGATCCAGCTGGTCTGGGGGCCGCTGCGCCACATCGTCGGCCACAATATCGCAGCCTATCATCGCAACAGCGATGATCTGCGGATTGAGTTCTATTGCGAGATGGATCTCATGTATGATGAGACGCTCGGCTATTGGCAGCCGCGCCCCTGGCACGAGGAAATGCCGCTCTATCCGCGGCGCTGGCCGAGAGAGACGATGCGCAGCGCCTGGGGCTTCGGCTCGTTCGGCACGTTTCCAGGCTACCCGTAGATCACCCGCACGCGGGCCGCAACGCGTTGACCGGAGCGACCTGCGATCCCGAGCGCAAATCGGCAGCCGCCATGCGAACGCCTGCAAAGCTATGACCAATCTCGACCGCCGCACCCACTGGGAGAATGTATACCACACCAAGAGCGAACGCGCCGTCAGCTGGTTTCAGGAGACACCGGCGATTTCGCTCGACCTCATTCGCGCCACGGGCGTGACGGCTGATGCTGCGATCATCGATGTCGGCGGCGGCGCGTCGCGGCTTGCGGACGCGCTGCTCGGCGACGGGTTTCGAGCAGTGACCGTGCTCGACGTTTCCGATGCGGCGCTTGAAACGTCGCGAACGCGGATTGGTCCGGCAGGTGCGATGATCAAATGGATCGCCGCCGACGTGACGGCGTGGACGCCGGCTGCGAGCTATGACGTGTGGCACGACCGCGCGGCCTTTCATTTCCTGACCGAGCGCAAGGACCGAACCGCCTATGCCGAGCGGGTATTGCGGGCAGTGCGTCCCGGGGGTCACGTTGTTATTGGGACATTTGCGCTCGACGGGCCCGAACGCTGCAGCGGCCTGCCCGTCATGCGGCATGACGCAGCTTCGCTCGGCAGAATGCTCGGCCCGCAATTCGACCTGGTCGAGAGCCGCAGTCATGCGCATAACACGCCCATGGGGACGATCCAGCGTTTTCAGTTCAGCCGCTTTCGCCGCTCGGCCTGAGAAACAACAGCGTCGGCAGACGCGAAGTTGGGCGTTTGCAACGAGTCTTTGGAAACCAATAAGCCTTTGAACCTGGGGACCGCGATAAACGCGGTGCTCTCTAAATTGCTAAAACTTAATCAGCCCGCCACGTCTCGTTAATCTGCTGCACCCACTTGTTGCCGCAGGCGAGACCGCTTTTTGAACTGGCGCGCTTGAATTTTCGGATCCGCGCAGCCCGCCAGCGGCCTCCATCCGGGAACCATGACAATGTGTGAACCGAAAGCGCAGAGTTCCGCGCTCATTCCGCCACGCTGCCCGAGCTGCGCGCAGCCGATGCAGCTCATCCGACGCACTGCACGTTTCGAAGGGCTGCCTGAGGTCGTCACCTTCGAGTGCCGCGCCTGCGGCGTCTCGCACATCGAGACGCTGTAACGGCATCGCCTGCGTGGTGTAGGCACGGTCGCGATGTTTGTGCCGCGCATATCGCGCGTGAAATACCCGTTATCGGCCCATCGGCGGCGAGCGCTCTTCGTCCGTCGCACCGCCTTTTTCGTGATGCCGGTCACAGGCGTTGTGTTGTTTGCTCGTTAGATTGGGGAAACTCAAGGCAACATGGAGCGTCGAACATGACGGAACGTCCTGCCGCCCGCCAGCCACAAACGATCACGAGGTCCGCTTCGCCCGCACTTGGCGCCTGGTCGCGCTTCAAGGAATTCGCCGTCGGAACCGATTTGGAGCTCGTTGTAGCGCTCTGCCTCATCGGCCTGCTGATCACCTTGAATCTCATGTTCCGCTTTCCCGAACTGGGAGCGGTGATCGCGCAGTGTAATCAGTTCTGATCACGACCGACAGTGCGAACCGCGACTGCGGCGCGGTGCGCGAACGTCATCCTCTTCGCGAGACCGCTTGCTGCAGTCCCGGGATAATTCGTTTGGGAGCGAGCGGTACGTCCGCTCAGGTCATCGTGCCGTCTGGCCAGCCATCGCGTTCTTGATGACGCCGACGATCGCGGTGAGGATCGCGCCGGCAATGCCGCCGCCGACCGCCTGTCCCACCAGCGCGCCGATATCGACATTGTCGGCCGTGCTTTGCAACAGCGGCAACAGCGCGGTGAGCAATGTGCCGCCGCCGGCACCGCCGATCGCGCCGGCGATCGTATTGCCGAGCGTGCCGAGATCGACATTCTTGACCCCGGCCCCTACGGCATTGCCGCCGACGGCGCCGGCGATCAGCTGGATAATGAGATTGACCAACGTCGCTGACATTGTCTTTCTCCTAGGTTGATATTTCTTCTCCCAGATCGTTTTCACTCGTTTTTATTACTGTTGTGGCCATCGCCGTCGCCACGACGCCACTTGCAATTCGCCTTCATGCAGCAGGCGTGCCTGATATTCGCGGCCTGATTTCAATGCGTCAGGCGTGTTGTTGTTTCATCAATTATTGCTCTTCGGCTGAGACTCGTGCAGTTTCCGCACGTCGCGCGCCATTTCCAGACAGGTGACGAGCTCGGTATAGCTCGACTCGCCGCCCATAGTCGTTTCCGCAGTGCAGTGGCGCTTGTCGTCCGTCGTGAATTGCGACCATTCCTTGCTCAGGGTTTCCCGATCCTTCTGCTCGGCGTCCATACATTGGGAAAACGCCACTTTGGGATCGCCGGCGGTCAACGAGTCCCCGGATTGATTGACGATTCCATGACAGATCTGTTCGGTGTGAAGAACGGGAACGTCGTCGGACCGCGCCGACGGGATCGCCACAGCGAGAGTGAAGATCGAACCGAGCCATGCCGAGAACATGGTCGCCGAGAATTTGCGCATTGTCGCCTCCTTAAAATCCGGCGGACGCGCTGCCCGGTAGCGCCCCCGCGAAATCAATCGCCGGCTATTCGATAGCCATTCGGCACTCCCTGAGATTTATCCATCATTCCTTTGATTGCTCCGGGTTTCAAGCTTGCTGATCCGGTCATCCGCTGCTTGTCGACCAGTCAAGCGCCGTCTACTTGTTTTGCTGCGCCGGTGCCGGACTGTCGAGTTGCCGCGCAGTTCTCGCCATTTCGAGGCAGGTGACGAGATCGGTATAGCTCGGCAGCGAACCGGACGTTTGCTCGTTGACGCAATTCAACCTTTCCGACGGCGTGAATGTCGACCACTCGCCGACCAGCCGCGTCCGCATGGACTGCTCGTTCTTGACGCATTGCGCAAAGGCAAGATCAGGGTCGCCTTTCTCCCCAGGGCCGGCGGCCTGCCGGGCAATGCCGTGACATACCGGATCGACGTTCAGAGCAGGAACGTCATCCGGCCATGCAGGACATGGGACAATAAGCAGGACGATCGTTGTCGCACTTGCGATCGATAAGGCGCGCATGACCTATCTCCATGTTGCCGGCCGCAGTTTGAGCGAGGACAAGCCCAATACGACGTCGACGGCGAGCGAGCCTTGCAGCGACAGCGGCTGCAGCGCGAAGGTTCGCGCGGAGCCGCCGATCAGCAAGTTGGCGCCGCCGCCGATGCCAAGGCCGATATCGCCGGACGCACCGACATATTCTCCGGCGAGCGCTCCGGGACCGATGCCCGAGGTCGGGGCGAAGACGCCCCAGCCGAGAACGCTGCCGGCGCTGACGCCAACATCCAGGCCGACGGTGTTGATGGCGCCATCGTAATATTGCGGCAGCGCCTGCACCAGGCTCGGCGTGAAGGTACATTGCATCGGCTGATGACCGGCGATGATGAATCCGACACTTGGATCGACCTTGCACATCAGCGACCCGACTTGCGCCCATTGCTGCGCGTGAGCCGCGGCCGATACGGAAATCGCGAAAACAACAGCAAACACACCCACCAGCAAGCGATGCAGCATTCTTTCCATACGACGCCCCTTTGCCTTCCTGTAGCCGCCCGAGATCTCTCACGGAATCATCATCATACATGTCCTGATGATGCACTAGTGACGCATCTCGCGGCGCACTTCCGCGAGCGCCCGCTCGCAGGCTCGCTCGTTGCCTTCGGCATTGGCGGCGCGAGCCTTGGCCATTGAATTGCGAACCATATCGACCTTGTTGCCCGATATTTCGTCCAGTCGTTCTTCAGCTCTTTCGATGCTCAATGGCGTCGGTTGAACGCTCATTCCGGCGGCAATGCTTTGCGGGGCAAATGGTCCGGCCGTCGCGTTGGCCTCGAGCCTCGCATCGATACGCGCCTGCATGCGGTCGATGTCTTTCGAGCACGGGCGCGCTTGCGCCGCCGAAGCGAACACGCCGAACGCTGCGGCGCCGCATATGACCAATCGTGAAGTCCGCATGACTTCGCCCCCTTCAGTTCAGTTGCGAGGGCGCGCCACGAGACGCGCCCTCTTCGTTGTTTCACATTATTGTCCTTCATGCTCCTTCATCAATTCATCGACTTTGCGCTTGACCGCTTCGAGATTGAACGATGCAGGCGCTTGCATCGGCGGAAAGTTGACGGCCGTCTGCGCTAATTCCCCCACTTTCTGCTGGACCAGGACGAAGCGCCAGAATTCGCGGGCGTAGAAATCGTTCATATAGCCGCCGCCAAGACTGTTGAGCGACTCGCCGCGGATCGACGGCGTCCGCTCGAACGGGTCCTGACGCAGATTGACAATGGTCGGCATGTCGGTCGTCGTCTTCTCGCCCGGCCAGCCCCAAGGCTGCTGGTAGAACTGAAATTTGAAATCGTCGATTCTGATGGCGCCGAGCGTCGGCCCGCCGAAATAGAACAATTCGTGCCGCACCGACGGCCCCTTACCCGTGATCAAGTCCATCTGGTTGTAGCCGTCGAGATGGTTCTTGTAGGTACGGTCGCCGAGCTGCACGCCCTGCAGGAGCTGCTGCGTGATGTTCGGATTGCCGGCTGCTGCGACAAGCGTCGGGAACCAATCGAGTCCGGAGATGATGCCGTTCTCGACCTTGCCGGCCGGCACGTGGCCCGGCCAACGGATGATGCAGGGCACGCGGAAGCCGCCCTCGAATACGGTGCCCTTGGTGGCGCGGAACGGCGTCATGCCGCCGTCCGGCCAGGTGAAGACCTCGGCGCCGTTGTCGGTGGTGAAGATGACGATCGTGTTGTTGGCGACTCCGATATCGTCGAGGTGCTTGAGCAGATCGCCAATATCGTCGTCCATCTGCTCCATGCCGGCCTCTTCCAGGCCGTAATTGCTCTGGTAGTTCATTTTGGCCTGATATTTCTGCGCCAAATATGTGAAGACGTGCATGCGCGTGGTGTTGTGCCAGAGGAAGAAAGGCTTGTTGGCAGCCTTGGCGCGATCCATGAAGCCCTTCGACTGCTCGACCAGCACTTCGTCGAAGGTCTCCATGTCGTATTTGGCGTCGCGGCCCTTCTGCCATTGCTGATGATCGGCACTCATGTCCTTGAACGGCTTCAGCGGGCCTTCATCGACGATGCGCTGCTTGCCGACCTTGCCCCAGCGCGGTTGCACCGTCTGATCGTCGGTATCGGTCGCGTAGCAATGGACCAGATTACGCGGGCCGTATTTGTCGATCCAATCCTGGGGATAGTCGAACCAATACGGATCCGACATGGCGTCGAGGTGATACAGATAACCGAAGAATTCGTCGAAGCCGTGCACCGTCGGCAGATATTTGTTCAGATCGCCGAGATGATTCTTGCCGAACTGGCCGGTCGCATAGCCTTGCGATTTCAGGGCCGTGGCAAGAGTACAGGCCTGTTCGGGAATACCGACATCGGCGCCGGCCTGGCCGACCGTGGTCAGCCCGGTGCGCAGCGGCAACTCGCCGGTGATGAAATTGGCGCGGCCGGCGGTGCAACTCGCTTCGGCATAGTAGTCCGTGAAAATCATGCCGTCGGCAGCGAGTTTGTCGAGGTTCGGCGTCTTGCCCGACATGATGCCGCGGTGATAGGCGCCGATATTGAACCAGCCGATATCGTCGCCCATGATGACAAGAATGTTCGGCTTGGCGCCTGCGGGCGCGGATTGTTGCTGCGCTTGTGCCGTTTGTACCGGCGCGGAAGCCGCCAGCGCGGAAGCTGCGGCGAGAGTGGTCGTACCCAATAGTATGTTACGGCGATTGACCGCGCTCTTATTCAGAGTTGGCTCTCCTTTGTCACTGCTGGACATTTCACGCTCCCGGTTCTGATGACACATCGGAATCCGACGTGGCTCGTTGACGTATCCACCGCTTCGGCATGGCGCGCGGCCGGACGATAGCGGCGGCAGTAATTCGGCGCGCATAGATGCGAGCCGCCTTTCAAAACCTTGCGGGGAATCCTGATCTTGGGCAGGCGCGGATCGTAACTGTCCTGTTCGCGGCCGCCGCGCGGATTTTCTGGAACGCAGCAGGCCTTCGGCGCGTCGGCTTCATGCTTGGTCGACCACCAATCCGACGTCCATTCCCAGACATTGCCGATCATGTCGTAAACGCCATAGCCGTTGGGCGGGAATGCCAGGACCGGCGAGGTCCGCTCGAAGCCGTCGTCGCAACGATTCTCGTAAGGGAAATTGCCCTGCCAAGTGTTGGCGCGATGCTTGCCGCCGGGCGTAAACGCGTCACCCCAAGCGAATTCAGCACCATCGAGGCCGCCGCGCGCGGCGAACTCCCATTCCGCTTCCGTCGGCAGATCCTTGCCGGCCCATTTGGCGTAGGCCAGCGCATCGGCGTAGCTCACGTGCACGACCGGATGATTGTCGAACGCGTCGATATTGCTCTTCGGTCCATAAGGATGCCGCCAATCGGCGCCTTTAAGAAAGGTCCACCACTGGCTCCAGTCGCGCAGATCGACCGGATGACTTGGCGGAGTAAACACCAGCGAGCCGGCATAAAGCATGTGCGGCAGCGCGCCGGGATAATTCTTCGGATCAGGCGGAATCTCGGCGAAGGTGACGTGGCCAGTAGCACGAACGAAGTCTTTGAACTGGCGGTTGGTCACTGGCGTGCGGTCGATCGAGAACCCGTCGACCGTGACACGATGAACTGGCGCTTCTTCGGGATAATGCTTTTCCGATCCCATGCGGAACGTACCGCCAGGAATCCAGATCATGTTCGGCGGCACCGACGGCTCGGCGCGTTGCAAAGACACGACAAAACTCTCGTTCACGGGCTTCCTCGCGACAACGCGTTCAGCCTCTAATTTTCTTCGCGCCATTCTTTCAGGCGCTTTGCGCAAAATAGATAAGTTTGTTGAAACAACTGCGTCTTATTGGATCAAAGACTAGCTGAGAAAGGCGGGCAACGCATCCTAAGTTTCCGTGATGGAACTATGCAAAAGCACCGGATTGTGCGCTGCAGCGGCGTGCAAGGCCGTTTTCCAAAGGGCAACGCAATTGTCACGCTCACATTTGAATTAAACCAGCGAATTAGCAGCGGTGCGCGACCGTACCTGCGATCGTTCAAACCCCAAGGCCAAGCGCTCTATACGAAGATATATCGCTCTTATACTAAAGTATCTGTCGTCTGGCGCGACACTCATCTGGTGCTAAAGTCGGGTGGTATCGCTGACTCTCAATTGGCAAGATCTCAACCCATGAAGGATCAACGCCATGTATCAAATCAAGGAAGACCAGACCAAAAGCGATTTCGATCGGGCCGAGGACACTTTCTTTGAAGCAGTCCCCGACGAAGCAATAGAACGCACGGCCCAAGTGTGGGGGACCGGAGCCTTCACATTGGGCAATTGTACGGGTTTGGGTTCCTGCCCGGCATAATCGCCGCGCCTATCGCCACCATTCGCTCTGTCCGCAGTGAGTTCCGCCGCGGTTGTGATTTGAACGCAACACCCGCGCTGAATCGGCGGTGAAACCGTCACGCGACGCGTCGCACACGATGCGTGGCGCCGCGAGATCGGCTAGGCTAGCTGCGCTGCCGCGGGGGCGCCGATGCAAGCGAGGCCGGGGTCAAAGCATTACAGATTTTACGCGCGAACCAGTGCGGCGCTGTTGAGCCTTGTCGCTGCGCTGTATTGCACGAGTGCCGCACGCGCCGACGAAGGCGGCGTAAGTTTCTGGATCCCGGGATTTTTTGGCAGCCTCGCCGCGGTGCCGCAACAGGCCGGCTTCGCGATCGCCTCGATCTATTACCACACCACCGTATCTGGCGGTGGTGGTATCGGCCTCTCGCGCGAGTTCCAAATTCGCAATATCCCCGCCGGGGTCTCGGCAACGCTGAACGGCAGCGTCCACGCCACCGGCGATCTCGGTTTCGTGTTTCCGAACTATACGTTCGCGACGCCGGTGTTCGGCGGCCAAGCTACCTTTGGCATACTGGCCGCTTACGGCAACGTGGACACCAATTTGAACGGCGCCTTGGCCGGCACGGCGACGGTGGGCGGAGTGACGGTGCCGTTCATGCGCACCGACAGTCTGAGCAGTTCGGTGACCGGCTTCGGCGATCTGATCCCGATGTTCACGCTGCGCTGGAATGCAGGCGTCAACAATTACATGACCTACATTACCGGCGACATCCCGGTCGGCGCCTATGACTCGATGCGTCTTTCCAATATCGGCATCGGCCATGGCGCGATCGATGCAGGCGGCGGCTATACCTATTTCGATCCGAAAACCGGCCGCGAATTCTCCGCCGTGACCGGCCTCACCTACAACTTCACCAACACCGCGACGGACTACCGGAACGGCCTCGATTGGCACCTCGACTGGGGCGCTTCTCAATTTTTGACCAAACAGTTGCAGGTCGGGCTCGTGGGATATTTCTATGATCAACTGACCGCCGATCAGGGTTGCCTGCAGATTCTTTGCCCCTTCAAGTCGCAAGTCACAGGCATCGGGCCGCAGATCGGATACATATTTCCGGTTGCCGGCATGCAGGGCTACATCAATCTGAAAGGTTATGGCGAATTCGACGGCCACGACCGGCCCAGCGGTTGGAATACGTGGCTGACCTTTGTGCTGTCGCCGGCTCCGCCGTCGGCGCAATCGTCGCCGCCGCCGATGCTGACCAAGATGCCGCCGCGGAGTTAGAGACTTGCGACGGACGGCCGCTGGCGCCCGGAGGACCTCCCCGAGAACACGCGGCTGCACAGATCGAGGAGGACAGGATGCGAAGTTCGCAGCCAGCAGCCTCTGTCACGTCGCTCTCGCTGCCCAATACGTGGTTGTGCAGGACTCATCCACGCACAAATGCACGGTCATGGCGAAAATGCTGGCGGGACCGGGAAGCGGCGCCACGGCCTTAAGCGATACGCGCGCGGATGCCAAAGCCGCGATGGGGTAGAATGAGAGCCCGCGGAATCGCAGAACGAGTTGACCGCGACAAAAGCATGCTCATTGGTCGCTGGTTGCTCGCAATGATGGCTATACCGCGGAATCAATTCCGGCGCCGTGTGGCTATTCTTCGCCGGTGAGATCGCGTCGCCGTCCCTCGAGCGCCGCCGAATAACGCCGCAGCACATAGGCTTCCGTCAGCAGGCCGACGACGTGGCGGTCGGTGAAGGAATCCACAACAGCGAGCATTTCGGTTTCGGCGCGATCGAACGCCAGCACCGCCTCCTTCACCGCCATGCCGGGCAGCAGCATGTCCTCGCGATGATGCACGAGATCCTTGATCGAATAACCGGGCTCGAGTTCAGAAGCATGAGCATCGGCCACGACGATCAGACCGACATAGCGATCCTCCTCGTCGACGGCGATGACGGACGCCGCTGAGCCGAGCGGGAACAACTCGCGGAACGCAGCGATGCTCGATGATGCATTTACGGTCTGTACGTCCTGACGCATCATCTTTTCGACCGTGAGGTCGCGCATCCAGCCGATATCAGCGGCGCTGCGGATAGTCTCGCCGCGCAGGTGGAAACGCCAGGTGGCGAACGAGTAGCCGAATACTTCGCGAGTGACCTGCGCGGCGATAATGACCGCGATCAGCACCGCCGTGGTGAGCCACAGATCGTCGGTGGTCTCGAGCGCAATGAAGATCATCGTCAGCGGGCCGCCGATCACGGCGGCGGCGAGCGAACTCATGCCGATCACGGCATAGGCGTTGGGATCGAAATAGACGGTCGGCCAGAACATCGTCAGCGCGGTCGCCAGGAGGTGGCCACCGAGCGCACCGATCAGCAGCGAGGAGAAGAACATGCCGCCGCGAAAACCGGAGCCGAGCGAAGCGATCGAGGCAACGATCTTGAGCACGAAGAGGAGCGCGACGGTGCGGAACGACAGATCGAGCATGCCGGCAACGCGCAACGCGCCGTGCCCCGACGACATCACCTGCGGCGAGACGATCGCCAACAAGCCGACGACAAGACCGCCCGCCATGGTGCGCAGCGCTGGCCGTAATCTCAGCCGCGCGAACATCGCCTCACTCAGCGCGACGCCGCGCATCAGGACGATGCCAAGCGCCGCCGACAGCAGGCCGAGCGCCGCAGCAAGCGCGAGATCGTGCCCGGTGATTGTCGTCGGCTCCGGCGCCACCACGCCGAGCTCGGCCGGCGACAACGAATGCGCCACCAGATACCCGACCAGGGCGGCAATGCCGACCGGCGCCAGACCGCTCGGCGAATAACTGCCGATAATCAGTTCGAAAGCATAAAACGCGCCGGCAAGCGGCGCCCCGAAAGCGCCGGCAATGCCGGCGGCAGCGCCGCACCCGACAAGAATCCGAAGGTCGCCACGACGCAGGCGAAATGCCATGCCCATGCGCGAAGCGATGCCGCTGGCAAATTGGGTGTAACCGGCTTCGAGACCGACCGAGGCGCCGACGCCGCTCGACCACACCGTCTGCAGGGCGACAATGATACTGCCGATGAGCGACATGCGGCCGCCGTGCAACGCATTGGCTTCGATCGGGTCGATCTCGCGTTCAGGGCGCCAGCGGCTGATCAATTCGCTCGATGCGCCGAAAATGATGCCGCCCAAGAGCGGCACCGACAGCGCCAGAATTGGATCAAGCGTCAGCCGCGCCGAAAGACGCTCGCCATGCCGCAGATTGAAGAGGATTTCGTGCAGCAGATCGACCGCCGTGCCCATGAAAGCCACGACGAGTCCGCCGGCGACGCCGACCAGCGCCGCGAGCCCGATCAGGCTCGATTCTCGCGCGCGCACCAGGGCACGCAGGCGCCGGGGAATCTCGAATCTGGTTGCGGCTTTCGCTGTCAACGGATCACCGAGGAGACGCACACAAACCATAACTGTGGACGCGGCCCGCCGCGGACGAGCGCGTTATACTGGCTATTGCCGGTAGGCGCGCCATGGGGCGAGCGCCGCACATGCTTTAGCGCGTCACCTATAAAGGTAAAGCCGTGGAGACACAGTGAACTTTCTTCCCGCCCGCAGCCCCTTTTGCCGCGTGGCAAAGGAAGCGTTCACGCCCAAAAGGCAAGCGCCCTCGTCTTCAACCCTTGGAGGTAGGGACAGCGCCGGAACGCCCGATGGCACAAGGCGTTAGTGATCGTAGCCGGGTGGCGGTCCAACATGGTTTCTGACACGGCCGACGTGTTTCCGCGTCTTGTTTCCAGCGTCCCAAGCGACCCCTCTCCGCCGCCTCGGAAACGGGCCCGGGCGCGTATTGCCGCAGGTCGGCCAGAGGCCGAGCTGGGCACGGACGCGATCGCCGAGACCGATATCCCTGCCCGGCTCGACAGTCTGCCGTTCGGCCGGTTTCACCTCCTCGTGATCACCGCGCTCGGCATCACCTGGATTCTCGATGGCCTTGAAATCACGCTAGCCGGTGCACTGTCTGGCGAATTGAGGAGCAGTTCCGCACTCGGCCTGAGCAATACGCAGGTCGGCCTTGCCGGAAGCTTTTACCTTTTGGGCGCCGTGCTTGGTGCCTTCTTCTTCGGCTGGCTGACAGATCGTCTCGGCCGCAAAAAGCTGTTCACGATTACGCTCGCCATTTACCTATTGGCGACAGCGGCCACGGGCCTCGCATGGAATGCTTTCAGCTTTTCGCTGTTTCGTTTTTTGACCGGCAGCGGTATAGGCGGCGAATACACTGCCATCAATTCGACAATCCAGGAGCTTATTCCCGCACGGTTCCGCGGCTTTACCGACCTTTTGATCAATGGCAGCTTTTGGGTCGGCGCAGCGCTCGGCGCGGGCGGTTCCATCGTCCTTCTCGATCCGGCCGTCATTGATCCAGCATTGGGCTGGCGGCTTGCTTTTCTCATCGGAGCGGCCATAGGGCTTGTGATTCTGCTGATGCGATTTTGGATCCCTGAAAGCCCGCGCTGGCTGATTACCCACGGCTTCCCGCAATCGGCCGATGCGGTCGTGCGTGGCATTGAAGCTCATTTCGGCGGACGGCAGGCATTGTCACGCAGCAAGATCGGCGCCGCGACGCGGCTGCGAATGCGCAGTCACACGCCGCTGTCCGAAGTCGCGCGCACGCTGTTTGTCACTTATCGCCGCCGCACGCTGGTCGGCTTGAGCCTGATGACAGCGCAGGCTTTCTTCTACAATGCGATCTTCTTTACTTACGCGCTGATCCTCACCGATTTCTATGATGTGCAGGCGCAGGATGTCGGCTGGTACATTCTGCCGTTCGCCCTGGGCAATGTGCTTGGCCCGCTCCTGCTCGGTCGCCTGTTCGATACAATCGGGCGTAAAGTCATGATCGCCTCGACCTACGCGCTGTCCGGCGTCCTGCTTGCCTGCACCGCCGGCTTGTTCAGCCACGGCCTGCTTACGGCGCAAGAATTGACCTTTGCCTGGATGATCGTGTTCTTCTTTGCGTCGGCCGCGGCCAGTTCGGCCTATCTCACGGTGAGCGAGATCTTTCCGCTCGAGATTCGGGCGCTGGCGATTGCGTTCTTTTATGCTATCGGCACCGGCATCGGCGGTATTGCCGGCCCGCTTCTGTTCGGCCTATTGATCAACACCGGCTCGCGCGACAGCGTCGCCGTCGGCTACATCATCGGTGCCGCCCTGATGATCGGAGCTGCTCTGGTTGAAGCGCGTTTCGGCATCGCCGCCGAGCGCAAACCGCTCGAATCGGTAGCGCGGCCGCTGGCGCAAGTCGAGTGAACCACCAATATTCGATTGATAGGCTTGCAGATGAGCTTGGACACTCAAGATATCCGCGGTGCCGGTCAGGCAAGTCCCGATACAGAGGCGGCGCAAGCATTTGCCGTTCCTGATCTGGGCCATTGCGCGATTTTGCTCGACATCGACGGCACGCTTCTCGATTTTGCGCCCTTACCGCGGCAGGTGCGGGTGCCGACGGAGCTGCGCGAGATACTGACCCGGCTCAATGAACTGACCGGCGGCGCCTTGGCTCTGGTCAGCGGCCGCTCGCTTGCGGATATCGATCTGATTTTTGCCCCGCTCGAACTCGCGGCAATCGGCGGTCACGGCGCCGAATGGCGTACCACCTCCGGCGGCAAGATCACGCTGCGCGCGCAGCCGCTCGACGCGTCGCTCAAGCATAAGCTTGCCGCGCTGAGCACGCTCGGGCCGGGCGTGCTCGCCGAGGACAAGGGCTATTCGCTCGCTCTGCACTACAGGCTCGCGCCGGAAAAGGCGGACGCGGTGCGCGCCGCCGTCACCACGATCTGCGCCGAGGCCAAGCCCGGAACGGTTGAAATTCTCCCCGGCAAGTTCGTCATCGAGATCAAGCGCACCGGGATCACCAAGGCCAGCGCCGTACGCGAACTCATGGACGTCGCGCCGTTCTTCAGGCGCAAACCGATCTTCGTCGGCGACGACATCACCGATGAACCGGTCTTCGGGGTTGTCGCCGAGCTTGGCGGCTTGGGCTTTTCGGTCGGTCAGGTCGACGCCCCAGTCAATGGGCGTTTCGCGCAGCCGCAATCCGTGCGCGCGTGGCTTGCACAGCTTGCCGCCGGCAAAGGCGCCGCCGCATGAAAGATCACGGACTCGATCTCGCGGTCATCGGTAATGGCCGTACCGCCGCTTTGGTCGATCCGTGTTCACGGATTGTGTGGTGGTGCTATCCGCGTTTCGACGGCGATCCAATCTTCTGCCGCCTGCTTGCCGGACGCGAGGAGAAGGGCTTTTCCGATGTCATCCTCGAAGGCATGGCGGACTATCAGTCCGCCTATGTCCGCAATACCGCGATCGTCAGCCACGAATTGACCGACCGTAGCGGCAACAAGATCAGGATTACCGACTTCACGCCGCGGTTTCGCCAATTCGGCCGCGTATTCCGCCCGCCGCAAATCTATCGCGTCATCGAGCCGGTGGCGGGCCTGCCGCGCATCACCATTCGCATGCGCCCGGCTTGCCATTACGGCAAGCCGCTGCCGCGGCGCTCGCTCGGCAGCAATCATATCCGCTATTCCGACGACGACACGGTGATCCGCCTGACCACCGACGCGCCACTGTCGCTGATCGACAGCGAGGCGCCGTTCGTGCTCACCCATCCGCTGCATCTGGTGTTCGGTCCGGACGAGCCGTTCACCGGCGATCTGGAAAAAACCTGCCGCGATTTTCTCGACCGTACCCAAGACTATTGGCTGGAATGGGTGCGGCGGCTGTCGATTTCCTACGATTGGCAGGAAGCCATCATCCGCGCCGCAATCACGCTGAAGCTGTCCAATTTCGACGAGACCGGCGCGGTCATCGCCGCGCATACGACCTCGATCCCGGAGGCTCCCTCATCCGGCCGCACCTGGGACTATCGCTATTGCTGGTTGCGCGACGCCTATTTCGTGGTGCAGGCGCTCAATCGCATTGGCGCGACGCGCACCATGGAGGAATTCATCTCCTTCACGCTGTCTATCGCATCACGGCCTGAGGAAGAGCTCAAGCCGCTCTACAGCGTGGTGCCGAATATGCCGCTCGCGGAGCGCACAGCGCCGGACCTTGAGGGCTATGGCGGCGACGGCCCGGTGCGGGTCGGCAATGCCGCCGTCGATCAGGTGCAGCACGACGCTTATGGCAGCGTCATCCTCGCTGCCATGCCGATGTTCTTCGACCGCCGCCTGCCGCGCCCCGGCGACGAAGGCCTGTTCCGCTTGCTCGAACAGCTCGGCGAACGTGCCGCGGCCAAAGCCTTCGTACCCGATGCCGGCATCTGGGAATATCGCGGACGCCAGCGCGTCCATACCCATTCGGCAGCGATGTGCTGGGCCGGCTGCCAGCGCCTCGCCGCCATCGCGTTGCGGCTCGGGCTCGAACCGCGCGCCAAATACTGGAATGCGATTGCCGAGCCGATGCATGCCGAACTGCTCGACCAGGCCTGGAATCCCAAGCGCGGCGCCTTCACAGCTGCCTTCGGCTCCGACGATCTCGACGCCAGCGTTTTGCTCCTCGCCGATCTTGGCGTTGTCGAGGTCGAGGATCCGCGCTTTATTTCGACCGTCGCCGCCATGGAGCGCGAACTGGTGCGCGAGAAGCATGTCATGCGCTATGCCGCGGAGGACGATTTCGGCATGCCGGTCACGGCATTTCTGATCTGCCGCTTCTGGTTGATCGATGCGCTGTGGTCGCTCGGCCGGCGCGAGGCGGCGCAAGACCTGTTCGCCGATGCGATGCGCCATCGCAACCGCTACGGCTTGCTCTCCGAAGACGTAGACCCGCAGACCGGCACGCTGTGGGGCAATTTCCCGCAGACCTATTCGATGGCGGGGCTGATCCTTTCCGCAATGCGGCTGTCGCGCAGCTGGGAAGACCGTTACTGGCGCGGTTGAACGCTGCCCCATCCGACCCTACGGCGTTTGAAAGCCCCTGCCGGGCCGGAACGATTTCGCCATGCGCGCGACGATCGGATCGTAAATCTGTTTGGCGGCGGCCGGATACGTCGTGGAAAAGCCTTCGGTCATTTGCCCGCCATGCGATAACAAATGCCGCTCGTAAAAGATGCTGTCGCCCTTCGTGCCGGAAATCACGAACCAACTGCCGCCCTGCGCCTTGTAGGTGACGACTTGGGCGGGATCGAGATTCTGCAGCGTGAAGTCTTGGTATTTGGCGAGGCTGAAATCGGACGCATTGTAGGAGGCCCAGACGGAGAACGCGGCGCCGTCGGCACTGGTGAATTTGCGGCCGTCATCGGCGCCGGGCGGCGGCTTGGCCTTGAATTGGTCAGGATAATCGATCGTCGTGCCATACCTGTCGTTTTGATAGGTCAGCCATCGTTGGCCTTGGCCGGCAGGGCGACCGCCGCCGACCCAAGCGCAGCTGAAATGACGCAGGCCAGGAAAGATTTCCAGCGCATCAATGTTACCTCTTGGTGTTTTCCGTCCGGCATTTGCGGTCGGACCATTCACTTTTTGGCAAATCGCATAAATCAGAGTAACGCTGGAATAAAAGCAAGATTCGCTCACGCAGCCGCAGTCTGACCCAGGAGACGCTCATGTGCCGATATTGCTTAGACGCTGCCGCCCAGCATCAGGTTCGCCGATCGGACAGGCGCGACGCGCAGGCCATGGTGCACCCGATCGAGCGCCGTAATGTATTGAAGCTCGGCCTTGCGGCTGCCGCGGCCGCCGCCGCGAGCCTGACCGTCGCGCCGCGGGCCCGCGCCAAAGCCGTGCCTAAGCCGGAAAACGCGATCTCTCCCGACGCCGCGCTGGCGCGGCTGATGAAGGGCAATCATCGCTATGTCGAAGGCGTCGGCCGGCGCTACGATTTCAAATCCGAGCGCGAAGCCTTGAGCCGCGGCCAGAATCCATTCGCCGCCATTCTCAGCTGCGCCGATTCCCGCATCGCGCCGGAATTCTGTTTCGACACCGCGCGCGGCGACGTTTTCGTTTGCCGTGTCGCCGGCAATCTCGCCACCGCCGAGATCGTCGCGAGCCTCGAATATGCGGTGCAGGTCTTGAACACGCCGCTCGTCATGGTGCTCGGCCACGATGCCTGCGGTGCGGTCGATGCCGCGATCAAATCGATCAAGGATGCTACGACGCTGCCCGGCCACTTGCCGTCGCTGGTGGACGCCATCAAGCCCGCGGTCGACGCCGCTAAAGGCGAGAGTGGCGACATGCTGGCGAATACGATCCGCAAGAATGTCGCGTTGAATGTCGAGAAGCTGAAGGGGGTAGCGCCGATCCTGAAATCCTTTGTGGATGACAAGAAGATCCGCATCGTCGGTGGCGTCTATGAGCTGCGAACCGGCAAGGTCGAACTGGTCGGCTGACGCATCACGTGACGCATCATTTGGCCGGCGTCTCTTCGCGCGCCGGCTCCCGCACGGCTTCCGGCGGGGCGTGTTCGTCCTGGGCGCGCTGGTGCACGGGCTTCCTCACCCGCGTGATATTATAGGCGCTGTTGATCAAAGCGAGATGCGAGAAGGCTTGCGGGAAATTGCCGACGAGCCGTTTGGCGACCGGATCGTATTCCTCGCTGAGCAGTCCTAAATCGTTGGCGAGCCCGACCAGCCGGCGGAACAGGCGCTCGGCTTCGTCGAAACGCTTCTGCAGGATATAAACGTCGACCAACCAGAAGCTGCAGGCCAGAAACGCGCCCTCGCCCGGCGGCATCGCGTCTTCAACCTCCTCGGTGCTGTAGCGGATTACGAAGCAATCGCGCAGCAGACGCTGTTCAATCGCGGCGATCGTTCCGGCGATGCGAGGATCGGACACCGGCAGAAAACCGACGCAAGGCAATAGCAGGAGATTGGCGTCGAGCTGGTTCGAGCCGTAGGCCTGGACAAATGTCCCACGCTTGCTGTCGAAGCCGCACTCGCAGACGTCTTCGCAGATTTCGTCGCGCAGCCGGCGCCATTCGTCGACCGGCCCTTCGAGGCCGAAGGTCTCCGCGCTCCGGATCGCGCGATCGAACGCGACCCAGGCCATGACCTTGGAGTAGACGAAATGCTGCGGCGGCCCGCGCATTTCCCAGATGCCGTGATCCGGCTGGCGCCAGATTTTCTCGAGATGCTCGAGAAATTTGAGCTGCGCGTCCCAGCCGGATTGATCCGTGGTCAGCCCTCCACGCCGCGCCTGATGATAGGTGTCCATGATCTCGCCGAACACGTCGAGCTGAAGCTGGGTATGGGCGGCGTTGCCGATGCGCACCGGCCGCGATTTCTCGTAGCCCGGCAGCCACTCCGCGGACCATTCGGCGAGCCGCCGTTCGCCGCGGATGCCGTACATGATCTGGAGTTGCTCCGGGCTCCCGGCAACCGCGCGCAACAGCCATTCGCGCCAGGCTTCCGCCTCCTTGTAATAGCCGGCATGCATCGCGCCGAGCAGCGTCAGCGTGGCATCGCGCAGCCAGCAGAAACGATAGTCCCAATTGCGCTCGCCGCCGATCTTTTCCGGCAGTGACGTGGTCGGCGCCGCGACAATGCCGCCCGTCGGCTCATAGGTCAGCGCCTTGAGCGTCATCACCGAGCGGCGCACGGCGGCCGACCATTCGCCGGCCGGTCGGCACCGGCTCGACCACTTTTTCCAATACCGCTCGGTTGCCTCCAGCGCGTCGGTCGGGTCGGCCGCCGGCGGCAGCGGATTGTGCGAGCGGTCGTAGGTCAGGACCAGCGGAATGGTCTCGCCGCGGCTGATGGTGAATTCGCCAACCGTGGTCATGTCCTTGCCCTTGAGATGGACCGGCGTGCGCAACACCACCATGTCGGGCCCCGCGATCGCGCGCAGCGCACCGCTCTCGAGCCGTGTCACCCAGGGCACGACGGCACCGTAGCCGAAGCGCAGGATCAGTTCGGTCTGCATCGCAAGCTTGCCGCGCGTGCCGTGGACGATACGCACGATCTCCGATCGTTCGCCGCCGTAGGGCATGAAATCGACCAGGATCGCGGCGCCGTCGCGGGTCTCGAAACGCGTCTCGAGAATGAGGGTGTCCGAGCGGTAGCGGCGGGTGACGCGGGCCTCTTCGCGCGGTGCGACGAGCCAGCGCCCGTTGTCTGCGGTGCCGAGCAGAGCCGCAAAACAGGCGTTGGAATCAAAGCGCGGCCAGCACAGCCAGTCGATCGAGCCCTCCCGCGACACCAGCGCGGCGCTGCGGCAATCGCCGATCAGAGCATAATCCTCGATTGGTGATGCCATCGCACGCGCCGTCAGGTGAAATCGACGATGACTTTAATGTCGTCGGGCTCGCGTTCAAGCGACAGCGTCCATTGCTCGACCGGGACGCGCCGCGTGATCAGGCGGGCGAGCCAATCCTGGTCGGCGCGCCGCAGGGCGGCGACGGCGTCTTCATAATGCCTGCGGTTGGCGTTCACGCTGCCGAACACTGTGTCGTTTTCGAGCACCATGGTGCGATTGACCTCGCCGATATCGACGTCAAGGTCATGGCCCGGCGCGGAAACGCCGACCAGACAGACGATGCCGCTCGGCGCGGTGCCGCCGAGCGCATCGCGGATGACACTCGGCGCGCCGGTGCATTCCATGAGGATATCGGGCTTGAATCCGTCAAGGTCGGCAATGGTGCCGAGATAAAGCTTGCCGCCGAGACTGTCGACAATTTTGCGCTTGTCGATACTTTCGGAATGATCCAGCAGACGGACCTCAAGACCGCGCTGCACGCCGATCATCGCCGCGAGAAGGCCGACGGGCCCGGCGCCGGTGACAAGCAGCGTCTTCGGATCCCAAGCGCGCGAGCGGCGGCCAATGCGCTCGGTATGGTCCCAGGCCTTGGCGACCACGCTGGTGGGCTCGGTCAGGACGCCGTTGATGCCAAGCTCCGGATCGAGCTTGATCAGAAAATCCGGCTCGATCCGGAAAAAATCCGAGCCGTAGCCGTTGCGCTCCTTGATTCCGCGTTCGGTATAGCGGCCGTTGCGGCACATATCCCATTCGCCGACGGCGCAGAACGGGCACGGCACCGGATCGGGACGGCGCACGATGCCGACGACGAGATCGCCCGATTGAAAACCGCAATTGGCCGGCGCCGTCACCACACGGCCCAGCGATTCATGGCCGATCACGAGACGCTTCTCGCCCGGCGGCGCCCAGCCATATTCGCCCGAGACGATCTCACGATCGGTGCCGCAAACGCCGAGCGCCAGTGTGCGTACCAGCACCGCACCATCAGAGAGCGGCGGGTCTGGCACATCATCGAGCTGAGCGGAATTGGCGATGCCGGGGGCAACGGTCAGAGCGCGCATGGGAAATTCCCGAAAAATGTCTTGTGCAATCGCTTGCCCTGACGGGGAACGTCGGAGCGCGCAAAGAGTTCCCGCTGCGGAACCGGCCCCGCCATCGGGCCGTTGAGTCACTTTGGCGCGTAAACCGTTTTCGAACTCACACGGAGCCTCACGATGGAGTCTCTCGGCCGCAAACGCTGGGCTATCGCCGAAGGCTACATTCCTTCGGAAAGCTCATTCTCCGATCCGGCGCTGATGTCGCACGAGACCGCCTGCATTCTCAACGCCGGAGACAGAAACGCGAATGTGCACATCACGTTGTTCTTCGCCGACCGCGATCCAGTCGGTCCCTATTTCATCACCGTCGGCGCGCGGCGCACGTTACATTTGAAATTCAATGATCTCAACGATCCGAGACCCGTGCCGCGCGATACCGCTTATTCGTCGGTGTTCGAATCCGACGTGCCGATTGTGGTACAGCACACGCGGCTGGATTCGCGCCGCGCCGAAGTGAGCCTGCTCTCTACGACCGCCTACGCAGAAACGTAATAAATTCAAAATTGCGACGGGCAAAAACTATGCATTCGGAACTTGCCACAATTGCGCTTTGAAAAAGCATCGCTTTGATGCGGCGCCCGCTCTCGCTGTCACAAATCGGAACAAAGCGCGGCTAAAGCCGTTAATGGTCCGCGAGGGTGTGGAGGATGGTTCCATGAGTGTTGTCGTCGTTTCCAACCGTGTGGCAAGTACCAAGCCTGACGAGCCGCTGGCCGGCGGTCTCGCCGCGGCGCTTTTGCCCATGGTGCGGGAATCCGGCGCGATCTGGGTCGGTTCGAGCGGGCCGTCGAGCGAGACGGCGAATTCGCGGGATTCCTTCGCCAAGATCGAAGCGCTTGGTGCTGGCGCCCTCGCCACGGTCGATATGCCGGCCAAGCATTATCGCGGCTATTACGAGGGCTTCGCTAATTCGGCCCTGTGGCCGGCGCTGCATTCGCGGCCCGACCTCATCCATGTCACGGCCGAAGACTATGTCTCCTATTGCGAGATCAACGCCTTCATGGCGCGGGCATTGCTGCGCTTCAATTCGCCGCAAGCCGTGTTCTGGATTCAGGACTATCACTTTCTCACGCTAGGCGCAGAACTGCGCCGACTTGGCATCGAGCGCCCGCTCGGCTTCTTCCTGCACACGCCGTGGGCCGAACGCCGCACCATGTCGGCGGTGCCGCATTGCGCCGATCTCGCCGAGGCGATGCTCGCCTATGATCTGATCGGCTTCCAGACCGTGGAGGACCGTCAGAATTTCGAAGACTATTTGCGCACCGAGCTCAGCCTCAACATTGTCGACGGTACGGTGGCATCGCATTGGGGACTCACCCAGCTTGCGACCTTCCCGATCGGTATCGATGTCGAGGAATTCGCCGCGCGCGCCGCCAAGGCGGTTACGCGTCCTGAAGTGGCGCGGCTGCGCGAAAGCCTGCATGGCGCCAAGCTCGTGCTCGGCGTCGATCGCCTCGATTATTCCAAGGGGCTCGCCAACCGCGTGCGCGCCATCGACCGCATGCTCGAGATCGAGCCCAGCTTGAAGCGTCACGTATCGCTGTTGCAGGTTGCCGTGCCCTCGCGCGGCAATATCAAGGCCTATCGCGAGCTGAAATCGGAGCTCGCCGGCCTGGTCGGCGAGGTCAACGGCCGCCACGCCGAGGTCGACTGGTCGCCGATCCGCTATCTCAACAAGGGCTTCTCGCAGCTGACGCTCGCCGGCTTCTATCGCGTCGCCAGCGTCGGACTGGTGACACCGCTGCATGACGGCATGAATCTCGTGGCCAAGGAATATGTCGCAGCGCAGGACCCGCTCAACCCCGGCGTGCTGGTGTTGTCGTCATTTGCTGGCGCGGCCAAGGAGCTCGACGCCGCGCTTTTGATCAACCCGCACGACATCGACGGCATGGCACGGCAGATCGCATGTGCGCTCAAGATGGGCGTGAGCGAGAGACGCGAACGCTGGCAAGCGATGGTGTGCAAGCTCAAAGCGGCCTCGGTGCAGGCCTGGTTCGCACACTTCCTGCATGTTCTTTCCGATCTCCGGCATATGCCGCTACGGGCCGCGACGCGGCCGATCGTGCTCGACCTGGCCAGTCGGCGAGCGGCGAACAATCGCTAGGTGGACAATCGCTGAATTTTACGCCGAAAATGTCGCACGTCTGGGCGACGACAAGGAAATTTTTACCTTGTTTGGGCCATAGTCTGCGCCGTTATTCGTCTGTGCGCGTCTTTTGGCGGAGCGTGGAGTTGTGCCGATGCCGGGTGCTCGTGAAGCCCTGTCGAAAACGTCACGCCTTTGTCGTCTGCCTGTCATAGCCAAGACTTCGGCCACGACTCTAGGGAAGGTTTTGGCTGTCGGAGTTGCTCTGGCAAGCCTGACATTGATCGGGACGCCGCAGGCGGCTTTCAGCGCAACAAAACGAGCCGAATTTCGCGCGGAAGCGTCACATCCGCACGTCTATCTGATGCGCGGCCTTCTCAACATCTTTTCGCTCGGCATGGATCAGCTTGCGGCTGAGGTCCAAAGCCACGGCATTGCGGCGGACGTTTACAATCATACCGTCGCCGATTCCGTCGTTGCAACAATCGTTGCGAAATATCGCGCCGGCGATCATGGTCCTTACATTCTCGTCGGCCATTCGCTTGGCGCCGATGCGGTGATGGGCATGGCGCAGAGCTTGAACTTGCAAGGCGTGCCCGTGGCGCTGGTTATTCCGGTCGACGGAACGGGGTCTTATGCCGCGCCGAAGAATGTCGCCTGCGTGCTCAATCTGACGCAGCGGTCCTATGCCTATATGCGGCCGGGCTTCGGCTTCCGCGGCAGCCTGCGGAATGTCGACATGTCTGGCGAGCCGGGCATCGATCATCTGACGATCGACAAGTCGCCGCGGGTGCAGAGCATCGCGCTCAACTCTATTCTGCAAACCGCGCGCGCGGAGGCTTGCCGGCCGGGCATGACCGCGAGTCCCGTCGTAGCGGTTCACAAAGGTACGCCGGCGCCGAAAGTCGCGGCACCGAATATATCGCCTGCGCCGAGCGCGACCAGGCCGAGCGAATCACCGAAGCAGTCGCTCGAGGCTCCAAGCCAGAGCCTGGATTCGATATTCGGCACCCAAGGCTGAATAGTCCTCTTCACCCGAAGCAATGCCGAATGCCGCGGCAAGAAGCGCGGCAACTGCGACCATGAGCTGTCCGCGCGACATCGGCCATCGGGGAACTTTCCATATCGCAACGTTTCCGTTTCGATGCTGCAAAGTCCCGGCACATCCCTGCGAGCACCGGCGATTTGAAACGGAAAGCCGCCGGTACGACGCCATAAATCAGCCTATGAGCTGCCGGCCGGCAATATCGACGCGCCGCTGTGATCGAAGATAATTCTGCGGCAGATCTCACATCCGGCGCGCACATCGCCAGACAGCTTGCGGAATTACGCCCGTAGAACCGGGCGGGCGCGACCACGCTTGGAGAATCAAGACACCGTTCGGCGCAAAAATTTGCGCTTGGACTTGACGGCATGACTGGTCTCGAGCCCCGCCTCGCGCGCGGCCTCCTGTAGATCGTGGCGGATCTCGTCGCGCTTCTCATGGATCGAGGCGATCACCGGGCCCATGGGAATGCCTAAGCCCACGAGCGCCGCTTCAGAGAGCTGCAGGCTCGCTTCGACCGTTTCCGGCACCGCGTCGGTCGCGCCGAGCTGATACAGATGGCGCGCGTGATCGGCATCGCGGGCCCGCGAGATGATAAGGACATCAGGACGCTTGACGCGTACATGTTCGACGACCTCATCGATCAAATTGTGATTATGGATGGTGATGATGACGCCGGCGGCGTCGGCAAGCCCGCAGATTTCAAGAAACTTGTCGTCGCTGGCATCGCCGAAATAGACGTCATGGCCGTCGCGGCGGTCGCGTGTCACCGTCGAGGCATCCGAATCCGCGGCGATGAAGGGGATGCCGTGCTGCTTGAGCATAGTGCAGATCAGTTTGCCGACGCGACCATAGCCGACCACGATGGCGTGTTTACTCCCGGCGGTCGGCCGCGCCGCGAGTTCGGTGGCGGCCGGCGTGCCGGCACGCAACCGCGCGCCGATATGCCGTCCGGCGAATGACAGCGCCGGCGTCAGCGCCATGGTGATCGACGTCACTGCAAGCGCCGCACCGGCAAGCCGCGCCTCGATCAGGCCGAGCGCCGACGCCATGCCCAAGCCGACGAAAGCGAATTCGCCGCCCGGCCCGAGCAAGAAACCCATTTCCACTGAAGTTGCCGAGGACAGGCGGAACAGCTTGCCAAGCCCCATGACCAGCAAGGTCTTGACCACGACCAAGCCGGCGACTGCGGCAAGCAGCAGACCCGGCGCAACGAACAATTCGCGCAGATCGATATTCATGCCGACGGTGAAGAAGAAGATGCCGAGCAAAAGCCCCTTGAACGGTTCGACCACTGCTTCCACCGCCTTGCGATACTCGGTCTCGGCGAGCAGCAGCCCGGCGACGAAGGCGCCCAATTCCATCGACAGCTCGGCCTCGCTGGCAATGACGCCTGAGGCGATGACGACGAACAGCACGGCAGCGATGAAAAGCTCGCGCGACCGCGTCGAGGCAACTAGGCGGAACAGCGGGCGCATCAACAACCGGCCGAACAGAACGATCGCGGTGAGCGCGACTACGGCTTGCACAAAGGCGCGGCCGAGGCTTTGCAGAACCGAGCCGCCCGGGCCAGCCGCCAAGAGCGAGATGAAAATCAGAATCGGAATGACCGCGAGGTCCTGCGCCAAAAGCACGGAAAACGTGGCGCGGCCAAGATTGCTGGTGAGGCGTTCTTGATTCGACAAAAGCTCGAGCACGATCGCCGTCGATGACAACGACAGGCAGGAGCCGAGAATGATCGCCTCCGAATGGCTGAGGCCGGCATGACCGGCGGCGGCGGCGAGCAGCGCCGTCGTCGCTATCACCTGCAGGCCGCCAAGGCCAAAGACGAGCCGTCGCATGGTGAGCAGTCGCGACAGCGACAGTTCGAGACCGATCAGGAACAACAAGAAGACGATGCCGAGTTCGGCAATGCCGGCGACATCCTTGGCGTTGGCGATCGTGATCCAGAACAGCGGCGAAAAGGCATGGGTCAGCGAGCCCAGGCCGAACGGGCCGAGCAGCGCACCGGCACCGAGATAGGCCAGCACCGGGGAAACGCCGAGGCGGCTGACGAAGGGCACCACAACGCCCGCCGTGCCGAGCACGACCAGCGCATCACTGTAAGCGGAAACATTGATCGTCGTGGCCAAGCGGCTCGTTTCCCTGCTTCAACACAAGTTGTCGCGCGATTTCACCGGGCCTGACAAGCCCGAACGTGTCCGGCAAAAACTCGCCCTGTGCCGCGATCCGTGCGAAATTGCGGCTGCTGAATTTTAGCTGTGCAAGTGCCGACCGGGAGACGACGTCCATGACCGACATGACGATTACGACCATCCGCACGACGCTGCTGCGCGTGCCGTGGCCGGATACGCCGTGGCTGAAAGGCCACGCGCTGGGCGAGGCGCGCGACATTCTGGTGCTCGATGTCGAGACCAGAGGTGGAGTCACCGGGATGGGCTATTTGTTCCTGTTCCGGTCAGGGATACGCTCGATCGCGGCCTGCCTCGACGAATGCATCATTCCCCGTGTCATCGGTAAGGATGCAAGCGCGGTGGAGGCGATCTGGCAGGATCTGTGGCGTGCGACGATCACCTTTGGCCGCGGCGGCATCGCCACGATGGCGATGTCCGCGCTCGACATCGCGCTATGGGATGCGCTCGGCAGAGAGGCGAAATTGCCGCTGCACCGGCTGTGGGGGCATTACCGGGCGCAATTGCCGGCTTACGGTTCCGGCTGCTTCCGCGGCGCGGGCGGCGACGGCATGATCGCCAAGGCCCTGCATTACAAAGAACGCGGCTACAAGGCGATAAAGATGCAGGTCGCGCATACGGCCGATCTCGCGATCGACCTCGACAATGTCAAACGCATGCGTGAGGCGGTCGGGCCGGACATAGATATTATGATCGACGTCAATATGGGCTGGACCGCCGATGTCGCGATCCTGATGGGCCGCAAGTTTCAGGATTACGACATCTATTGGCTCGAAGAGCCGGTGGTGCCCGACGACTTCGCCGGATATTTGCGCATCGCGGAAGCGCTTGACCTGCGCATCGTCGGCGGCGAGACCCATTTCACCCGCTTCGATCTCAAACCCTTCTTCGAAAATCCGCGCCTGCCGATCCTGCAGCCCGATCCCATGCGCGGCGGCTTCACCGAATTGCGCAAGATCGCTACCGTCGCCGACACCTGGGGCATGACGATGGCGCCGCATCTCTTCCCCGAACTGAATGTGCAGCTCCTGGCCTCGATCCCGAACGGTCTTTGGATTGAGGATATGGGTCTGTCCGAAGATCTGTGGATCGAGCCGACGCCAATCAAAAACGGCATAATCACGGCGCCGGAACGGCCGGGGCATGGACTCACATTCAAGCCGGAAATCCTGCGCGATTTCGTTCTCAAAAAGTGAATGGACTGAACCACGCGGCATGCTATGGCGACGAGTCATCACGCCGAATTCACCCGTCACTGAGGTCGTTATGAAGGCTCTTTACGTGTTGATCGGCGCGGCTTTGCTTGCGTCGAGCGGCAGCGCGCAGGCGAGCTTTCTCGATGACAGCGCGACGTTCAGCCAGGCGATCTCGATCTTGCGCGGAGCGGTCGGCAACCACGCGCGAGTCCTGCGGATCGAAGGCGATCCGAACGGCATCGAAATCCAGGCGCAGGATCCGCACAATCCGCATCACATCGACCGCTGGCGCTACGGCATCGTGAATTATCTCGGCATGATTCCGCTGCGGCATCTCACCGGCCCGGAGCCGGTCGACCCGACGCTGATCAATCCCGATCTCGAGGCTAATCTGTTCGATCTCGACGCCGTGCAATTCTCCGCCGCGCCCAAGCTGATCGAGACCGCGATTGCGCGCGCGCATCTGCAGGATCCGGCGACGGTCACGCATCTTGAAATCCAGCGCCAGCTCTTCCTTCTGCCGGAGCCATCGAGCGGCGACGTACGCTGGACCCTGCACATCGATTCCGGCCGCGAACGCGCCAACATCGTCGCCGATGCGCAAGGCGACATTATCGTCGCCGACTTGAACGGCACCGAGCGTGCCCGGACGCTGAACATCCTGAAAGAGCCGGCTCTTGCCGCCGATGCCGCGACTGCGTTTCGCGACGGTGTCGGCTCGCGATCGATTTTGACCAGAGTTGCGATCACCGACAAGGCGGTCGCGTTCGGCACCAATATCCGCGATCAGTCGCTCGCCCAACTCGGCAGCAGCCTGCCGGCGACAGCGAGCTATACCTGGAACCTCAACGGGCTGCAGCGGCAGCTTGGCACCATCGATGTCAGTGCGCAGATGGGCATGCCGGCGCCGCCGTCGTTCAGCGTCAACGATGTGGATTGGACCATCGTCGACAGGCTCGAGAGCGATGCGCTGGCCAAAGCCGCGATCCCGCAAGCGTGCATCAAGCATGTCGGACTTGCGATGTCGACCGACCAGCCGGGCGAGCCGGCTCTCGAATGGACCGTCGACCTCGTCGAGCCGAGCGGCGAGACGACACGGGTCATCGCCAACAAGACCGGCGCCATCGTCCGCGTCGAGCTACCGGAATCGCGTCGCCCGAAAATCGATTGGCGCCAACCCAAGGCACTGGCCGGCGCCATCGCGCGGGTCGACGCGATCTTCGGCCCGAATGCAAAGATCGCCTCGATCGTCGCCGACGACCGGCGCGGACGCATCACCGTCGACGATCCGGTCCACGGCGGCCAGGCCGCGACGTTCGACTTTACGCCGGACGGCGTATCGCGCGCCGGGATCAGCTTCTCGCTTGATTCAATGGGGCCGCGTTTTTCGGTTGCCGACCTCGCCGCGCTGGACGAAGAAAAGCTTGCCGCGATGCAGGCCGACGCTTTCAAGCGGCTGAGCGGCAGCCGAACAGCTTATCTGGAAAGCGTCACCATCGGCGCACATCCCTTCGTGCGTCAGGCCGGCGCGCATGCCATCGAGGTGCGCCTGCGCAACGTCGCTGACGATTCGTTCAAGGCCGAATATGCATGGATCGTCTTCGACTTCAGCGGCCACGTGCTCGATTTTTCCGCGTTCTGACGCGCGGCGCGGCACGCCGTAGCCGCAATTGGAACTATAACTACGAAGATACCGCTGCCGCGAATTGACGGTTGAGTCCGCGCGAACGCGGCAAGGAACTATTCACGACATCACGAACGCGTGTTCGATGCGTTTTGCTCCGGCGCCAATTCGGACAGGACATTGTGGTCTTCCCGCGATAAACTAATCGTCGCAAGCACGTGGGCGACTTTTCCGATGTTTCCGTCATCCGAAAATCTCTATCAGCAAGATCACGCGATCTTTCGCTGGGAGACGGCATGAGGCGCGGGGATCCGCCGTCAGGTCCAGTGGAGCAAAGAATGCCTCAAGGTACCGTGAAGTGGTTCAATACCCAAAAGGGCTATGGATTCATCCAGCCGCAAGCCGGCGGCAAGGACATCTTCGTTCACATCTCGGCGGTGCAGCGCGCCGGATTGAATGGACTCAATGAAGGGCAGACCGTCGAATACGAGGAGGTCGCCAATCGCGGACGGACCTCGGCGGAGAACCTGAAGGTTCAGCGCTGATCTTGACAGCACGACCGCGCTGCCTGCGCGGCGGCTGACCTAATGCCGACCTGACGCTGACTTAACGCTGACTTAACGCTGACTTGGGGCCGCGCTGGCTCGGCACCGCGATCAGACAGGTCTACATGTCGAGCGGCAGTCGTCTGCGGAACGGCGCAGCGCGGATAGACGCAGCCGCTTCCGGCTCATCGACGTGTCGGCGGGAAATGCACTTTCCAGTGCTGGGCGATGTCGATGCCGCGGCAGAACCAGACGCCCGAGCGGCGTTTCATGTGCTCCAGCAAGCGGGATAATCCAGCGCTGCGAGCGGGTCGACCAATCAGCCGATCGTGCAGTCCGATTGAAAGAATCTTGGGTGAACCCCTCTCACCCTCACGGCACAACACGTCAAAAGCGTCGCGCATGTAACAGAAGAAGTCATTGGCGGTCGAAAAGCCGGTATTTTCGTTGAAACGGTTGTCATTTGTCTCGTAGGAATAAGGAATGACGAGGTGGGACTTTCCATTAACGTCGAGCCAATACGGCAGCTCGTCGTTGAGCGCATCCCGATCGTATTCAAAGCCCGCTTCGGCAATGAGCGAGCGGGTATGAGGGCCGGGCCGACCCGTCATCCAACCTCGGGGCCGCGAGCCACAAAGCTGCGTGATAACGTCGATCGCCTTCTGGATATGGCTTCGTTCGGTATCCGGATCCACGGCGCCGTAGTCGATCCAGCGATAGCCATGGCTGACGATTTCATGCCCCTGGTCAACAAACGCGCGAGCTAGGACGGGATTTTGCTCGAGAGCGCGCGCGACGCCCAGTACGCTCATCGGCACACCAAATTCACGCATAATCTCAAGGACTCGCCAGGATCCGCGACGACTGCCGAATTCGAAGACGGATTCCACCAGTGGCACACGTCTGCCTGAGAACTCCGGCACGCCGATATCGTTGAGCATGCCTTCGGAGACGGAATCGCCATTATAAAGCGTAGCCTCTCCGCCGCCTTCGACGTTAAGATTGAAATTGACTGCGATAACCGCTCCGCCGGGCCATTTGGGGTCCGGCGGATGCTCGCCGTACCCGTAGAGATCGCGGGGCAATTGAGCCGTGTCCTGTTTAGACAGTTTAGACATGCGTGGATCTAGGCCCCTCTGGAGCAACCAGCGGCGCGGTGCAGGGGTTGTAGCAATAAAGCCAATCCGTCTCCGTCGGCCCCCGCATCCAACTATTCTCCCAGGAAATGCGCTGGACATGCCCAACTCGGTCGACGCGAACGCGCTGATAAACGTCGAATGCTTCGTCGACGGCATCATAGGATGCGAGGCAACGACTTAGAACGACAGCGTCCTCAATCGCCATGGCGCCGCCCGCCCCCATATAAGGCGGGACTGGATGACAGGCATCGCCCAGTAGCGCGATATGTCCCTTGGTCCAGGTATCGTTCCGCGGCCTGTCGAAGATTGGCCAAAGCGTTACATCTGTGGGTGCCTGAATGACCTTTTGGAAATCGTCATGGAAATCCGCGAACGATTCCCGAAAGAAAGCCGGTGAGCTGGGAAGAAATGACACGTCATCGTCCCAACGGCTCCATGGAATGATCCCTATGATATAGATCTCATCGCGGCGGGACGTCAGAAAATACGGCAAAGCATGCCGATCGGGTCCCCACCATTTCGTGCAGTCGGGAATGGCAAATCCGTTGAGAGCGGAAGTCGGAAAGATTGTTCGTAGGGCCGCTGCCTTGAAGAAGCGGAGCGGCTCCGCCCCAAAGAGACTTTCGCGCACTTTCGAATTAAGACCATCCGCGCCTATGACGATATCCACTTCAACGTGCGCACCATTTTCGAAGCCGAGACGCAGTGCATCTTTCCCTTCTTCAATGAAAAGAAGCTTGTGATCGAACTTAACCGTCTTCGGGCGTAGACTGCGGTCGAGAATCCCATGCAGATCGCCGCGATGAACGTTTAGATAAGCCCCCCCAAACCGCTCTTCGGCCGCAGCGTCGAAATCGATGCGATAGAGAACTTCGCCAGTATCCCACGCACGACTGATGTAGCAGTCGGCCTTGATGCCGGCAGCAACAAGCATGTCTTCGAGATCGAGCGCCGCCAACACTTTTGCGACATTAGGGCTAAGGATGATGCCCGCGCCTACGCGCGAGAACGCTGACGCCTGCTCATAAATACTTACATCAAATCCTTCTCGTTGTAGGAAGGCTGCCGCGGTCATGCCGCCGAGGCCTGCCCCAATGATCGCAATCCGAGTCTTTCTCAGCATTCACAAACCAGGAACTGGGTATGTTACCCGCTTGTCACGTTCGGTCCAAACGGCCACATTGACTATCGACACCCAGGATGGACGATGCAACCGCTAAGCTTCGATGGGCTGGAAGAAAAATTGAAGCGAGGCGATGCCGTTTTGGCATCAACGCCTGAGTCCAATCGCTGATGTCGAATTACCGGATTCACGCCGCGGCGATTCATTATTTCGACGCCGTGCGTCGCTCACGCTCCATCCGCAGTGCGGCTGGGATACTCAATGTCGCTTCGTCAGCAGTCAATCGTCAAATTCTCAATCTTGAGGCTGGTCTCGGCACCCCGTTGTTCGAACGAACGCCGTTAGGACTTAAACTTACTGCGGCCGGCGAAGCTTTCGCCCGCCACGTGAACGCCGTTTTATCCGATACAGAACGGATGCGATCCGATCTCGATGCTCTAAAGGGCATTCAGGCCGGCCATGTCGAAATCGCAACGATTGAAGGCCTTTGCAACGATCTCATTCCCGACGCTCTTGCCCTAATGCGCGCTAAACATCCGCGCATCACCACACGCGTATCGATATTGCGTACTGAGGAGATTCCCGAAGCCGTTCTCGGTGGCGATGCGCATCTTGGCTTAGGCTTTCATGTCGAGCGACGTCCTGGTCTACGGCAGATCGCTGTCTCCAGTTTTTTAATTGGCGCAGTCGTCTCCGCGCGTTCTCCTCTCGCCAATGCGACGGCACTGTCTATTTACCAACTTGCAAATGCACATCTCATCGTTCCTGCGGGAAATTTCGCTCTGCGCACCCAGCTTGCACCCCTGCTGTCGGAGGCTGCGGGCAGCGATCGGCCTTATGTCGAATCAGGATCGATTGAATTGATGAAGCAACTTGCGCTCGCGGATGTTGGCGTGGCTTTTCTCACGCGGGTATCGCTGGCCGCAGAACTGAAGTCTGGCCTGCTTCGTCATATCCCTCTTATGCACCGCGACAAGGCCATTTACAGTGAACTTGGGCTCTATGCTCGCAAGGCGTCGATACTGCCAGTGGCCGCGGATGCGTTTGCACACCATCTTGGGATAGTAATGGCGCACCGGCAGGCCGAGGAAAATGATGGCCGCGATCGCTGATCGGCCGCCAGCGCGCGCTGGTTCTATTCTACGATCGAGAACCCGCAATTTATCAGCGGGCGACGCGTGAGCTTCATCATCACCTTTGGTAGTACACTGCTTGCGACCTTCGCCGGGAAATGTACAGCTGCCGCAGTTGGGCAGGTACTAATTTCGGGGCAAAAGCGTCATCCAAGCATTGATGATGTTACCGTTATCGCTTCCGCATCCTTCCGTATCCTGGCAACTTGTTCGTGTTCGATATGGCGGAGCCATTCGCCGGCGGCGGTGGATTCTGACTCTATTGAGCGTCGGGCGAACACGTCCAATCACCTTCTCCCGGATAGAATTGGTTGAGTGACGAAGAGTGTGCCAAGTGTACGGGTGGCTCAGATGTCAAACGGCGTTGGAGGTAGGCGCCCCTTTGCATGCCGATTCACACATGCAGGCCGTGCGCCAACAAGACTCGCCTCGCAAGCGCCGTCTTGCGCAAGGACGCGCGAAAGAATTCGTGCAAGCGTCTCAACCAAATTTCGCTTATGAGCGCCCCAGCGTGACCCGAGCGAAATCGCTGATGCCAAAAAGCTGGTAGCGGAGGACGGATTCGAACCGCCGACACGCGGATTATGATTCCGCTGCTCTAACCAACTGAGCTACTCCGCCATCGCAGATTGAACCGGCAGATGGGACCGGGGGACGAAACCCCATGACCTGCAAAGGATGGGGCCTTGAATCCGGCGCCGGCCGGGCAAGATTTAGGGTAGTTTCCCTGTCTTTCCAAGAGTCTTTCCAAGAGCCAAGGCAAACCAGGGGCCGGGTCAGGCGAAAGTTACATAAAGGGCTTAAATTGCGCCGGGCAATCCATCGAATCGCTATGCGGGAGACGGGCATGACCTACGGAAAATCCAGGATTTTTGCGGCGAGCTTGGCTGCCTGTGCCCTCGGGGGCGCGTTTTGGGCCCTGTCCCCGGCTCTGCCCTGGATGATGCCGCAGGCGCTTGCCCGCAGCCCTTATGACGGAACCTGGAGCGTGCTGATCGTCACCGATTCCGGCACCTGCGACCGCGCTTACCGCTATGCGCTGCGCATTGCCGACGGTCGGGTGTTCTACGACGACCCGTCTTTCAGTGTGTCGGGCCATGTCGACGCGCGTGGCAATGTCAGCGTCGGCGTCAGCGCCGGCGGTCAATCCGCTCACGGCTCCGGCCGTCTCTCCGGCGACTATGGCGACGGGCGCTGGACCGGCAGTTCACAGACCTCGGCATGTTCGGGGCATTGGGAGGCTGAACGCCGCGGCTAAACGAATGCCGCCGCGGCGGCACGGTCAGTTCGTCGCGCGGGCAAGCTTGCCGAAGCGGATCAGCGAGAAATGCCCGAACGGCGGCATCGAACGGCGTTCGATCAATTCGATGCCGCCATGGCGCGCTGACCAGCTCGTAAGCCGCTCCCAGCGGAAGGCGACCTGCCAGCCGAGTTGGCGCGCGATCGGCGCAAAGGCGCTCTCGTAGGCGGCGCGAAATCCATCCTCAGCGCCGAGATGATTGACCAAGATGATCTCGCCGCCCGGCTTGGTGACACGGGCGAATTCGTTCAGCGTCGTTTCGGCATTCGGCACCGTGGTGATGACATACTGCGCGACCACCACGTCGAATGAGCAATCCTGAAAGCCGAGATTTTGCGCGTCCATAACCGCAAGGCCATCGACATTGGTCAGCCGATGCTCGGCGATGCGCGTCTTGGCCTTGCGCAGCATCGGCGCCGACAGATCGACCCCGATCAGGCGATTCGACCCGCAATAATCCGGGAGTGACAGGCCGGTGCCGACGCCGACTTCAAGAATGCGACCGCCGATGCGCTCGGCCGCCGCGATCGCCGCCTTGCGGCCGCGGTCGAACACCGCGCCGAAGACAAAGTCATAAATCGGCGCCCAGCGCGCATAGGCTTTGGCGACACCATGCCTATCGAGATCCACCCCCAAAGCCGTCCCCGTCATAACCCGTTCGACGCAACTGGACTTCAACGTGTGGACGTTGCCGCCACTAATTCCGCATCCGGCTTGGCCTGGCTCACCGCGGCCGAGAGGGTGCTGGCGATGAAGCCGCCACCGAGCACACGCGCCTGACCTTCGGCCGTATCGTAGAAGACACAAGCCTGGCCGGGAGAAACACCATCCTCACCGCCGGTAAGTTCGACTTCGATGCCGCCGGACGTTGCGTGCAGCCAAGCCGGCTGCGGCGCCCGCGTCGAGCGCACCTTGACGAAGACTTCGGGGTGCCGCGCGATCGCGTCGTCGATCGTGCCGTCGCCGAGCCAATTGATGTCGCGCAGGCGGATGCGGCGGGTGCGCAGTGCTTCCCGCGGACCGACCACGACACGGCGCGAATTAGCGTCAAGCCGCACGACATAAAGCGGCGCGCCGGTGGCGATGCCGAGCCCGCGGCGCTGGCCGACGGTGAAATGTATGATGCCGTCGTGCCGGCCGAGCACGTGCCCGTCGAGATCGACGATGTCGCCGGGGCCGGAGGCGCCGGGACGCAGCCGTTCGATGACTTGCGCATAATGTCCGGTCGGCACGAAACAAATGTCCTGGCTGTCGTGCTTGTCGGCGACGGCAAGGCCATAGCGACGCGCCAATTCGCGCGTTTCCGCCTTGGTGCGATCGCCGAGCGGAAAGCGCAACAGATCAAGCTGGGCCGGCGTGGTGGCGAACAGAAAATAGCTCTGATCGCGCTCGGCCTCACGCGCGCGATAAAGCGCACGGCCGCCGCCCGGCAGCGCGCGCGAGGCGATGTAATGTCCGGTCGCCAGAACCTTGGCGCCGAGCTCGCGCGCCGTATCGAGCAGATCGCGAAACTTGATCGATTGGTTGCACTCGACGCAGGGCACCGGCGTCTCGCCGGCGACGTAGCTTTGTGCAAAGCGCTCGATCACCGCCTCCTTGAAGCGGTCCTCGTAGTCGAGCACGTAATGGGGAATGCCGATCCGCGCTGCGACGGCGCGGGCATCGTGAATGTCGCGACCGGCGCAGCACGCACCTTTGCGGTGGGTCGCCGCACCGTGGTCGTAGAGCTGAAGCGTGATGCCGACCACGTCATAGCCGGCCTCGGCAAGCAGCGCCGCAGTCACCGACGAATCGACGCCGCCCGACATGGCGACCACCACACGGGTGTCGGCCGGACGGCCCTCGATATCCAATGTGTTCAGCATGCCCATCCGGCCGCCTTCTAAGTCCGGAAACACCTTGGGACGGGGCGCCCGGAACTCTGAAAATATCGCGTTGGTTGGCCAATACTATAAGGACCGATGCATCGCTTCACCATGGCCGCGGTTCGGATTGAATCCGTTTTCATGCTGTTAGGTATCGGCATATCCGGCAAATATTGCCGACCGCTGCGTAATGCTTGCCGGCTGGGATTGCCCGGATCACAACCCAAGATATTGAAATAATTAATCTTTTATAGAAACTCCGTCCTGGCCTGGCGGTTGCAAGCGGATAGTCAGTCTTGACGTCGCCTCTGGAGTTCCAAAGTGCCAAGCGTGCCGAGTATAGCGCCCAGCGCTTCCACCGCGGTCTCAGCGTCAGCCTCCTCGGCGGCGGCCGCGCAAAACCAAAATATCGACAGCCAGCCCTTCGCGGCCCTGCTCGACGCCGGTGTGACGAGCCCCGCAAATAATAATGTCCTGCCTAATCCGCCGCCCGGCCCGCAACAGGGACCCGCGGCAACGACCGGTTCGGCCGGCACCGCCAACCAGGTCGAGAGCACTGGAGATGCCGCTTCCACTGCCACAGCAAGTTCAGCCGCCGTCCCGCAGCCGACGTCAGCGAATGCCAACGGCACGACCGCGTCCGGCGCCAGCACACAGAATGGTAAGAGCGCCCAGCAGCAGGGCGCGCCATCATCCGGCAATACATCAGCGAACGGCAACACGCATTCATCCACGGCGTCGAAAGGCAACAGCGGTAAAGCAAAGTCCGCTTCGCCACCGGCGACGACCACAGGGACCGCCAATTCGACTCCGAATCCGGCAGATCCCAATGCCGCCGATCCAAACGCTCCAGCCAATAATCAGGCGGCGCAGAATGGCGCGCCCCAGGCGAACGCCGATGCGGCTGCAGCTGCCGCAGCCACCGTGGTCGTGGCGGCCGATGCTCAAACCGCCGATTCAACCGCAACGCCGGGATCGACGAAAAAATCAAAGGAATCCAACAGCGACCAAGGCAACGGTGATGCGGCCGACACGGCCGCAACTGCCGCCAATTCATCATCCGGTACAGCAGCCAATGCGCCGACGCCGGTCGCAACCATCATTGTCGCCAATAGCGCCATCGACTCCACGCCGGGTGCGACCGCGAACGCCTCCGCCAATATTGCGATCGGCGCGCAAGCCAAAGCGCGCGCGCTCACCGCGGCGGCGCGGACCGGCAGTCACGATTCCGATGCGCCGCAAAGTGCCGACGGCACTGCGACGACCGGCACCACCGCCGCCGATGCGACGGCCGCCAACAACGCCGCAAATGCCGCAAGCAACCCCTCGAGCGCGCGATCGCCCACCGCATCCGACGCCGGCGCGCAAGCCCCGGCCAATCTTCAGCAAATGCTGAACCAGACGGATGGCAATGCGACACAAGCCGATACAAGCGGTCAGGCGGGCACGACGGCGATAACCACGCACGGCGGGGGCGCAAGCACGACGGGATCGACCGACAGTGCAGGATCGGCGTCGCAAGCCGCCGGTGCCGCGGCAAAAGCCGTCACAGGCAATGTTCCGACTTTTGGCGTTGTCGCGGCCAATGTCGCTGCGACAAGCCAGACCGTAGCGCCGGCGGCAAACGCCGCGACTACGCCGACCGTATCGCTTGCCGGCCTTCCCGTCGCCATCGCCTCGCGCGCGCAGGCCGGCTCCAGCCAATTCGACATCCGGCTCGATCCGCCAGAGCTCGGCCGCATCGAAGTGCAGCTCAGCGTCGACGGCAACGGCCAGGTGACCTCGCACATCACTGCCGACCGTCAGGACACGCTCAATCTGCTGCAGAACCAGCAGCCACAGCTGCAGCAGGCGCTCGAACAGGCGGGGTTGAAGACGTCCGATAGCGGCATGCAATTCTCGCTGCGCGATCAGTCCTTCGCTGGCCAGCAGCAGCAGAACCAAAACTTCGGGCAAAACGGCAACGGCGCGCAAGCGAATACGCAGCAGGTCGTCGTACCCGATTCGAGCCTGTCGGCCGTCGATACGACACAAATCTATTCGCGCCTGAACTTGCGCAGCGGGCTCGATATTCGCGTGTAACGGCGCCTGAAGGCGCCAACAGACTTGGTGTGAGGACGGATCATGACCACCGGTGTCACAAACAACACGAACAATGCGGCGAATACGACCAATACCTCGAATACGAGCAGTTCGAATTCGACAAGCACGAGCAATTCCGCCCTCGACCAGCTCGCCGGCAACTTCAATTCGTTCCTGACGCTGCTGACCACACAGCTGCAGAACCAGGACCCGCTCGACCCGCTCGACACCAATCAGTTCACCCAGCAATTGGTCGAATTCGCAGGCGTCCAGCAGCAAGTGGACATGAACAGCAATATGCAGACGCTGATCTCGCTGCAGCAGAGCAGTGAGGCGGCTTCGGCGCTGCAGATGGTCGGCGCCACGGTGACGCTCAACGGCACCAGTGCGGCGCTGACGTCGAGCGCGCCCGCGACCTGGACCCTGAATTCGGCAGGGCCGGCGACCGGCAATGTGACGATCACCAATTCGAGCGGCAGCGTCGTCTATACCGGCACGACCTCGCTCAATGCCGGTAGCAACACCTATACCTGGAACGGAACCGGCAATACCGGCCAGAGCTGGCCGGCCGGCAATTACACGATCGCAGTGACCGGAACCAGCGCCACCGGCCAGAGTGTCACGGTCACTCCCCAAGTATCGGGCACGGTGAGCGGCGTCGATCTCAGCAAGAGCCCGCCGCAGCTCGTTGTCGGCGGAACCGACTATCCGATGAGTTCCATCCAGTCGGTCACCAACTCCACACTCGGCGGACTCAGTACCTCGCTGAATAGTCTCAACTCGGCACTGAACACCCTGACATCGTTCCTCTAGGAGGCAACTCGCGCTCAACAATTGGCAAGCGGATCTGGGTTCCGCTGACCGCGATATGCGCTCGCACCGCCAAAGGAACACCACTCGCCGCTGTTCCCAGCCGTCCGCTTGGACGATTACGGCCAATTGCATGCTTCGCTTAGGCAAATCTTAAGTGGGCATGCGTATGGTCGGCCTCTGTGGAGTAGTCGAGTTGGTGAGAGTTGCTATGACCGAACCCCATCGCCCGAGGGTCAAATACGTGATCGGGCCGGACGGTTCTCCCCTGACGATTGCCGATCTACCGGCCCCAGGGACGAAGCGTTGGGTCATCCGCCGCAAGGCGGAAGTGGTTGCCGCGGTTCGCGGTGGTTTGCTGTCGCTCGAAGAAGCGTGCAGCCGCTATACGCTGACGGTCGAGGAATTCCTCTCCTGGCAATATTCGATCGACCAGCATGGCCTTGCCGGCCTGCGCACGACCCGTATTCAGCAATACCGCCAGTAACGTTCGCTTAATTGGTCTGGCGGTTTCGGCGGCCGGTTTTACCGGCGGCGCCGGATTTGTGCGTCCGGTTCCATTTTATTAACCGGGCGCTAACCATCAACCGGGCAAATCTTGCCGAGTGAAACGCGCAAGCGTCGCTTCGCTCCGCGGGGGAAGGCTCGGTGCAAGGTCTAATCGAGTTTGCCAAGACACTCGGCGGTCCGCGCATCGCTGCGATGGCCGCGGTCACGGTCGCCCTCATCGGCTTTTTCGCCTTCGTCATCATGCGGGTGACGACCCCGGAAATGACGCCGCTATTCACGGATCTTTCGCTTGAAGACTCCGCCGTCATCGCCAAGGAGCTGGACCGCGAGGGCGTCACCTATCAGCTGCGCAACGACGGCAATATCATCATGGTGCCGGCTGACAAGGTGGCGCGGCTGCGCATGACGCTCGCCGAGAACGGCCTGCCCAAGGGCGGCGGCGTCGGCTACGAGATTTTCGACAAGACCGACGCGCTCGGTACGACGAGCTTTGTGCAGAATATCAACAGCCTGCGCGCGCTCGAAGGCGAATTGGCGCGCACCATCCAAGGGCTGGACCGTGTCGAAGCGGCACGCGTGCATCTGGTGATGCCGGAACGGCCGCTGTTTTCGCGCGACAAGGTCGATCCGTCCGCCTCGATCGTGCTTAAGCTCCGCGGCTCGCTCGAGCCGTCACAGGTGCGCGCCATCCGACACCTCGTCGCCACTGCCGTCAACGGTCTGAGTCCGCAGCGCATCTCGATCGTCGACGAACAGGGCCAGCTTCTCGCCGACGGCGCCGGCGACAGCCAGAGCGGAAACGATGTCAGCGCCGACGAACGGCAGCAGGCTTACGAAAAGCATCTGCGCCAGCAGGTCGAAGCCATCGTGTCCTCGGTGGTCGGCCCCGGCCATTCGCGGGTGCAGGTTAATGCCGATTTCGATTTCAACCGCATCACCCAGACCTCGGACAAATACGATCCCGACGGCCGCGTCATTCGCTCGAGCCAAAACCGCGAAGAAACGACATCGTCGAGCGACGGCAATCAGCAGGTCACCGTCGGCAACGAACTGCCGGGCGCCAATCAGCGCGGACAGCAGCAGCCTGCCGCCGAGACCGGGCCTCGCGACCAGAGCCATAAGACCGAGGAAATTATCAATTATGAAATCTCCAAAACCACCAAGACCGAAGTGATCGAAGGCGGCCGCGTTAACCGCCTGTCGGTCGCGGTCTTGGTCGACGGCACCTATGGCAAGAACGACAAGGGCGACGTCACCTATCAGCCACGCAGCAAGGAAGAGCTCGACCAGATCGCAACGCTGGTGCGTTCCGCCATCGGCTTCGACGCGAAGCGCGGCGATCAGGTCAACGTCGTCAACCTGCGCTTTGCCGACACGCCGTCCCTCATCATTCCTGAGCCGACCGGCTGGCTTGCGGCCATGCACTTCACCAAGGACGACATCATGCGCGCCATCGAGATGGTGGTCATGGGCATTCTCAGTCTCGTCGTCCTGCTGTTCGTGGTGCGGCCCCTGGTACGCCGCATCGTGACGCCTGAAGAGCCGAAGCCGGCGCCGGGGATGGAGCTCATTCCCGGAACAGTGGGCGCGCTCGCGGCGTCCGACCTCGACCCGACCAGGGCAGGAGAACCGAGCTTCGCCGCCAAGATGATCGACATCGCCCAGATCCAGGGTGAGGTCCATGCCCAATCGGTGAAAAAGGTCGGCGAGCTTGCCGACAAGAACCCCGAAGAAGCCGTCGCCATCATCCGTCACTGGCTGCATGAAATGCCGCCGGCCTGATCGCAGCCATAGCCAATACAGCAATGCCCGACGCCGCCACCAACACCCCGAACGCCCCGGCCAAAGCGCCCAACGAGGCCGCCCAGCAAGAGCTCGCCGGCGTTCTCGCGCAGCTTGCCAGCAATCTTCCCGAAGGCGTCGAGAAGCGGCAGCTGTCCGGGCCGGAGCGCGCCGCGATCTTGATGCTGGCGCTGGGCGAGCAGCACGGATCCCGCATCTGGGCCATGCTCGACGACGAGGAACTGCGCCAGATTTCCGTCGTGATGTCGACCATCGGCACGATCGAAGCCGGACTCGTTGAAAATCTCCTGCTCGAATTTGTGTCGCGCATGTCGGCCTCGGGCGCCATCATGGGCAACTACGAGGCGACCGAGCGGCTGCTGCAGCAATATCTGCCCCCCGAGCGGGTGGGCAACATCATGGAAGAAATCCGCGGCCCCGCCGGCCGCAACATGTGGGAGAAGCTCTCCAACGTGCAGGAGGAGGTTCTCGCCAACTACCTCAAGAACGAATATCCGCAGACCATCGCCGTCGTCCTCGGGAAGATCACGCCGGAGCATTCCGCGCGGGTGCTGTCGATCCTGCCGGAAGACCTGGCACTCGACGTGGTCAACCGCATGCTGCGCATGGAGTCGGTGCAGAAGGAGGTTCTCGAGCGGGTCGAGAGCACGTTGCGCATCGAGTTCATGTCGAACCTGTCGCAGACCCGCCGCCGCGACGCGCACGAGGTGATGGCCGAAATCTTCAACAATTTCGACCGCCAGACCGAAACGCGCTTCCTGACCGCGCTCGAAGAGGACAGCCGCGAAAGCGCCGAGCGTATCAAGACGCTGATGTTCACCTTCGATGACCTGACCAAGCTCGATACCGGCTCGGCGCAGACGCTGATGCGTCACGTCGAGAAGGACAAGCTCGGTATCGCCCTCAAGGGCGCCGCCGAGCCGGTTCGGCAGTTCTTCCTCAAGAACATGTCGTCGCGCGCCGCCAAGATGCTGCTCGACGACATGCAGGCCATGGGCCCGGTACGCCTGCGCGATGTCGACGAGGCGCAGGGACTTCTGGTCAACCTGGCCAAGGATCTGGCGGCCAAAGGCGAGATTGTCATCTCCAAGTCCCGCGGCGAAGAAGAGCTGATCTATTGAGGCGATGCGGATGACGGCACCGAGCAAATTCATGTTCGACAACGACTTCGGCGACGGGCCGCGCAAGCCGACCGAGCCGATGATCACCGTTGCCGAGCACGCGGCGAAGCTCGCCGAAGCCGAGACTGCAGGTCACAAGCGCGGTCACGCGCAGGGCCACAACGACGCGCAGGTCGAGATCAACCGGCGGATCGCGGCAACGCTCGAAACCATCGCCAAAAGCATTGCCGCGGCGAGCGCGGCGCTGCAGGCCATCGAGGCCCGGCTCGAATGCGAGGCGGTCGAAGTCGCGGTCGCGGTTGCACGCAAGCTCGCGCCCACCTTGATCGCCCGCGAGCCGTTCGCCGAGATTTCGGCCCTGGCGAGCGATTGCTTCCGCCAGCTGATCACCGCGCCGCACATCGTCGTGCGGGTCAACGACGCGGTCTATGCCACCGCCAAGGAGAAGCTTGAGGACATCGCTCGCGGCTGCAGCTTCGAAGGCCGGCTCGTGGTGCTGGCCGAGCCCGACATCGCCGCGGGCGATTGCCGCATCGAATGGGCCGACGGCGGCATCAATCGCGACAATGCCGGAGCCGACGCCGCGATCACCGAGGCGGTGGCCGGCTATGTCGGCGCCCGCCGCAGCGCCGCCGGCCCGGCGCCGGAGATGCGCCGCAGCCCGCTGCAATCGCGGCCGGCGCCCGTCGTCACGGCCGAAGCGCAGGAGACGCGCGAGCAGCACGAACCGCCCGAGCAGCATGTGGCGCCGCCCAGCGTTCCCGATCAACCCGAACTGCCCCTTCCGCGGGGGCACGAATTGCTGATGCCCAGCGATGACGAGTTCAGGAGGCTCTAAATGAGTGAGGACGACAGCAAAGTCCCGCTGCCAAATCTCGAGGATGGCGGAGCGCAAATCGATTCGCCGCCCGTGGCGGCCGCCGATGGCCCGGTCAGCCACATCGCCTCCGATCTCGAAGCGGTGTTCGATGTGCCGGTGCAGGTATCGGCCGTGCTCGGCCGGGCAAGGATGGATATCGGCGACCTGCTCAAGCTCGGGCCCGGCACTGTGCTCGAGCTCGACCGCAAGGTGGGCGAAGCGATCGACATTTATGTCAATAACCGCCTGGTGGCGCGCGGCGAAGTCGTGCTGGTGGAGGAAAAGCTCGGCGTCACCATGACGGAAATCATCAAATTGGACCGGTAATGCCGGCTGACAAGCCGCCCCATCTCAGCGAACAAGGATTACGACGATGCGCCTTCTGATCATCGGCTCACTCAATGGCCAGCTCACCACCGCAACCAAGATCGCGATGGATAAGGGCGCGCTCGTCACCCAGGCGGCGGACAACGCTCAGGCGCTCGCGGTGTTGCGCTCCGGGCGCGGGGCCGATCTCCTGATGGTCGACGTGGCGATCAATATCCGCGACCTGGTCGCTTCGCTGGAGGCCGAGCGCATCCACGCCCCGATCGTCGCCTGCGGTACCGCGACCGACGCCCGCGCCGCGGTGGCGGCGATCCATGCCGGCGCCAAGGAATACATCCCGCTGCCGCCCGATGCCGAACTGATCGCCGCCGTGCTCGCCGCAGTCGCCGACGACAGCCGCGACTTGATCTACCGCGACGACGCCATGGCGCGCGTGGTCAAGCTCGCCCAGCAGGTGGCGGCAAGCGAAGCCTCCGTGTTGATCACCGGCGAATCCGGCACCGGCAAGGAAGTGCTGGCGCGCTATGTCCATACCCGGTCCGGTCGTGCCAAGAAGCCGCTGATCTGCGTGAACTGCGCCGCCATTCCGGAGACGCTCCTGGAATCCGAATTGTTCGGCCACGAAAAAGGCTCGTTCACCGGCGCGGTCGCTCGCCGCATCGGCAAGTTCGAAGAAGCCAATGGCGGCACCCTGCTGCTCGACGAGATTTCCGAGATCGAGGTGCGGCTGCAAGCCAAGCTCCTGCGCGCCATCCAGGAACGCGTCATCGACCGCGTCGGCGGCACGCGCCCGGTGCCGATCGATATTCGGATCATCGCCACGTCGAACCGCAACCTCGCCGAAGCCGTGCGCGAGGGCACCTTCCGCGAAGACCTCTTGTTCCGGCTTAACGTGGTGAACCTGAAAATCCCGTCGCTGCGCGAACGGCCCGCCGATGTGCTCGAGCTTGCCGAATATTTCGTCAAGAAATATGCCGCCGCGAACGGCGTGACGGCACGGTTCCTCTCGCAGGACGCAAGGCGCACGCTGACCTTGAATTATTGGCCGGGCAATGTGCGGGAACTGGAAAATACCATGCACCGCGCCGTATTGATGGCGACCGGCGAGGAAATCGGGCCGGAAGCGATTCTCACACCCGACGGCGTCCGGCTCGACCAGCAAAAGACCGCGCCCGCGGTGGCGCATGCGGCGCTCGCCGCCGAACAGGTGACGCGCGGATTGGTCGGCCGCACCGTCGCCGAGGTCGAACGTGATCTGATCCTGGAGACGCTGAAACACTGCCTCGGCAACCGCACGCATGCAGCGAATGTGCTCGGCATATCCATCCGCACGTTGCGAAATAAGCTCAACGAATATTCGGCCGACGGCGTCCCGGTTCCGCCGCCGGGCGGCGGCGAGCCGAAAGCCGCTGCCTGACGGTTTGGGGGCGCCAGTGGCTGCGGCATAATGGCCGCGGCGTAAATTGTTCGTTGAGCATGCCGCTTTTCATTCAGCGCCCCATGCTTTTTCGGGGCAGGTTCTAACAACAAGACGCTTCCGCGCAGTGAAGGCAGGGTCTATATTTTCGCCGCCATGAAAAAACTCCATCGCCGTCAATTCCTGAATGCGGCTGCCAGCGCGCTGGCGCTGCCCACCGCCATCCGCAGCGCCCGTGCCGACACTTATCCGTCACGGCCCGTGCATCTCATCGTCGGGTTTCCGCCGGGCGGCACCGCCGACATCCTCGCGCGCCTCACCGGCGCTATGGTGCAGGAGCGGCTCGGCCAGCCGATCGTCGTCGAGAACCGCGGCGCGGCCGGTAACAGCATTGCCGCCGAATACGTCGCCCGTTCGGCGCCGGACGGCTACACGCTGATGTTCATCGCCAATCCGAATGTCATCAATGCCATGCTCAATCCGGCGCCGGATTTCGACATGGTGCGCGATATCGCGCCGATCGGCGGTATCGACCGCAATCCGCAGGTGCTGGTCGTGCATCCCTCGCTGCCGGTCAATTCCGTTCCCGATCTCATCGCCTATGCCAAGGCGCATCCAGGCGAGCTCAACATGGCCTCGGGCGGCATCGGCTCGACGCCGCATCTTGCCGGCGAACTGTTCAAGATGATGACCGGCGTCAACATGCTGCATGTGCCTTATCGCGGCGACGCGCCCGCCATCACCGATTTGCTCGAAGGGCAAGTGCAGGTGATGTTCGATCAAGTCATTCTCTCCATCGATCACATTCGCGCTGGACGGCTCAAGGCGCTCGCGGTGTCGAGCACCGACAAGCTCGCCGTGCTGCCCAACTTGCCGCCGGTGTCGCAATTCGTGCCGGGCTACGAGGCCTTTGCCTGGCAGGGCATCGGCGGGCCCAAGGGCACGCCGCCGGAAGCTCTCAACCGTGTCGCAAGCGAAATCAAAGCTGCGCTTGCCGACAGCAAGATGCAAACCCGCCTCGCCGATCTTGGCGGCGTGCCGATGCCGATGTCGCCTGATGAATTCGGCCATCTCATCGCCAACGAGACCACCAAATGGGCGAAAGTCATCAAGTTTGCGAATATCAAGGCGGGGTGAGTTCTTGTAGCGTTTCCCGGATCCGCAACGGCCGAGGCCGCAGCGCATCACCAAAATCAGGTTTGCGCGCTATGGTGTTGCGCTGCGCCCGAGAAACGCCTTCTCACTTCGTCGCGTCGCCGGCATCGACCATGATCGTCTCGACTTCGCCGGCGCCGCTTCTGCGGAAGGCGGCCGCAGCGTCATATTCCTTCGAGGTGAAACAGGCGACGCCCTGCTCGAAGGTCGGGAATTCGATCACGACAAAGCGGTGAAACTTGTCCGGGCCTTCCATGATCTGGAATTTGCCGCCGCGCGCCAGAACCTTGCCGCCATATTTGGCGATGATGCCCGGAACGAGATCCGTATATTTCTTATATTCGATCGGATCGTTGATCTTGGAACGGGCGACCCAATAGGCTGGCATTTAAAAATCTCCGGTTACGAAAGATCCATTTATGCGTGATGGATCAGCGTACGTCTTCGCCGATCAGCTTGAAAAATACAAATGAGGCGACCCATTTGCATGCCACGCCGACAGCAATCCCGATCAGCGTGTCCATGAGTCGCAACAGCGGCTGATGCCACGCGTGCTGCGCATCGATGGCCGCGACCAGCATGACGACGGCCGTGGTGACCCCGGCAAGACCGATCTCGTCACGGCGGCCAAGCACCATCATGATCAGCGTGCCGCCGGCCAAGACGGCGAGAAGTCCGACCGGCGTGAATGGAAACAGCAAGAGGTAGGCAAAGCACAGCGCGAAGCTGACCACCGTGGCGATAATGCGTCCGACGCTCGCCGATAGCGACTTGGCGCGGGTGTCGCGAAACACATAAATGGTGGAAACAACCGCCCACAAGGTGCCGACGACTTGGGACGACGTGCCGAGCCCGAACCGGGAATGAATCGTCACCATGATCCAATAGGTGATCAGACAGGCGAGCGCCATGTCCACGGCATAAGCGACATCCCAGGCGGAAAGCTTTTCGTATTTGAACGGCCCCATCGCCCGGTCGGTCCCGTCAGGTGGCAACATAGGGGCGCACCATCTTCGCCGGGTCGACAATGCGATCGAACTCGGCTTCGGTGACAAAGCCGAGCTTTAGCGCCGCCTCCCTTAGCGTCAGATCGTGTTCCATGGCGTAGTGCGCGATCTTGGACGCCTTGTCATAGCCGATCACCGGCGCCAGCGCCGTCACCAGCATCAGCGAGCGCTCGACATCTTCCTTGATTTTTTTCAGATTCGGCTCGGTACCTTCAACGAGGAATTTACGAAAATTGGTGCAGCCGTCGCTCATGATCGTGAGCGAATGCATGATGTTATAGATCATCAGCGGCTTATAGACGTTCATTTCGAGATAGCCGCTGGCGCCGCCAAAACCGACGGCGACGTCATTGCCCATGACCTGCACCGCGATCATGGTCAGCGCCTCGCATTGGGTCGGATTGACTTTGCCGGGCATGATCGATGAGCCTGGCTCATTTTCGGGAAGAACCAACTCGGCAAAACCGGCGCGCGGGCCGCAGGACATCAATCGGATATCATTGGCGATCTTGTAGAGCGACACAGCAAGCGTACGCAGCGTGCCAGAGAGCTGCACCAGCGCATCATGCGCGCCCTGCACCGCGAATTTGTTGGCGGCGCTGACGAACGGCAGCCCGGTCAACTTGGCGATTTCGGCGGTGGCTGCTTCGGCAAAACCCGGCTCGGCATTGATACCGGTGCCGACCCCCGTGCCGCCGAGTGCCAAGTGATAGACGCCTTGGAGCGCACTTTCGAGGCGGCCGAGATCGTCGGCAAGCATGCCGACATAGCCGGACCATTCCTGGCCGAGCGTCAGCGGGGTGGCGTCTTGCATATGGGTGCGACCGATCTTGATAATGCCGTCCCAGGCTTCGGCTTTGGCCGCAATCGCATCATGCAGCGCTTTGACCGCAGGCATGAGGCGCCGTGTCACGCCAAGCGCCGCGGCGATATACATCGCCGAAGGAAAATTGTCGTTCGACGATTGCGACATATTGACGTGATCGTTGGGATGCACCGGCGTCTTGCTGCCGAGCGGGGCGCCGACAAGCTGCGAGGACCGGTTCGCGATCACTTCGTTGACATTCATATTGAACTGGGTGCCGCTGCCGGTCATCCACACATGCAGCGGGAACATGTCGTGATGCTTGCCTGACAGGATCTCGTCACAGACCTTGACGATCAAATCACGAATCTCGCCGTCGAGCCGGCCCGCGGCATGGTTGGCGTCAGCCGCCGCCTTTTTCAAGACGGCATAGGCGGTGATCATTTCCCGCGGCATCAAATCCTTGCCGATGCTGAAATATTCCAGGGAGCGCTGAGTCTGCGCGCCCCACAGTTTTTCGGCGGGCACTTGCACTTCGCCGAGACTATCGGTTTCCTTGCGAAATTCACTCATCTTTCTCTCCCGAGAAAAGATCAATTGTAATGGTCTTGCCAACGAGCGAGGCTCAACAAGCGAGCGCCAGCCTATTCACTCGACACGTGATCGTCTACGATGCCGCATCAGTCGAGCTTAAGCCTACAGGTAGGCATGCATCGTCGCCAGGACGAGGCGCCGGCCCCGGCGCGGGAGCGCCGCCGAACCATCGGAGCAATGCGATGATCAGGTGTGTGCGGCTATGGAGCGGAGCCGACAATGATTCGCATTTCGAGGAAGGCATAATCGCGCTCGCGCGCGGTGCACGCGGCGATGTGCTCACCGATAAATTACCGGCGACTGCCGTGTCGTTTCAGGAAACGGCCTCGAGCGGCAGCTTTGCCTGGCACGACGCGCCGGTGCGGCAGCTGGTGATTACGTTGTCCGGCACGCTCGATTTCGAGACCCGCAGCGGCAAACATTTCATTCTCCGTCCGGGCGATATCCTGCTCGCCGAAGATACCATCGGCAGCGGCCACAAATGGAAGCTGGTCGACCAAGAACCGTGGCGGCGAGTCTATGTCGTGTTGACACCTGTCGCGGCTGTGCCGTTTCAGGCGAAGACATGATGCCACTTTGGGAGATTGATATCGGAGACAGGCCATGAACGGAACTTCGGGCGGCAGCAATTCCGACATCGTGCTGGTCGGCGCCGGCATCATGAGCGCGACGCTCGCGGTGTTGCTCAGGGAGCTCGAACCTTCGCTCCGCGTCGAGATGTTCGAGACGCTCGACGGCGCAGCGCTGGAAAGCTCGGATGCCTGGAACAACGCCGGCACCGGGCATGCCGCTTTGTGCGAGCTCAACTATACGCCCGAGCGTCCCGACGGCAGCATCGATATTTCCAAAGCCTTGGAGGTCAACACCGAGTTCGACCTGTCGCGACAGCTCTGGACCCATCTGATCCGCAAGAAGGCCATCGCCTCGCCTGATCTATTCATTCATGCCGTGCCGCATATGAGCTTCGTTCACGGCAAAGCTCATGTCGACTTTCTCAAGAAGCGCCACGCCGCGCTGACCGCGCATCATCTCTATCGCGGCATGGAATATTCCGAAGACCCGAAGCAGATCGACGAATGGGTGCCGCTCGTGATGGAGGGCCGCGCCGTCAACCAGGACGTCGCCGCGACCCGCATGATCACCGGCGCCGACGTCAATTACGGCGCGCTCACGCGCAACCTGATCGGCCATCTCCGGACGCAAAGCGGCTTTGCCGTCCACTATTCGCATCGCGTCACCCACCTCCATCGTGACGCGAATGGCGGCTGGCGGATCGAGGCGAAGAACGCCGGGACCGGCGAAACATTATCGACGACCGCGAAATTCCTGTTTCTCGGCGCCGGCGGCGGCGCCCTACCGCTGTTGCAGAAATCCGAAATCCCGGAGGCTTACGGCTATGCCGGATTTCCGGTGAGCGGCATCTGGCTGCGCTGCGACAATCCCGCGGTCAGCAAGCGACACCAGGCCAAGGTGTATGGCGTGGCCTCGGTCGGTTCGCCGCCGATGTCGGTGCCGCACCTCGATACGCGGGTGATCGACAGCGCAAAACACATTCTGTTCGGACCCTATGCCGGCTTTTCCACCAAATTCCTCAAACACGGCTCGCTGCTCGATCTATTCACATCGATCCGGCCGGGCAATATTTTGCCGCTTATGGAAGTCGGCCTGCACAATTTCAACCTGACCGAATATCTGGTCGAACAGGTCGTGCAATCGCCCAAGGACCGCTTCGGTACGCTGCAGATCTTTTATCCGCATGCCGACCAGAAAGACTGGAAGCTCGAAGTTGCCGGCATGCGAGTGCAGATCATCAAGCGCGATCCCGAGCAGGGCGGCATCCTCAAATTCGGCACGGAGATCGTCGCGGCGGCCGATCGTTCGCTGGTGGCGCTGCTTGGCGCTTCACCCGGCGCCTCAACCGCGGCCGCGGTCATGATCAAGGTGATCGAGCTTTGCTTCGGCCGGGAACTCAGCACCGGCGGCTGGAAGACCAAGCTCGAGCAGATCATTCCGTCCTACGGCCATTCTTTGATCGGTGATGCCGAGCTGACGCGCAGAGTGCGCGCCGACACCGCAGCGGTGCTTGGATTGCAGAATGTGTGATGGCGGGGGCGCTATTCCGCCGCGCGCCGCGCGGCGATGATCTGGTCGGCAGTGCGGCCGGTCAATTCGGCCATGTGATCGAACTTGAAGGTGAAGGTGCCGGCGCCGGCCGTGGCTGAACGAATCTCGACGATGAGATCGCCGATTTCCGATTCCGGCATCATCGCACGGACCGTGTCCCAGCCGTCCCAACCTTCGCGAGTGTCGAAGCCCAGGATTTGGCCGCGACGGCCCGACAACAGCGCGTTGATCTTAGCGGTGGCGTCGTTGGGGCAGACGATCTCGACGGAATAAATCGGCTCGAGCAGCACCGGCTGGCATTGCGGCAGCCCCTCGGCGATGCCGATCCGGCCCGCGGTGCGGAACGCCATATCGGAGGAATCCACGGTGTGATACGAACCGTCGATCAGTGCCACGTGCAGATCGACGACCGGAAAGCCGAGCGGCCCGTGCTTGAGCGCGTCGATGACGCCTTCCTCGACCGAAGGAATGTAATTGCGCGGCACCACGCCGCCGGTGATCTTGTCCTCGAAGGAAAAGCCCGCGCCGCGCGACATCGGCTTGATCTCGATCACGACGTCGCCGTACTGGCCGTGACCGCCGGACTGTTTCTTGTGGCGGCCGCGCTGAGTCACCGGCTTGCGGATGGTCTCGCGATAATTGACACTCGGCGTGCGTCGGTCAATGGCGACGCCGAAGCGGTCGCTCAGGCGTTCGGTGGCGACGCGCAGATGCATTTCGCCCTGGCCCCACAGAACGACTTCGTGCAGTTCCGGATTGTGGACCACGACGATCGAGGGATCCTCCTCGACCAGCTTGTTGAGCGCTTGGCCGAGTTTAACGTCATCCTTGCGTTCCTTGGCCGAAATCGCGATCGCCAGCACCGGCGGATGGGGCTCGACCTTGGCGATCGGTGGATGGGGCTCCTTGCCGGCGGATAGCGTCTCGCCGGTCTTGGCCTTGTCGAGCTTGGCGAACGCCACCGTCTCGCCGAGCGCCGCCGGGCCGCGTTTTTCGCTCGTCTGGCCGAGAAGCCTGAAGGTGCCGGCAACGCGTCCGGCCTCTTCTTCGCCTGCCAGTAATGTGGTGCCGTCGCCGGCCTGGCCTGCCAGCATGCGCACGATCGACATCTTGCCGCCATGCGTGGTGTTCTGCGTCTTCAGCACATAGCCGACCGCGTCATAGCCGGTTTTGATGCCGAGCCGCTTCGCGGTCTCGGCGACGCCGGGCGATTCATGGCGCAGCGCCTTGAGGAGCCGCAGCACGCCGTTGGCCCGCGTCGCCGTGCCCATCAGCACCGGACAGACCAGGCCTTCGCGCAATTCGCGGGTGAGGTCGTCGAACACCTTGTCGCGTGGCGGCTGGATGTCTTCGAGCAACTGCTCCATCAGCTCGTCGTCATGATCGGCGAGGGTTTCCAGCATGGAGAAACGTGCGGTCTTTTCCCGGTCGGCGCTGTCGCCTTCGAGCGGCACGATTTCGGACGGCGCATGCTCCTTGTAGACAAAGGCGCGTTCCAGCGCGAGGTCGACGAAGCCCGAAATGATATCGCCGGAGAAGGTCGGGATTTGCCGCAAGATCAATTTGGTGCGTGACGCCGGCTGCAGCAATTGCAGGACGTCGTGGACGCCGGCATTGGCCTTGTCGATCTTGTTGACGAACAGCAGGCACGGCACCTTGCGGTCCTCGAGCTCGCGCAGGATGAGTTGAAGCTGCGGGATCTTCTTCTCATCCATTTCGCACACGACGACGGCGGCATCGATGGCCGGCAGCACGGCGCGCATGTCGTGGGCGAATTCGACCGAGCCGGGACAATCGAGGAAGGTGTAAGCGTCGCCCATGAAGTTCGTGGTGGCGACGGTGAGCTCGACGCTCATCTGGTGATGACGCGCTTCTTTCGACGCGTCGCCCACCGCGTTGCCCGCTTCGACCGTGCCTTGGCGCGGGATGGCGCCGGTGCGGGCGAGGATGGCTTCGAGTAAAGTTGTTTTGCCGCTCTGAAAGGGACCGACGAGAGCGACGCAGCGAGGACCGCCCGCTCTCGCGCCGTTACCATTGCCGCCGTTAGTTGCCATAACAACCTCCCGCAACAACACCCCGGATCGGCCCGCTGTTTGATCGCGGGCTTATGTGTCGGAGGCCATCGTTTCAGGCGGCGGCGGGGGCGGTCAAGAGGCGCGTTACCGCGCCCCTTATTATTTCTTGCTGTTACTGTGCGTAATGCAGTTCCAGCGCGCCGACGCCGGCCGCGATGTTCAAGCCGGTCTGCCCCTGCACCGAGAGCGGCTGCAGCGCGATCCCGCGATTCGAGCCGCCCACCAGAACATTGGCGCCAAGCCCTGCGGCCACAGTGGCCTCAGCCTGCGCACCGACGTAAGTGCCGGCCAGCATACCGGCAAAACGGTTGGTGTCGGTGAACACGCCCCACACCATGGCGCCGCCGGTGGTGAAGCCGACGTCGAGACCGATCTTGGTAATGGTGCCGGTATAGGCCTCGGGCGGGCCGCCATCGGGCTGGAAGTTGCAGCTCACATTGCGCTGCGAACCGACAACGAGGCCGACGCCGGCCGAAATCGAGCACGCGAGTTGCCCGACTTGCACGCGGCGCGGTTGCGCATCGGCGGGCAGCACGAGGAACATGCCAAGCGCCACCGCGGCGACCACGAACGTACCCAAATTGGCTGAAAAAGCCCTACGAAACATTTTCTTACTCCTTAGCCCCCGGCCCGCTATGGGCCATTTCGGCGCCATAATAGGCGAGAACGCCGACCACGTCTTGCCTCCATTGGTCAAGAATTGTGGCCCGTCATTGGCACCATGGCGGCGCGCGGCGGATTTCGAAACCGCAGGTGTTCGTAGCCAAAGTCGTGGCAAATGCGCCGAGGCTTCGCGGTTCAGGAACCATGCTCGCGCTGCTCGATTAACGGTGCGGGGCTCGAAAATGCGGCCGACCCGCAATGACCCAACGACGCGCCACCGACCAGGAAGCCGACGAGCCGGTCACACTGCACCGGACCATCCAGATGATGCTCGGCGAAAAGCTGCGCGCCCATTACCGTGCACCGAAGAGATTATCGCATGAGCTCTTCGTACTGATGATGCAGATCAAAGAGCAGGAGCGGCGGCAGGCGGCCGCACTCGCTCGCAAGGCCAAGCTGGCCGAGAGCTAATTCTTCTTCAGACAAATCGGATCGCTGCTCGGTATATAAATGCAACGCCAATCAGGCCCGAAGCCCGCCGGGCTCCAATTTTCCACATAGCGCGGACCGATGATGAAAGCGGCGGTCACGGCGAGCGCGATCGCGATTGCAAAGAGGATCGCCAAAAAATCATCGCGGCCGGGCGGCAGCCAGGGCCACCAAGACGGCCACCACGAAGACCATTTCATCCGCAGTGCTCCCATTCAGCCGGGACACCCGCTCAGAAAAATCCGAGCGACTCGCAGCCGGTGCCGGCCTTGAAACTGCCTTTGTGCCGCTGGTTCGGGATGTCGACGATGTGCACCGAACCATCGCCCTGGCAGGCGACGAACAAATCGTCGCCGCGGAACGCCATGTCCATCGGCTGCGAGCCGACCTTGATCGCCGTCTGCGCCTTGAACGATGGATCGATCAGGCTCACCGTGTCGCTGTTGAGACTGGTGACGCCGATCAGGCTGTTGTCGGGCGCATAGCGCGCGATCTGCGCCGCCTTCGGCACGTCTTTCAGCACAATTTCCTCGCGCACCTTGCCAGCCTGTGTGTCGATCAGAAACAGCGTCGGCTGCGCGTCGTCCACCGCGATCACGGTGCCGCCATCGGGCGAAATCGCGATCCCGGCAAGCGGGCGCGGCGTCTTGATCTTGCCGAGCAGTTTACGCGCCGGCAGATCGATCACCGAAACCGCGCCGTCCTCCTCGTTCTCGGTATAGAGGCGCTTGCCGTCAGCCGAGATGATCAGGCGATGGCCGTTGGTCGAGCCGGAATCGATCGCGCCGACGACCTTGTTGGCCTTGCGGTCGATCACCGCGACCACCGCGGAATTTTCGCAAGTGATGTAGACGAAACCGTCCGGCCCAAGCTTGAGCGTGTGCGGGGCGATATAAGGATAAAGGTCGATGGTCGCGACCTGTGCCCGCTTGTTCAGATCGAATACGCATAATTCATGCTGCGGATTGGGATTGCGGCCGTGGATGCCGTCGCCAAAGATCGGCACATAGGCCATGGCCGGAAGGCCATCGGATTCCGGCACGATCAGCAATTCGTGGACGGTGCGCTTATAGCCGTCGAGCACGATTTCGGTTTCGTAAGTCTTGGGGTTCAGGAACAGGACCTTCGCCCCCATCTTGTCGACCGCGATCATGCCGTGAGATTCAATTTCCTTAGCCATCGTTTCTTCCCTTGATGCGGGGTAACTCTACCCCGTCATGGCCGGGCTTGTCCCGCCTGCGCGGCCGAAGCCACTTCGGCACGGCAGAGGTCCTGCCATCCACATCTTGATGGCACGGCCCTAAAGACATGGACGCCCGCGACAAGCGCCAGCATGGCGGTTAGGATAATCCGAAAACCGGGAGGAAACTCAATGACCGCCGTTGCGTCTCACAACATTAAATTCCTGGGCCACAGCGATCAGGGTGGACGCGGCGACGGCGTGCAGCTGATGGTGCACAAGGGCTTCGCCTATATCGGCCACGGCTTTTCCAACGGCATCACCATTATCGACGTGCGCGATCCGACCCGGCCGACGCCGGTGCAATTTCTGGCCTGCCCACCCAATACGCGCGCGCATCATCTGCAGACGCACGGTGACCTCCTGCTCGCGGTGAACGGCCCGAGCGTGTGGACCATGCAGGTCTCCCATGAATCCTATTTCACCGGCACGTCCGGCGATGCGCTCAAAGGCCAGACCTTCACCAGCGGGCTGCGCGTCTACGACATTTCCAAGCCCGACGCGCCCCGCGAAATCGCATTCCTGCCGATGGGCGGCCTGGGCCCGCATCGCATCTGGTATGTCGGCGAACGCTACGCCTATGTCTCGGTGCACCTGCCGGAATTTTCCGACCACATACTGGTCATCGTCGACATGAAGGAGCCGACCAAGCCGGAAATGGTCGGCAAATTCTGGCTGCCCGGCATGTGGACCGGCGGCGGCGAGACGCCGACCTGGCCGAAGGGCAGGCGTTATGCACTGCACCATGCGCTGGTCGCCGGCAATCTCGCTTATAGCGCTTGGCGCGACGGCGGCTTGGCCGTTGTCGATGTCAGCGATCCGGCAAAGCCGAAAATGGTGTCCTATCGTAACTGGGATCCGCCGTTCGGCGGCGGTACCCATTCGCCGCTGCCGTTGCCGGACCGCAATCTGCTGGTCGTTGCGGATGAGGCCAATTTTGCCGATTGCAAGCTCGGACTGCGCTACATCTGGGTATTCGACATCCGCGAGCCTTCAAATCCCGTCAGCATCGCCACCATGCCGATTCCGGACGAGGCCGATTACTGCAAGAAGGGCGGCAATTTCGGCCCGCACAATCTCTGGGAAAACCGGCCGGGCAACTTCGTCAGCTCGCGCTACATTTTTGCTACGCTGCACAATGCCGGCGTACGCGTCTATGACATCAAAAACCCGTTCGCGCCGTGCGAGACCGCCTATTTCGTGCCGCCGAACCCTGAGCGCATGTACGACCCGCGCCCGAACCGGCCGCAAATCATCCAGTCCTGCGACTGCTTCGTCGACAAGGAGGGCGTGATGTATGTGACTGATTCCAATGCTGGACTTTATATTTTGCAATTCGAAGGACGCTGACAAACCAGCCGCCCCGCGAGCGTTTACCTTGGAAAGTAAGAAATATTACCATCCGTGACGCAAGTCGCTTAACCACATTGACACTGGCAGGCGGTCCTTTCACACTTGTGAGATGCAGAGCCGCAAAAGCGGCCGGGGCATCATGGGGAGGACGGAATGGCGACTGTCACGGCAGCGCAACTCGGCGGCGCGCAAGGCCGCGGAACGCAGACCATCGAAGCATTTGTCAACGACGCGCTCGACGACGCCAAGATCTCGCCGCTGCATAGGCGCGTCGTCGCGCTGATTGCAGCCGGCTATTTCTTCGATGTCATCGACTTCACGGTGCTCGGCTCGCTGATCCCGTTCATCGTCAAATCCGGCTTTGCCACACCTGCCGAGGCGGCGCTGATCGGCAGTGCCGGCATTTTCGGCATGTTTCTCGGCACCGCCGGCCAGGGTGAGTTTTCCGACCGCTTCGGCCGCCGTTTCATTTACCAGTTCAACCTGCTGCTGTTCGGCATCTTCACCATTCTCGGCGCGCTGGCGCCAAGCGTGACTTTGCTGGTCGCCTGCCGCTTCATCGCCGGCATCGGGCTTGGCGCCGAACAGCCGCTGTGCTTCGCCTATGCGGGTGAATATTCGCCCAAGCGCATCCGCGGCCGCATCCTCGCGATCATTCACTTCATCGGCGGCGCCTGCGTATGGCCGATCGGCACCGCGATGGTGCTATTGGCCGGCAACTACATCAGCGCTCCTGAAACCGTCTGGCGCGGGGTGTGGGTGGTGATTGGTGCGGGCGCACTGGTCGTCTGGGTGCTGCGCTTCGCGCTGCCGGAATCGCCGCGCTATCTCGCGACCCACGGCCGCGGCAAGGAGGCGCTCGACGTGCTTGGCCGGCTCGGCATTGCCGGCCCGACGCAGCCGCTCTCCACGGACGCGGCGAGCGACACCAAGAGCGATCCGTTCGCGGTGGTGTTTTCCAAATATCCCGGCCGCGTCATCGCCGGCATGATCTGCTTCACGGCGTTCTTCGGCGTCGCAATCGGGCTCGGCGCCTGGCTGCCGAACATGATGACGACGAAGGGCTTCACCATCACCAAGTCGCTGCAATACACGCTCGCCATGAACTTTGCCGTGCCGTGCGCGAGCCTCTTCATGATGTACGCGCTCGACAAATACGGCCGCAAGATCACCTCGGTCTTGGCCTTCATCGGCGCCGGCATCATGGCGATCGTGTTCGCCAATGCCGGAACCGGCACCGAACTCATAGTTGCCGGCTTTATCATGATCTTCTTTGTTCAGGTCGCCGGCAATTCGATGCAGATCTTTGCCTCTGAAGTGTTCCCGACCAACGCGCGGGCGTCCGGCTTCGGCTGGGCGGCCGGCGTCGGCCGGCTCGCCACCGCTTTCATCATCCCGACCATTCTGTGGATCCAGAACGGCTACGGGCTGACCACGGTGTTCGTAAGCCTCGCCGCGGCGCTGGTGATCGCGGCGGTCTCGGTGACGCAACTCGGTCCCGAGGCCCGGCAGAAGAGCCTCGACGAGATCGCACCGCCGACTGGCTAGCCTTCGGCGCCAGGTGTCTCAACACGGCAAAACGTAAAAAGCGGCCGCCCTCGGGGCGGCCGCTTCGCATTTTGGCGGCGGCGAATTAGCGCAAGTTGCCGCAGAAGCGTTGGATGCGCGTGCAGGCTTCTTCCAGCGCCGAGGTCGCGGTCGCATACGAGATGCGGAACGCCGGACCGACGCCGAACGGCGTGCCCTGCACCACGGCCACGCCTTCGGCTTCAAGAAGCTCGGTGACGAAATCCTCGTCGGTTTGGAGCTTCCTGCCGTTGGGAGCCGTCTTGCCCATCGCGCCGGCGCAGGACGGATAGACATAAAACGCGCCTTCCGGCTTCGGGCACTGGATGCCGCTTGCCTGATTGAGCATCGAGACGCAGAGGTCGCGTCGCTCCTTGAAGATCTTGTTGTGCTTGGGGATGAAGTCCTGCGGCCCGTTGAGCGCCTCGACCGCGGCCCATTGCGCCACCGCCGTCGGATTCGACGTCGACTGCGACTGGATCATCGCCATAGTCTTGATCAATTTCTCCGGACCGCCGGCATAACCGATGCGCCAGCCGGTCATGCAATAGGCCTTCGACACGCCGTTGACGGTGAGCGTGCGCTCATAGAGCCGCGGCTCGAGTTGCGCCGGCGAGTAGAACTTGAAATTGTCGTAGACCAGATGCTCGTACATGTCGTCCGACATGACGTGAACATGCGGATGGCGTACCAGCACGTCGGTGATCGCTTTCAACTCGTCTTTGGTATAGGCCGCGCCGGTCGGGTTCGACGGCGAGTTGAAGATGATCCATTTGGTCTTCGGCGTGATAGCGCGCTCGAGATCCTCCGGCTGCATCTTGTAGCCGGACTTCATCGTGGTCACGACCTCGACCGGGGTGCCGCCGGCGAGCAGCACCATGTCCGGATAGCTCACCCAATAGGGCGCAGGAATGATGACCTCGTCGCCCGGATTGAGGGTTGCGATCAGCGCATTGTACAGCACCTGCTTGCCGCCGGTGCCGATGATGATCTCCGACGGCTTGTAGTCGAGCTCGTTCTCGCGCTTGAACTTGCGCGACACCGCCTGCTTCAGCTCGGCAATGCCATCCACGGCGGTGTATTTGGCCGCCTTGCCGTCGCGGATCGCCTTGATCGCGGCTTCCTTGATGTTCTCGGGCGTGTCGAAATCGGGCTCGCCGGCGCCAAGGCCGATGACATCGCGGCCGGCGGCTTTCAGCGCACGCGCTTTGTCCGTGACGGCGATGGTAGCCGACGGCTTGATGCGCATGATCTGGTCCGCGATGAAGGCCATTGCGAGTCTCCGATTCTCCTGTGGTTAAACGACCGCGGTTTCCTAAAGCCCACCCGCCACGCAGGCAAGCCTTAATCCGGCATTTCTCCCTCACATATCCGGCATTTCCGGCGCGGCGCGCCTCCTCCGCAACAGTCCGTTAAGGCCGCTTTGGCCTAATGTCCGGAATCGGCCGGCAAAAGGACCTAAATGGACGGCGTGCGCGACATGTTGCGGAGCGGCGACTGGCTCACGCGCGAACGCGTGCGGCTTGTCGCCACCGCGCTCTTAATTGCTTCGGCCGCGGGCTTTCTGTTCCTGGTGGTGACGGCGCACGGCGCGATCGACCGCCAAGGCCGGCCGCTCGGCACCGATTTCTCCAATGTCTATGCGGCCGGCACCTATGCGCTCGAAGGTCGAGCGGCTGCCGCCTTCGATCCGCCGCAGCAATTCAAGCGCGAGCAGCAGATTTTCGGCAAGGATACGCAATTCTACGGTTGGCACTATCCGCCGTTCTTTTTGTTCGTCGCGGCCGCCTTGGCTTGGATGCCCTATGGCGTAGCGCTTGCAGTGTGGCAGTCGGTGACGCTGGCGCTGTATTTGCTGGTCATGCGGGCGATTGTTGCTCAATCTCCTCGCATAACGGCGAGAGATGATCGTCTCTGGCTTCTCTTGGCGCTCGCCTTCCCGGCCGTGCTGATCAATATTGGTCACGGCCAGAACGGCTTCCTCACCGCCGCGCTGATGGGCGGCGCGCTGATCGCGCTCGATCGCCGTCCGATCGCCGCCGGAATTCTGTTCGGCCTCATGGTCTACAAGCCGCAATATGGCCTCATGATCCCGCTGGTTCTTGCCGCGAGCGGCCGCTGGAAATGCTTTGCTTCGGCGGCGGCAACTGTCGCGCTGCTGGCGCTCGTCACCACGTTGGTGTTTGGCTTGGATGTGTGGCGCGCCTTTCTGGCTTCGACCGAGTTCACGCGCACCGTCGTGCTCGAACAGGGCAACACCGGCTGGCACAAGATCCAGAGCGTGTTCGCCTGGGCGCGGATGTGGGGCGCACCGATCCCGCTCGCTTATTTGCTGCAGGGCGGAACGATCCTCGGCATCGGCGCGGCCTTGGTCTGGCTGTGGCGCAGCGCCGCGCCCTATGCGCTGAAGGCCGCAGCACTGTGTCTCGCCGCCATTCTCGCGACACCCTACAGCTTCGATTACGACATGATGGTGCTGGCGCCGGCGATCGCTTTCATCGCGGTCGATGGTTTCAGCCGCAACTTCGATCCGTGGGGAAAAACCGTGCTCGCCGCGCTGTGGCTGGTACCTCTTTTTGCCCGCAGCATTGCGCAAATTAGTCTAATTCCACTTGGTGTGCCGGCCATGCTGGCGGTCTTTGTTCTCATATTGCAGCGCAGCGGATTTAGCAGAGAATTTGCCGGCGAATTTGATTCATCGGTGGCATTCTCCGGAGCACCCACTACATTTGACGCTGTGGCCGACGAGGCGGTGCCGGCGAATCAAGTTGTTGCGGAAACGCGTGCGGCGAAAAGCTCCGCTGGTGATGCGGCCACGACATCGCCGCGTTGACGTCGTAAGGCCGCAACACTCGCACGTTACTGCCCCGGAAATTTTTAGGAGCGGCGATGCTTACGCTCTATTCGATGCAGCGGTCCGGCAACAGCTACAAGGCACGGCTCGCCTTGGCGCATCTCGGCGTGCCTTATCGTCTTATCGAGATCGATATCTTGAAGGGCGAAAGTCACACGCCGGAATTTCTGGCCAAAAATCCCAATGGCCAAGTGCCGCTTCTTGAAGTCGCGCCCGGCCGCTATCTCGCCGAATCGAATGCCATTCTCTGGTATGTCGCCAATGGCTCGTCGCTCGCGCCGGAAGACCACATCGACCGCGCCGAGACTCTGCAATGGATGTTCTTCGAGCAGCACAGTCTCGAGCCGAATATCGGCGCCGCCTATTTCTGGCTGGCCTTGGTCAAAGGCGGACGCGAATTGCAGCAGCACGCGCTGGAAGACTGGATGGAAGAAGGCAATCGCGCGCTCGGCGTGATGGAGCGGCATCTGGCGCTGCACGACTTCTTCTGCGCTGAGCGCTACACCATCGCCGACATCGCGCTCTACGCCTATACGCATGTCGCCCATCACTGCGACTACGACCTGACGCCGTTCCCCGCGATCCGCGCCTGGCTCGACCGCGTCGCCGATCAGCCGGACTATGTGCCCATGGAATTTCGGCCCGAACCGGCCGCAGCGCTCGCCTAAGTGACGGCGAAGCCACAGCGGCGGAAAATTGCGGTAACGCCGTCCTGCGTTAACGAAGCATTAACCAAAATCACGAATTTGCCTTTCTTCCTCAAAGACTTCGCCCAAGTCCGGCCGACCCGGCGCCGGCATTCCGCAGCAATCCTTGAGGCAAGACTCAACACCTGATTCGTCGGCCTGGACCGTAGGCCCGGCGAAGACGCTGCGAGGATGACGACAATGACTGTGCTGAAGGGGAAGGTCGGCTTCGCCTCCCCGATTGCCGATAAGGCCGATGCGAAACGGCGGCGCGCCGGCGTCGAACTGTTCGCCACGCTCGCGCTCGCGATTTCGCTGGCAGTAGCCCTTACCGCCGTATCGATCGGCATGGCGAGCGCGCACGCGCCGCTGATGCAGATTCTTTATCGGTCCTAAGCTTCGCCTGTTCGTTACTCGGTCTTGATCTCGGCTGCCTTGATGATCGGCCACCACTTGTCGATCTCGGCTTTGTTATAGGCGGCGAGCGCGGCCGGATTCTGTTGCGCGCTCGGAAATATGACTTGGCCGAGTGTCTCGATCCGTTTGCGCACGCCCGGATCGGCCAAAGTCGTTTGCACGGCCTTGTCGAGACGCGCAACGACGGGCTGCGGCGTGCCCTTGGTCGTCCACAATCCGTGCCAGAACGAAATGCTCAAGCCCGGCACGCCGGATTCGATCATGGTCGGCGTATCAGGCGACATCGCCCAGCGCTCCTCGCCCAGCACGGCAAAGGCCTTCATCTTGCCTGCCTTCACATAAGGAAGCGTCGACGTCGCCTCGAGGCAAGCCAAATCGATCTGGCCGGCCACCAGGTCCTGGATGGCCGGACCGGCACCGCGATAGGGCACAAAATCGAGCCGGGCGTGGGTCTTCTGCTGGAAATAGATGCCGCAGAGCTGTGCCGCGCTGCCGGTTCCCACCGTTCCGAATGTGGCCGGCTGCGGCTTCGACTTCACCCAGGAAATCAGCTCGGCCGCGGTATTCGGCGGGACCGATTCTTTGCCGAGGATCCAGAGCGGTGACGCCGCGAGAAGCGAAATCGGCTGCAGATCGTTGAGCACGTCATAGTCGAGCTTGTAGAGCGCCGGAGCCCCGACATGGCTCGACCAATTGCCGAGACCGATCGTATAGCCGTCAGGATCGGCGTGAACGACACGCCCTGCGGCGATCGTGCCGGCCGCGCCGCTCACCGTCTCGACCACCACCGATTGACCGAGCGCTCTCCCCATGCCATCCGCCAAAATCCGCGCCAGCGCGTCGGTCGGACCGCCCGGCGGAAAACCGCTGATCATGGTGATGGGACGCGACGGGTAATCTTCGGCTCGCGCCGAGCCCGCACCGGTCAGAACCGCAAATGTCAGAACCAGGCTTGCCAGAACCACACTTTTCAGAAGCGCGATAAGCGCGCCGCTCAAGCTTCGTCGTTTCATGACGCCCTCTGGGGTGACTGTGGGTTTCCTCTGCTCGCTGCTGCGTGCAGCTTTGACGTTTCTGATTTTGCGTTGACAACGATGACACGTGCGGACGCGTGCTAATAGGTCAGGACCGCTGTCGTGACGGAAAGGTCGCAATCCCGAAGAACACGGCGGCTTTCGCTGAGCCGCCCTTGGCGTGTCGATTGACGCCGCCTATATGCGGCCTGTAACCATCCGCAAATGTTCGCAAAATTCGAACGATTCCTGACGCCGACGGCGCCGCCGGAACATCCGGAACCGCCGCCGGGCCTCATCGCCTTCCTGTGGCACTTTGCCCGGCAGGCGAAATGGCTGTTCGCGGCCCTGTTCGTCATCGAATGCCTGGTAGCGCTGAGCGACAGCGCGGTGCCGTGGTTTATGGGCCGTGTCGTCACCATGGTCACCAAGATGCCGGCCGACCGGTTCTTCGCGGAGGGCTGGCCGTGGCTGCTCGGCATGGCGGTGGTCGTGCTGATCGTGCGCCCCGCGGTGATGCTCTTGCGCTACCTGATCAACAATCAGGCGCTGGCGGCGCCGTTCACCGGACTGGTCCGGTGGCAGGCGCATTGGCACGTGGTGCGGCAGAGCTGGGCCTTCTTTCAGAACGACTTCGCCGGTCGCATTTCCAACCGCGTCATGCAGACCGCACCTTCGGTACGCTCGACCTTGACTGCGACCATCACCGCGGTTTGGTACATCATCGTCTATGCGGCGTCCGCCCTGACGCTGACCGCGGCGGCGCAACGCTGGCTCGCCCTGCCGATCCTGTTGTGGTTCATGGCTTATACCGCGCTGCTTTATTTTCTCGTGCCGCGGATGCGCGAGCGTTCGAAAGTCAGCTCGATCGCGCGCTCGGAGCTGACCGGACGCATCGTCGACAGCTACACCAACATCCTCACCGTCAAGCTGTTCGCCCGCGCCCGCGAGGAAGATCAATATGTGCGCGACGCCGTCGATCGCCATGTCGACCTGTTCACCGCTTCGCAGCGGTTATTGACTGTGTTCGGCATAACGCTCGACCTGCTCAACGCGCTTCTGATCGCGGGCTCGGGAGCGCTGGCGCTGGTGCTGTGGCGCATGGGCCGGATCGAGGTCGGCGCCATTGCCATGGTGCTGCCGCTGTCCTTGCAGCTCACCAATATGTCGCGTCAGATCGCGCTGCGCATCACCGAAATCTTCGAAGATGTCGGCGTGGTGCAGGAGGGCATGCTGACCATCGCCCAGCCGCTGCAACTGCCGGATCCCGTGCATGCCAAGCCGCTGACCGTGCGTACCGGCCGCATCGAGTTCAAGAATGTGAGCTTCGGCTATGGCCGCGAGGTCGGCGTCTTGCAGAATTTCAACCTGACCATCGAGCCTGGCGAGAAGATCGGGCTGGTCGGCCGCTCCGGCGCCGGCAAATCGACCGTGGTCAATCTGCTGTTGCGCTTTTTCGCGCTCGAAGGCGGCGCCATCCTGATCGACGGCGACGACATTTCCAGCCTGACGCAGGAATCGCTGCGCGCGCAGATCTCGGTCGTGACGCAGGACACCTCGCTGCTGCATCGCTCGATCCGCGCCAATATCCGCTACGGACGGCCCGACGCCACGGATGAAGAGATCGAGCGCGCCGCGCGGCTTGCGCATGCGCACGAATTCATACCCGACCTCGAGGATTGGTACGGTCGTCGCGGCTATGACGCCCATGTCGGGGAGCGCGGCATCAAATTGTCCGGCGGCCAGCGCCAGCGCATCGCCATCGCGCGAGTGATCCTCAAGGACGCGCCGATCCTCGTTTTCGACGAAGCGACTTCGGCGCTCGACAGCGAAGTCGAATCCGCGATCCAGTCGTCGCTCGGCACGCTGATGCAAGGCAAGACCGCGATCGCCATCGCGCACCGGCTGTCGACGATCGCGCAGATGGACCGCCTGGTCGTGCTCGATCACGGCCGCATCATCGAACAGGGAAGCCACAGCGAATTGATCGCGCAAAACGGCCATTATGCCGCGCTGTGGCGGCGCCAGGCCGGCGGCTTCATCGACGCCACCGACATGCAGGCGGCGGAGTGATCAAAACGCCGCATCGGAATAGGCGACAGCCTCGGACGTGTTTTTGCTCACCTGATTTTCGCACGGCCCAGCCATCAGCGGCCGCGTCACAAGCCACACGAGCAGTGCCACAACGGCAATCGCGCCAAGCGTGACAAAAGCGGCCGCATAACCGAATTGTTCCGCGACGACACCTCCGACGCTCATGCTCAACGCCGCACCTATCGCCTGCAGCGTCATCACCGCGCCGAGACCGGCATTGACGTGTCCGGTGCCGGCGAGGATGCGCGCGACGAGCCCAGGCACGGCAACGCCGAGGGCGCCGGCGCCGAAGCCGTCGAGAATTTGCACCGGAACGAGCGCCCACGCGCCGCCCGTCAGCGACGCGGCGAGGCCGCGCACCGGCAGCGCAATCAGGGCGATGAGAAAGACAGGCCAATAGCCTTTGGTTTCGGCCAAGCGCGCGGCGAACAACGCCACTGGGACCATGGTCAGCTGCGCGATGACGATGGTTGCGCCGGTGAAAGCGCTGGCATTGCCTTCGCCCTTCGCCACTGCCGCCTGGCCCAGCAGCGGCAGCATCGCGGCGTTGCCGAGATGAAACAGAGTGAGCGTCACCCCAAGGACCAGCAGCGGCTTCGACCGCAGCAGCACGGTAAAGGCGGCAATGCCCTCGCCATCGTGTTCGGCCGCGCCGCGCGCAGCGCGATGATCGATCTCACGCGGATCGATACAAACCAGCGCCGCAAGCGCACAGGCCGCCATGATCGCAAGCACGACAAAGACGGCGCCCAGCCCGAAGACATAGCCGGCGGCCCCCGCGAGCACGGCGGCGACCACGTTGCCGGAATGATTGCTGGCTTCGTTGCGGCCGAGCTGATGCGGAAATCCTTGTTGATGCACCAGACCGAGCGTGATCGCGGCAATGGCCGGTGGCACCGCCGCGCCCGCGATGCCGCTGACGATCTGCGCCGCCGTCACGACGACGAAATCCGGCCGCAGCAGGATCGCGACCATGGCCGCGGTGATAGTCAGGGCTGCGGCACCGACGATCGTTCGCTTCCTTCGCGTGCCGTCGACCAGCGCGCCGAGCGGCGTCGTTACCGCCATGCCGGCAATGCCGCCGGCCGTCATCACCAAGCCGATCTCCGCGGGCGTCCAATGCTGCGCCTGCAGAAAGACCCCGAGAAACGGCCCAAGACCGGCCGTCACATCGGCCATGAAGAAATTCAATGCGCACAGCGCCAGAAGCGGCGGATGCGTCTTTGCGAAGAAACGAAGCGGATGGCGGGGTGCCGCGGGCATGCGTGCCGGCAACACTGCATGTGCCTGGGAGTTCCCATTCATGATCGCGCCTCCGATTACCGGCAGTCGCAGCAGGAGACGCAAGCGTGGCGCAACAGACAGGTGCGACTCACCGCCGCATGCCCGTCGCAATTCGTCTATAACGCTTGAGTTATTGCGCCTACGAATCGAACCGGGAGAATTTTCCAATGCGCTGTCCGTTCGTTGCCGCCGTCAGCACTTTTGCCTTTGCCGCAGCCCTTGGCCTTGCTGCCGTTACGGCGCTTCCGGTGTCTGGTTTGGCGCAGCAAAGCGTGCCGCTGCCGCCCGGCGGGTTCAAGCCGCCGCCCGCGCCCCCAGTGAAACCCTATCAGACCGTGGCGGTGACGCCGCCGCAGCCGCTAAATGATCCGGCCTTCATCGCATTCCGCAAGCAGTTCGCCGACGTCACCGCGAAGAAGGATCGCGCCGGGCTCGCCAAGCTCGTCGTAGCGCAGAATTTCTTCTGGCTGCAGGACAAGGATCTCGCCGACCCGCATAAATCCGGCATCGACAACCTTGCCAAGGCCGTCGATCTCGACGCCAAGGACGGCTTGGGCTGGGAGACACTTGCGGGCTACGCCAACGAGCCCTCGGCCGCGGAATCGCCGCAGCAGAAAGGCGTCTTCTGCGCACCAGCCGACCCGACCATCGATCCCAAGGCCTTCGAAGCGCTCGGCAAGGCGACCGGAACCGATCCGTCGGAATGGGGCTATGCCAACAAAGACGGCGTCGAGGTGCATCAGACGGCGAAGCCGAATTCGCCGGTGATCGGAAAGCTCGGCGTTTATCTGGTCCGGGTTCTGCCCGATAGCGGCCAAGGCGCCGACCCTAACGATCCGCTGTTCCTGCATGTCGCCATGCCGGACGGCAAGACCGGCTTTGCCGATGCGCAATTGATCTCGCCGCTCGGCAGCGACCAGATCTGTTACGCAAAAGACGCCAGCGGCTGGAAAATCGCCGGCTATTTGGGCGGCACGTCGCAGTGAGACGGCGCGCCTGATCGGCATCATCATACTACCAGGCGGTCTGCATTTCACACATGCCATCAGGCCCAACAGCCGACAACGGAGTTGAAGGGGGCCGCGGTCCGCAGCACAATGGCCCCACAGCACAATGCTCCCAAATTGAGGGTGGGACGAATGGCAAGCTTACGAAGGGCAAGCTTTGCAAGCAGCTTCACACGGCTTGTGCCGTGGATCGGCGCGCTGGCGCTGTGCCTGATCTCGGCTGAGGTCCCGGCGCAGACCGGAGCCTTTCAATATCCGGTGACGGCGCCGGACGTCGATCCCGGCGTCGATCACGGCAACAATGCCAACCTTCCGGAAGAGTATCAGAAGCAATTGGTGTTCTATCGCTCACAGCAGCCGCCGGGCACGATCATCATCGATACGCAGGAACGCCATCTGTATCTGATCCAGGATTCGACGCATGCGCTGCGTTACGGCATCGGCGTCGGCCGCGACGGCTTCACCTGGCAAGGCCTGTTGCAGATCAGCCGCAAGGCCGAATGGCCAGATTGGCATCCGCCACCAGAAATGATCGAGCGCCAGCCTTATCTGCCGCGTTTCATGGCCGGCGGTCCCGGCAATCCGCTCGGCGCGCGCGCCATGTATCTTGGCAACACCGTCTATCGCATCCACGGCACCAACGCGCCGGAGACGATCGGGCAGGCGGTGTCGTCGGGCTGCTTCCGTCTCGTCAATGACGACGTGATCGATCTCTACAATCGCGTGCAGGTCGGCACGCATGTGATCGTGCGGCAGGACTGAGAAAATGTCCTGCCCCGCGCGAGCGGGGAAGGATTCTGTTTACTTCTGCGCCGAAGCGGCTGCCGTCACCGACTGCGCCGTCTGACCAAACAGGATCGCGCGTTCTTCGGCGGTGCGGATGCCGCCCTGACCGGGATTGATCTTCGGCGTCCACTCATAAGCCTTCACCACCGCGGGCCGCTTGGCGATGGCCTCCAGCCAGCGCTTGAGATGCGGGAAATCCGAGATCTTCTGGCCCTGGCGCTCCCAAGGCACCACCCACGGATAACAGGCCATGTCGGCGATCGAATAGTCGCCGGCAAGATACTCATGATCGCCAAGCCGTTTGTTCATCACGCCATAGAGTCGGTTCACCTCGTTGCGGTAGCGGTCCATCGCATATTGGATCTTGTCGGCCGCATAATTGCTGAAGTGATTATTCTGACCGGACATCGGACCGAGGCCGCCCATCTGCCAGAACAGCCATTCCAGCGTGGCGACGCGGGCGCGCATCTCCTTGGCGATGAACTTGCCGGTCTTATTGGCAAGGTAGAACAGGATGGCACCCGACTCGAAAACCGAGATCGGCTTGCCGCCGTCAGGCGGATCGTGATCGACAATAGCCGGAATGCGGTTGTTCGGCGACACGGCGAGAAAGTCGGCCTTGAACTGCTCGCCCTTGCCGATATTGACCGGGATGATCTTGTATTCGAGGCCGGCTTCCTCGAGGAAAATCGTGATTTTATGGCCGTTCGGCGTGGTCCAATAATGTACGTCGATCATGATGAACCTTCGGATCGGTTGGGGTGAGGCGCGCATAATCTAGCGACCGGCCGGCGATTATTTAACCCCCACGGGCGCAACTCTGTCACCCGTGTCCAGCACCGGCGCATATGCCCTGGGCCTGCTCCCTCAGGAGGGCTCACCGTTTCCGCGACGACAAATTTGTTCGCCGCCGTGGCCTTCTCGTCCTGTCTGTTCTCTCCGCGGTGGGAAGCGCAGGACGAAAAGACGTCACGCAGGTTTCGAGGAAGTCGTCCACGCGTCTTGCGCTTGATCGATGTCGCTGCGGTGGCGATCGGCTTTATCGTGCTGCTCGGACTCGGTCTGGCGGCGCGGCTGCGCGCCGGGAATTTTAGGCGTGCGATCCATGCCGGTTTCAGCTACGGCTCGGGCCGCTCGGCGGAGCGCTTTTTATTCTTTTGAATAACCGGGCGGAAACCACGACACGCAATCTGTGCGGGTGCGCCGCCAGGAATTGCACGCGTTTAACATCTCGACGCGTACATAGCCGGCATTGTGCGACTGGTCCCGACAAGCCGGACAAGCCGCCACAGGGGTCACTATGGGCACGCTGCGCTTTCTCGGTCTCGCCGCCTTGATGTTCGCTGCCACTTTTGTCGGCATGAACTGGCTTCTGCGTGTCGAGCCGCTCAAACCGGATCCACGCGTGCCGACATTCCAGCGCGTCGATACCGACAGCCCCGCCTACAAGCTTGCGCAATCCTCGATCAGCGACGGCGACCCGACACGTGACCGGTTGCGGCATGAGGTGCTCGATTACGCCAAGGCGCTGAGCGATGATCCGTGCAATCCGACGGTCAAACGCTATTACATCAAGGCGGTGGTGGCCTATGCCCGCGCCTGGCTCAGTATCGCCCCGTGCGTCGCCACGCGCACGTGCGGTTCATCGGACTCGCAGAATCTCGAGCGCGCGCGGCAGGCATTCGGCTCACCGCTCGACATAAGAGTCCGCGACGCGATGACCCACGTTCATGCCAAGGGCATTTTCGGCCCCGCCGATTTCCCGAAGGACACGGTCCGTCTGGTCGCCGAACTTGCCGCCGACGGTTCGATCAATTCGGCCGAGGACACCAGGGCATTCCGCAATGTTGAGGCCCGGCTTGATCCCGACGCCGGCCCGGCCCCCCGGCAGGATTGCGGCAATTAGCACCGCAGCAGGCATCAGATGATCGGCGTGGCGAGAGCGCTGCTGGTCCTCGTGCTGGCGGCCATCACTTTCGACATCATCTTCCTGCCGCGAGCGAAACATCGTGCGCTCGATCCCGACGAGCCGATCGCCGCCGACGGCTCGATAATCGCCGGCAAGGCGCGCACGATTTACGACACCAATCCGCTGCTCGGCGCTTTCGGTGAGGCGCCGCGGCCCGATCCCGACGATCCGAAGGATTTCCAGTGGATGATCGAAATCTATCGCCCGATGAACGACCGCGCCCGCGACCAGATGGCACAATCGCTCGGTCCGCTGGACGCAGCACGCTGCGAGGACGCTGCGCGCCGCAAGCTGATCGAGGCCGTACACGCCTACTACCGCACGCGCGGCAGCGAGATCTATAGTTTCACCTTGCGCGGGCCGCACGCCAAGGCAGCGATGGAAAATGAATGGTCGGCCCCGCTTGACCGCGAGATCGACGCTTTCGTGCGCCGAGCATTGCAGTCCGGCTTCCTGCACAAGAACGAAGTGCCGGCGAACGTCTATCCGGAATTCGCCAAGATCTTCGCCGATACCAAGGAGATCGGTTCAACCTGCCCGCCCCTGAAGGTCGATCGCGGCAACGAAAAGCTTTGACACCCACACGGCTCGACCGTGCTAGGCTTCTGCTGCAACAGGCGGAAACAGATCAAGGGCGGAACATGGTCACCGAAATCGCGCAGATCGACATCAAGCCGGGCATGGAATCCGAATTCGAGGCTGGCGTAAAACAAGCCGCGCCGGTGTTCAAACGCGCCAAAGGCTGCCAGGGCATGGACTTGCAGCGCTCGATCGAAAAGCCCTCGCGTTACCGGCTGTTCGTCAAATGGGCGACGGTCGAGAACCACACGGTGGATTTCCGCAGCTCGGCGGACTTTCAGGAATGGCGCAAGCTGGTCGGCCATTGCTTCGCCGCACCGCCCGAGGTCGAGCATGTGACGCAGGCGGTGGCGGGGTTTTAGGCGCACGTCATTGCCGCGAAAGCGGGATTCCATAATCGCCAACCCGGCAAATTTGCGGGCGGCTTGGCGAAAACGCTGCGCTTGCTATTGTCCCGCCCCTTCAACCCCACCGCACCCCCATAATCCAAATAACCGAGGAAGCCCAATATGCGCTGTCTGCTCGCCCTGCTGGCGATCTGCGTCTTCGCGAGCCCCGCGGCCGCGGAATTTCCCGACCGGCCGGTCCATCTCGTCGTGCCACAGGCGGCCGGCAGCGCCACCGACACGTTGGGGCGCATTTTCGGTGCCGCGTTCGGCGACGCGCTCGGCCAGACCGTCATCGTCGACGATCGGCCGGGTGGTGCACTCACCGTCGGCATGGACTTCACCGCCAAGGCGCCGCCCGACGGCTACACGCTGTGCGTGGCGCCGATCGGCGCGCTGGCACTGACGCCGCATCTGGTCAAGCCGCTGCCTTACGATGTCGTGCACGATTTCGCGCCGATCGTGATCGTGACCCGCGGCCAGCTTCTGCTCGCGGTGTCGCCGACCACGCCGTTTCATTCGGTCAAGGAGCTGATCGATTACGCCAAGGCCAATCCCGGCAAGCTGCTCAACGCGTCGTCGAGCAACGGCTCGCCAGGCCATGTCGACGGCGAATTGTTCAAGTTCATGACCGGCACCAATATCGTTCATGTGCCCTACAAGGGCGGCGCCGCAGCCATTAATGATCTGATCGCGGGACGCGTGCAGGTGATGTTCGAGAGCCTGAATTCGATCGCGCCGTTCGCGCGCTCCGGCCAGGTGCGCCCGCTCGCCGTCACCGGCGAGCATCGCTCGCCCGCTTTTCCCGACGTGCCGACCGTCGCCGAAGCCGGCGTGCCGGGCTATGCCGCCCCGACATGGACCGGCATCATCGCACCCGCCGGCACGCCGAAACCGATCATCGACAAGCTCAATGCCGCCGCCAACAAGGCGCTGCAGTCGGATGCTTTCAAATCCAAGATCGCGCAGATCGGCGACGATATCGGCGGCGGCACGCCGCAGGAACTCGGCGCGCTTATTTCGTCCGAATACACGAAGTGGGGCGAGGTCATCGCGCGCGCGGGGATCGAGCTGGAATAGGCCGCCACCGGGGCCACGGCCCTGATGACAGTGTGGTGGCAGCAGGCCTGCACCTGAGCAGCCCGCGACGCACTTTCTTCGTAACCGGACTCGACCCATATTGTGCGCATGGCGAAAGGCCCCGATTCCCGACATCCGGCCAAGCATTCGAAGAAGGACCCGGCCAAGCCGACGCGCGCCAAGGCGGCGCGGCCGGACGTGCCCGATCTCGACCCGTCACTGGCGGAACTGCTGAACCCGGCTATCGGCCAGGGCCGCGCCGGCGTCGGCTCGCAGACGGGAATTGAAAACGCGCCCTCGCCGCAAGAGACCGGGGAATCGAAGCTCGCTCCGCCACCGGACAATTCCTTCGATCGGCGCCGCGATTTCTCCAACGCCCACAAGGCGCGCAAATCGACCCAGGACAGCACCGGCTTCAGCGAAGCGCAGCAGTCCGGCTATGCCGCCAAAGGCCCGGTCGATCTCGATCCGGAACTGGCCGAAGCGCTGGGTTTCACCGGACGCGATCCGAGCAAGCCGCTGATCGGCCCGCCGCAAGATGAACCGGATCACGGCCGCGACGAACTGGCCGAGATTTTCGAGCGCCAGCGTGAGAAGCGCCACCGCCCCTCGCCACAACCGGTGACGCTTGGGGTCAGCGCCTCGATGCAGGCGCTCGAGCTCTTGCTGCGCGAAGGCCGCGCCGAATTCCGCGAGAGCGACGGCAAAATCTGGATGCCGCACCGGCCGCCGCGGCCGGAGAAATCCGAGGGCGGACGGCAACTCGTCATCAAATCCGATTTTGATCCGAAGGGCGATCAACCGCAGGCGATCAAGGAACTGGTCGAAGGCGTGCGCAGAAACGACCGCACGCAAGTGCTGCTCGGCGTCACCGGCTCCGGCAAGACCTTCACGATGGCGAAGGTGATTGAGGAGACGCAGCGTCCCGCTCTCATTCTCGCGCCCAACAAGACGCTGGCGGCACAGCTCTACGGTGAGTTCAGGAATTTTTTTCCCGACAATGCGGTCGAATATTTCGTCTCCTATTACGACTACTACCAGCCGGAAGCCTATATCCCGCGCACCGACACCTATATCGAGAAAGACTCCTCCATCAACGAGCAGATCGACCGCATGCGCCATTCGGCGACGCGCGCGCTGCTCGAGCGCGACGATGTGGTGATCGTGGCGTCGGTGTCCTGCATCTACGGCATCGGCTCGGTCGAAACCTATTCGGCGATGACCTTCACCATCAAGCGCGGCGAACGCTTGAACCAGCGCCAATTGCTGTCCGACCTAGTGGCGCTGCAATACAAGCGTTCAGGCGGCGATTTCTATCGTGGCTCGTTCCGCGTGCGCGGCGATGTCGTCGAGATCTTCCCGGCGCACTTGGAAGACCGCGCTTGGCGGGTGTCGCTGTTCGGCGACGAAGTGGAATCGATCCACGAATTCGATCCGCTCACCGGGCAGAAGACCGACGAGCTCGAATTCGTCAAGATCTACGCCAATTCGCATTATGTGACGCCGCGGCCGACGCTGTTGCAGGCGATCTCCGGCATCAAGCTCGAATTGCGCCGGCGGCTCGAACAGCTCAATGCGGCCGGGCGGCTTCTCGAAGCGCAGCGGCTCGAACAGCGCACCATCTACGATCTCGAAATGATGGAAGCGACCGGAGCCTGCGCCGGCATCGAGAACTATTCGCGCTATCTCACCGGCCGCAAAGCCGGCGAGCCGCCGCCGACTTTGTTTGAATATGTGCCGGACAATGCGCTGGTCTTTGTCGACGAGAGCCATGTCACCGTGCCGCAGCTCGGCGGCATGTATCGCGGCGACTTCCGGCGCAAGGCGACACTCGCCGAATATGGCTTCCGGCTGCCCTCCTGCATGGACAACCGGCCGCTGCGCTTCGAGGAATGGGACGCGATGCGGCCGCAGACGCTGGCCGTCTCGGCGACGCCGGGCGGCTGGGAACTCAACGAATCCGGCGGCGCGTTCACCGAGCAGGTGATTCGCCCGACCGGCCTGATCGATCCGCCGGTCGATGTGCGGCCGGCGCGCACGCAGGTCGACGATCTCGTCGGTGAGGTGCGGCAGGTGGCGCAGCGCGGCTATCGCGCACTGATCACGGTGCTGACCAAGCGCATGGCGGAAGATCTCACCGAATATCTGCACGAGCAAGGCATCCGCGTGCGCTATATGCATTCGGACATCGACACGATTGAGCGCATCGAGATTATCCGCGATCTGCGGCTCGGCGCCTTCGACGCGCTGGTCGGGATCAATCTGCTGCGCGAAGGCCTCGATATTCCGGAATGCGCCCTGGTCGCGATCCTCGATGCCGACAAGGAAGGGTTTCTGCGCAGCGAAACGAGCCTCGTGCAAACCATCGGCCGCGCCGCGCGCAATATCGACGGCCGCGTCATTCTCTATGCCGACGGCGTTACCGGCTCGATGGAGCGCGCCATGGCCGAGACCGCGCGCCGCCGCGAGAAGCAGGAAGCCTATAATCTCGAAAACGGCATCACGCCGGAAAGCGTACGCAAGGGCATCGCCGACATTCTCAACAGTGTCTACGAGCGCGACCATGTGCTGATCGCG
>DATJLN010000108.1:0-2949 GCA_035509535.1 Xanthobacteraceae bacterium | reverse complement strand
CGCTCGACTTCCGTGGCGAAAGCTGACTCCGCCGGAACGCTGGCCGAAATACCCTCTGGACTTTGAATCGGCATGTGCATGGCGGCCTGGATGTGGCAGTTCCAGGCGCCGCTATCAAGACCGGAAAAATTAACGCGGCATGACGTTGGAACAACGACAGCGGAGAATTCGCGCCTAGCGCGCCAAGATCTCTAACAAGACCTCCAATCAGCGCGCTAGGACCTCCGCCCCCTTCGCCGCGTTGCGAACGATGGCGGACAACAGAACATTGCCGGCCCCGGCATCCGCAATGCCAACCTGCAGCGAATAAATTCCGTCCTCTGTCAGCTTTGTGTCTGCGCCGGCGCGCAAATCGGGCTGCTCGTTGAGCGACAGGCCGACGGCGTGGCCGACGCTGCCGCCAAGCACGGGGTGCAACGAATAAGGCGCGAGCGTGTCGAGCGCCTTGGCGTGAAGTTCCGCGCACCGCGCACCGGGCCGCATGCCTCCGACGAGCGCGGCGAGCGCGGCCTCGGCGTGCTGCCGCGCGACGCTCTTGGCACCATCATCGACAGTAACGAACATGTCGGCCCAGTAGCCCATGACCTTGACGGCAAGATAGCCGACGAGCGCCCCGCCTTTCCGCTCGAAGCGGCCCGCAAACGGAACAAGCGTGCGGCCACCGTCGAGGCTGACGAGTGTGCGCACATCCTGCGCGGCGAGCGATCGGGCGAGGCGTTCAGATTCGAGCGCCGCCGTCTCCGGTTCGCGGTGGCTGCGCCAGTTCTCAACGAACACCTTGGCCGCCTTCTCGAGCAGCCGGCAAGAAGCGCGCATCATCGTCAGCTCGCGTGGACGTTTGCGGGCCGGCGGTATCATCACAAGATCATCGGCTCGGCGCAGCGAGAAGCGCTGTCCGAGGCTGCGGCGCAGCGCGCCGTGCAATGCCGGCGCCATGATATCGAACCCGATGGTGCCGAGTTCGCGCGGTTCGTTGCCGGCAAAGCGCTCGAACCATGGATCAAAGGCCTTCTGCCATTCCGGACCCATGCCGGATTTCACGTCCGCGATCCAAGTCAGCGTGCGCATCGCCGGCAGATCGCGCGTGCTCATGGCGCAAAGGAGCCGCTCCTCGCCTTCACGCGGCAACAGCGCCATGCCCCAGCGCACGCGCGGAATGAAGTTGGTCAAATAGGCGAGCGCGGCATGCTCGCGCACGTCGCCATAGACGAGGACCGCCGGCCAGTTCTGTCGCTCCATCGCAGCGCGCAAATCGCCAAGCCGCAAGGTGAACTCATCGGAGGGCAGCTGGTCCTGCGCCCACAGGTAGGAACCGATCGTGACCGACGGCTGCATGGTCAGCATTTTTTTGTCCTACACTGGGATCACGTCGAGTTCGGCCGGCCGCGCCGAGAGCGCGCGACAGCCGTGATCGGTCACCACGACCGGCTCGCCGCACATCAGATAACCACTCTCCGGCAGGTACTGATTGGGATGCATGACGAACACCATGCCGCTTTCCAGCACACGCTCGTTGGTGTCCACAATATCGCCCGGCCGGTCCGACGTGATGCCGAGCCCATGGCCGCGCACGCGCATGTAGGGCGGCCGGCAATATTCGCCGTAGCCGGCTTTTTGGATGACGCGGTTGATCGCGCGGGTCACGTCGGCGACAGTCGAGCCGGCGCGTCCGGCTACGAGGCCTTCAGCCATCGCGTCCTGCAGGATGGCGAATTTTTCGCGCAGCACCGGACCCGCCTCGCCGATCACCGTCGTCCGGCAAATCTGCGCAAACTGGCCGCGGTAACAAGGCGTAATCTCGGAAAGAATGATGTCGCCGACATCGAGGATGCGCTCGCCTGCGGCCCGTACCGCAAGATTGTGCTGTGAGGCGCTCATGAGCAGAAAATTGTCCTCGGCGCCGAGTTTTTTGGTGAAGCAGTAAAGCTCCGCCGCCAGCTCGTATTCGCGCAGGCCTGGACGCGCAAATTCGAGGAGCCGCTCGTAGCCACGCTCGGCTATCCAGGTCGCGCGCTCGGCTGCGGCCAACTCCTCGGCAGAGCGCAGGCGGGCGATGTCGCGCGCCAGTTCATCGGCCGGCTTGGGCAGCGCACCAAACGAGGTGCCGATGCGTTCGACCAGACCCTGGCCGAGAAACGACAAGCCAACGGATACGGTCCGCTCCACATTCAGCCGGCGTTTCTTCACCGCTCCGGCAAGCGTCGAGACGAGATCCTCGGTAGCTATCGTCTCATCGGCCGAAGACAGGGCGGCGGCGCGCTCGCCATCCCAGCCCGGCGTCACGATCAGCGTCGATCGTCCATCGCGATCGAGCACCAGCGCGCTCTCGCCGATCGGGCGTACCCCCGAGAAGACATAGACGGCGTTCGACTCCAAAAAATTATTGAGCCCGTTGCTTGCGGCAATCAGACCGTCGAGACCTTCGTCGCGGAGATATTTCGTCGCCGCCGCGAGCCGGGCGTTCTTGTTAACAGTCACGCGCTCATTCATCGCCTCAACCCCGGCCATTGTCATGCTCCGCGAAGGCGGACGATGACATGAACATAGCTAATGTGCGGCCGCGGAAAAATCCTGCATCACGGCCGAGCGCACGACGCGCGCCTTGCGGGTGGTCGGCGGCGTATTGCGGCTGCGCCCGACGAAACGCGGCACGCCGGCGGTGAGCACGGCGCCGATCGCGGCAATGTCGCCGTGCTTGATCGCCGCGAGCGCGGTCGTTTGAGTGCCGCCGTCGGGCGCGTCGATCAGCACGATATCGGCGGCGCGGCCGGCTTCGAGCAGCCCGGAATCGAGATCGTAGACGCGCGCATTGTTGCCGGTCGCCGCGCAGATGAATTTCTCCGCCGGCATTTCGGTGAGGCTCGCGCAGTGGGCGATCGTGTACAGCATGCCGAGCGGCATGACGCCGGAGCCGGTCGGCGTGTCGGTGGCGATGATGAAACGATCGAA
>DATJLN010000107.1:0-2761 GCA_035509535.1 Xanthobacteraceae bacterium | reverse complement strand
GATCGGCCTCGTGATAAAACAGGTCCTCGACTTCGGCGCGCGAGACGGTCGCAGCGACAATCTCGTTCATGCGCGCGCCTCCATCAGCTCGTTCCATTTGCGCCAGAACACGCGCAAGTGTCCCTCGTCGGTGGCGAGCTGCTCGTCGGACGCCTTGCCCATGCCGCGCGAAAGGTCCGACCAGGGCACCTCGCGGCAGGCGGCGAAACCAAGCTGCGCCGCCTCCAGCGCCGCCACGTCGTCGGGCGTGGCGAAGCCGCCAGGGCCGTAGAAGGTGAGGAAAGCGTGCAGGCGGCGCGCGCGCTGCGCTTCGGTTTCCTCGACCGGACCCAGCGCCCAGGCGGTGACATGCATCTGGCCGGGCGCGAGCGGATAGAAGTGGCGCACCGTCACCGAGGAGCCGTCGTTGATGACGAGGTTCGGGAAGATGCAGAGATTGCGATTGGTGTCGGCAACCCGCGCCGCGCGCGCCGAGCCAAGCCGCGTCACCAGCTCGTTGCGCATCGCCTCGATGTCGGCCTTGGCATCCTCGCCGTAGACGGAAATCCACTTCGCCACCGGCCGGCCGCGGTAATTCGGATTGTCGGTGGTCAGGTGGCCGTTGCCCAAATCCCTGCCGAAGCCTCGCGTCGGCAACAGCTCGCCCTTCGGCGGCGTGACGTTGACGCCCGAATTGCGCATGTAGTTGAGCCAGGTCGAGTGCGTGGAAATCAGGTGATAGTCGTCGACGCTGTTCTCGACCAGAAGCTTCCAGTTGGCGCGGATGTCGTATTCCTGCGTGCCGGCAATGATCTGCATCTTGCCCGACGGCGACTGGTCGACGACAAGGTCGATGTATTCCTTCGCCTTGCCGAGATAGCTATCGAGATCGACCGCGTCGCGGTCGAAATTGGCGAAGTAGAAATCGCGGTAGGCTTGCAGCCGCGGCACCGCGACCAGTCCCATCTCGCTCTGATCGAACGCCGCGCCGTAAGCGTCGGCGCCCGGCACCGATTTGAGCCGCCCGTCCGGATGGTAGGTCCAGCCGTGATACATGCAGTAGAACTGCCGCGCATTGCCCTCGCGCTCGCGGCAGACCAGCGCGCCGCGATGGCGGCAGCAATTGATCAGCGCGCGCACAGTGCCTTCACGGTCGCGGCAGAAGATGATCGGCCGCCCGGCCACCGGCCGGGTCTTGAAGTCGCCGGGATTTTTGAGCTCCGAGGCGTGCCCGACATAAATCCAGCAGTGGTCGAAGATCGTGCGTTTCTCGCGCTCGAGTACGTCGTCGGAGACGAAGACCTCGCGATTGACGAAGAAGGTCTGCGCCTGCGGATTTTCGACGACAAAGTCGTGGCCAGAGGGCTGGTAATTCATGGAACAACTCCGAATTTGTCAGTCTTATATGCCGCGCGACGGCCAGTCCACAATGCGCGCCACAACCGTCTGCTTCTGTCGCCTATCCTCGGGAATAAGCTTGACCGCGACCTGGTGATTGAGAGGAACCTCGCGAGCCTCTCTCGCCGATTGCTGGATTGCCAGCGCGACTTCCAGCGTGGCCTTGCCCCAACGGCCGTCGTGATTGGGCGGTATGCCGTCGCGCAGGGCAGCCGCCATATCGTCGAGCACTTCCTGCCTGCCGGCGAAACCAATCCCGTGCTCGATCGGACAGTCCGTAGCGCCGCGGGCGTCGTATAAGATCACCCCGTCCGCCGATGCGCGTAACTCGCCGCGTTCGCAGGTCGCGATAGTTACACCGAAGTGCGGCTGATGAGGCGGAGGATCGGCTGCGGCCGAACCGTACGCAAATGTCTCGGTTCTGGCGCGAACCTCATCGGCAGTCTGCATCAGCGCACGCCGGGCGGCACCGTGATCGATCTTTTTCGGCGCGCCGCGCTCGCTGATATTGGAATGCCATTCGTCGGAATCAAAATAGTCATAGCCGCTGTAGACAAGCGACGCGGCGGCACCGTTCTCGAATTGAAGAAGCGCGGCGCAGCTTCCCTCGGTCGGCCGCGCCGGATCGAGCACGGTGGTCTGCGCTCGCACGCTGCGTACCAATCCGCCGGCAAGCAGTCGAACGGTGTCGATCTGGTGCGGCACCTGATTGAACAAGATGCCGCCGCCCCGCGCTGTATCGAGTTCTTCCGGCCGCCGCGGGCGATAGAGAAAATTTGTGTAATTGAGAGTCTGGATCATCCCGAGCCGGCCAAGAGCGCCGGACGCAATCATCGCGAACATGAAACGGATCGGAGGATCGAACGCGTGGGTGTGCCCGACGATCAGGTGCACCTTGGCGCGCTCGACGGCCGCGATGATCGCGTCACAGTCGGCGAGCGTCAGCGCCATCGGCTTTTCGAGAATAATGTGCTTGCCGTGTTCGGCGGCAAGAATGGCGTGCGGCGCGTGGAATTGATGCGGCGTCGCGATGTAGACCACCTCGACCGCCGGATCGGCGCACAGCGCGCCGATGTCGTCATAGACGCTGGCGTTGAAGTCGCGTGCGAAGGCCGAGCGCGGCGCCGGATGCGGGTCGGCCGCGGCGCGCAGCACATAGCCCCCATGCGCCGCCACTGCCCGCACCATCACCGCGCCGGCCATGCCCAGCCCGGCAATGCCGAGGCCGATGGGCGCAGGTTCGGCGGGGGCAGCGCTCATGGCCGTCAGGCCGGCTCTCCGGCGGCGTCCTTGTCGAGATCGACAAAGATATCGTCGCCCTGCAGCAGCACCTTATAGGTCCGCAGCGCGATCGAGCACGGCGGCGCCTCCACCGCGCCGGTTT
>DATJLN010000106.1:0-2419 GCA_035509535.1 Xanthobacteraceae bacterium | reverse complement strand
GTTGCTCGCCGGCGGCGCCGATGTCGTCGGCTCCGACGACAACGCGCAGAGCGTCGCCAAGGCGAACGCAGCCGGTATCCCCACCGCCGATCTGCGAAATTCCGACTGGTCGAAGATCGCGGCTTTGCTGCTTGCGCCCGGTGTGCCGCTCACGCATCCGCAGCCGCATTGGGTCGTCCAACGCGCGCAACAAGCCGGTGTTGAGGTGATCGGCGATATCGAGCTGTTCTGCCGCGAGCGGGCGCGGATCGCGCCAAACGCGCCGTTCGTCGCCATCACCGGCACCAACGGCAAATCGACGACGACGGCCTTGATCGCACATCTGGCCGCTTCGGCCGGCATGGACGTGCAGATCGGTGGCAATATCGGGACCGCGATCCTGTCGCTTTTGCCTCCCGCCAACGGCCGCGTGCACGTCGTCGAGTGCTCGTCCTATCAGATCGATCTCGCTCCCTCCCTCGATCCTTCGATCGGCATCCTCATCAACCTGTCGGAAGACCATCTCGACCGCCACGGCAGTATGGAACACTACGCCGGCGTGAAGGAACGCCTGGTCGCGGGCGTGCCGGCCGATGGCACAGCGATCGTTGGCATCGATGACGAATGGTGCAGCGCCATTGCCGAACGGCTCGCCCAATCCGGCAAGCGCGTGGTGCGCATCTCGGTGCGGCACAGGCTGAGCGACGGGCTCTATGCCGAGCAGCAGCGCATCCTGCGCGCGGACGGTGCTGGCGCGGTTGTGGTTTCCGAGCTGTCTGGCATCGGCTCGCTGCGCGGCCTTCACAACGCGCAAAACGCCGCGTGTGCTGTGGCGGCGGCTTCGGCGCTTGGGCTCGATTCCGTGGCTATTCGGGCGGGACTGCGCTCCTTTCCGGGCCTCGCCCACCGCATGGAGGAGATCGGCCGCCTGCGCAAGATCCTGCTGGTCAATGATTCCAAGGCGACCAATGCCGACTCGGCGGCGCAGGCGCTGGCCTGCTTTGGCGATATTTTCTGGATCGCCGGCGGCAAGCCGAAGACCGGCGGAATCGAAAGCCTGCGCAAATTTTTCCCGCGGATCCGCAAGGCCTACCTGATCGGCGAGGCGGCGGCGGAATTTGCCGGGACGCTCGGGGCCGACGTGCCGCACGAGATCGACGGCACGCTCGACCGCGCATTGGCCGCGGCGGTGCGCGATGCCGAAGCCTCGTCCGTGAGCGAACCGGTCGTGCTGCTCTCGCCGGCCTGCGCCTCGTTCGACCAGTACCGCAATTTCGAGGTGCGCGGTGACGCCTTCCGCGCACTGGTACGTGCATTGCCGGGGCTCGCTCCGGCGAATTCTTAATCCCCTTTAAACCATCACGGTGCCACCACTAAAAGCGGGGACCAGCCTGCGGGGATGGGTCATGGGCTCGCGCGCGCAACGCACAGCTTTTAACGAGTGGTGGTGGACGGTCGACCGTCTGACGCTTGGCGCGCTCGGCGCGCTGATGCTCGGCGGTATCATACTATGCTTGGCGGCGAGCCCGCCGGTTGCCGCGCGCATCGGACTTGATCCGTTCCATTTCGTCGACCGGCAGGTGCTTTTTCTCATTCCGGCCGTTGTCGTCCTGATTGCCACGTCGTTTCTGTCGCCGCGCGAGGTGCGCCAGGTGTCGCTGGTCGTCTTCGTGGTAAGCCTCATCCTGGTCGCAGCGACGCCGTATTTCGGCGCCGAAATCAAGGGCGCGCGTCGTTGGCTCGTCATCCTCGGTGTCAACGTGCAGCCGTCCGAATTTCTCAAGCCCGCCTTCGTGATCCTGATCGCCTGGCTGTTCGGCGAGTCGGCGAAGCGGCCGGAAATGCCGGCCAATCTGTTCGCGCTGGCTTTGCTGATCCTGGTGGTCGCCCTGTTGGTGATGCAGCCGGATTTCGGCCAGACCATGCTGATCACGCTGGTCTGGGGAGCGCTGTTCTACATGGCCGGGATGCGGTTCATCTGGGTCATCGGGCTTGCCGCGACCGCCGCGGTCGGGCTGACGACGGCGTTCTACATGGTTCCGCATGTCGCCCAGCGCATCAGGGGTTTCCTTGATCCTGGGTCCGGCGATTCCTTCAACGTCGATATAGCGACCGAATCGTTCATCCGGGGCGGCTGGTTTGGCCGCGGGCCAGGCGAGGGCACGATCAAGCGCATCCTGCCCGAAGGCCATACCGATTTCGTGTTTGCGGTGGCGGCGGAAGAATTCGGCATCGTGCTCTGCCTTATTCTGGTCGCGCTGTTTGCGTTCATCGTCATCCGCGCGCTCAGCAAGGCGACGCGCGACGACGATCCGTTCGGCCGTTTTGCCGTCGCCGGGCTTGCCATTCTGTTCGGACTGCAGTCGACCATCAACATGGCGGTGAACCTGCACCTGATGCCAGCCAAGGGAATGACGCTGCCGTTCATCTCTTACGGCGG
>DATJLN010000105.1:0-21877 GCA_035509535.1 Xanthobacteraceae bacterium | reverse complement strand
CGTGTTCCGGCGCGAGCGCGATGCCGATGCTGGCGCCGACATTGATGTCGGCGCCTTCGATGTCGAACGGCCGGCTCAACGCCTCGATGATGCGGTTGGCGAGCCCGGAGGCCGCCTCGCGCTGGTGGGCTTCGCCGGCCTGGACGATGGCGAATTCGTCGCCGCCGAGCCGCGCCAGCACGTCGGTCTCGCGCACCAGGTTGCTGAGGCGCGCGGCCACGTCGGTGAGCAGCCTATCGCCGGCGGGATGGCCGAGCGTGTCGTTGACCTGCTTGAAACGGTCGAGGTCGAGCAGCAATACGCTGAACGGCTCGCCGCGGCGGCGCTGCCGCGCGGCGGCCTCTTCGATCTTCTGCGTCAAGGCAGCGCGATTGGCGAGCCCGGTCAGCGCGTCGTGATGGGCGAGGAAAGCGATGCGCTGGTCGGTCTTGCGCCGCTCGGTGATATCGTCGATGACGACGATCAGATATTGCGCTTCGCCTTCGCTGTCGCGCAGCACGATGCGGCTGGTCGCCTGAATCCGCGTGCCGCGCTTGAGCGATTCCACTTCCTGCTCCTGAAAGACGACGCCGTCGGGAGCGGCGAGCGCCTCGACGTCGTTCTTATGGATGCGCGCCGCATCGGCCTGCCTGAAGGCCTGGAACGAGGTGTGGCCAAGCAGCCGCGAGCGCGGCATGTCGTGCATGGCCTCGAAGGCGCGATTGACCAGGACGAATTCGAGCGTCTTGGCGTCCTTGACGATCACCGAGATCGGAATGTTCTCGATGATCGAATCGAGGAAGCGCTTGGTTTCGTCCAGTTCGCGCGCCGCGCGCTGCGGTTCGGTGATGTCTTCATGGGTGGAGACCCAGCCGCCGCCCTGCAGCGCCTGGCGCGTGATGCGCACCAGTCTGCCGTCGCTGTGTTCGTCGATGCGGGTCGCTTTCTGCGTGTCGAACATCGCCGCCAGCGCCAGCCGCTGGTGTTCGGCGTCGGCCTTGACGATCTTTTGCTGGTAGCGATAGGCGATGATGTCGCGGTACGGCGTGCCCGGCCGCGACAGGTCCGCCGGCAGCTTGTACATCTTTGCGTAGGTGTCATTGCAGACGACGAGCCGGCCGTCCTTGTCGAACATGCAGAGGCCCTGCGTCATGTTCTCGACGGCCGCATTCAGCCGCATGCTATGCTCGGCCAAGTCGCGTTGCCGGTTCAGTTCGGCCTCCGCCAGCATGCGCGTTTGTTCGGATTCCATGACATCGGCGCGCGCGGCGTCGAGGCGGTCCTGCTGTTTCCACGCCCGCGCCATGAAGATCGCCGCCATGATGATCAGCGCGATCATCGCCAAGGTGATGAAGCCCATGGTGAGGGCGATGTTGCGCCATGCCTTGAAGGCGGCACTTTCGGTCTGCGAGACGATTACCGTCAGCGGATAATCCGTGAGCCGGTGCACGGCGGCGATGAGCGGTTGCTGGTCGGATGGCCGCACGACGCGCGCCACGCCCGAGTCCGCATCCATCAGCGACCTGGGCATGAAGTCGGACGCGACCGTTTCACCTGGCGTGCCCGGAAAACGCGTCAGCAGGGTCCCGTCACGGCGCAGCAGCGTCACGCAATAGCCGTCGCCGAGCGCGGTCGAACGGAGCAGTTTCTCGAAATAGGCCATGTCCGTCGATGCGAGCGCGACACCGAGAAAGCTGCCGTCCTTTGCCAAAATCGGGCGGGCCAGGATCGAGACCGGAGTTCCGGTGGAATAGCCCTTCATCGGCTGGCTGACATAGAGCTTCAATTTGGGATTGGCGCTGAGCGCCTTGAAATATTCGCGCGAGGACAGATCGGCGGCTTCGAGCGGCCAGCCGCGCGAAGCGACCGATCGCATGCCGTGCTTGTCCAGCACGGCGAGCGTGTCGATCTGGGGCAGTTCATATTTCTTCTCGGCGAGAAACAAATAGAAGTCTTCGGTCGCCGCCCGGCTCAGATCGCCGTCAGGGGCGGCGTCGTTGCGCGCCTTTTCCACGACATTGGCCAGCACCAGGTCGGCCGATTGAAACGCGTGCTCCACCAGTTTCGACAAGGTCAGGCTTTGCCGCAGCAAATCCTCTTCAGTGTCGTGCAATGTGCTTTGGTGCATCTGCGCCAGCACCGTCGCATTGGCGGCGGCAAGGGTCGCAATGGCGGCGGCAGTGCCGACGATGAGCCAGCGCAGGCGGTGCGGTGAAAATTTTCGATCGGGAGAAAGCGCTATCATCTCGATCGCTGCCAGGCCTTGAGCTGTGAAGGCGTTTCGTGAACGAGGCGTCTCGATGCGCCGGGTGAAATCCTAAAAATCCGCCATTCTGACCGGATATCTGAGCAGATTTGGCTTGCGTTTCGGTAAACCCGACCCCCCTGTTAACAGAGCTTTAGCCATGACGCGGCGCTGCGCGGGATCGCCGCGGCGCTTCCCGTGCATCGCGAAAACCCGCTGTTTGTGGGCTGTTGCCGGCCGGTCCAGCCTCATTGGGACGAGACCGCTTCGTTTGTTGCAGGACAAAGCGACGGGTGCCGGGCGGTCATTGCAACGCGGCGTCAACCAAAGAGGCAGAGCCGGCACGGAAGCGGTTAAGCTTCAGCGCGATCCGGCTGCCTCGCCGGCGCGCGGTTCCGAGGTTGCCGCCATGATGATGACGGCAATGATATTGCCGGCGACGCTGAGAAGGATCGGCAGCGTATAGCTGCCGCTGACATCGAAGGCGAAGCCCGCCGCGCTCGGACCGATCAGGGTGCCGATGCCGGCGCTGGTATAGAGCACGCCGATGATTCCCGAGACATTGCGGCCGCCGAAATAATCCATCACCACCGACGGCAGCAGCGCGACCCAGCCGCCATAGGCGGTGCCGAACGCGAACGCGAAGAAGGCGAGCGGCCAGAACGTCGTCGAGAGCGCCCAGATCGGAAGGCTCGCCGCCATGCCGGCGAACATCAGCAAGAGCGCGAGCCTTCGGCCGAGCCGGTCGGCGAGGCCGCCGAGCAAGAAGCGCCCGACCGTGCTGCCGATGCCGATCACGCTGACCAGCAGCACCGCGGAGGATTTCGTCATGCCGTGATCGATGGCATAGGGCGTCAGGTGCACGAATGGAACGAACACGCCGAGCGCGCAGAACAGGCATGCCGCATAAAGACCGAGGAAGCTTTTGGATTTGACCGCCTCGGCGATGGAGAGCCCGGCCGGCGGCGTCGCGGCGGGTCCGCTCTGTGGCGTGCGCGGCTTGCTGTCGCCATCCGGATAAAGCCCGCGATCGCGCGGATCGTTCTCGATCAAAAGCGCCGCGCCGACGCCGACGATGATCGCGAGCGCGCCGAGCCCAAGATAGGCGCCCCGCCATCCGAGATGCGCGATGACGAGAGCCGTGAGCGGCGGCACCACCAGCGTGCCGGCGCCGATGCCGCTCGAGGCGAGACCCGACGCGAAGCCGCGATGTCTTATGAACCAGCGCTGCACTGCGCCCATCGCCGGCACGTAGGAACAGCCGACGCCGAGCCCGATGCCAAGCCCGTAGGCGGCGTAAACCTCGAAAAGGCTTTGCGCGGCGCTTGCGAGCGCGAGACCCGCGCCGATCAGGATCATGCCGATCAAGGCTAGGCGGCGCGAGCTGAAGCGGTCGGCCAGCGGGCCGCTCACCATGCCGACGGCGAAGTAGAGAAAACCGGCGAGCGAGAAGACCAGCGACACCGAGCCGCGCGAGGCGCCGAATTCCCGCTGCAGCGTATCGATGAAGGCGCTGAACGAATAGACGCAGCCGAAGCCGACAAAGGTGACGGCGAAACCGCCGGCGACGACGAGCCAGCCATGGAACAGCCTCGACGATGATCTGCTCAATGCCCGGTCCATCTCGTCCACGGCGGTCTCCCCGGTCTTGTACCTGATATTGGCCGTGACGCCGGCTCGGACCACGTGGTTATTTCGGCCGCGGACGAAATGTCCGTGGTGGCAATGACGTGCCCCACGGCGCATAGTCCCACCATGTCGAATGCCCCGCAAATCGCCGAAGTGGCCGCCTTGGTCGGCGATCCGGCGCGCGCCAATATTCTCGTCGCCTTGCTCGGCGGCCGTGCGTTGACCGCGACCGAATTGTCCCGTGCCGCCGGTGTTTCGCCGCAGACGACCAGCGGCCATCTCGGCAAGCTCTCGACGGCGCGGCTTGTCGTGCTGATGAAGCAGGGCCGCCATCGCTATTACCGGCTCGCCGGTTCCCAAGTGGCGCATATGCTGGAAAGCATCATGAATGTCGCACTCGACGGGCCGCCGCGCTATCAGCCCAAGTCGAGGCTCGACGATGCCATGCGGCGTGCCCGCACCTGCTACGATCACTTCGCCGGCGTCCTCGGCGTCGGCATTGCCGACGCCATGATCGCGCGCGACTTCGTCGTGCTCGGCGACGAGGCGGGCGAGGTGACGCCGTCGGGCATGGAATTTCTGTCGCGGCTCGGCGTCGATCTTGACGCGGCCCGAGGGAGGCGCCGGGTGTTTTGCCGGCCGTGCCTCGATTGGACCGAGCGCCGTTCGCATATCGGCGGCGCGGTCGGCGCGGCGTTCGCGCGGCGCTGCTTCGATCTGAAATGGATCGAGCGCATCGGCGAAACACGCGCGGTGAAGGTCACTTCGATCGGCCGCCGCGGCCTTATGGAATCGCTGTCACTGTCGATCTAGAGCATGGTCCAGGAAAGTGGGAATCGGAAAAGATCATGTCCGAACAAAATGATCGCGCGGCGGTGCGGCGTAAACGCATCGTTCTTTTTCTCCCTCCCTCGTCAATGCTAAGCTTTCGACAAAAGATCGGGGGGAGGGGAGATGTCCGCGGGCAATCTCGGGCGATGCAATCTCACGCGCCGCACGCTGTTGGCGGCGATGGCTGCGGCGCCGTTCGCCGGCCGCGCCAGGGCCGACACCCCTTGGCCTGAACGGCCGGTGCGCGTCATCGTGCCCTATCCGCCGGCCGGCGGCGCCGACACCACGGCGCGCATCATCTACGCGAAGCTCGGTGAAGATCTCAGCCAGGCTTTCGCCATCGAAAATCGCGGTGGCGCCGGCGGCACGATCGGCGAAGAGGTCGTCGCCAAGTCGGCGCCGGACGGCTATACGATCCTGCACGACGCGACCGCCTTCTCGGTCAACGGCTCGCTCTACCCGAATCTGCCGTTCGATTATCGCAAGGACTTCGATCCGGTGGTGCTGGTCGGGGAGGTTGCGAATATCCTCATCGCCGCGCCGTCGCTGCCGGTGAAAACCGTCGCCGACGTGATCGCCTTTGCCAAGGCGGCCCCGGACGGCATCAACATGGCGTCGTCGGGCAACGGCACTCTGCAGCATCTGTTGCTGGAGCTGTTCCGCGAGCGCGCCGGCATCAAGATCAATCACGTGCCCTATCGCGGCGGCGGTCTGGCGCTGACCGATGTCATGGCGGGGCAAGTGCAGTTTTTCTTCGCCAACGGCTCCTCGGCCGTCGGCCTGATCAAAGGCGGCAAGGTGAAGGCGATTGCCCACACCGGCAAGGGCAGGCTCGCGAGCCTGCCCGACCTGCCGGCGGTGTCGGCCACTTTGCCGGGCTTTGAAGGCTATGACTGGAACGGCGTCTTCGTGCCGCACGGCACGCCGCCTGCGATCGTGACCAAGCTCAACGCCGCCGCCAACAAGGCGCTGGTTTCGCCGCAGGTGACGGCGCGCTTCGCCGAGCTCAACGTCGAATCGCATCCGAACACGCCTGAGGAATTCCACGCATATATCGAAAACCAGATGACGCTGTGGAGCCGCGTCGTCAAAGACGCCAATATCAAGCTCGGTTGATGGACACGGAGCCGCCGCGTATCGCCGGGCCGGTCGCGCGGCCCAAGCGGCCGAACATCATGCCGCCGCCCGGCGCCTGGGATGCGCATTTCCATGTCTTCGGCCCGTCGGACAAGTTTCCCTATACGCCGGGCCGCGGCTACACGCCGCCCGACGCGCCAGTCGAGAAGCTTCTCGCGCTGCTCGACCATCTTGGCTTCGCCAAGGGCCTCATTGTGCAGGGTAATGCGCACGGCTACGACAATCGCGTCGTGCTCGATGCGCTTGCGCGGTTTCCGCAGCGCTTGCGCGGCATTGCCATCACCGACACCCGCATCAAGCCCGACGCATTGCCCGACTGGCACAGGATTGGCATGCGGGGCCTGCGCTTTCATCTGTTTCCGCAAGCGCCGAATTACGTGCGCGGCGTCGGCCTCGACGTGTTCGAGGTCTTTCGCAAGACCATGGCCGATCTCGGCTGGGTGGCGCAGTTCTTCTGCGACCACCGCATGCTGGCGTCCTCGGCTGGCGTGTTTCGGACCATCGCGCGCGACATGCCGGTGATCGTCGACCATTTCGGCATGGTGCCCGCGACTGCGGGCGTCGCCGATCCGAATTTCCAGACGCTGTTGCAGCTTGTCGGCGACGGCCATGCTCATGTGAAACTGTCGGCGGTCTACCGCTGCTCGGACCAATTTCCCGATTATGCCGATGCGCGGCCGCTGCACGAGGCGCTTGTTGCGGCCAATCCCGAGCGCCTGATCTGGGGCACCGACTGGCCGCATCCCTCGATCGCCGCAGCCATGATGCCGGATGACGGCCATCTGCTCGATCTGTTCCACGACTGGACGCCGGACGCCACGACGCGGCATCGCATCCTGGTCGATACGCCGGCACGGCTGTTTGGTCGTTGACGTGCCGTCCTTTGCCGTGGCCTAGCCGCATCGCCGCAAGTCGCATAGGATCGCGGCTAACAGCCGTGTCATGGCGGTGTCACGGGAAAAAATCAGCATTAGCCGAAGGGATGGCGGGGCGAGGGGGCGCGGCGTTCTGCAAGGCAGGCGCGCAGTCGACGCGGACCTGGACGATTATAATTCAAGATTATCGTGACCCCGCATGGCCACCGTTTCTCCTGAAGAAATCCACGAGCCTGTCGTTCCCCATATTGCCCGTACCGGCCTTGCGCTGAGCGGCCTCGCCGCGCTCGGCATCGTCTTCGGCGATATCGGCACGAGTCCGCTCTATACGCTCAAGACCGCCTTCGACTTCCTGCATGGCGATCCGACGCCGGACCGCATTCTCGGCATCTTGTCGCTTCTGGTCTGGACGCTGTTCATGGTCACGACGGTGAAATATGTCGCCGTCGCCATGAGCATCGACAACGAGGGCGAGGGCGGCATCCTCGCTCTGATGTCGCTTCTCGGCGCGCAACGCCACAAGCGGCCGCTCATCGTCTTTGCCGGACTGCTCGGGGCCGCCCTCATCTACGGCGACGGCGCGATCACGCCGGCGATCTCGGTGCTGTCGGCGCTCGAAGGCCTCAACATAGCTGCCCCGAGTTTCGAGCAATATGTGCTGCCGTGCTCGGTCGTTGTTCTCGCCCTGCTATTCGCGGCGCAGCCGCTCGGCACGTCCCGCATCGGCGCGGCGTTCGGGCCGATCATGACGGTCTGGTTCATCAGCATCGGCGTTCTCGGCCTATGGGGCATTTCCAAGGAGCCCCGCGTGCTGCTGGCGCTCAATCCGATTTATGGCGTGCGGCTTCTCGCCGACAACGGCTGTGGCGGCTTTCTGGTGCTTGGCGGCATTTTCCTCTGCGTGACCGGCGCCGAGGCGCTTTATGCCGATATGGGCCATTTCGGCAAACGGCCGATCCGCGCCGCCTGGTCGTGGATCGTGTTTCCGTGTCTTCTGCTCAATTATGCCGGCCAATGCGCCATCGCGCTCAAGGGCGCCTCGATCGCCGACAATATTTTCTACCGGCTGTGCCCGCAGCCGCTGCTGGTGCCGCTCGTCGTGCTGGCGACGGCGGCAACCATCATTGCCAGCCAGTCGATCGTGACGGGGGCGTTTTCGATGACGCGGCAAGCCATACAGCTCGGCTGGCTGCCGCGGCTGCATATCCGGCAGACCTCTGAGAAGGGCTATGGCCAGATCTATGTCGGCGTCGTCAATTGGCTGCTGATGGCCGTCACCATCGCGCTGACGATCCTGTTCCGGAAATCCGACAATTTGGCCGCCGCCTACGGCATCGCTGTCTCGGCGACGATGTTGATGACATCGTTCCTTTTGTTCATCGCCATGCGCGAAGTGTTGCAATGGCGCCTCTCGGCAAGCATCGCGCTCGCCGCCATCTTCGTCTTCATTGATGCCGGTTTTTTCGCCGCCAATTCGCTCAAGATCATGGAGGGCGGCTATGTGCCGCTGGTGCTCGCCGCCGCGGTCTATGGCCTCATGCTGATCTGGCACCGCGGCTCGATGGCGGTCGCCCACAGCCTGGAACAGATACCGGTGCCGGTCGCGAAATTCCTCGGCGACCTTCAGGCCCGCGGCGTGCCGCGCGTGCCGGGCACCGCCGTCTTTCTCACCCGCACCCCGAGCGGCGTGCCGCCGGTGATGCTGTGGCATCTCAAGCAGAACCGCGCATTGCACGAACATGTCCTGGTGCTGCGCGTGGTGACCGAATCGCGGCCGCGGGTGCACTGGCCGGAAATGATGACGATCGCCAAGGAGGGCGAGAACTTCTGGCGCGTCACCGCGCATTTCGGCTTCATGCAGCGCCCCGATATTCCGCGGCTCCTGCACTTGGCCACGCAGAAGGGCTGCACCATCCGGCTCGACGACGTGGTCTATTATGTCGGCCACGAGATCGTTTTGCACAAGGAGCGCGGCCCGGCGCTGCCGCATTGGCAGGAGGCGCTGTTCGCCGCGATGCTGCGCAACGCCTCGCATGTCACGGATTATTTCCGCTTGCCGAGCGAGCAGGTGGTCGAGATCGGCCGCCAGGTTTCGATCTAGCGGTTGCGATGCGGCCTGCGCCGCATCCGGCAAAGCGCCGGTGTCGCAGGCATTTGTCGCAGGTTTTGAAAAACCGATTTCCCCTTTCTCGGATCATGTTCTAAGCTTGCGCCAACGATCGTAAGCTACAGAACGAATTAGGAGGATCGGCATGGAGGCCGTCACCGAACGGGAGCGTTTCGCGGAGGTCGCAGAGCCCCGTGCTCGCGTGGGCCTCATCATCCCCTCGGTCAACCGCATGACCGAGCCGCAATTCAACCGCTTTGCCCCGCCCGGCCTCGGCATTCACGTGGCGCGCGGCCGGGTCGCCGGTGGGCCGCCGCGGACGGTCGCCGAACTTACCGACGAGATCACGCACGCCGCCGGCACGCTCGCCGACGCGAATCCAGATCTCATCGTCTTCCACTGCACCCATACCTCGATGAAGGAAGGCGCCGACGGTGAAGCGCGCATCATCGACCTCATTCGCCGGACCACCGGCATCGAGGCGGTGTCGACCTCTAGCCTGGTGAACGAAGCGCTGCATGCGCTGGGGGCCAAAAACGTCCTGGTGCTCAGCCCCTATCAGAGCAATGCCGATATCATCGCCTACCTGACCGCGGCCGGATTCAAAGTGGTGAAAGACGTCGCGCTCGCCTGCGCCACGCCTGCCGCCTTCGAAGCCGTCACGCCGCAGCGCTGGTACGAGATCGCGCTTGAGAACGACAGCCCGCAGATCGACGGCGTTTTCTTGAGCTGCACCAACACGACGCAGATCGAGGCGGTCGAGGCCATTGAACGCGCTCTGGGCAAGCCCGTGGTCAACAGCAATCAGGCCGTGCTCTGGGGCTGCCTCAGCCGGCTCAAAAAGGCGTTCGGCGATGATTGGTCGATCCCGGGGCTTGGCCGTCTGCTGGACGAGGGTCACGTGACTCCTGCCTGACGAGAAACTGCCTTCTGCCGACAAAACAGTTGCAAAAATAAGCGAGGAAACGATGAGCCAAAGAGGCGACCAGGGGAACGTTTCGCCGACCCCGACCCATTTCCGGCGCGGCTGGATCTACGTGCTGACGCTGGCGCTGGTCACCATCAACTACATGGACCGTGCGGCGCTCGGCGTCGTGGCGCAGTCGGTGCGCGGCGAATTCGGGCTGTCACCGGTGCAGATGGGCTATCTGTTCTCGTCGTTCCTGTGGAGCTACGTGATTTTCCTCCTGCCGATCGGCATCATGCTCGACCGCTCGACGGCGCGGAACATCAATTCCATCGGCATCGCGCTGTGGTCGCTGGCCATGGCGGCGACCGCGGGCGTGTGGAGCTTCGCCTCGCTCCTTGTCACGCGTCTGATCATGGGCGCGGGCGAGGCGACGTCGATCCCGTCCTGCGGCCGCATCGTGCGCGAATGGATGCCGGCGCAGGAACGCGGCATTGCCAATGTGTTTTGGAGCGCCGGCAGCTTTCTAGGTCCGGCGCTCGGCGCCCTGGTCGTCGCCGCCATCACCAGTGCCTGGGGCTGGCGTGCGGCGTTCATCGTTCTCGGCGCGCTCGGCTTCATTTGGCTCGTCTGCAATCTGATCTGGTTCGACCGGCCGGAGAATGTGCGCTGGCTGTCCGACGCCGAGCGCAAGAAGATTCTCGCCGAACGCTCGGCCGGCCCGCCGGACGAGGTCGCCGTCGCGGGCAGCCCCGCGGTGCTGCTCGATCTGCTGAAATCGCCGTCGCAATGGGGCGCGATGATCGCACAGGCGACGGGCATCTATTCGCTCTACCTGCTCTTGTTCTGGCTGCCGAGCTATCTGCAGGACACCAAACACCTGACCATCATGAAGACCGGGCTCTATACCGCGATCCCGTGGGCGGTTGCGGTGCCGTTGAGTATCGGCATCGGCTTGATCAGCGATCGGGTGCTGAGCAGGGATACGCTGCTTGCCGGCGGCCGCCGCGTGGTGGTGATGATCTGCCTGCTGCTCGCGGCGACGCTGGCGCTGGTGCCGTTCACCGACAATACGGTCCTGATCCTGGCGCTGTTTGCTCTGTCGCTGACCGGCATCAATGCGGCGATTTCGCTCAACGTGTCGCTGGTGACCGATCTGGTGCATCGCGCGCGCGATGTCGGCAAGGCAATCAGCCTCACCATTCTCAGCGGCAACCTGTGCGGCCTCTTGGCGCCGATCGTGACCGGCTATGTGGTGGCCTGGTTCGCTTCCTATGATTGGGCGCTGTGGATCGCCGGCATTCTCCTGGTCATCGGCGCCATCGCGCTTGGCACCATGACGCGGGACGTGATCCTGCAGGCTGACGGCGCGGCGGCCGTTCCGGCGGGCGGCGTCAAAGCGAGCGTATAGCGGAAGGCAGCGCGGCGGCCGCGAATCGCCGCGCTGCACAAACCCACGACCGCAGTTCCGCGAGCAAAGTTCCGCGACCTGAAAGTTCCATTTTTTGTTCCATCGCGGGAACAGTCCACGGTTTTTGTTGCGCGCCTGCAACATCGGTTCGGAATATCGGTCGGAACCGCGTCCTTCGGAAATCAAACTTCTTGTCACGGCGTGGCAGGCGTGGTCGCATTTTGCGTCGGCAGCGCCGCGCCTATCCGGGGGGGGCTGGAGGCATGAAGGAGTTCTGGATCGCCAGCACTGTCACTGTCGCAGTGATGATCGTCTCCTATCCGTTCATGGAGCGCCCGCCGCAACTCGTGCCCCGAACGAACGCGCCTCAGGCGAACCTGCCCCAAGCGAACGTGTCCCAAGCGGACGGGTCTCACCAAAATACGGCGCAACAGACAGCTGAGAGCGTCGCCGAAAGGCCGGCCGAAGGCGTGGATGAGAACCCGGTTGGAAAGCCGGTTGAGAGCGTGACCGAGGCTTCCGGCGAACCAGCTGCCGATATTTCACAACAGCAAACGGCCGATCTGCCGCAACACGAACAACCCGCCGCGTTCGAGCAACAGAAGGCTGCGGGAGTGGACGTCGCTATCGAGGACAATTATCCCGACTCGATGCCGCTCGAGCCGGATCTGTCGTATCTGGCTGATTACGCCTATTCCGAAGTCCCGCCGGACACCAAGCCCGCCGACACGGTCCTGCAGGCGCTCAAGGAGATTCCGCCCGGAACAGCACTCGATGAGATCGATTTCGCCGCCACCGCCTTCGGTCTCGACACGGGCTTCATGAAGGCGGTCGCCAGGATCGAATCCGGCTTCGATCCGAAACAGCGCACCGGCTCCTATATCGGCCTGTTCCAGCTCAGCAATTACGAGTTCGACAAATACGGCTCCGGCGATATCACCGACGCGCGCGATAATGCCGTTGCCGCGGCTTACAAATTCGTCACCGCGGCGATCCTGTTCAAGATCAGCACGCACAAGAAGCCGTCGCTGAGCGACCTTTACCTGATCCATCAGCAGGGCACGCAGGGCGCGGCCGAACATGTCAGCCACCCCGAGCGCATCGCCTGGAAGTCGATGTGCGCGACCGACGAGGGCCGCGTCAAAGGCGAGAAGTGGTGCAAGCGGGCGATCTGGCAGAATACGCTTCCCGCGGTCAAGGCGATCTGGAAGTCGGTCGACAACCTGACCTCGGGTGCGTTTGTCGAAATGTGGCATCAGCGGGTCGATCTGTTCTACGCCCGCTATTCGCAGGCGCTGGCGCAAAAATAACGCTTGGGCTTGAACGCGCCAGCGAAGGTGCGTCACATTGGGCGGGTCTATTCCCGCCGCTCTGCCTCATGCTTCCTGAAGGTTATGAAAGTCACGCACAATTTCGTTGCACGGTCGCTGTCGGCGGCGTGCCTCCTCGCCCTGACCGCGCTATTTGTCATCCCAACCGCAGCGGTCTCCGCATCACAGCGCCACAGCTTCGCGCGCAGCGTCGATCTGGGCCACGACCACGGTTTCGACCATGCCGTTACCACGCAGAAGGTGGTTGCGCTGACCTTCGACGCCGACATGACGCTGAAGATGCGCAATGAGCTGAAGAGCGGCAAGGTCGCCTCCTGGTACAATGCCGGTGTGATCGCCGTGCTCGAGCGCGAGAATGTGCCGGCAACCTTGTTCCTCACCGGCCTGTGGATCGAAGCCTATCCCGACCTCACCAAACAGCTGTCGCAAAATCCGCTGTTCGAGCTCGGCAACCATAGCTATTCACATGGCAGCTTTCGTTCGCCGTGCTACGGGCTTCCTGCGGTGAAGAAGTCGAATGAAGGCGCCGAGGTCGAGCGCACCGACGCGCTGTTGCAGAAATACGCGGCCGCCTACAGGAAATACTTCCGCTTTCCCGGGTTGTGTTTCGACGCCGACGACGTCCGGCGGGTCGAGGCGGAGGATTACACCGTCATCAACGGCGATGTTGAGGGCGGCGACGGTTTCGAAGGGCGGCCGGGGCCGATCATCGCCAACGTCGTCGGCCATGTGCGGCCGGGCAGCATCGTCGTTCTGCACATGCATGGCGGTCCCAATGCGCCGGAAACCGCGCTGGCGCTGCCCGAGATCATCAAGCGGCTGCGCGCGCAAGGTTATTCCTTCGTCAAGGTCTCGGACTTGCTCAAGCTCAAGTGACCGCTTTCCGACTTTTGCACCGCCGCCACTTCAACTGCAGATCGATGATGACAACACGCGAATCTGCTGCATATTGCCGCCATGCCTAGACGCGCAATCCGTATCGGCCGGTCGGCAACCGGCCTTGGTATGTTTGCGGTGAAGCCGATCAAGCGGGCGGCGCATATCGCCGCCTATCGCGGACCGCTCCTGACCGACGAGGAGTCCGAGCGTCTCGAAGCGCGCAACAACCGCTACCTGTTCACGCTCAACAGCAAATGGACCATCGACGGCTCGCGGCGCTATAACTTGGCGCGCTATATCAACCATTCCTGCCGCCCCAATGCCAAGCCGATCACCCGCAAGGGCGGCATCGTCATCATATCGATACGGCGCATCGAGCCGGGCGAAGAGATCACTTACGATTACGGCGCGGATTACAAATACTTCTTCTTCAGCAAGGGCCGCTGCCGCTGTCAGCACTGCCGCGACAAGGCGGAGCGCAAGCGCCGGCGCCGGCGTGAGGAACTGCGCCTGGCAAAAGCCAAGCGGCGGGGACGAACGAGCGCGCGTCGCGCGAACGGTGCGCGCAAGAATGCCAAGCGCGCCAGGCGCAAATCCGCCTAAGGCCCGACAGGGACGCAGTTCAGCGCAAGAGCCCGATCTCCGACGCCTTGATCTGCAGCGCCAGATATTTTGAATAGATGCGACATTGCGCGAAGCTGCCGGCGATGAACCACAGGCCCGGCTGCGGCGTGCGGACATACATGTTGCGCAATTCGGCGCCGTCGCCAAAGCCCCAGATCGGGCCGATGCGGTCGGCGACGGTGTCGCCGAACAATCTGCGCACGATGTCGTTCTGGTCCTTATAGCCGGTCGCCAGCACGATCAGGTCGGCGGCGAGAATTTCGCCGCTTTTCATGCGTGCGCCCTCGGCGGCGAAGTCCGCAATGTCGGCGAATTGCACGACGCCGATCTCGCCTTTGACGATAAGGTCGGAACAACCGACATTGAAATAATAACCGCCGCCGCGGGTCAGATATTTGAACTGCCAGCCGGTGCCGTCGTCGCCGAAATCAAGCTTGAAGCCTTTGCGTTCGAGGCCGTCGAGCAGATCCTGATCGATAGACTTCGCCTTCGCGGTGAGGAGCCGGTGGCTCTTGCGCGCCAGCGGCAGCGGCACCGACAGCGTGATCAGATCGCAGTCCTCGAGCGGCGGCCCTTCGTCATAGAGCGCATAAGGCAATTGCGCGCTCGGCTCGACATTGACCACCATGGTCGAAGAACGCTGCACCAGCGCCACCTCCGCGCCGCAGGCATGCAGGTCCTGTGCGATGTCGTGGCCGCTATTGCCCGAGCCGATGACCAGTGCGCGCTTGCCCTTCCAGGCATCGCCTTCGTCATATTGGCTCGAATGTAGAACGGTACCGGCGAATTTGGCCAAAGTCGGAATGTGCGGAATGCTCGGCGCGCCGCTCAGGCCGGTTGCCATGACGATGTGGCGCGGCCGCATCTTGCGCGCCGCGCCGCCGGCATTGCGCAAGGTCACCGACCAGCGCCCCGCGACGTCGTCGTAGCTGCCGCCTTCGAACGTGGTCGAGGTCCAATAGTTCAACTCCATGCTGTCGACATAGGCCTCGAACCAGCCGGCGATCTTGTCTTTGGGAATGTACGCCGGCCAGTTCGGTGGAAAGCGCATATAGGGCAGGTGATTGACGTGCATTTGATTGTGCAGGACCAGCGCGTGGTAGCGGCGGCGCCAATTGTCGCCGATGCGCGGCCAGCGATCGACGATCAGCGCATCCATGCCGAGTTGGCCGAGACAGGCCGCGGCCGAAAGCCCGGCCTGACCGCCGCCGACAACCAGCACCTCGGGATCGCGGTCGGTATAGGCGGCGCTCGCCTGTCTCACGTCGAGCCAATTCGGCCCGTGAAAGTCGCGCGAATAGGCCTTGTCGCCCGGCTGCGCGCGGCCGAGCTTTTCTTCGTGGCCTTTGATTTCGTCGAGCGCGGTGAGCAGCGTCCAGGCCTTGAGCTTGCCGCCGTCCGCGCCGTCGGGCGTGAGCCGCAGCACGCCGCTGCCGCGGCCTTGCGCGGTCACGAAGCGGAAGATCGCCTCGATCGCATCACTGCCCGCACGCATCACCCGGCGCGGCGCGGTCCGCTCCGCGGCAAGCGCAAACTCGCCCGGCCGCGCCGTTTTCGCCTGCGCCGTGAGGTCGCCGACGATCGCGTCGGCGCCTTCGATCGTTGCAATGCGCCAAGTCAGCGCCAGCACGTCGCGCCAAAAGCTCTCGGCATGAAAGAGCGACTTGAGCCGCGTCCGGTCGCGCGCGGCAAGAGCCTCTTCGAATTGGGCAAGCCAAATCTGTGCTGCCTTGGATATGTCTGTCGCTGGCGTTTCTGTCTTGGTCAGCATGGGTCGGCCCAACCTTCGGCCTGCGGTTCTCCCAATAGCCTTCAATACATCCGTTGGCCGGGCAGATCGAGGGCGGCGGCGTCCTCGTCGTCGAGCTCGCTCCCGTCGTTTGGCACCGAAAACGCAAATGCGCGACCGCTAACGCCTTCAGCCGAGACGTTTTTCCTGCTGTTTTCCGAACCCTGAACCGGCACGCCGCTTGCATAAAACTGCGCCAAGAAAGGGTTCTCTGCATGTCCCCCGGTTCGGCTTCGGCTTCGGCTGCGGTTCAGCTCAGTGTCCGCAATATTCACAAATCCTTCACCGGCAAGGGCGCCGGCGTGCGCGTGCTCGACGGCTTGAATTTCGACATCCATGAACAGGATTTCGTCAGCATCATCGGGCCGAGCGGCTGCGGCAAATCGACCATCTTCAACATCGTCGCCGGCCTGATCGAGCCGGACGAAGGGCGTCTCGTCTATCGCGGCGAAGAGGTCGCGAGCCTGCGCGGCCGCGTCGGCTACATGATGCAGAAGGATTTGTTGTTTCCCTGGCGCACCGTGCTCGGCAATGTGCTGCTCGGGCTCGAAATGCGCGGCGTTTCTTATCGCGCCGCGGTCGAGCGCGCGCGCGAGCATCTCGAAGCCTTCGGGCTTGGCGGTTTTGAGAACGCCTATCCCAAAACGCTGTCCGGCGGCATGCGCCAGCGCGTCGCGCTGATCCGCACTTTGGTGATGGATCCCGGAATTCTCCTGCTCGACGAGCCGTTCTCCGCGCTTGATTATCAAACGCGGCTTTATCTTGAAGGCGTGCTCAAGCAGGCGGTGGAGAAGTTCCACAAGACCGTGGTGCTGGTGACGCACGACATCGACGAGGCGGTTGCGCTGTCGAAGCGCGTCGTCGTGCTGAGCGGCCGGCCGGCGCGCGTCAAGGCCGTGCACGATATCGAGATCGCCGAGCATTCGCCGATCGCCGCGCGCAGCGATCATCGCTTCGCCGGCTACTTCCGCACGCTGTGCAACGAGCTCGATATCCAGACCGAGACCAAATCTGCAGCAGAGTCCGCAACCAGGTTTGCGCCGGCCGGGCCGACGGAGGCGGTGGCATCATGAGCGTGATCACGGCGGAAAAACCGCAAGGGCTCCAAAGCCGGCGCCGGCGTCCCGATAAGCGCAAGCGTTCGCTCTTCAACACCACGATCGGACGCGCATTCCTGCAAGCCTTGGCGGTCGCCGCGCTGCTGGTGCTGTGGCAGGCCGGTGTGCGGTTCGGCGTGATTTCCGATTTCCTGTTCGGCGCCCCCGCCGGCATCTACGCGACGTTCATGCGCATGGCAGGCTCGGGCGAGCTTCTCTCCGACACCGGCTATACCCTGTTCGAGGCGATCCTCGGCTTTGTCATCGGCACGTTCTTCGGCTCGATCGCCGGACTGGCGCTGTGGTATTCGATCTTCGTGGCGCGGCTGGTCGAGCCGTTCATCGTCGCCATCAACAGCGTGCCGAAGATCGCGCTCGCCCCGATCATCATTCTGTGGTTCGGCACCGGCCTGGTCTCCAAGGTCGCGCTCGCGGTGTCGCTCACGGCGCTGGTCGCGCTGATCGCGGCCTATCAGGCCGCCAAGGACGCCGACACCGATCTGCAGGCGCTGTTGATCTCGATGGGCGCGAACAAGCATCAGATTTTCTACAAGGCGGTGGTGCCGTCGACCATTCCGTCGATCATCGCCACCTTCCGCATCAATATCGGCTTCGGCCTGGTCGGCGCGGTGGTCGGCGAATTCATCTCGTCGCAGCATGGGCTTGGCCATCTCATCTACAACGCCTCGAGCTTCTACGACCTCAACACCGTGTGGGTCGGCCTGTTCGCGCTGATGCTGGTGGGCTTTGCCCTCTATTACGTCATCGACCTGATCGAGCGGATGCTGATTCCGTGGAAGGTCGTCACCGTTACCCATCAGGTGCAGGTCTGATTTCGAGTCGGCAAGTCCGGGTCAGCAAGCCCAGTTTCGTTTCAAAACGGAGAGTGTGAAATGCGTTTGTTCCGCCACGCCGTCCGCGCCGTCATGATCTGCGCGGCGCTCGCTGCAGCCTCGCCGGTCTTTGCCGCGGGCAAGAAGGCCGTGATATCGCAGGCCTTCCAGTCGATGCTCTATCTGCCGCTCTACGTGGCGATGGACCAGGGCTTCTTCGCGCAGCAGGGCCTCGACCTCGAAAAGCAGACGGCAGGCTCGCCGACGGTGGCGCTCAACGCGGTGATTTCGAAGAGCGCCGATTTTTCGCTGCACGGTCCGGAATGGGCCGCGATCGCCGCCAGCAAGGGCGCGCCGGTGCACATCATCGCCAACGTCGTCAACGGCGCTGCGGTCTGGATCGCGGCCGAGCCGGACTTCAAGTTCGGCAGCGTCAAGGACTTGAAGGGCGAAAAGATCGTCACCGGCACCATGCCGACGACGTCGACGTCGCTGTTCATCAAGCTGCTCAAAGAGAACGGCATGGACGCGAGTAAGGACGTCGAGATGATCCAGGTGCCGATCGGCACCGAGCCCGGCCCGTTCATGGCGCATCAGGCCAAGGTCGCGGTGATGTACGAGCCGGGGCTCGACCAGGTCGTCGCCAAGGGCATGAAGGTCGTGCTCGGCTTTCCGAAGCTTTACGGTCCCTATGCGTTCTCGGCCATCGCCGCGCGCAACGATGTCGACCCCGACAGCGCGCAGCGGCTGGTCAAGGGGCTGGAAATGGCCATGCGGTTCATTCCGGCCAACGAAGCGCGCACGATCGAGATCGCCAAATCGGAATTTCCCAATCTCGATCCGGCGGTGGTCGAAGCCGCGGTCAAGCGCATGATTGCGGACAGCGTCTATCCGACCAGCGTCGATATCTCGGCCGACGCGCTGAAGATCGCCATGAACACCCAGATCTCGCTCGGCAATCTCACGGCGCAGCCCGACTATGCGACCTTTGTCGACAAGACCTTCATCAGCCCGGCGCTGGCGATGAAATGATGCGATGAGCGTGCACCGGCCCCTTTGTTTGGTGCACGTTCGCCACCGTTGCCGGCACGCCGACGTAACAATCCCGCTGCTGTTGCGTCGCCGCTGCGGCTCCGCGGGCGGAACTCGTCGGCCATGCTGCGCGGCGCAAGGCTGGTCGACCGACACGTGAAGGCGCGCACAATCCGCCTGAGGACCGCGGCCTCGCCGGCCCTCGGTGCAGTTTCGGTGCGCGAAGTGCGAAGAGAGGCCGCGCGGTCAACGCGGCCTCAAGTGCCCCTCATCGTTGCAGCATGGCGTTCTTGATCACGAGCTTGGAGAGCTGAATTACGAGTTGTCGAAGCTCGGCATTCTCTTTCATGATTGCGACGATGTCGGCTCCGTCGGCATTTGTTTCTTCATTATCGCGCCGGATCGGCGAACACTTACCGTTCCGACGGTGCAAATCTGGCTGTCCCATCGGTCTCCCCCTACTTTGCTACGCTCGATACGCCTCCCTTCCTGCCAGCGCAGGTTGAGCTGAGTCGTTAGGCGCAATTTTGGCGGTTTCGCGTTGGAAGATCGGACGCTGGAACTGCCGGCGAAAATGGAACTGTGCCTTCGCGCCGCGCGTCGTCGGTTTCGCCGCGACGGCCGAGTGCGTCAGCCGAGTTCCCCGGCACGCGTCAGGCTCGCAATCATCGACGTCCGCAGGAGATAATCGCGCGTCTTTTGCGGATCGGCGGCAATGGCCTTGAGCGTCCGGCCGAACTCGTCGCCCGACGATTCCAGGTTCTTCTTGTTCTGGATCGTGTATTTCTGGATGTATTCGAGCGTCACCAGCCGCCGCTGCTTCTCGAAACGATCGAGTTCCGAATCGGGCGCTTGTCCGTGCCACACCGCGGCAAGCCGTGCGGCGAGATTGACCGCATCATGGATGCCGCCGTTCATGCCCATGCCGCCCAGCGGATTATTGATGTGGGCGGCATCGCCGATGAGGAAGGCGCGGCCGTGCCGGAACGTCCTGGCGACGCGCTGATGCACCTTGTAGAGCGTGATGTGGTCGATCTCGTAATCGGTGATGCCGGGCACGACGCCGGCCATCAGCGACTGCGCGAATTGGCGGGTCTGCACCCGCTCGTCGCTGGCCTCTTCATTGACCAGGAACATCACCCGCCACAATCCCGGAATCTGCAGGAGAAAATGCCAGCGCTGCGGATCGGCGACATAGCTCACCGAATCGAGACCGGGGATGACGGAGGTGAAATCGAACGGCGTGCTCACCACGAGGAGGCGGTCCGGCCAGGTGAAGCCCTCGAAGTCGATGCCGAGCGCACGGCGGACCGCGCTGCTCGCGCCGTCGGCGCCGATCAGATAGTGGCCGCGATACCTTTGCTCTTTGCCGTCGTGCGCGACAGCGACCGCCACGCCGGCCGCGTCCTGCTCGACCGCCACGACCTCGCTGTCGAATTGCAATTCGAAATTGGGATCGCCGCGCATCAGGTCGGCGAGGATGCGCGTCAGCTTGGATTGTTCGCATTGCAGCCGGTAGGGATGCGCGGTGACGTCGCTGATCGCGCCGAATTCGAACCGGCCAAGGATGCCGTGCTTCTTGCTGCGATATTGGAAGGCCGGCGCTATCAGCCCCTGCGCGATCATCGGCGCCGCCGCGCCGAGCGCATGCAGCATGTCGAGGGTGGGGGGATGAAACGTCGAGGCGCGCGATTCCTCGGAGAGACCGGACCCCGCCTCGAATACCGTGACCGGGACGCCGGCACGCGCCAGATGCGCCGCCGCAACCAGCCCGACCGGACCGGCCCCCGCAATGAAAACCCGCTCGCCAACCGCCAACCGTGAGATTCCCAGGAAAAATAGCGCCGAGCTACCTGCTTAGAGCACTTTCCCGGGATTGAGAATACCGTTCGGATCGAGCAGCTGCTTGATGCCGCGCATCACCTCGATCGCGACCGGATCCTTCACCGAAGGCAATAGATCGCGCTTCATCACGCCGATGCCGTGCTCGGCCGAGATCGAGCCGCCGTACTTCTTCACCACCGCGAAGACGACGGCGTTCACCTCGTCCCAGCGCTTGAGATATTCGGCTTTGTCGGCGCCCTCGGGCTGGGTGACATTATAATGGATGTTGCCGTCGCCGAGATGGCCGAAGGGCAGGGGCCGCGCGCCGGGGATGAGCTTGGTGACGGCGGCATTGGCTTCGGCGATGAACGCCGGCACCGCGGCGACCGGCACCGAGACGTCGTGCTTGATCGAGCCGCCGGCATGGCGCTGCACCTCGCCGAACATTTCGCGGATGCGCCAGAACGCCTTGGCCTGTTCGAGGCTGTCGGCAAGCACGGCGTCGGCGACCAGCCCGCGCTCCATGCCCTGTTCGAGGATTTCCTCGAGCACCAGGCGCGCCCCTTCGGCCCGCAGCGACGAAAGCTCGATCAGCACATACCAATCATGTTTGGCGGCAAGCGGATCGCGGCTGACCGAGTCGTTGGCGAGCACGAGCTCGACGCCGCGCCGGGTCATGATCTCGAAGCTGGTGATCTCGCTGCCGGCGCGCGTCTGCGCGAGATTGAGGAGCTCGAGCGCGGCTTCCGGCGAAGCCACGCCGAGAAAGGCGGTTTCGATGGCGCGCGGCCGCGGCACCAGCCGCAGCACGGCGGCGGTGATGATGCCGAGCGTGCCTTCGGCGCCGATGAACAGGTTCTTCAGATCGTAGCCGGTATTGTCTTTTTTTAGCTTGTTGAGATTGTTGAGCACGCGGCCGTCGGCGAGCACCACTTCGAGGCCGAGCGCATGCGAGCGCGCGATGCCGTGCGCCAGCGCCGCGGTGCCGCCGGCATTGGTCGAGAGATTGCCGCCGATGGTGCAGGTGCCTTCCGACGGGAGCAATTGCGGATAGAGCCGGTCGGCTTTCGCAGCCGCCTCGCGTGTGCGCTGAAGCGTGACGCCGGCTTCAACCGTGATCGTGTTGGAAGTCGGATCGACTTCGCGGATGCGATCGAGCCGGTTCACCGAGAGCACGATCTCGTGGTGATGCGGGATCTGGCCGCCGACAAGCCCGGTATTGCCGCCTTGCGGCACGATCGGGGTCTTGGTTTCGTTGGCGAGCTTGAGGATCGCCGAGACTTCGGCGACTGAGCCGGGCCGGAGCACCATCGGCGTATGGCCGTGGAACAGATCGCGCATTTCCAG
>DATJLN010000104.1:0-70816 GCA_035509535.1 Xanthobacteraceae bacterium | reverse complement strand
CGACGCCGTCTTCACCATGCTCGCCGACGATGCCGCGGTGCTCGACGTCGTGCAGCAATCCGGCGGGCTCCTTAATTCGCTGCCGAAGGGCGGCATCCATATCTGCGCCGGCACGCATAGCGTTGCGGCGATCCAGAACGTCAAAAAACTGCACGCCGATGCCGGCCAAATCCTCGTCGCCACGCCGATGCTCGGCCGGCCGGAAGTCGTCGCCTCGGCCCAGGCCGGCATGGTGCTCGGCGGCGACAAGGCGAGCGTCGACCGCTGCCGGCCGCTCTTTGCCGCGATCGCGCGGCGCACGTTCGAGGCCGGCGCCGATCCGGTTGCGGCCGCCGCGCTCAAGATCGCCAATAATTTTGTGCTCGGCTGCGCCATCGAGGCGATGGGCGAGGGCTTCTCGCTGGTCCGCAAATACGATGTCGTGCCCGACGTGTTCTATGACGTGATGACCGACGGGCTGTTTGCGTGCTCGGCCTACAAGATCTACGGCAAGCTGATCGCGGAAGAACGCTATCTGCCCGCCGGCCAGCGCGCCATTCTCGGCTTGAAGGATGCCAATCTCGCGCTCGAAGCCGGCGGTGCGGTCGGCGTGCCGCTGCCCAGCGGCAATGTCTGGCGCGATCGTCTGGTCGGCGCCGTCGCCCACGGCGAAGCCGAGAACGACTGGGCGGTGATGGCCAAGGATCAGGCGCGGGCGAGCGGCTTGGCCTAGTTGAGGAACTCAGTCTGTCCGTGGCGCGCGTTCTTCATTTGCGTGGAGGAGCGGAGTACGGCGCTTGCCCGTCTCGGATCGGAGCCAAGGGCGTGCTTTTGCCGGACATGCGCGCCGCAATCTATCCGAGCGCGTGCACGCCGGCTTGTGCGACTTGTTCGTCCTCGTGCGATTGCACGCCCGACACGCCGATCGCGCCGGCACAGTCATTGTCGTGGATGATCGGCAGACCGCCCTGAACCAGAATTCCGGCGGGGAAATTGACGAAGGCCGGACGCTCCTTGACCCGGTCCTCGAAGAACTTGCTCGGCCGCTTGGTCATGGCCGAAGTGCGCGCCTTGCCGGTCGCGACCTCCGCCGTGATCGCGGAGGCGCCGTCCATGCGGGTCAGTCCGAGCAGAAAACCGCCGTCATCGACGACCGCAATCGATACCGCCCATTTGTTCTTGGCGGCTTCTGCTTCGCAGGCGGCAAGAATCTTCTTGACGTCGGCCGATGTCAGGCATGGCTTGGTGCGCATCGTGATTTCCTTCCCCGCGGTACGACAATGTCGCGGAAGCAAATGATCAGGGCTCTTCAGGAGTGAAAGAGATTGGAACGGTGAGATTGATTTCGGATTGCGTCATGCTTTCGGGGAAAGGTGGCAGTGGTTGAGCGCGCTCGATCATCGACGTGGCTTCGGCGTCGAGATCGGAACGACCCGAGCTTTTCTCGATCTCATGCGACAACACGTGGCCGCGGCGATCGACGGTGAAGCCCACTTGGACGACAACGGCCCGTGTGACCGCTTTCGACGGGACGCGCTTGAAATGCTCCAAGCGCCGGACGACTGCGGTGATCCATGTCGGCGGCACCGGCGGCGCGCCGCCTTTGGTGCGCGCCACTTGCGGCGCTACCGACTGCTGCTGTTGTTCGACCTTGGGCGGCGGAGGCGGCGGCGCCTCTGTAATCGCCTGTGGCTGAGGCGGCGGGGGCTGCTGCTGCGGTTCCGGCGGCGGCGGCTCGTCCGGCGTTTGCGGAGTCGGCAAGACCTCGGCCTGATCGACGGTGTCGTTCGAGGGCGACAGATCAAGCGATATCGGCGATGTATTGTCGCCGAGCTCTTGTTCCGGATGGTAGAAGTAGACGTACGGGCAGAGAACGAGCACATGCAGGACGACAACAATGGCCGCGACGATGGCCCAGCGCCGGATCTCATCCGGGTGCTCTTCCTCGGACCATGTCGTGACCTGCGCGGTCATTTCGTCTTACCGCGCTTCCATGCCGACAAGGGCGAGCTTGAGATAACCGGCGTCACGCAGCGCGTTCATCACTTGCATGACGTCGCCATATGACACGGATTTGTCGCCGCGAACGAAGATGCGCTGATCCTTGTCGCCTTGCGTTGCCTCGGCGACCGCGCTTGCCAGCGAATCGCGCGATATCGGATCGTCGCCGATGGCGAGGCTGCCGTCGCCCTTGATCGTGACGTACACCGGCTTCGGCGGTCGCTGCTGCGGTTGCGCGGTCGAGGAGGGCAGGTCGACCGGTACGTCCACGGTGGCGAGCGGAGCCGCCACCATGAAGATGATGAGCAGCACCAGCATCACGTCGATGAACGGCGTGACGTTGATGTCGTGGACTTCGGTGAGTTCGTCGGTGCCGTGATCGAGCCGAATAGCCATAGGACTAGCTCATGCCTGATTCGTTACTCGGCGGCCTGCGACAGCGGCAGCTTGGCGCGATCGAGGTCGCGGCTGACCAGCCGCATCACCTGCGCCGAAGCGTCGCCGAGCAAGGCGCGATACTGCTGGGTCTGCCGCGCCAGCACGTTATAGACGACGACTGCGGGGATCGCCGCGACCAGGCCGAAAGCGGTGGCAAGGAGCGCCTGCGCAATGCCGGGAGCGACGACGGCGAGATTCGTCGTGTGCGCGTTCGAAATGCCGATGAAGCTGTTCATGATGCCCCACACCGTGCCGAACAGGCCGACAAAGGGTGCGGTCGAACCGATGGTGGCGAGGATGCCGGTGCCGCGCGAGACCTTGCGGCTCACCGACATTTCGATGCGTTCGAGCTGCAGCGCGATGCGCTCCTTCAAGCCTTCCGCGCGCAATGTCGCCGACAACCGGATTTCCTGCGCGGCCGACTGCATCAATACCGCGACCGCGCTCTTGCCGTCGCGCAATTGCTCGTGCGCCTGAGCAATCGTTGTCGCCTCATTGAGGACACCGAGATCGCGACGAGCTTGGCTGCGCGCGCCGCGCAGCTCCAGCGTCTTGGCGAAAAACACCGTCCAGGTGATCACGGATGCCAACAGCAGGCCCATCATCACGATCTTCACGACGATGTCGGCGTTGAGGAACATGCCCCACGGCGAAAGGTCGTCCTGCAATTGTGCGCCGCCCATCGTCACCGGCGCCGCCGCCGGCGCTGCCTGCGCGGTGGGACTCTCGGCACCCGTCGCCGGGGCGTTTGGGGCCGGCGCGCTTGCCGCCGGGGTGTTTGACGTGCTCGTGGTTGGAGCGCCGCTCGCGGGAGCATTCGTCGCCGGTGCGCTTGTCGCCGGGGCGCTTGCGGTCGGAGCACTCATGGGCGTTGGCATTGTCGTTGCCGGCGCGGCGGGCGCCGGAGCGGCAGCGGAATTGTCCTGGGTCTGCGGTGAGGTCTGTGCCAAGGCCCGTCCTTGGCCGCCGACAACAGCGAGCAGAAAAACTGCTGCGAGGAAGACCATGGCGGGCCCGGCCCGGAAGCTTTGGCGCGGGCCTGAGGCCCGCACGCGATCAGTCTGCTGCGTGTCGTCTTTCACAGTTCACGTCCCATTCTTTGCCGTCGCGGCACCCCCGCCAGACCGCGGCTATCCACAATGTCGGGGAAATATGTCCCCAAGATGTAACATTATTACGTTCGATCCGGCGATACCCTAATGAAAGGCCCGGCAGGCCCTCACATTGGAATAATGAAAAACTACTGTCTTTTCAGTATCTTGCGTTACCCTTCGAGGCCCGGTCAAGCGCTCGCGGCGAGCAAGGCTCAAAAGCGCTGTGAATCTTGCTCAGGCGGCCGGCGCCGTCCTTTGGTCCGGCGATCAAACCGACCAACCGTCGTTTAACACCGCGCTTCGCGCTTCGTCCACGACAACCGCCGTGCACCGCACATTATTATGTCGATTATGTCGCCAGCCATTATGTCAGCATGTCGGCGGGCACGCCGGTTCCTCCGACGCGGCCACTTTCTTTCGTCACTTCCTTTAGTGTCCCGCCCGCATGCGGGCCAGAAGCTCAGTGGTCGGATAAGAATCCGCAGGCAGGCCGTATTTGATTTGCATGGCCTTGACGGCCTGCCGGGTCTTCAAGCCCAGAAAGCCGTCGATCGCGCCGACGTCGTAGCCCGCGTGCGACAACATGGCTTGCATCGCTTTGACATCGGCGAAGGGCAGCGCCGGCGGCGGGTGGCCACGATGCAGCGGCGGCGCGCCGGCAATGCGGGTCGCGAGATAGGCGGCGGTCGTCGAGTAGACCAGCGAATTGTTCCACTGCAGATAGACCTGGAAGTTCTGATAGACGAGAAAGGCCGGCCCGAACCGTCCCATCGGCAACAACAGCGAGGCGGGAAGATTATCGGCCGGCAGCGGCTGGCCGTCGGCAAGCGTGACACCGAGCGACGCCCATTTCGCTCTCGGCAATTGAATGTCGAGATCGGCCTGGTCCCAAGGAAAGTTCGGCATGCCGGCCGGCACGCGCACTTCGGTGAGCCAAGGCTCGCCGCGGCGCCAGCCGAGTCCGACCAGATAATTCGCGGTCGAGCCGAGCACGTCGGGCGCGCTGCGCAGCAGATTGCGCTTGCCGTCGCCGTCATAGTCCACGGCGTATTTGTAATATTCCGACGGCATCATCTGCGTCTGGCCGAGCTCGCCGGCCCAGGAGCCGATCATCTCCTGCGGCGTGAGATCGCCGCGTTCGATCAGGTGCATGGCGTCGAGCAGCTGCGACCGGAAACGGTCGGCGCGGCGGCAATCATAAGCCAGCGACGCGATCGAGCTCAGCGAATGATAGTTGCCCATATTGGCGCCGAAGTCGCTCTCGAGCGCCCAGAACGCGACGATCACCGGCGCCGGCACGCCGTATTGCCGCTCGATGCGGGCAAACACCTGCGCATAGGCTTTGATCTTCGCCTGGCCCATCTGGATGCGATAGCCGGCCGCCATTCGGTCGGAAAACTCCAGAAAGGTCTGAGTGAAGACGCGCTGGCCGCGGTCGATATAGACGATGCGCTGGTCGTAAGTGAGAAACGGCGCGGCCTCCGCAATCGTGCGCTGGGAGACGCCTTGCGCCATGGCTTCACGCTCGAAATCGGCGAGCCATTTGTCGTAGGGCCCGCTGGTCCGGCACGGCACGGCCGCCGCTGCCGCGCCGCTCGCCGACATGCCGATCAGCAAAAGCAGACAGGCAATTATTTTGCGGCTGAACATTGCGAATACCAGTCGAGAATCTCTTCGCCGTTCCAATGCAGCACGCCGTCGAACTTGCGCACGTAATCGTAGATCGCTTCCAGATATTTGATGCGGTGCGGCTGGCCGCTGAGATAGGGATGAATCGCGAGCGAGACGATCTTGGCGCGCTTTTCGCCCTCGGCATAGAGCCGGTCGAACTGATCGATGAAGCGCTTGAGCAGATAGTCCGCCTCGTGATGCTGCACCGCCATCATCGGGATGTCGTTGAGCTCCATGGTGTAAGGCAGCGTGACCAGTGGGCCGCTTTTGGTGCGGATCGTGGTCGGCTCGTCGTCATAGACCCAGTCGCCGATATATTTGATTCCGGCGGCCGCCAGCAGATCGGGCGTTTCCAGCGTCTCGGTCAGGCCCGGACCGAGCCAGCCGACCGGGCGCTTGCCGCAGAATCTTTCCAGTACGTCGAGTGAGCGCGCGATCATCGCCTTTTGATTCGGCTCTTTGTGAATCGGGCCCTGCTGATAGGAGTGGCCCATGAATTCCCAGGCAGCGCTCCTGGCTTCCTGCGCGACACGGGCATAGTCCTCGCAGACGCGCGCGTTGATCGCCAGCGTCGGGCGGATTCTCTCGCGCTTGAACAGATCGAAGAAGCGCCACACGCCGACCCGCATGCCGTATTCGTGCCAGCTCCAATTGGGCACGTCGGGAAGCTGCGTGTCGCCGGTGGGCGGCGCCAGGACCTGGCGCGCCATCGGCTTGCCGATGTCCCAGACTTCGAGATTGACGATGGTCCAGAATACAATGCGGGCGCCGTCGGGCAGCTTCAGCGGGGGACGGTCGACGATCGCCGAATAGTCGGCCCGCTGGCGCGGCAACATGGCTTTGGCCGCACTGGATTTCCGCTTTCTTGTCACACGTTTAGCCATTAATTTCCCAACCTCCAGACACCCACTTGTCAAACGGCGGGCGAAACCATACGTGGCCTGTCTGGGTTTCGCCAAGTTTCGCCGCCCGGCCGTCCACGTTTGGGGGCTGCGTTGTGCGATCACAAGCGCGTTAGATCGGTTCGAAGAGCGTTGTAGTCGTCGGCCGCCGGTGGATTTATGGAACCAACCTGCCGGGGACCGATTATCGTCCAGCCTTTGCGATTTCTGGCCTAATCTTGTCCATTGCGGACTGCCATCATGCCACACTCGGCCGCTTCTACGCGTGTTCGCTCTGCTGACACGGCCTATCCCGCACCTCATTCCAGGCCGGCCGAAAGTGCGGGCGAGCATTCGCGCGCCGGCGGCCGGCACGGCGGGCAAGACGATTCGCGAGGCAAATGGCTGAACGCGTTTCGCGCGGTGCGCGCTGAGACCGAGCGCCGCGCGGCATTTTTGTCGGCCGAAGATCAGGTCGTGCAATCGATGCCCGACGCCAGCCCGACGAAGTGGCACCGCGCGCATGTCACATGGTTCTTTGAGCAATTCCTGCTGCGGCCGCATCTGAAGAGCTATCGCGTCTTCGATGAACGTTTCGCCTTTCTCTATAACTCGTATTACGTCTCGGCCGGTCCGCGTCAGGCGCGCCCGCAGCGCGGCATGATCACCCGACCGTCGATGGCGGAAGTCGCCGGTTATCGCGCTCACGTCGACAGCGCGGTCGTGGAATTGATCGAGACGGCGAATGACTTTGCCGAGCTGATGCCGACCCTCGAGATCGGGCTGCAGCACGAGCAGCAGCATCAGGAATTGTTGCTCACCGACATTTTGCATGCGTTCTCGCTCAACGCGACGAATCCGGCCTATGACCCGGACTGGCAGTGGCCGCGGGATGAGCAGGCGTCTGTCGCGAGCGCGCGGCTCGAAGGCATTCACAGCATCGGGCACGGCGGGGCAAATGGCGGCGGCGGTTTCTGTTTCGACAACGAACAGCCGGCGCATCAAGTCCTGCTGCAGCCGGTGCGGCTGTCGCCGGCGCTCGTGACCAATGGCGAGTGGCTCGAATTCATGGCCGACGGCGGCTACACGACGCCGACGCTGTGGCTCTCCGACGGCTGGGCGACCGTCATGGCGCAAGGCTGGGACGCGCCGGGCTATTGGCGCAAGGTCGACGGCGCCTGGTTTGCCATGACGCTTGGCGGCCTGCGTTGCGTCGCGCCGGAGCAGCCGGTGTGTCACGTCAGTTATTACGAAGCCGACGCGTTCGCGCGCTGGGCCGGCAAGGATCTGCCGACGGAAGCGGAATGGGAGGTCGCCGTCAATCACGGCGCGCTCGCCGACGCCTTCGGCATTGTCTGGCAGTGGACGCGCAGCGCTTATTCGCCATATCCCGGCTATCGGGCGGCGCCCGGTGCGCTCGGCGAGTACAATGGCAAGTTCATGGTCAATCAATTGGTGCTGCGCGGCTCCTCGCTCGCGACACCGGCCGGCCATTCGCGGCCGAGCTATCGCAATTTCTTTTATCCGCAGGCGCGCTGGCAATTCTCCGGATTGCGGCTTGCAGACTATCAAGACTGAGAAAACCCCTCAAAGAGCTGAACAATGGCCACTGCAGTGCAAACCGCGCTCCGCGCGGCATCGTCCGTCGAAACCGCGGATTCATTTGCCGCCGACATCCTCGAAGGCCTGACCGCCAAGCCGAAGCGGCTGTCGCCGAAATATTTCTACGATCTCGCCGGCTCCGCTCTGTTCGAGCGCATCACCCAGCTGCCCGAATATTATCCGACGCGCTGCGAGATCGCGATTTTGCGCCAGCACGCGCCGGCGATCGCCTCGCTGTTTCCGCAAAACTGCGCGCTGATCGAATTCGGCGCCGGCTCGAGCCGCAAGGCGCGCATCCTGCTTGGTGCCGCCGCGACCGTCGAGGCCTATGTGCCGGTCGATATTTCCGGCGACTTTTTGCAGAACGAGGCGGTGCTGTTGCGGCGTGACTTTCCGCGCCTCGCCGTGCATCCGGTGGTCGCCGACTTCACCCAGAGCTTCGCGCTGCCGGCGCCGGTCGAAAATCTGCCGCGGGTCGGCTTCTTTCCGGGCTCGACCATCGGCAATTTCGAGCCGCATGAAGCGGCAAAATTCCTGCGCCACGCCGCCGACACGCTGGGCGAGGGCGCGGTGCTCGTCATCGGCGTCGATCTCATCAAGGACATCAAGGTGCTGTGTCCGGCCTATAACGACGCCGAAGGCGTGACGGCAAAGTTCAACCTGAATCTTCTGGCGCGCATCAATCGCGAGCTCGGCGCCAATTTCGATCTGACGGCCTTCGAGCATCACGCCTGCTACAACAGCGAGCAGAAGCGGATCGAGATGCATCTCGCCAGCACCAAGCGGCAGAAGGTCAAGGTCAACGGCAAGGCGATCAATTTCCGCGCCGGCGAGACGATCCACACCGAAAACAGCTACAAATATACCATCGAGTCCTTTGCGGCGCTGGCGCGCGGCACCGGCTGGTCGCCGCTGCAATCGTGGAGCGACGGCATGTTCGGCGTGCTGGCGCTGAAATTCGACGGTCCGCAACCGGACAACGGCGCGCACGCTTAAAGGCCGGGCGAGCCGTCGGGAGAGCGGTCGTGCCAGCGGTCGTGCCAGCGGTCATGCCGATGTGTGAAGCCGATGCCGATTTGCGAAGCTGACCCTTGGCGGCTGCAATATTTCGCCCACGTCGAGACCGACGCCAATATCCCGACCGAGGATTGCGACGCCTGGCAATGGTTTCCGCGCCAGCGCTGGGTCTATGACCGGCTTGCGGTGGCGCTCACTCAAGGTCTCGATGCCGGACCGCATGGCACTCAGCCGCCGCGTTTTCCGGTCTTCTCCAAGCCGATCATCAATCTCAAAGGCATGGGCGTCGGCAGCCGCCTGCTGCACTCGCAGGCCGACTACGACGAGCACTATGCGCCCGGCCATTTCTGGATGACCAATCTCGAAGGCCGGCACGTGTCGTCGGACATTGCCATCGTTGACGGTGCGCCGCGCTGGTGGCGGCATGTCACCGGCAAGCCCGCGGGTGGGGGCACTTTCGACTACTGGCTCATTCATGCCGAGCCCGATCCCGGCCTCGAAAGCTATTGCGGCGCCTGGGTCGAACAGAATCTGCGCGGCTATACCGGCATGCTCAATCTCGAAACCATCGGCGGCAAGATCATCGAGGCGCATCTGCGCTTTGCGGATCAGTGGCCCGATCTCTATGGTCCGGGCTGGGTCGATGCGCTGGTCGGTCTCTATGAACGGCAGGACTGGGAATTCGACGACGACGATCGCAGCGAAGGCTATAGCGTCGTGCTGTTCGGTCCGAGCGGACGGCGCTACCGGCATCCGCCGCTCGAACTCACCAGAGATATCGCACGCATGCCGGGCATCACCTCGGTGCAGATCACCTTCCACGAAGACCGCGCGCCGGAACGCCACGCCATGCCGCCCGGCGGCTTCCGTCTCGCCGTCGTCAACGGCTTCGACCTCAACGCGGCGCAGGCGGCGCGCGAGCGGCTGAAGGCCCATTTTCTCGGCTGATTCCGGGTGATCCTCGCCCGGGTGGATTGCCGCGGGCGAGCCCGATATAGTCCCGGCCGCCCGCGAGGCGTTTGGCACGATCGATCAAGGAATCACAGCATGAAAATCGTTGCGTTCGAAGGGCAGGGAGGCCCGCATCTTGGCGTCGTCGAGGGCGATCAGGTGGTGGATCTGCAGGCGGTGGACGGCAAGATCCCGAGCGACCTCGGCGAATGGCTCAACAAGAATAACGGCGACACCAAACAACTCGCCACCATTGCCAAGAGCGCGCCGGCCTCTGCGCGCCGGCCGCTCGCCGGCCTGAAATACCTGCTGCCGGTCGGCAAGCCGGGCAAGATCATCTGCCTCGGACTCAATTATCTCGAACACGTCAAGGAAGGCTCGCAGCGCGACAATATTCCGAAATTTCCGACCATCTTCTTTCGCGGCCTCACCTCGATGGTGCCGCACGGCCAGCCGATCATCCGGCCGAAAGTGTCGGAGACGCTCGATTATGAAGCCGAACTGATCCTGGTCGTCGGCAAACGCGCCAAGCATCTGACGCCCGCCAATGCCACGTCCTGCATTGCCGGTTATTCCTGCGGCAACGAAGGCTCGGTGCGCGAATTTCAGCGTAAGACCACGCAGTGGGACATGGGCAAGAATTTCGACCGCACCGGCGGCTTCGGCCCGTGGCTCGTCACCGCCGACGAATTGCCCGACGGCGCCAAGGGATTGAAGATCGAGACCCGCCTCAACGGCAATGTCATGCAGTCGGACAACACCGACAACATGATGTTCCCGGTGGTCGAGATGCTGGTCTACATCACCCAAGGCATCACGCTCGAACCGGGCGACGTCATCTTCACCGGCACGCCGTCCGGCGTCGGCCATGCGCGCAAGCCCAATCCGGTCTGGATGAAGGCGGGCGATACGGTCGAAGTCGAAGTCCAAGGCGTCGGCATTCTGCGCAATCCGATCGCCGACGAATAAGACGCCGGGCGGCTGGCATGTCGCGCTTTATGTCGTGCTTCCTGTCGCGCTTCCCGGGTCGAGACGCACTGCGGCGGCGGAGCAAGCCGCTGCGGTGTTACTTTGCGGCTTGCCTTCTCACCGCAGCGATCTCTCCGGCCATGGCGCAAGGCCAGGTCAAGGTCGGTTATGGCTACGGGCTCGCCTTTCTGCCGATCTATATCTGCGAGGAATTGAAACTCATCGAGAAGCACGCCAAGGACGCGCATCTCGACATCAAAGCGGACTTCCAGCGTTTCGCCGGCGCCGCCGAGATGCAGGCCGCGCTCGCCTCGGGTGAGATCAATGTGGCGCCGTTCGGCACCGCGCCGTTCCTTGCGGCCTGGGCCGGCGGCATGGAAAAGGCCAAGAACAAGCCGGGTCAGGTTCTCATCGTTTCCGGCATGACGTCATTGCCGCTCACGCTCTTGAGCAATCAGCCGGACGTGGCGTCGCTGGGCGACATCAAGCCGGGCGATCAGATCGCCATGCCGACGCTGACCTCGCCGCAAATGTATCTGCTCGAGCTGCAGTCGGAGAAGGCTTTCAACCGCTATGATCAGTTGGCGCACCAAGTCGTCGCGCTGTCGCATGCCGACGCAATCAACGATCTGGTCGCGGGCACGGGACCGGTGAAAGCCTATTTCGCCTCGCCGCCTTATGCCGAGCTCGCGCTGCGCGATGCCAAAGTGCACGCCGTGCTCGGATCGTCCGATGTGATGGGCGGCAAATCTTCGTTCCTGTTGCTGGGCGCCACCAAGGGCTATGTCGACGCGCAGCCCCAGGTGTCCGACGCGATCGCCAAGGCGATGGATGACGCGGCGCGCGTCATTCACGACGATCCGCGCCGCGCCGCGCAGATCTATCTGACCCATGAACCGTCCGATGTGATGAACGGCGCCGCCATGGAAGCGGTGATCCGGGCGATCCGCGACGAATTCGGCAGCCCGGTCTATGGCGTCAAGACGATCGCCGATTTCATGGGCCGGCATGGCGAGCTCACAACGGTGCCGCAGAGTTTCAGGGACGTCGTTGCACCCGCGTTGGTCAACACGGCGAGCAACTAAGAAGCAGCATCCAGAGGAACACGATATGGCCGACCTCAACGTCATCACCATTTGCGGCAGCCTGCGCAAAGGCTCCTATAATCGTATCGTCATGAATCTATTGCCGAGCTACGCCCCGGCGGGAATGAAAGTCACCGAGGCGCCACCCTGGGCCGATTTCCCGCTTTATAATGCCGACATCCAGAACGCGACCGGCTTTCCCGAGCCGGTCGAGAAGCTTGCCGGTGCGGTGCGTGCGGCCGACGGCGTCATCGTCGTCTCGCCGGAATATAATTACTCGATCCCGGGCGGCCTGAAGAATGCGATCGACTGGGTGTCGCGGGTGCCGAACCAGCCGTTCGTGGGCAAGCCGGTGGCGCTGATATCGGCTGCGGGCGGCCTTCTCGGCGGCGGCCGCATGCAATACGACCTGCGGCGCTGCATGATCTTTCTCGACGCCATGACCATGAACAAGCCGGAAATCTTCATCGGCAACGTATCGGCGCGGATCGACGACAAGACCGGCCAGATCAAGGACGAGCAGACCATCGGCTTCATCAAGCAGCAGCTCTCAGCTTTCGCGAAATTCATCGTCGCTCACGGCGGCAAGGCCTGAACAGGCGCCAATAACAAGGGCGCCGATAATAAAAGGGGGAAGACATGGCCCGTCTTGAGGACCGCGTGGCACTGCTGACGGGAGGCGCCAAGGGGATCGGCGCCCATTATGCGCGCCGGCTTGTCGCCGAAGGTGCGCGGCTGATGATCGCCGACCTTGCCGACGGCAAGGACCTTGCCGCCGAGCTGGCGCAAAAGAACGGCGCCAATTCAGTGGCGAGCCGCGTTACCGATGTCAGCGACGAGAGCGCGGTGAAGGCGCTGGTCGCCGACACGATGGCGCGGTTCGGCAAGATCGACATTCTCATCAACAATGCGGCCCTGTTTGCGCCGCTCGCCGAGCAGGGCTGCACCGAGATCGATGCCGCGGCGTGGGACCGCGTCATGGCGATCAATCTGCGCGGGCCGTTCCTGCTGGTGAAGCACGTCGTGCCGCACATGAAGGCGCAAGGCTACGGCAAGATCATCAATATCGGTTCCGGCACGGCGTTCCGCGGCATCCCCTGGATGCTGCATTACGTCACCTCCAAGGGCGGCATCCTGGCGATGACGCGTGCGCTGTCGCGCGAACTCGGCGAACACGGCATTCGGGTCAATACGCTCGCGCCGGGTTTCACCATGAGCGAGACGGTCATCGCGGAGAATCCGGGCCATGTCGAAACCGCCCGCGCCCGGGCCGTGGCATCGCGCGCGCTCAAACGCGACCAGCACCCGGAAGACCTTCTCGGCGCGCTTGTCTTCCTTGCCAGTGCCGACAGCGACTTCGTGACCGGCCAGACCATCGCGGTCGACGGCGGCAACGTTAACACCTGAGCAATATTTCCGCATTGGCGGGGGCTTGGACGGGTCGCGGCCTCGTCCGCCGCATGGCAGCCCCGCCGATAGCCGCATTTACGCGGTATTTTCGCCGGCCGCTGCACTGGCTATATTCTGCGTAAGCAAGTCTTGGATTTCTTCGAGGAGGACACCCCATGGCGGTCGCCGCCGCAACTCAGAGCCCCAGTTCCAAACACAATATCGAGGCGATGCGGGAGGCTTTCTACGCGCGGATCGCCAAGAAGGACATGGCGCCGCTCTGGAAGGTGATGAAGAACGTCGTCACCAAGGAGCCGGTGACCCGCACCAAGCCGCATGTCTGGCATTTTGACGATGTCAAATCGCTGGTCATGGAATCCGGCGGCCTGATTACCGCCGAGGAAGCCGAACGCCGCGTGCTGATCCTGGAAAATCCGGGGATGCACGGCGAGTCGCGCATCACCAATACGATGTTCGCCGGCGTGCAGATGATCATGCCGGGCGAGGTCGCACCGGCCCATCGCCACGTCTCGTCGGCGATCCGCTTCATTCTCGACGGCGAGGGTGCCTATACCGCGGTCGAAGGCGAAAAGGCCTTCATGGCGCCGGGCGATTTCGTCATTACCGCGAACTGGGCGCCGCACGACCACGGCAATCCGTCGGACAAGCCGATGCTGTGGCTCGACGTGCTCGATTTCCCGGCGGTGAATTTCTATGAAGCGTCCTTTGCCGAACATTTCGACGATGCCGCGCAAGAGACGACGCGCAAGGACGGCGACTCGCTGTCATTCTATGGCTCGGGCGTTCTGCCGGATGGCACGAAGATCATGAATCGCAGCCCGGTGATCAATTACACCTATGCCCGCACCCGCCCGATCATCGAGCGCATGATGCAGTCCGGCGATATCGACAAGCGCCACGGCGCGCGCGTGCGCTACGCCAATCCGGTCACCGGCGGGCCGGTGCTGCCGACCATGGGCGCCTATCTCGCCATGCTGCCGAAGGGCTTCAAGGGCGAACCGTACCGTTCGACCGACGGCACGATCTTTGTCTGCGCCGAAGGCCGCGGCACCACCACTGTCGACGGTGAAGTGCTCGAATGGGGCAAGAACGACGTCTTCGTCGTGCCGCCGTGGAAGCGCTATGCGCATAACGCGTCGGAGCTCTCGGTTCTGTTCTCGATCTCCGATCGCCCGGCGCAGGAAGCGCTCGGGATCTGGCGCGAGGGCTAGGCCCTCGCGGTCCTGAGCGCGACGGCATCTCGGTAAAGCCTCCGACGCTGCCGAACGTCAGCGGCCTTGCGAAAAAGTTCTGCTGGTCGTGATCGATTTGCCTGCCGAAGCGGCTGGCATCCTCGGCGTGGCGATGTAAAATATTGTCGCGTGACGGGGCGCGGCGGGGCGAACGATTTCTGGACAGGGGACGTAAAATGGGTGGGATGTCGATTGTGAAAATTGCGTTATTGGCCGGTGCGTTGGCTGCGATGAGCTTGTCCACAGCCTCGGCCAGGACCATCAAGCTGCCGCCGGGCGCGTGCGCCTTCGAAAAGGTTGCGGTCGCCAACAACAGCTTCTGCTCGTTCGATTGCAATCCGGCGACGGGCTGGTGCTCGCAGCAACTGTGCTCGAACGGCACGTTGACCAAGGTCGTGCCCTGTTATGGCACTTTCTGCACCGCCAAGTGCGGCGGCTAAGACCTCTTTGCTGATCTGACGCCGGCCGGCTCGCCCGGTTGAAGGCGGGCAGAGGGTCCCTTTGGCCATCTTGCCCTCCGCCGTGGAAGCGCGTAACCGCTCGGCTTACGGAGGCCGCGATGGACGCACCGGCGAAAAAATCAAAGCTGATCAAGGGCGCAACCGGCGCCTGGGAAGTCATCGTGGGCATGGAAGTTCATGCCCAGGTCAGTTCCAAGGCCAAGCTGTTCTCCGGCGCCTCGACGGAATTCGGCGGCGAGGCGAATTCGCATGTCTCGCTGGTCGACGCCGCGATGCCCGGCATGCTGCCGGTGATCAACGCCGAATGCGTTCGCCAAGCGGTGCGTACCGGGCTCGGGCTGAACGCCAAGATCAATCTGAAGTCGGTGTTCGACCGGAAGAACTATTTCTATCCGGACCTGCCGCAAGGCTACCAGATCAGCCAATACAAATCGCCGATCGTCGGCGAGGGCGAAGTGCTGGTCGACCTGCCGGACGGCGAGACGGTGCGCATCGGCATCGAGCGGCTGCACCTCGAGCAGGATGCCGGCAAGTCGCTGCACGACCAGAATCCGACCATGTCGCTGGTCGACCTCAATCGCGCCGGCGTGGCGCTGATGGAAATCGTGAGCAAGCCCGACTTGCGCTCGTCCGAGGAGGCCAAGGCCTTTGTCGCCAAGCTGCGCAGCGTCCTGCGCTATCTCGGCACCTGCGACGGCGACATGGAGAAAGGCAGCTTGCGCGCCGACGTGAACGTCTCGGTGCGCAAGCCCGGCGCGCCGCTCGGTACGCGCTGCGAGATCAAGAACGTGAACTCGATCCGCTTCATCGGCCACGCCATCGACCACGAGGCGCGCCGGCAGATCGACATCATCGAAGACGGCGGCCGGATCGAACAGGAGACGCGGCTGTTCGATCCGGACAAGGGCGAGACCCGCTCGATGCGCTCCAAGGAAGAGGCGCACGACTATCGCTATTTCCCCGATCCCGATCTCCTGCCGCTTGAATTATCGCCGTCGCTGGTCTCCGAACTCCAAGACGGCCTGCCGGAACTGCCGGACGGCAAGAAGGCGCGCTTCATCCGCGACTATGCGCTGCCGGCCAACGACGCGGATGTGCTGGTGGCCGAACGCGACACCGCCGAATATTTCGAAGCCGTTATCCGCGGCTCTGGCGCCACGCCACGCCGCGATCCGAAGCTCGCCGCCAATTGGGTGATCAACGAGCTCGGCGGCCGGCTCAACCGCGAGAACAAAGACATCTCGGCCGCTCCGGTGTCCGCACAGCAGCTCGGCGCTGTTCTCGATATGATCGGCGACGGCACCATCTCCGGCAAGATCGCCAAGGACGTGTTCGACATCGCCTGGACCGAGGGCGGCGATCCTCGCGCCATCGTCGAAGCGCGCGGCCTCAAGCAGGTCACCGACGTCGCGGCGATCGAAAAGGTCGTCGACGAGATCGTAAGCAAGCATCCGGACAAGGTCGCCGACGCCAAAACCAATCCGAAGGCCATCGGCTGGTTCGTCGGCCAGGTCATGAAAGCGTCCGGCGGCAAAGCCAATCCGCAAACCGTCAACGATCTGCTCAAGTCGAAGATCGGCATCTGACGCCGCCGCTTCCGGAACAGGAATCGGACGCAGTCGAGATGCGTGACGACACCTCATGCACCTCGCGAATGGTCGCTGCGAGGGGCGAATCAGCGAATCGAATTGCACCGATTCGCGCGTTTTGCGGCCCGTAAGGCCGGTCAACACGCCAAGAAAAGCGTCCGGTGCATAATTTTTTTTTGTGCCGCCGGACGCGCCGCGGCGGCGCGTTGCCGCACCTGGAGCGGCGTGTCGCGCCATCGCGCCGCCGCCGCCGCCCGCGACGAATTTCAGCGATCAGCAAGCAAAGAAAGCCGCATGACATCGGCACTTCTTTCACATCGCAAAAAAATCGCACGCGCGCGCGCGAGCAAAGAGTCTCGCTTGGTGTTTGTTCGAGTCGCAGCGCGCGTTGTGCGTCGCGTGCAACAGCGGGGCGCGCGGCTTACACACAAAATTAAGTGGAGTCACTGTTATTTTTTTTTCGCTGTAGTAATCGGAATGGAGTGCGGATCGATTCGCGACTGCACTGCACCGATATCGCCACCCACTCAGGCTAGGAGGGCAGCAATGGCGAAGAAGAGAAAAGCGAAAGCTAAGGCGAAGAAGACGAAGAAGGTAGCCCGCAAGAAGAAGTAGTCGGGCGCCGTCTTTGGTCTTCGATTCTCATAAGTCGGAGACCGGGGCTCACACGGACCGGCCGATGTCGAGAAGGTCATGACGACCGATCTGGGCTGGCCGGCTCCGGTGAACCGCAGGGGGCGTCGCCGGGACGGAGGCGTAAGCTTCACACTCGCATCACTCCACGCGATGGTGACGATGAGATACGGCAAAGCCCGATCTCGCTCCGGTTCTCAGCCGGCAGACTTAATCCTTCAACCATCTCGCCGACGCCCTCGGACAACCTCTTGAGATCTTACCTGGCGCCCTGGAGCCTCTCCATGGCGCCTTTTTTGTTGGACGTCAGGTACACTCTGAATGCCGCGCACAATCGGCAAAACGCGATCCGGCGGCAAGGCCAAAGTCGGGGCCAACACGGCGGCCAAAGTCGGTGCCAAGTCGGCGGCCAAGATCGAAGCTGCACGCAAAACAGGGCCCGCGCGGCCGCGCCGGAGCGGCAAGCCGATCGAGCTCCATTACTGGCCGACGCCGAACGGCTGGAAGATCTCGATCATGCTCGAGGAATGCGGTCTGCCCTACATCGTGCGTCCGCTCGACATCTCCAAGGGCGAGCAGTTCACGCCGCACTTCCTTGCCATCTCGCCGAACAATCGCATGCCTGCGATCATCGATCCGGCGGGACCGGGCGGGCGGCCGATCTCGGTGTTCGAGTCAGGCGCGATCCTGCAATATCTCGGACGCAAGAGCGGCAAGTTTTATCCGCGCGATGAACGCGCGCGTACCGCCGTCGAGGAGTGGCTGTTCTGGCAGGTCGGCGGCCTCGGGCCGATGGCAGGGCAGGCGACCCATTTCCGCCGCTACGCGCCCGAACAGATCCCTTACGCGATCGCGCGCTACAGCGATGAAGTGAACCGCCTCTACGGCGTGATGAACACGCGGCTTGCCGAGCACGAGTTCCTCGCCGGGCGTTATTCGATCGCCGACATGGCCTGTGTCGGCTGGGTGCGGCTGGCCGAACGGCAGGGTCAGGACCTCGCGCAGTTCCCGCATCTCAAGCGCTGGTTCGAAACCATCCGGGCGCGGCCTGCGGTCAAGCGCGCTTTCGCTGTCCGCGTCGAAGCCGCCTCGAAGGTCGATGTGAACGACCCGAAGGTGCGCGCGGTGCTGTTCGGCCAGCGCGCCAGATAGCGCATGTCCCGGAAAGTGAGTGCCAGTTTTCCGACAGGGGACATGGGCCAGTCTGGAGTTCAATTTCCCTTCGCCGCGATAGTCCTGTAACCTCCGCGGCCATGGCCACGCAGACCACAATTCCTCAGTCACAACAGATACTTGCCCGCGCATTCGCGGCCCATCAAGCCGGCAATGTCGCGCAGGCCGAGTTTCTTTATAAGATGGTGCTGCAGGCCGACAGGAAGCAATTCGATGCGCTGCACATGCTCGGCCTCATCGAGGCCCAGCGCGGCAATTTCGCCGCCGGCCTCGCGCGCATTCAAGACGCGCTCCGTGTGCGGCCGAACGCGCTCGAGGCCCTGATCAATCTCGGGCGGATCCAGAGCGAACTCGGCGATCAAGCGGCCGCGGTTGCGACCTACAAGAAGGCGCTCGCGGCCGATCCGAAATCGGCGCTGGCGCACAGCAATCTGAGCATCTTGCTGCGCAAGGAGGGGCAGAGCGAAGAGGCGCTCCGTCATTGCGACGCCGCGCTTGCCGCCTTCCCCAATTATGCCGACGCCCACAGCAATCGCGGCAACGCGCTGCGCGATCTCGAGCGTCACGAGGAGGCGCTGACCGCCTATAACAAGGCCGTGGCGCTCGCGCCCAATCACGCGTCCGCCCATCTCGGCCGCGGCCTTGTCTTCAAGGCGCTGGAGCGCCCGGACGATGCGCTGGCAGCTTATGATCGCGCCGTCGCCAACGACCCCAATCTCCTGGAAGCGTGGCTAGCGCGCGGCAACCTGCTCAGCGACTTCGGCCGCGACGACGAGGCCCTGGCGTGTTTCGAGCGGGCGCGTCAGCTCAGACCCGATTCCGCCGAGGCCTGGCTCGAATGCGGCAACAGCCTGCTTTTCCTTAGGCGCCACGACGAAGCGCTCGTCGCCTATGACCGGGCCTTGGCGTTGATGCCCGACCTGCCCGCCGCCTTGCTCGGTCGCGCCAATGTGTTCGTCGAATATAGACGCTTTGCCGAAGCCTTCGCGTCCTACGACAAGGCGCTGAACCTCGACCCCGAACTCGCCTGGCGGTTCGCCGCCGGTCACCGGCTCTTCGCCAAGCTGAATATCTGCGATTGGAATGAGCTCGACGCCGACGTGACTTACCTCTTGTCGGCGCTGCGCGAGGGCAAGCCGGTGAGTTACCCGTTCCCGATCCTTTCGCTGCCGTCGACGCCGGCGGATCAGCTGCGCTGCGCCAAGCTCGCCGTTGCCGATCTGCCGCCGGCGCGGCCGGTTTGGAACGGCGAGGTCTATGCACACGACAGGATCCGCGTTGCTTATCTGTCGTCCGATCTGCGCGAACATGCCGTCGCCTATCTGACCGCGGGGCTGTTCGAACATCACGACAAGTCGCGCTTCGAGACGACCGCGATCTCCTTCGATGCCGGCGGCCGCGATTCCGGGATCGGCCGCCGCATCAGGGCGGCGTTCGATCGCTTCATTGAAGCGCCATCGCAGACCGATCAGGAGATTGCCGGTCTGATCCGGCATTTGGAGATCGACATCGTCGTCGATCTCAACGGCTTCACGCGCAATTCGCGGCTTGGCGTATTCACGCGGCGCCCGGCGCCGATCCAGGTGAACTATCTCGGCTATGCCGGCACAATGGGCGCCGATGTCTATGACTATATCGTTGCCGATGCGACCGTGATCCCGCAGGAACATTTTGAATTCTATAGCGAAAAGATTGTCCATCTGCCCGGCGCATTCATGGCCAATGACGACAAGCGCGCCGTCGCCGAGCGCAGGCCAAGCCGCGCCGAGCTGCAATTGCCGCAGAACGGATTCGTCTTCTGCAGCTTCAATCAGCCGTACAAGATCGAGCCGATCATGTTCGACGTCTGGATGCGGCTTCTTAAGGCCATCGACGGCAGCGTGCTGTGGCTGAAGGACAACGGTTCGACGGCGACCGGCAATCTTCGCCTCGAGGCCGAGCGGCGCGGCGTTGCGCCCGAGCGCCTCGTCTTCGCGCCTTCGCTGCCCGATATCGCCGATCATCTGGCGCGGCAGGGCTGCGCCGATCTGTTCCTCGACACGCTGCACTATAACGCACACACGACGGCAAGCGACGCGCTGTGGACCGGTGTGCCGGTGCTGACATGTCTGGGCCGGGCTTTTGCCGGACGTGTTGCCGCAAGCCTCGTCCGCGCCGTGGGCTTACCCGAACTCGTGACGCAATCGCTTGCCGACTATGAGGCGCTGGCGCTCAAGCTTGCGCGCGAGCCCGCGCTTCTGGCCGCGACAAGGACCAAGCTTGCGGAAAATCGCAAGACTTTCCCGCTGTTCGATACCGGGCGCTTCACGCACGACATCGAAGCCGCCTACATCACGATGTGGCAGCGCCTGCGCCGCGGCGAGCCGCCGGAAAGCTTTGCCGTCCTGCGCGAATAAATTTGCGCAGCGGCCGCTATCTCGCTCGCGCTACTTCGCCCGCGTCCAAGTCTGCGACTTGCACAAGATGCTGAGCACGCAGCCTTTCAGTTCCGCGGTATTGGCGTCGGTCATGGTGAAAGAGCCGCTATAGGTCTTGCCGTCGGAGGCGTTATAGACGTTGCCTGACCATTGGTTCGGCGTTCCGCTCGGCCTCATGCCGAGCACGATCGGCACGCCGAGCAGCGGCCGGCTCTGCTTGCTGGCATCGGCATTGTTCTTGTCGGTCTTCGGGCGGCCGGTCGCCGGATCGTTCGGCACCTTCAGCCATACCAAGTTACCGCAGAGCGCACCGCCGCAATTTGTGATGCGCACCTGACTGTCTTTGTCGCCGGTGTACCAGGTGCCCATGGGATCGGCTGCGAATGCAGGTCCGGCCAGCCACGCTCCGCCGCCCAGAGCGATCAGCGCGAGCCGAAGTGCTAACGCGGCTTTACGGTAATTTTTCATTGCTGCCTCGCTGGTTCCTGTCAGGCGCGGCGGACCATAAACGACGCGCCGTCGATTGCATAGTTGTCCAAGAAAGTCGCGGGAAAGTCGCAATTGCGGCATGCCGTCAACACGCCGAGCCGCGCGGCGTTTCTTAATGGCGTCTTGCCAAAATCGCGGTGCTTGCAGGCCGTGGTTCAGAATCGATTCATCGCATTGCTTAAACCACCATTCAAATCTTCCGATGATTATCCGCAAATCGGCTGGGGCAAAAAGCCGATGAACACGCGAGAGCGTTTGGGGTCTCGAGGTGTAAACAGGGGAGTGGGCAAAATGGCTCGGTTTGAGATTCTCGACAGCACGATGGCGCCGCTCGGCGAAGGGCCTGCTGCGGGCGACGTGCTCTTCGAGCTCGGCATGATGTATTCGATTGGGCGCGACGCGCCGGTCGATCTCGTCGCCGCGCACAAGTGGTTCAATCTCGCGGCGATGAAAGGCAATGCCGACGCCGTCCGGCTGCGGCGCGAAGTCGCCGATCAGATGTCGGATGCCGAGATCGGTGCCGCGCAACGCGCGGCGCGCGATTGGCTGCGCAGCAACGAAGTGCCGGCAGTTCCGGCAATCGCGGCGGCTGCTGCGCCGGCGCTCGCGGCCTAATGCAGCGCCGGTACGGTGGGCATTAATCCGGGCGCGCGCGTTCGCGGCACGATCGTCGGGATGCGCTAGGGGCGCGCACCGGGTTTGTGCACCCAGAACCGGTACATGCTGATGAATGTTTGGGGAAACTCGGTCTCGAAGTCATGCCAACGATCGAGATCGGCGAAGGCATCGAAGCGAGCCTTGTCGGCGAGGCTTACGATCTCGGGATAGCGCCGCGTGAAGCGATCCGAGGTCAGCGCATCGACGATGAATCCGGCGAAGCGCAAGTCATTGGCGGAGAGAAAGCGCTTGATCTCGGGCAACGATGTCCGGTGTTCCTGCGGATGAAAGAGCAGATCGCGACACTCGCTCATCGTGAAGAAATCGCCCCACTGGCTGATTGATTTCAACAAATCATCGTTTGATGCCGCCACGATTTCGCGAAGGCGCCGGATGTCCTCGGGGATCGGCCGGTAGCCGCGTTCGGCGATCAGGGCGCGCGCTGCGACAACGTTTTGCCGCGCCGTCTCGCTGTAAAGGCCGACCTGCATGATGCCGTCCGGCCGCAGCAGCGACAGCAGCGCGCGCCAGCCGGCCCAGGGGTCGGCCATGTGATGCAGCACGCCCGATGAATCGATGAAATCGAACGTCCGGCCGAGCGAGCCGAGCTTCATTAGGTCGGCTTGTGCGAACTCGATATTCGTCACGCCGAAACTGTTCGCCATCCGCTTGGCGTAGCTCAGGCTCGAAAGACTGAGATCGATCGCGAGGAAGCGGGCCTGCGAAGCCTTCCGCGCGAAGCCGAGCGTGAAAAATCCAGTGCCGCAGCCGGCTACGAGCACGTCGGCGATCGGCTCGGGACGCCGCGCGAGAATGCCCGGTTGAACCGGAGGACCGCCTTTGATCCAGCGCGGATAGGGACTCTCTTCGTATTGCGAACGGACCAGCTGTGAAATCTCGTCGTCGATGGCAGTCAGAACAGGCAGCGCGGCCTTGATCCGGCGTTCCTGTACGGGTTCCTCGATCTGCTGAACGAGCAGCGCACCGACCGCGTGCGGCCAGGATCGGTCGAGAAGGCGTTCCGCGTTCGACAACTCATGCAGCGGGAGGTAGGCGCCGATCACGGCGAGATGCAGCGGCGAGATATCGACCCCCACCGCAAGCGCGGCTTCAACGGAGACGCGCAAAGCCTGGGCCCGGGCGCTTTCGCCGTCCGTCATCGCGAACACGTACTGATTGATGAAGCACTGCCGCGATATGGCGCAGCAAAAATCGAGCAGACGCTGATCCGGCTTCCGGTCTTTTGGATCCTCCGTCAGCCCATAGAGCAGCGCGTGACGCACGTTGGCGATGAGGCGCTCAAGCCCGATATCGGTGACCGGATCGCATTCCAAAACGTCTCGCAGCAGGTCGTCATCGAAAAGCCGAGCAATTTCCGCACTTTCGAGGAGGTCCTTCGCGGCGAGGCGTGTGGGCCACAGCCGATCGGCGCGTCCGATCATTTCGCTGATGACGGGATCGAGCCGGATAAGGCTGATGCAGGCGCGGGAGAGATCGCGCGGCACGGCCCAGGCCTCCAGCAGCGCCCGCCGCATAAGCTTTCTAAATCGACCGTTGGGGTCGGAAGTGAAGTCGGCAAAGATCGCGGATTGCGCGAACAAGGCCTTGCCGTTTTCTGTTTCGTTCAATTCGACAGCGCGGGCGGCAGTCGAGATCGCCGATTGCACGTCACCGGCGGAAATATAGGCTTTGGCAAGCTCTTCAAGTGCGCCGGGGAGGTTCGGGTTGATAGCGATTGCCCGCTCGATCGCCGTAATGGCTTCGCGCGGCTGCCCTTGCGCTAAATTCACCACTCCGAGCCCAACCAGCGCCTCAGCGTGGTTCGGCACCAGCGCCAAGACCTGCCGATAATTGGCGGCCGCCGCATCAAGGCGGCCTTGCTCCGACAGCATGTTGGCAAGATTGAATCGCGGCGCCGGCGAATTCGGGCTGAGCGCCAGCGCGCGCTCATAGCACGCGATCGCCTCGGCGAGGCGGCCTTGCTCACGGCGCACGTTGCCGAGGTTGACATGCGCGAGTGCATAATCGCCGCGCAAGGCGATCGCACGCTCCAGATGCGCGGCGACTTGATCCGGCTGCGCCAGCGCACGCCAGGCCAGCGCGATATTGTAGTGATATTCGGCCTTGCGGTTATCGGCGGCGATGGCCTTTCCGATCAATTCCACGGCTGATGCGGCATTGCCGGCATTGAGCGCGATGAGTCCGAGATTGTGTAGCGCGTCCGCATGCGCCGGCGCCTGCGCCAGTATGATTTGATAGCGGCGCTCCGCTTCGGCCAGCGCTCCCTGCTGATGCAGCGCTGCAGCGGCGCGAAACTGGTCGGCGATCGTGCCCGCGGACACCGCAGCCGAAAATGGTGATTCTGGTGGCCCCGAGCCGCGCCGTTGGTCCCGGTTCATTACTGCCTGCGACGTGCGTCGGGTTGCGAAACTGGCCTGCCACCCGTAGCCCAAAGGGGCGAAGGATGGCGGAGAGGAAGGGATTCGAACCCTTGATACGGCTTTAGACCGTATAACGGTTTAGCAAACCGCCGCCTTCAGCCACTCGGCCACCTCTCCGAACGCGGAAATGCTTATAGTTTCGGCATTTATGCGTCAATTCAAAGAACTCCAATGTGGCGCTTTGCGGCGTAATTTTTGGGGCGCAACATTGCTGTGCTCCATTTCGACGCGTTCCCGGCACGGCCGCGGTGTCGCAAAAAGTGTGACGGCGCTGACGGCGAGGTTTCGCTAAAGCCGGCGCCCTCATTGCCGTCGAGCCGCACGCCAGCGAACGTGCGGTTTGTGCCGCGCCGTCGTTGAATGCAGCGCTGCAGCGAGCGCGCGGGTATCGACACTCTATAGCGACATAGCGGCAAGCTTTCCGCAACGCGCTCTGTTCCACCGTTTGCCTGGAACGGTCGCCCGCCCGCTGTTCGAGGTTCCGTTCCGCGCCGAGGAACCGAGGATATGTCTCATGCGGAGGCAGGCGCGGCGGCCTGCCGGGCCTGACCCGGCTCATATGACTTTGCTTCTCGATTTCTCGATCATCGTCGCAAGGGCAGAATCGGTTTCGGCTGTGACGCAGAGGCTGGTTCGGCGGCTCGCCGCGCGCCGACGCAATGCCCTCAGGTCATGCCTCGGAGCTTAACCAGATGGGTCCTGCCGACCCTACGGTCTGCTCCACGGGTATTCGTTATAAAGTACTGATAACGTTAAGTTATTTTTATATGAGCGGAAGCTTGTCATCTTGCGTCTCGCGCTCAGCCAAGCATCATCGCTTGCGTGTTTTTTACGCAACACCTCCCTGAAATCGGTCAAACCGGATTGTGACTTGGGCAGTTCTTCATTGCACGGAGGAACCTGTTGGTTAATGTGGCAGTGCGACGGAGGGGGGAACCCCAAGTCGACCCGACCGGTGTTTTCGGGACAGTGAAGAGACCGGGCGGTTTGGGGACCAAAGGGGACTTTCCAGGGGTGTATGCCACCCGACGGAGCGAACCCTCCCACGGCAACAACTGGAGGTTCAAATGAAGATGGTGAAAAGCCTCCTCCTCGGAACTGCAGCGGGTCTCGTTGCAGTGACAGCAGGTCAGGCAGCTGATCTTCCCGTCAAGGCCAAGCCGGTCGAATACGTGAAGGTCTGCAGCCTCTACGGGGCAGGATTCTACTATATGCCCGGCACCGATCTCTGCTTGAAGATCGGCGGCTGGGTCCGTGCCGAAGCGGTTTGGGGCACGAACGGCAACTTCGCCTGGGGTCCGTTTAACGGCAACCAGAACAGCCGTGCGACGAACAATCTCGCATTCCGCGGCCGCGGTTACATCACCGCTGACGCGCGCGAGCAGACCGCCTACGGCACGGCGCGCGGCTATATTGCGGTCGGCGTCAGCACCAACGACGTCGGTCTGAACACTGCGGCGAACCAGTTCAGCGCCAACCGCGCCTTCGTTCAGTTCGCAGGGATCACGGCCGGTATCTCGCAATCGTTCTACGATTACTACAGCGTGCCGGCGACCTCTTACTCGGGCGACTTCGGCGCGTCGGATACCGGCGATCCAGGCTGGACGGTGTTCGGTTACACCGCGCAGCTCGGCAACGGCATGTCGGCGACCCTGGCGGTGGAACAGCGTCGTACCACGCAGATCATCGATGCGTCGGGACTTGCTGTTTCGGGGGCTGCGGGTTCCGCCGCTGCCGGTAACATCAACATCGGTGGCTTCACCACCACCATCCCGGGCGTATCCGCCAACAACGGTGCCTACGGCGGCATGCAGATGGGCGACATCGTCGGCAACATCCGCCTCGATCAAGCCTGGGGCGGTGCCCAGATCATGGGCGCCTTGCACGACGTCAACGCGACCTACTACAGCTCGGCCGTCGGTGGCGGCCCGGCTGCGGGTTTCCCGGTCTCGGGACATCCTGGTGATTCGTGGGGTTGGGCGGCCGGTGCCGGTCTGCGCCTGAACTTCCCGATGATCGGTCAAGGCGACTATTTGCAGACCCAGGTCAACTACACCGAAGGCGCGGCGCGCTACGTCATGTTCACCCCGGACAGCAACTGGGGCAAGCAGAACGGCAGCCAAATCGCTTACGGCGTGTTGAGCGACTGCGTCTATGGCGGTATCGTCAGCGCTGGCACCAGCACTGGATGTCAGCTGACCACGGCCTGGGGCTTCAACGCGGCCTACGAACATCACTGGAGCCCGGCATGGCAGACCTCGCTGTTCGGTGGCTGGGATGCGATCAGCTACAACAGTTCGGCCAACGCAATGCTCTGTTCGGCTGCCGGCTTCGGCTCCGGAACGGGCGGTGGCGCGCTGGCTAACGCGGGCTGCAATAACGACTGGTCTACCTGGTTCATCGGTAGCCGGACCCAGTGGAACGTGAGCAAGACCTTCTACATGGGCGTTGAAGTCATGTACTCCGACCTCAAGAGTGCAAGCACCGGCTCGACGGCTATCGGCGGCTACAACGGCTGTACCACTCTCACCACCGCAGCGGGTTGCGGTGGGGCCGGCGGTTTCCAGACCGAAAGCAGCGCCAGCAACTGGCAGGTCCGCTTCCGCATGCACAAGGACTTCCTGCCCTGATCGTCTGATCGAGGTTTGATTTCCGATGTCCCCGGCGGGGTTCACTCCGCCGGGGATTTTCTTTTTGGACAGACACGCTCGATTGCCCAGGGTGGCGGCGAATCGGAATCGACCGATTTCGTTCAATTGGCTGCGCTGCAGGGCAGTTCTGGCCGGAGCCGCACGTTGTTGCAGGACAGCGCTCCGAAGTCGCCGGCGTCACGTCCGCGACGAGGTGGACTTCGTCGCCGCGGCGATGGCACAATTGATCATAAGTTCCACCGGCGGGCGTTCATCCCTGCTGATGCCGCGGCCGTCATTGTAGGGTGGCGGGTAGCCCGCCCTCCGATCTGATCGACCCTGAAGCTAGAAAGTCCCGAGAAGCGGCGTGATCTGCGACGACGGGTCGAACAGAAGCGGCCGCTTGCATGTCCAGAAACCGCACCCCCCCGCTAGATCCCCGGACGGACCCGCGCTTTCTTAAAGCGCTGCGCGGACTTGAAGAGGCCGTACAGTGCCAGCAGGCCGGACGTCACGACGAAGCCGACAAGCTTTACGCCCGCGTCATCAAGAAAAATCCGGACTACTTCGACGCGCTCAATCTCTACGGGCTGTTCAATTACCAGCAGGGCAGGCTGCCTAGAGCAGCCGAGTTCCTGAGGAAGGCGGTCAAGCTCAATCCGCGCTCCGTAAGCGCGTTGAACAATCTCGGAATCGTGCTCTGCAATCTGAAGCGACCGCAGGAGGCGCTTGAGGCGTTCGACCGCGCGCTGCTGCTCGGTCCGGATCATGTGCACTCGCTCAACAATCGCGGCAATGCACTGCTCGATCTGCGGCGGCCGGCGGAAGCGCTGTCCGCTTTTGAGAGCGCTCTGAACCTGCAACCCGCGCTGGTGATTGGATACGTGAATTGCGGTCGGGCACTGCTCCAGCTCGGACGTTATGAAGCGGCTCTGGCCAATTACGACCGGGCGCTGACCTTCGCGCCCTTTGAGCCTGACCTTCACAACAACCGGGGCGGTGCGCTCAAGAAACTCAACCGGCTGCCCGAAGCGCTGGCGTGCTTCGAACGAGTGATTGCGCTTAAGAGCGGCCATGCAGAAGCGCACTACAACCGAGCAAAGGTGCTGAGCGAGCTTGGTCGGCACGATCAGGCGGTAGCGGGTTATGAGGCCGCGTTATCACTCGAGCCGCGCCACCGCGAAGCCAGAATAGGCCGTCTGCAAAGCAGACTGCATCTCTGCGACTGGACCGATTTTGCAGCGGACGTGGCGCACCTGCGGGAATCGATTCTCTCCGGCATCCCGGTTTCGCCTTTCGATGCTCTTGCCGTCCTGTCTTCGCCACGCGAGCAGTTCGAATGCGCCAAGCTGTTCGGCAGCGTGGAGTGCCCGGCGCCGATGTCGCCACCGCTTCCACGAGCGACGACCCACGGTCGCGAACGGATGCGCGTCGCATATCTTTCAGCGGATTTCCGCGATCATCCGATTTCATTCCTGATGGCGGGAGTATTCGAACAGCATGATCGCGGCCGGTTTGAGACCATCGGCGTCTCGTTCAACCGCGCTCCGCAGAGTGAGATGCATCAGCGGATAAGCGGATCGTTCGACCACTTCATCGACGCCGAGGGCAAAAGCGACTTTGAAGTCGCAAGTCTGCTGAAAGAGCACGACATCGACCTTGCGATCGATCTGATGGGTTACACGAGATCCTCGCGCCCCGGAATCCTGGCGCAAAGACCGGCTCCGGTGCAGATCAACTATCTTGGCTTTCCGGCGACCATGGGAGCCGGCTTCATCGACTATATCCTCGCGGACCGACGCGTCATCCCCGAAGCGCTTCGGCAGTTCTATAGTGAAAAGATCGCCTATTTGCCGGATGTCTTTCAGGCGAACGATTCAAGGCGTCCGTCCGACGGGCGGCTGCCATCCCGCTCCGAAGCGGGGTTGCCGGAAGCTGGCTTTGTGTATTGCAGCTTTAACAACAGCCAGAAAATCACCCCGGCTATTTTTGATGTCTGGATGAGACTTTTGCGCGACGTCGAGCGCAGCGTGCTTTGGCTCCTGGGCAGCGGCGCGCAGGTGGAGCGGAATCTCCGCCTCGAGGCTGAACGCCGGGGCGTCGATGGACAAAGGCTGATTTTTGCATCCCGTGTGAGCTATGCCGATTATCTCGCCCGCTATCGGTTGGCGGATCTGTTCCTGGACACATGGCCGTTCAACGCCGGCGCCACGGCAAGCGACGCGCTCTGGGCCGGATTACCGGTCGTCACCGTTGCCGGTGAAGCGTTCGCGTCGCGGATGGCCGCCAGTCTCGTCCACAGCATCGGCATGTCCCGGCTGATTGCCGATTCGCTCGAAGGCTACGAACGGCTCGCCCGTGATCTTGGCTGCGACTCGGCATTGATGGCCGCAACCAAGACGGAACTTGCGCGCAATCGGTTTCTCAGCCCGCTCTTCGATACGAGCCGGTTCACGCGGTATCTTGAGGATGCCTACGCAGCGATGCATGCCCGCAGTCGAGCAGGTCTTTCTCCCGAAGACCTTGTTGTTCCCCCCTGATCCGCCGCCGGCAACGGTATGGAACCGAGGCGCGATGTCTAATGAGGCCCTGAGCCGAGCCCGACCGGGAATTATGCCACATGCTCGAGGGCTTAGCGCGACGCAGGGCCCTCGCAACTGATCGAACTGGACGAGGTGACAGTGAAGGCTTGCGGCGACTCGCCGCGTTGGTGCCGTTCCCGCATCATCGAAAAAGCAGTCTCAAGATGGCGTGTGAAACGCTCGGTGTTGAACAAAGGCCATGTGCCGCGGTTACATGCGAGCCGGTTCTCGAAAGCCGCAAGATGAGACGGCGTCCGAGCCAATTTCAGCGCCAAGGCCTCGTAATCTTCCAACGAGTCCGTAATGAGTTCATTCAGACCGACAGCTTTTAGGAGACTGGCGGCAACGCGTCCCGCAAAGGTCGCGCCGAGACAGGTCAACACGGGCAAGCCGGCCCAAAGGGCATCGCTTGTGGTGGTGTGGGCATTGTATGGGATGGTATCAAGGAAGAGATCGGCATGCCGGTGACGTGCAAGGTGATCGGCCAATGGCATTTTGCCGGCGAAGATCAATCGTTCCGGTGCGACGCCGCGGCGGCGCGCTTCGCGCTGCAGATTTGCCATGGCGGTCGGGCTCGCCTCTAGGAGCCATAAAACACTGCCGTCGACGGCCTCGAGCAGCCGCATCCATATGTCGAATATCGCCGGCATGATCTTGTAGTTGCTGTTGAAGCAGCAGAACACGAAACCGGAGTCCGGCAGGCCGCATTGGGCGCGGCTCGGCGTGCGATCGGAAATCACCAGCCGGTCGTCGGTAACGAAGTAGCTGTCCGGCATGAAAACGACCTGTTCGCTGTAGAAGGCGACGTCGTGTTCCGGGATGACTGTCCGGTCGGCGATGATGTAGTCGATATAGGGCGCGCCCATCGTGCCGGGATAACCCATGTAGTTGACCTGAATGGGAGCGGCCCGCCGCGCCAGGACATTAAGCCGGTTGTCGGCCGTGAAGCCCATCAGGTCGACGGCGATATCGGTCTCGCTGCGGCGCAAGAGCTCGGCGATTTCCCGATCGGTATTACCGGCAACATCGACGAAGTGCTCGAACGCGTCCTTTAGCCGTAATCGCATCGGCGAATTGCGCTCGGCGCCGAACGATATGGCCGAGACCTCGAAGCGCGACCGGTCGTGCCGTTCGAACATGCCGGCCAGCAAATAGGTCATTGCGCTTTCATGGAAATTATTTGAGAGATAGGCAACGCGAATGCGATCGTGACGATAGCTCTCGCCGCGCCAAATCGCCGGCACGGCCGGCTGGTCCTGCACGTAGCGCCTCGCGCATTGCAATTGGTCGGCGGGCGATGATGGAATGGCGACTAGCACGAAGGGAACGCTGGCGGATTTGCCGTCGCGCACCATTGCCCGAAGCTCTGCGACGTCGGTTTCCAGACCGGTCCAGTCCGACCTATAAAGCTTGGCGTTGAGGCGCAGGCCGGCCACGTAGGGAAGCCCGGGGTCGAGCCGCGCCACACGGTCATAAGCGGCGAAGGCCTCGTCATAACGCTGAAGCTTCGTGAAGGCGTTGCCGCGGCTCGACCAGGCTTCGGCGAGATCAGGTCTGAGCGCCAGCGCATGATCGAAGGCGACAAAGGCGTTATCGTAATGGCCGAGATCGGCAAAGACGTTGCCGCGGCCGAGCCACGCTTCCGCCAAATCGGGCTTTAGACTCAGCGCCCGGTCATAGGCGGCGGACGCTTCGTTGTAGCGTTTAAGATCCGTGTAGACATTCCCGCGGCCGAGCCAAGCTTCCGTCAGATCAGGCGCCGTGCCCAAGGCTCGATCGTAGGCCGCCAAGGCGTCGTCGTATTGTTTGAGATCGGCGTGTACATTGCCGCGGCCGAGCCACGCTCCTGCAAGATTTGGTTTCAAGCTCAGCGCTCGGTCATACGCGGCAAAAGCCCTGTCGTGTTGCCTGAGCTCAGCATGAGCATTGCCACAGGCGACCAGGGCGTCCACCAGATCGGGCTTTAGGCCGAGGGCCTGATCGTAGGCAAAGAGCGCCTCATCGAATCGTTTGGCTTTCGCCAAAGCGTTTCCCTTATTGTAGTACGCCTCGGCATAATTGCGATTCAGCGATATTGCTTTGTCGAAATCAGCAACAGCTTCGTCGTATCGACCGAGATTATTTAATGTTGCGCCGCGGTTGTTCCACGTGTCCGGTACCTTCGGGTTGATCTCCAATGCGCGGTTGAATTGCTCAAGCGCTTCACCAGCTCGGCCGAGGCCCTTGAGGATGATGCCGTAATTGTAGAATGCCGCGTCGGACGGCGCGCCTTCTCTCAATGCGCGTCGCATATAGGTTTCTGCTTCCGCGAGATTTCCGGATTTGATCAGCAAAATTGCGAGCAAGTTGAGCCCGGCAACATTTCGCGGCTCTGCAGCGACGAGCTTCTTGAAGAGGTTTTCGGCCTCTCTCGTCTTCCCCGTCTGGAGAGCCGAAAGAGCATGACGAAACATCTCCGATTCCGGCATGGATTGAGGCCCAAATCTTGCGCACGTTTTTTGTCCGGTTGCACACTAGGTACAAACGTCGGTCGAGGCAAAGGATTCGGTCTCCTTTTTCGTTACCGGCGGCAGCGATGGACGTCAGGCGGTGCCGGCGGAATTTGAGCTCTCGCCGGCCGGGAATGCTTTTCTCAGGCGGCGCGTCCGAACAACGCGGCGTACGCGACGCTGACGCGCTTTATAACGGCCGTCCATGGTTCGCCGCGATTCTGCCGGAACAGGCGGGCGCTCGGATACCAGGGGGTATCGTCGCGCTCCAAAAGCCAGCGCCAATCGGCGTTGAACGGCAGCAGGATAAAGACCGGTTTGCCCATCGCGCCGGCGAGATGCGCCACGGCCGTATCGACGGTGATCACCAGATCCAGGCCATCGATCACGGCCGCCATGTCCGCAAAATCCCGCCATTGGCCGGCGAAGGAGACGAGCTGAGGATACGACGGCGACGGCACGTGGTCGTATTGAAGGGAGAGCCAGTGTGCGGCCGCGGTAAACAGCGGCGCCAGCACGTCGAGGTCGATCGATCTGTTGCGGTCGTTCTTGTGCGCTGCGCTACCTTTCCAGGCGATGCCAATTCGCGGCTTGTTCGGCGCCGGCAAGCGCGCTTCCCAGTTCTCGCGCAATCCTGCGTCCGCAACGAGGTAGCGCGGTTCGGCCGGAATGGTCGTCAGCGTCGTCGCCAAGGCGAGCGGCAGGCTCATCATCGGGCAGTGATAGTCGAAATGCGCCGGTGTTTCGCCTTGGCCGATGATGTCGATTTCCGGACGCAGCTGTGCAAGGAGGCGCTGTAACGGCTCCTGCACCGACATAACGACATTTGCTCCGAGCGCCTTGAGCAACCTGCCATAGCGGCAAAACTGTATGGTGTCGCCAAATCCTTGCTCGCTATGAACGAACAGAGTCCGGTTTGAGATGTCCTCTCGTCCGATCCAAAGAGGCCGCGGGAACGTGCGGTTGCCGACCGGGACCGGGAGCTGCTTGCGCCATTCGTGCAGGCGCCACCCTTCTTCGAAACGGCTCGTCTGCAGATAGCAATAGGCCTGGTTGGCATAGGATTCCGCGCGCTCCGGATGAATCCGTATTGCCGCGGCATAGGCCCCGATCGCTTCATCGAGGCACAGCATATCTTGCAGCACCGCGCCGCGGTTATGGTGAGCCTCGGCATAGTCGGGACGCAGCGCGATCGCGCGATCGAAGCTTGCCAGCGCCTCGTCGAAGCGGCCCAGATCGTGCAGCGCCACGCCGCGATTGTAGAAGGCCGCTGCATAAGCAGGATCGAGCGCGATTGCCGTTTCGTAGCCGATGAGCGCGTCGCCGGGACGCCGCAGCTCGTTGAGAGCCGTGCCGCGGTTGTTGTGAGCGCGCGCATTGTCCGGTTTCAACGCGATGGCCTGATCGAAACTGGCGAGTGCTGCGTCAAGTCGGCCGAGTTCCTGCAGCACGATGCCGCGGTTGTTATGACCTTCGGCGTAATCCGGCTTGAGGGTAAGCGCGCGGTCGAAGCTGACAAGCGCATCTTCATGGCGCCCGAGACTCGCAAGCGCGATGCCGAGGGAGTTGTGCGCCTCGGCGAAGCCGGGATTGATCGCGATGGCGGCATCAAAGGCCCGCATCGCTTGCACAGGGTCGCCCGATCTCTGCAGGGACAGACCCCGTTCATAGTGCAGTTGCGCATTCACTGTTGCCGCTCCGGAATGTAGCTGCTGCAAGATGCCATAGGGGCACAACTTGCGCTGTCACGAAGCCACGGATGGCTCGGGGGCGGGACGCGAAGCGGCGGCCGCGTCGCACGTCTCGACGAAGACCGCGATTTGACCGAGCAGCGCATCGCCGGCCAGGAGCGGAACATGTCCCTGGTCCGGCACCTCGATGAGCTCCATCGCCGGATCGTGTTCTTTCATCTGCGCCACGGTTGCGGCGGACAGAATGTCGGAATTCTCGCCGCGGATGACGAGCACCGGCACGCGCGCGAGCGCGTCGAATTCAGCCCACATCGACGGCAACGGGCGCTCGATATCGACTTCGGCGAGCGGCTGCGCGAGCCGCACGTCATAGGTCGGCACCAGCAGCCCGTCGGCAACTTTCCAGGTGCGCCGAGCCGCCGCGAGCCAATCTTCGGCCGTCAGCTTGGGGAATTGGGCGCTGAACAGGCGGCGAAGGACTTCCGCTCCCTCGGCGAAGTCGCGCGGCTGCGGCAGCTTGCCGACATAGCTTTTGATGCGCGCCAATCCTTTCGGCTCGATCACCGGCCCGATGTCGTGCAACACTGCGCCGGCAATGAAGGTCGGATGCGCCACCGCAAGCAGCATGGTGAGGATGCCGCCGCGCGAACTGCCGACAAAAACCGCTTGCCCGATGCCAAGTGCCGAAAGGATCGTGACGACGTCGCCGAGCTCGACCGCCACGTTGTAATTTTCCGGGTGCTTGTCGTATTCGGAGCGGCCGCGGCCGCGCGAGTCGATGGCGATGACGCGCCGGGCCGGTCTGCCTTTCGCCGTGCTGGCGTTCGCCAAGGCCGGCGCCAGCGCCTCGAAATCGGCAACGGTACGCGCCAGGCCCGGCAAGCAAACAACTGGAAGCACGGCCGCATTGCGCGGGCCGTATTCGCGCACATGCAGCCGCAATCCGTCCTGCGCGGTGACGAAAATGCTTGTTGGATCGCTTTTGTCTGCTGTCGGCATGTCTGGTGCGGCGCTGGCGCGGCGCGGGAGGTTCAGCGGGTCAATGTAACGGCCGGGCCCAACCGACGCAATTCCCGGAGTGTTTTCAAAATCGCGAGTTTTATTGAATTATTTCAGCATCTTACGAGCGTATTTGAGAGTCCGAACTCAACCGCCGCGGCGCAGGTCAGCGTCGATCATGAGCTTGGGATTGTTCTCGATGATCGCGCGATAGACCTGCATGTTCTCGACCACGCGCTCGACGTAATTGCGCGTTTCCGAAATCGGGATGCGCTCGATCCAGTCGATCGGATCGACTTTGGGATCGCGCGGGTCGCCGTATTGCTCGATCCATTCCTTGGCCCGGCGCGGGCCGGCATTGTAGGCGGCAAAAGCGAGGATATAGGAGCCGCGCCAGCTGGCGATCTCGTTGCCAAGCTCAGCGCTGCCGAGCTGGGCATTATAGGCGACATCGTTCATGAGCCGGCGCTGGTCGAAGGCAACACCGAATCGCTTGGCGGTGTCGCGGCCGGCGGCCGGCGTCACCTGCATCAGGCCGATCGCATTGGCGCTGGAGACGACGCGCGGATTGAAGGCGCTTTCCTGCCGCACGATGGAATAGACCACGCAAGGTTCGACCGGCGGACCGATCGGCCGGTATTCCGGCACGCCGAAATTGGGGAACGCAAATCGCTCCATCGGGTAGCCGCGGCCAAGCGCCAACTTGCCGATGAGGAGCATTGCCCGCGCGTCGTTGTGGCGCGCCGCGATGTCGGCCAGCGTCACCAGCGCGCCGACATCGGTCGCCTTGTCGCCGAGATCGGCGGCCATGGTGGCAATCAGGTCGCGATTGTCGGTGGCGTAGAGGATCTCGAAGACGCGCGCGAGTTCGAGCATGTGGCGTTCGGGCGAGGGCGGCGGCGGGTCACGCAGTTCGACCTCGTCAAGCCCGAGCCGGGCGCGGGCGAGCTGACCGTAATAGGCGGTCGGATAATGCGCGGCGGCCTCGAACAGCGAACGCGCATCTTGTTGCCGGCCCAGGGCTTCCGCGGCGCGGGCCTGCCAATAATACGACCGCGCCAAGGTGATCGGATTGGTGGCGCCGTCGGCGACGCGGGCAAAATGCGCCATGGCGATACCGGGCTCGCGCAGGAAACGCAGCGCGATCCAGCCCGCGGTGAAATGCTGCTCGGCGCGGAAGTTTTCGCTGTTCGGCGGCGCCGCGCTATTGACGACGTCATAGGCCATTTTCGGCTCGTCGAGGTCGAGAAGCTTGCGCGCAACCAGGCGCCGCTCGACCCACCACGGGTCCGGATTGATGATCTTTTCCGGATCGCGCGGCGCCGCAAGAAGCCACTGCGCCGCGTCTTTGATCTTGTCCTCGCGCCGCAGCAACTGGATGCGACTGAACATATAGCCGGGATCGTGACGCGCCGCTTCGGGCACGGCATCAAGCAACGCCTTGGCATTGCCGGTCTGGTTGATGACGGCGGCGCGCGCTTTGGCGACGGCCATCGCCGTCGAATTGAGATGTTGCGCCGCGCGCAGGCCGGCATCGTCGTCGTCGACATAGAGTCGGGCGTCCATGCGCACGGCATCATCTTCCGGCGTGATCAGGCCGGCAAAGGTGGCGCGCGCTTGCGCTTCAAGGTCGGCCGAAAAGCCGTCATTGCGCCAGGTGTCGCGCAGCGTTGCGGCCGCGCCGGCGCTGTCGCCCTGCGACATAAGCGCCCGCGCCAGTGCGAAATGTCCTTTGACGGTATGCGGCGGTTCGCTGCGGAAGAAGCTGATCACGGTCTGCGGGTCGACGCGCTCTTCCCAAAGCACGCCTTCGGCGCGGCGGCGCAGCAGCGCGATGCCAGGCCAGCTCGGATTGGCGGCGATGAAATTGACATAGCGCGAGAAATCCGTCGTGCCGCTGTCGCTGCGCAGGATCAGCCATTCAACGAGCTTGCGGGCCAGCGGATCGGAAATGGTGCCTTCGATCGAGGTGGCATCGTCGGTGCGGTTCTTGGCGACGAGATCGATCGCTTGTTTGACGGCGCTGATATCCATCGGCGGCGTCGACGTGGTGGTCGCCGCCGCCATGGGCAGCATCGGCGGCTGTGGAACAGGCGGCCGCCGCAACGGCAGGGCCCCGGGCGCGGCCGCGACCGGAACCACAGACGTCGTGCCGGTGGTAAGCGAGCCGCGGATCGCCGGCCGAGGCTTGTGCGCGGCAGCCTTTTCCGCCGCGAGCTTGGCGGCAGGCGTCGCGCTGGTTTTGACATCCCTCTTTTCGGTGATTTTGGCGCCGGGCTTTTCACCCGACTTTTCGCTTCGCTTGATGGCCGACGTCGCCGCCGAGGCGGAACTCGTCTTGGGTTCTTTCTTGGGTTCTTTCTTGAGTTCCTTCTTGGCTTCTTTCTCGGCCCCTTTGGTCTCTTTCTTGCCGGCCTCGGTTTTCTCGGTCTTCTTGTCCTTCTTCTCTGCCACTCTGGCCCGAGTTTTCGTTTCCGCTCTGGCGCCGGACTTGGCGTTTTTGTCGCCGGGCCGTACCGCCGGCAGCGGCACGCCCGATACGCCTTTTGTCGATGTGCCACTGGCCGAGGTCTGCGCCGACGCTCCGGTCATGAGCACGCCACACGCCAGGATGCCGCAAGCGGCAAGCAGGATTGAAAGCCGGATTCCCTGCACGGTTCCTCCCGCGGCGAATGCGCCTCTAGCTCTTCGTCCGGTAAGATTGAGAAAAGCCTAATTACGCAATCATCACGCGACAATTTACAGTTTTACGGCAAAAGCGGGGCCAGCGGCCGCACAAGATGGGGAGCGGCGTTCAACAATAAGGCCGGATATGGCGCGTCGCCGCATTCGGCTGCTAAAAGTCGCAAAGGGGTGCTGTTGCAGGGAGTGTTCATGGCGGCAATCGACCAGGCGCTGACCGCCCATCGTAACGGCGATATTGCGAGCGCCGAGGCGCTTTACCGCCGGATTCTCCAGGCGGATGCCCGCAATTTCGACGCGTTGCATATGCTCGGAATCATCTGCGCGCAGCGCGGCAATTTCAGCGAGGCGGAGCGGCACCTGCGTGCCGCGGTGGCCATCGACCAGGCCGTGCCGCCGTGCTTGCACAGTTACGGCAAGGTCCTGTCCACGATCGGCCGGCACGATGCAGCGATCGAGGCTTTCAACAAGGCGCTTGCGCTCGCGCCCAACTATGTCCCGCTTTATTCGGACCGCGGCAACGCGCAATTGGCCGCCGGCCGCCTCGAAGCGGCGCTCGACAGCTACGACAAAGCCATCGCACTCGAGCCGCGATTTCCGCCGGCACACTATAACCGGGGCACCGTGTTGGAGCGGCAGCAGCGGCATGCCGAAGCCCTGGCAAGCTACGAGCGTGCCTTGGCGCTGCATCCGCATTATGCGGAGGCCGAGACCAATCGCGGCGGCGTTTTGGAAAAACTCGGCCGCTACCAGGATGCGCTCAAAAGCTGCGACCGCGCGCTGGCGCTCGCGCCCAATCTGGCGCAGGCCCATTGCACGCGCGCCATCGTGCTCGATCGGTTCAACCGCAGCGCCGAGGCGCTGCAGAGCTGCACGCGCGCCTTGGCGCTCGATCCGAATTCCGCGCAGGTGCATTGCTTTCACGGCTCGCTGTTGGTCAAGGCCGGGCGTTACGCCGAGGCGCTGCAGAGCTGTGACCGGGCGCTCACGCTCGATCCCGGCCTCGCACAGGCGCATGGCGAGCGCGGCGTCGTTCTGGCGAAATTCGCCCGCCATCAAGAGGCGCTGGAGGCTTGCGATCGCGCTCTGGCGCTGGCTCCCGATTATGCGCAAGCGCATTCCAATCGCGGCTATGTTCTGGAGCGGCTTCGGCGCTATCCGGAAGCGCTCGAGGCTTGCGACCGCGCGCTCGCGCTGCAGCCGGATCTGGCGCAGGCGCAGTGCAATCGCGGCGTCGTCTTCACCAAGCTCAACCGGTTCGCCGACGCACTCGAGTGCTTCGATCAGGCCGCATCGCTCGACCCAAATCTCTCGCAGCTGCACTGCAATCGCGGCGCGGCATTGCGCCATATGAATCGCCTCGACGAGGCCATGACGAATTTCGAAAAGGCGCTCGCGCTCGAACCGGAGTCCGGCGATGCCCATTTCAGCCTGGGTGAGCTTAAGCTTCTGACCGGCGATTTTGCCGGCGGACTGCCGGAATACGAATGGCGATGGCGGAGCGGGCCGTCTGTTGCCGCCCCACGGAAGTTTTTGCAACCGTTTTGGCGCGGCACAGACCCGATCGAGGGCAAGACGATCCTCTTGCACGCCGAGCAGGGACTCGGCGACACGATCCAGTTCTGCCGCTACGTGCCCCTTGTCGCCGAGCGCGGCGCGCGGGTCGTGCTCGAAGTGCCCGGCCCGCTCGTCGAGTTGATGCGCGATCTGCCGGGCGTGACGCAGCTTGCCGCCAGCGGCGGCCCGCTTCCGGCCTTTGACCTGCAGTGCCCGCTGGCGAGCCTGCCGCTCGTCTTCGCGACGCGGCTCGAAACCATCCCGGCGGATGTTCCTTATCTCGCGGCTTCAGCGGCGCATCTGGACAAATGGCGATCCAAGCTTGAGCCGGGAGCGGATCTGAAGATCGGTCTTTGCTGGGCCGGCAATCCCAATCTCCCCAACGATCATATGCGTTCGATCGATCTGCAAGCCCTGACGGCGCTGTTCGCCATGCCGGGCATGCGATTTTTCAGCCTGCAGAAAGACCTGCGGGAAGGCGATGCCGCTTTGCTGCGCGCCCATCCGCAGGTCACGCATCTGGGCGACGAGCTGGCGTCGTTTCCCGACACCGCGGCCGTCGTCTCTCTGCTCGATGTGATCGTTTCGGTCGACACGGCGGTGGCGCATCTCGCCGGCGCTTTGGGGGCGACGACCTGGATCCTGCTGCCCCATGTCGCCGAGTGGCGCTGGCTTCTCGGCCGTTCTGACAGTCCCTGGTATCCAACTGCACGCCTGTTCCGGCAGCCCGCGCCCAATGACTGGGCGGGCGTCGCGGCTGCGGTCGGCGAAGCGCTGCGTGATGTCGGTCGAGGCCGTTCCGGACGCGTTGAGGTCGGGCGAGTTTCGGCGTGACGCGAGCGCTTTTCTTGCGGCGCGGTCGTTCAGGGCAAGAATGTCCGGGCCCGCCGATGCCAGGCGAAGGCTTGTCGCAGAGCGGCGCCAAAGCCCGGTCCCAAACCGGGGCCAAAACTTTGGGGCCAAAACTTTTGGGCCAAAACTTTTGGGCCTATGTCCACCATTCCGCTTGCAGACGGCTGGGAGGGGCTTTCAGAACCGCACTTAAGGCGATATTTATGGCCGGATCGGCCCGTCCATCGCCGCATTATGCGGGTGCCAGAACGGCGTGACGGGGACCGTATGCCGGGGATCGTATCATGGCTGCCAAGACACGCTTTCGAGGCTCATTCACCGCGCTGGTCACCCCGTTCAAGAACGGCTCGGTGGACGAGAAAGCGTTCCGTGATCTGGTCGATTGGCAGATCGCCGAGGGCACCAATGGGCTCGTGCCGGTAGGCACGACCGGCGAAAGTCCGACGCTGTCCCATGACGAGCACCGCAAGGTGGTCGAATGGTGCGTCGAGCAGGCGCGTGGCCGGGTTCCGGTGGTCGCCGGCGCCGGCTCAAATTCGACCAAGGAGGCAATCGATCTCGCCCAACACGCGGAGAAGGCCGGCGCCGACGCCGTATTGGTGGTAACGCCCTATTACAACAAGCCGACCCAGGAAGGGCTCTATCAGCATTACAAGGCGATCAACGACGCGATCGGTATTCCTGTTCTCATCTACAATATTCCGGGCCGTTCGGTGATCGACATGTCGGTCGATACGATGAAGCGGCTCTACGAACTTCCGAACATCGCCGGCGTCAAGGACGCCACCGCCAATATGACGCGCGTGTCGCAGCAGCGCGCGGCGATGGGCGAGGACTTCAACCAGCTCTCCGGCGAGGACATCACCGCGCTCGGCTTCATGGCGCATGGCGGGCATGGCTGCATCTCGGTAACGTCGAACGTGGCGCCGCGGCTCTGCGCGGAATTCCAGGCAGCGTGCCTGAAGGGCGATTTTGCCTCCGCGTTAAAGCTCCAGGATAAGCTCGCGCCGTTGCATGTGAATCTCTTCGTCGAAACCTCGCCGGCGCCGATCAAATATGCGATGTCGCTGATCGGCAAGTGCTCGACCAATGTGCGTCTGCCCATGGTGCCGGCGAGCGAGAAGGCGCAGGCCGCCGTGCGCGAGGCCATGGTTCATGCCGGGCTGATCAACTGACGGGTTTCGCGTTTCGTTGTTGGCGCCGCGGTGCGGCGAGCGGGAACGAATCTGTGCCGGGCGGCGGCGTCCGGCTGCCGGCCAATTAAAGCGGGGGATGGGTCCTGATGCTTGAGGAATTCAAGAAATTCGCCATGCGGGGCAATGTCGTCGATCTCGCCGTCGGCGTGATCATCGGCGCGGCGTTCGGCGCGATCGTCAATTCGCTGGTCAACGACATCATCATGCCGATCATCGGCGCGGTGACCGGCGGACTCGATTTCTCCAATTATTTTCTGCCGTTATCGGCGAAAGTCACGGCCAATTCTCTGGCTGAGGCGCGAAAGCAAGGCGCTGTGCTGGCTTACGGCAGCTTTCTCACGATATCTATTAACTTTCTGATCATCGCCTGGGTGCTGTTCCTCTGCATCAAGGGCATCAACAAGCTCAAGGCGCCGGAAGCTCCGCCGGCGCCGGTAGGGCCGTCGCCGGAAGTGCAATTGCTCACGGAAATCCGCGACACGCTCAAGAAGAGCTGAGCAGGTGAGCGCGCGGGCGCAGGCACGAAAATGGCGGCCAAAGATGACAAGAAGCTCCGCGTTGTCGCCGACAACCGCAAGGCGCGCTTCAACTATTACATCGACGAGACCTTCGAGGCCGGCGTCTCGCTGACCGGCACCGAGGTCAAATCGCTGCGCCAGGGCAAGGCGACGATCGCGGAATCCTATGCCGATGCCCGCGACGGTGAAATCTGGCTGATCAATTCCAACATTCCGGAATATCTGCAGGCCAATCGCTTCAATCACGCGCCGAAGCGGCCGCGCAAATTGCTGCTGCACAAGCGCCAGATCAATCGGCTGGTCGGCGCGGTCGAGCGCGAGGGCATGACGCTCATACCGCTGAAGCTCTATTTCAACGAGCGCGGCCGCGCCAAGCTCGAGCTTGCGCTGGCGCGCGGCAAGAAACTTTATGACAAGCGCGACACCGAGAAGAAGCGCAGCTGGGACCGCGAGCGTGGCCGCTTGATGCGGCAGAAAGGCTAGGAATGTTGCCGACGAAGCTCGATCATTGCGTCATTCATGTTTCCGATTGGGATCGCTCGAACGCGTTCTATACGGCGGTGATGGGCGCGACGCTCGTCGAGCGGCCGGTCGGTTTTGCCTATCGCTTCGGCGACAAGCAGCTCAATGTTCACGGGCCGGGCGTGAAGCCCGCCGAGGTGGCGCGGCTGCCGGTGGCGCCCGGCAACAGCGATCTGTGCTTTGAATGGATGGGGCCGATCGCGGACGCCGTCGCGCACCTCAATCACCATGGCATCAAGATCGAAAGCGGCCCGATGCAGCGCTTTGGCGCGAAGGGAGCGGGCACCAGCGTCTATTTCCGCGATCCCGACGGCTCGCTGATGGAGTTCATGTCTTATTCTTCCTAGAGGCGCCATCTTCCCAGAGGCGACATGGTTTCTCGGAGGCGAAATGGCCGAAGCTCCCGGAACGCACGACCCGACACGCCTGCCGCCGGGAATCCCGGCACCGCAAGACGATGGCGGCGCGCGCCATCTGGCCGGCGCGAAGTTTCCTGACGTCTCGCTCGCGGCGACCAATGGCGCAGCGGTCAATCTGTCAAAGCTTCCCGGCCGTACCGTGCTCTACATCTATCCGCGGACCGGCGTACCGGGTGTTGACGCGCCGCCGGGCTGGGACGAGATTCCCGGCGCGCGTGGCTGCACGCCGCAATCCTGCGGCTTTCGCGATCATTTCGCCGAACTCAAGGCGCTCGGTGTTGCCCATCTCTACGGCCTGTCGACGCAGGACAGCGATTATCAGCGCGAAGCCGTGGCGCGGCTGCATCTGCCGTTTGCGATCCTGTCCGACGCCGATCTGAAACTCGGCCGCGCGATGAGGCTGCCGACCTTCGCGACCTCCGGCATGACGCTGTTCAAGCGGATGGCGCTGGTGAGCGACAATGGTGTGATCGTCAAGGTGTTCTATCCGGTGTTTCCGCCGGACAAGAATGCCGCGGAGGTCGTCGCCTGGCTCCGCGCCAATCCTGCGTGACGATCACGCGCCGACACCGGCCGCGGCGAAATAGCGGGTCATGAAGTCGTTGAATGCCAGCACTTTGGCCGAGCGCTGCTGGCCGACGGGATAAACGGCGTAAATCGTCGCTTCGGGCAGCTTGAATTTCGGCAGGACCTCGACGACGCGGCCGGCTTTGAGATCCTCGCGAAAGAAGATGACCGGCCCGTACGCAATGCCAAGCCCGCGCACCGCCGCGGTTTTGAGCACCTCACGGTGGCTGGTTACGATCGGTCCGCTGATTTTGACCACGCGTTCGCCGTCATGGCCGATGAGATGCCATTCGTCGGGCGGCTCCAGGTAGCTGTAGGTCAGGCAAGCGTGCTGCGCGAGGTCTTCCGGCCGCCGCGGTGTGCCGCGCCGCGTCAGGTAATCCGGCGCCGCGCACAGGATGCGCCGCGACGAATTGAGCTTGCGCGCGATCAGGCTCGACGAGGCTCCGCGCGGGCGGCCGACGCTGATGGCGATGTCATAACCCTCGGCGATCGGATCGGTGACGTGGTCATTCAAGGTCAGATTGATGCGCAGCCGCGGATAGGCGAGGGCGAGGTCGGTGATGGCCGATCCGATCTCCGCCAGTCCGAAATTGGTCGGCGCGATGATGCGTAATTCACCGCGCGGCTCGTTGTGCAGTTCTCCGGCCGCGCGTTCGGCGTCTTCAAGCTCGGCGAGGATGCGGCGGCATTGTTCGTAAAATGTCCGGCCAGGTTCGGTCGCGCTGACCCGCCGCGTGGTGCGATTGAGGAGGCGTGCGCCGAGCCGCTCTTCGAGCTGCAAGACATGCTTGCTCACGGCGGCGCGGGACATGCCGAGCCGTTCCGCTGCGGCGGTGTAACTTCCGGCCTCGACCACGGCGGCAAAAACCCGTGTGTTCTCGAAGCGATCCATTTGACCGTCGATTGTCAATCAAATGTTGACAATCTATTTCCCGGCGCCGCGCTGATCAAGTCAATTCGCTCGGCTACGCTGCGGGCAAAGCCGCAGACCAAAAGCCGCAAACAAGGACTGCCGAACGGAGGACGCCATGTCGGAGAACAAGTTCGTCGTCGCACCGCACTTCCGCCTGCACGAATGGGTCGCCGAGGAGAAAGGCTATTTCGCCGCCGAAGGTCTCGATTACGAATTCCGCGAGACCATGGATTCGAGCTCCGGCAAGGGGCACCATATCGGCAACAAGGTCGGCGCCTACCAGACGCTCGAGGCCGGCCGTACCTGCAATGTCAGCGGCGCCTGCCACTGGACCATGAACGTCGCCGCCTCGAACGGCCACGGCAAGCTCTATGCCGATGCTTATTCGGTGTCGCCTTGCGGGGTGTTCGTGCCGCCGGATTCGCCGGTCAAGACGCCGGCCGATCTTGCCGGCGTGCCGATTTCCGTCGGCTACCAATCCGGCAGCCATTACGCCACCATCCAGGGGCTCGAACAATATCTGCAGCTCGACCGGATCAACCTGTCGTTCAACGACGGGCTGTTGTTCAGCCGCATGGAACTCCTGATCGACGGCAAAGTGCCGGCGGCATCGTTGTTTTCAGGACCGTATTATTTCGTCGAACAGCTCGGTTTCCGCAAAGTCATCGACACGACCTTCATGATGGCCTCGATGGTGACCGGCACGCCCGATCCCGAAGACGTCCGGAAGTATTTCCGCGCCTTACGCCGCGCCCAGCGCGACATCGATCTGCGCCCTGAACTCTTCACGCACTACTACAAGAAGGAATTCCCGGCGCGCTTCCACGGCCAGATGGATACGCGCCGCTGGGGGCCCGGCGAACGGCTGGTGTTCGAGCCCTATTCGAAACAGACCTTCGAGGAATCCTTCGAGTGGATCGAACAGCACGGCATCTTCCCGCGCAGCGAGATGGGCACGGGCAGATACGAAAGCTCGATCTTCCAGTAAGAGGCTGCAAAAGCATGATCCCGAAAACTGGGAACCGGTTTTCGGAAAAGATCATGCTTAAAGCAAAGAGCGATCAGGCGCCAAGCATTTTGCGCACCTGCGCAAACACGTCGCGGAACATCTGCGGCGTGAGCACGCCAGTATTGGTGTTGTAGCGTGAGCAGTGATAGCTGTCGACCAAGGTCAGCGCGCCGATCTTGTGCACGCGGCCGTGGGCGAAAGGGAACTGCGCGCGGCGCTCGCCGTTGGCGCTGACGAAGGTTTCATGCGCGATGCGTCCGAGCGCGACCACGATGGAAAGTCTGGTCATCTCCTTGAGCGTCGCGGCCAGAAAATCGCGGCAGGTGTTGATCTCGGCGGGCGTCGGTTTGTTTTCGGGCGGCACGCAGCGCACCGCATTGCTGATCCGGCTGTCGATCAGTTCAAGCCCGTCGTCGGGGCTCGCGGCATAGGTGCCGCGGGCGAAGCCGAATTCGATCAAAGTCGCGTAGAGCAGGTCGCCGGCGTAATCGCCGGTGAAGGGCCGGCCGGTGCGGTTGGCGCCGCGCAGGCCGGGGGCGAGACCAAGCACCAGTAAACGCGCATCGGCCGACCCGAACGAGTCCACCGGCGCGTTGAACCATTCCGGCTCGAGTTCCCGCCAATGTTCGCGAAAACTGACCAGGCGCGGACAGCGCGGACAGTCGCGGCCGGGCACGCCGCTGGGGCGCGACATGGGCGCCGTCTTGGTGCTGGTCACGGTGTTCAATCGTCTTCGAATTCGTCTTCGACATCGACCCGCTGCGAGGTCGGGCTGCGCTGCAGGAACTGCGGGGTGTGCCGGGCCACGTCACGCTGGTCGCGCGGCTCGCTGCGCGTCTCGCGGGGCTCGCGCGTCGGACGCTCGTTCGGATCACGGCCGATCTTCGACTGCAGCTCGATGATATCGATGAACTGATCGGCCTGCCGACGCAACTCGTCGGCGACCATCGGCGGCTGGGTCGAAACGGTCGAGACCACGACGACGCGCACGCCGCGCCGCTGCACCGCCTCGACCAGGGAGCGAAAATCGCCGTCGCCGGAGAACAGCACCATCTGGTCGATATGCGGGGCGAGCTCCATGGCATCGACCGCAAGCTCGATATCCATGTTGCCTTTCACCTTGCGCCGGCCGGTCTGGTCGACGAATTCCTTGGTCGCTTTGGTGACGACGCTGTAGCCGTTGTAGTCCAGCCAATCGATCAGCGGACGGATCGAGGAATATTCCTGATCCTCGATCACGGCGGTGTAATAGAAGGCGCGGACCAGATAGCCGCGCGACTGGAACTCGCGCAGCAAGCGCTTGTAGTCGATATCGAAACCAAGCGACTTGGCGGTGGCGTAAAGATTGGCGCCGTCAATGAATAACGCGATTTTTTCAGTTTGTGCGGACATGATTTTTCTCGCGATGAAAGGTGCGTCTCGTGATTAAACCCGGAGCGGCTGCAATCAACGATGCCGGCGGTCAATAAATCGTCTCGTCAAGGAAACGTGCTGATGCCCAAGCGGTATTTCAAGCGGATGTCCTATCGCCACATTGTGCCGTAGCAAGCGGCACGCGCTCGAAAGCACTTGCGGCACGCCGTCGCGGCAGTTCCCAAATATTGATTCAGGAGACCGCGAAGCAGTTCCGGAAAATTTTCGGCAGCAGATTTCGGTAACAGAGCAGACCCCCAATCGCCAAGTTAATTATCGGAAGCATTTCCACGACGGCGTCCGGACGGCGATAGTGCCCCCTTGGCGGGGCCGGATTTGGCCGAAGGCCGGGCAAAAATCGGCCGGATAACCAAGCACAAAATCAGGCTTGCGCATCGGCGCTGCGGACGTTAGTTAAGCGCCACATTAAGGGACCTTGCCCTAGTTTGCGGGACTCTCGCCGGGAAGACCGGCCCTTTTAGGCCCGTTTTTAAGGCTCCAAGCCATCGAAACACCGTTGAATGGGAATATCGCCAAATGGCCCGTGTCACCGTTGAAGATTGCATCGACAAGGTCGAGAACCGGTTCGAGCTCGTTCTGCTGGCCGGCCACCGCGCCCGCATGATCTCGTCCGGCGCCCAGATCGCCGTCGACCGCGACAACGACAAAAACCCGGTTGTCGCGCTCCGGGAGATCGCGGATCTGGCGGTGTCGCCCGAGGACCTCAAGGAGGAACTCGTGCATTCCCTGCAGAAATATGTCGAGGTCGACGAGCCGGAGCCCGAGACCGTACCGCTTATCGGGGCGCCGGGCACCGGGGTGGATGTCGACGATACCGACGTCACCACCGACCGCATGACCGAGGAAGAGCTGCTCAAGGGGCTGGAGGGGCTGACGCCTCCGGAAAGCCAGCCCGAGCCGGATGTCGGCGACGAGGAAGAATAAGGCTCGCCCGCGGCGGCGTGCCTTCGGGGCTGTCTTCGGGAAAGCTTAACCAAGCCCAGCGGATTTGATTTGGTGTCTGCTGCATCGCACGCGCGATGCCGGACGTAAAATCCCGCGTGTCTTGTAGCGCGCGCGCTGCTCCATGATATCTTCATAGGGAGAAGCGGCCGAATCTGGCGTCCAGCCGGGGGCGGCCGCGTGCCCAGTCCATCACCAGTCCATGGCTAGGCACGAGCCACGGGACCACGATGCCGCGTTCGCCGATCGATCTGCCGCGCATGCAGAACCAGCCCCGTTCGCGGGGTCCGCTGGCGCGCGCGCCGAGCCTGGTGCCGGCGGTCGAGGGGGCCGAGCCGCCGCCGGTCAAGTCACGCAAGCCAAGGACGCGGCAATACGACCTGATCGAAGACGTCAAGAAGTACAATCCCGCCGCCAACGAGGACCTGCTCAACCGCGCCTATGTCTATGCCATGCGGGCGCATGGCGAGCAGAAGCGAGCCTCCGGCGACCCCTATATTTCGCATCCGCTTGAAGTGGCCGCGATCCTGGCGGGCCTGAAACTCGACGATGCCACGATCGCCGCCGCGCTCCTGCACGACACCATCGAGGACACCGACGCCACTCGCGCCGAGATCGACCGCTTGTTTGGTCACGAAATCGGGCTTCTGGTCGAAGGCCTGACCAAATTGAAGCGGCTCGATCTCGTGTCCAAGGAGGCCAAACAGGCCGAGAACCTGCGCAAGCTTCTGCTCGCCATCGCCGACGACGTGCGGGTGCTGCTGATCAAGCTCGCCGACCGGCTGCACAATATGCGCACGCTGGAATATCAGCCGCCGGCCTCGCGACGACGCACCGCCGACGAGACCCTCGACATCTACGCGCCGCTCGCCGGCCGCATGGGCATGCAGGAGATGCGCGAGGAACTCGAGGATCTGGCATTCCGCGAGCTCAATCCCGAGGCCTACAAGATCCTGACCGAGCGGCTCGAAACGCTGGCGGCGAAATCGAGCGGCTGGATCACCGAGATCGAGGATCAGCTCGCCCGCAAGCTCGCCGACCGCGGCATCACCGCCGAAGTCACCGGCCGGCGCAAGCGCGCCTACTCGATCTGGCGCAAGATGGAGCGCAAGGCGGTCGGCTTCGAGCAGCTCTCCGACATATTCGGCTTCCGCGTCGTCGTCGGCGATGTCGGCGAGTGCTACCAGGCGCTCGGCATCGTGCACACGACCTGGCCGGTCGTGCCGGGGCGCTTCAAGGACTATATTTCGACGCCCAAGCAGAACGATTATCGCTCCATCCACACCACGGTAATCGGGCCGGGCAAGCAGCGCGTCGAGCTGCAGATCCGCACCCGCGACATGCAGCAGATCGCCGAATACGGCATCGCCGCGCACGCGCTCTATAAGGACAGCGCCAGCTCGCCGACCGAAATGCTGTCCCGCGAATCGAGCGCTTACGCCTGGCTGCGCCGCACCATCGAACTGCTCGCCGAAGGCTCCAATCCGGAAGAATTCCTCGAGCACACCAAGCTCGAACTGTTCCACGACCAGGTGTTCTGCTTCACGCCCAAGGGCAAGCTGATCGCTCTGCCGCGCGGGGCTACGCCGATCGATTTCGCCTATGCGGTCCATACCGATGTCGGCAACATGGCGATCGGCGCCAAAATCAACGGCAAGATCGGTCCGCTGTCATCGGCACTGCAAAACGGCGACGAGGTGCAGATCCTGACCTCGAAGGCGCAGGTCGCGCCGCCGTCGGCTTGGGAATCCATCGTCGTGACCGGCAAGGCGCGCGACGCCATCCGCCGCGCGACGCGCGACGCAGTGCGCAACCAATATGCCGGTCTCGGCCGGCGCATCGTCGAGAAGCTGTTCCACCGCGCCAAGATCGATTTTTCCGACGAAAAGCTCGAAGGCGCGCTGCCGCGGCTGGCGCGCGGGTCGATCGAAGACGTGATGGCGGCCGTTGGCCGCGGCGAGATGAAGGCCTCCGACGTCGCGCGCGCGATGTATCCCGACTACAAGGACGAGCGGGTGACGCCGATCGCGCCGAAGCCCGACAGCGGCTGGTTCGGCCTGAAACTCGGCAGGGCGGTGAAGTTCAAGGTGCCGAACGAGGGCGAGAACGGCACGGCGATTCCGATCCGCGGCATCAATTTCGATCTGCCGGTACGCTTTGCCCCGCAAGGCGGCGCCGTCCCGGGCGACCGCATTGTCGGCATCATGACGCCGGGCGAGGGCATCACGATCTATCCGATCCAGTCGGAATCGCTCAAGCAATTCGAGGACGAGCCGGAACGCTGGCTCGACGTGCGCTGGGACGTCGACGAGCAGGCGCCGCAGCGGTTCCCGGCGCGGCTTGCGGTGCAGTCGGTCAACGAGCCCGGAACCTTGGCGCAGATCACGCAGGTGATCGCCGAGCACGACGGCAATATCGACAACATCCGCATGACGCGGCAATCGCCGGATTTCACCGAACTGACCATCGATCTCGAAGTCTACAACCTCAAGCACCTCACCTCGATCATTTCGCAATTGCGCGCGAAGAAGGTCGTCGCCGCCGCCGAACGGGTCAACGGATAGGCATGCCTGGTTCAGCCATCCGCCTTGGCGTCAATGTCGATCATGTCGCGACCGTGCGGAATGCGCGCGGCGGCCGTCACCCCGATCCGGTCAAGGCCGCCGAACTCGCCATTGCCGCCGGCGCCGACGGCATCACCGCGCATCTGCGCGAGGATCGCCGCCATATCGTGGATGACGACGTGCGGCGCCTGAAGGAGCGCCTCAAGAAGCCGCTCAATCTGGAAATGGCGGCGACCGCGGAAATGATCGACATTGCCTGCAAGCTCAAGCCGCATGCCTGCTGCATCGTGCCCGAGCGACGGCAAGAGCGCACGACCGAAGGCGGCCTCGATGCCGCCGGCCAGCGCGACGCCTTGCGGGCCGCCATAGGCCGACTTGCGGGCGCCGGCATCCGCGTCTCGTTGTTCATCGCCGCGGAGGCTTCCCAAATCGAGGCCGCGCACGCCGTCGGAGCGCCGGTGATCGAAATTCACACCGGCGCCTGGTGCGATGCGCTCGCGGCCGGTCAGGCCGCCGCGGCCGACGCCGAGTTCGAGCGCATCAGGCGGGGCGCCGCGACGGCGAAGGACCTGGGGCTCGAGGTCCATGCCGGCCACGGGCTCGATTTCATCACCGCCGAACGGGTCGCCGAATTGCCTGAGATCGCCGAGCTCAATATCGGGCATTTTCTGATCGGCGAGGCGATCTATTCCGGCCTCGATGGGGTCGTGCGCAGGATGCGCGCCGGCATGGAGCGCGGCCGCGGCCGAATCGGAACCAGGCCTTGACCGGACAAGTTATAATGAGAGCTCACTCATGATCCTCGGCATCGGATCCGACATTTCCGACGCCCGCCGCATCGCCAAAGTGCTGGAGCGCCACGGCGATCGCTTTATCGACCGCGTCTTCACGCCGGTCGAGCGGGCCAAGGCCGAGAAACGGCGCAACCGGATCGAGACCTATGCCAAGCGCTTTGCCGCCAAGGAGGCTTGCGCCAAGGCGCTCGGCACCGGCCTTCGCGCCGGCGTCTGGTGGCGCGATATGGGCGTCGTCAACCTGCCATCGGGACGGCCGACCCTGGAACTGACCGGAGGCGCCAAGCGCCGCCTGCAGGCGATCACGCCCGCGGGCTATGAGGCGCGAATCGATCTGACGATCACCGACGAAGGACCGATGGCGCATGCGTTCGTTGTCATTTCCGCTGTCGCCATAGGAGCCGGGCGGGAGTAAGTTCGGCCGCTGGTCCGGCTTGGCTGCGGGCCGTGCCGGAAAGTTGTCGCCGAACCATTGCGGCCGGGCAGATTCGCCCCAATTTCATCCCAACTAATTTTGCGTTGCGAGCGCGGCGACAGGTGCCAAGGAAGGTCTGGAAACCGGCGGTAACCGCATGGTATCCTTGAGGAAAATCGTATTCGCAAAAGCTGCGGCGAATTCCCGCCTGCAATTGCTTGTGGGTGACGCAGCCGCTACAAGATCGCTGGCGGGCGCGACCGATGGAAGATGACAAGCCGATGAGCGTGGGGACAGACTCCAAGCGAAATGAAGGCGGGTTCGCCGAGACGGTGCGCGTGGTCATCCATGCGCTGATTATCGCGCTCGTCATCCGCACCTTCTTGTTTCAGCCGTTCAACATTCCCTCGGGCTCGATGATCCCGACCCTGCTGGTCGGCGATTATCTGTTCGTGTCCAAATACTCATACGGCTATACGCATTATTCGTTTCCCTTCTCGCCGCCGATCTTCTCCGGCCGCGTTCTCAGCCGCGAACCGCAGCGCGGCGACGTCGTCGTGTTCCGCCTGCCGAAAGACGATTCGATCGACTACATCAAGCGCGTCATCGGATTGCCGGGCGACAAGATCCAGATGATCGACGGCGTGTTGAACATCAACGGCCGGCCGGTGCCGCGTCAGCGTGTCGAAGATTTCATTACCGACGACGACGGCGTCGTCGAGCGGGTCAAGCAATATCGCGAGACGCTCCCGAACGGCGTGAGCTACAACACGCTCGACCTCACCGACAACGGCTTCTACGACAATACGCCGGTCTACACCGTGCCGCCCGGCCATTACTTCATGATGGGCGACAATCGCGACAATTCGACCGATAGCCGTGTGCTCAGTCAGGTCGGCTACGTGCCGTTCGAAAATCTGGTCGGCAAAGCGCAGATCATCTTTTTCTCCATCCGTGACGATGCCCATGCGTGGGAGGTCTGGCGCTGGCCTTGGGCGGTTCGGTGGGAGCGGCTGTTCACGCTGGTGAGATGAGTGGCCGCAAGAAAGCAAAGTCGGTAGTCACGCGCAAAGACGCGCCGGCCCTTGGGCCTGCCGCGGCGGCCGTCGACGGCGTACTTGCGGTCAAACAGGCTCCCGCTGCCAAAGAGCCCGCTGCCAAAGAGAAAGAACCGCGGCGCCGCAAGCGCAGCGCCACCGAACTCGAGGGTCGCATCGGCTATCGCTTCAACGACGGCACGCTGCTCGAATGCGCGCTCACGCACATTTCGGGGCTGAAGGGCGCGCGCAATCGTGCCGGCAGTTATCAGCGGCTCGAATTTCTGGGCGATCATGTGCTCGGTCTCGTGATCTCCGACATGCTGTACCGGACCTATCCGAAGGCCGACGAAGGCGAGCTGTCACGCCGCCTGGCCGATCTGGTGCGCAAGGAGACTTGCGCCGAGATCGCGCGCACCATCGATCTCGGTCCCGCGATCCGGGTCGGCGCCTCGGAGGCGAATGCGGGAGCGCGCTCGCGTCTGGCCATTCTTGCCGACGTATGCGAAGCGGTGATCGGCGCAGTCTATCTCGACGGCGGCTACAAGGCCGCGGAGGAACTGGTCGTGCGGCTGTGGCAGGCGCGCATGCAAGCGACCGCGCAGCCGCTGCGCGATCCAAAAACCGTGTTGCAGGAATGGGCGCAAGCGCGCGGCTTGCCGACTCCGGCCTATCGTGAGATCGCGCGTTCCGGGCCCGATCACGATCCGGAATTCCGCGTCGCCGTGCAGCTTCCGGCGTTCGCGCCGGCCGAAGGGCTTGGCCGCTCCAAGCGCGCGGCCGAACAGGCCGCGGCCTCCGCCATGCTGGTGCGCGAAGGCGTCGAACGCACCCGCCGCCATGGTTGAGCCCCATCACGAGCCCGCGGTCGAGACGACAGCGGAGCCTGTGCAGCAGGAGACGCGCTGCGGGTTCGTCGCGCTGATCGGTGCGCCGAATGCCGGCAAGTCGACGCTGATCAACGCGCTGGTCGGCAGCAAAGTCTCGATCGTCACGCCGAAGGTGCAGACCACGCGCGCGCTCATTCGCGGCATTGCGATCGAGGGCGCGTCGCAGCTGATCTTCGTCGATACGCCGGGCATTTTCGCGCCGCGGCGGCGGCTCGACCGCGCCATGGTCGGCACCGCCTGGGGCTCGACCCAGGACGCCGATCTGGTCGCGCTCCTGATCGACTCGAAGAAGGGTTTCGGTGAAGACGAGGCGGCGATTGTCGGCCCGCTCGCCGAGATTCGCGCGCCCAAGGTTCTGGTGCTCAACAAAGTCGATTTGATCGCCAAGCCCGAACTGCTCGCACTGACGCACACGCTCAATGAGCGCGCCAGCTTCGCCGCGACCTTCATGATCTCGGCGCTGTCGGGCAACGGTGTCGGCGATCTCAAGTCCTGGTTTGCGGCGCATGTTCCAGCCGGACCCTGGCTCTATCCGGAGGATCAGATTTCCGACGCGCCGCTGCGCCAGCTTGCCGCCGAGATCACCCGGGAAAAGCTCTATTTGCGGCTGCATCAAGAGCTGCCTTATCAGTCCACGGTCGAGACCGAGGTGTGGAAGGAATTGCGCGACGGATCGGTCCGCATCGAGCAGACCATCTATGTCGAGCGCGAGAGCCAGCGCAAAATCGTGCTCGGCAAAGCCGGCCAGGCCATCAAGGCGATCGGCGCCGCCGCGCGTGCCGACATTGCGGAAGCCATCGAGCAGCCGGTGCACCTGTTCCTGCACGTGAAAGTGCGGGAAGGGTGGGGCGACGACCCGGAGCGCTATCGCGAAATGGGTTTGGAATTCCCGAAAGAATAATTCGTCATAGCCTATGGAATGGACCGACGACAGCATCGTGCTCGGCGTCAAGCGTCATGGCGAGACGAGCGTCATTCTCGAACTGATGACGCATGCGCATGGCCGGCATCTTGGCCTGGTCCGCGGCGGGACCGGCGTGCGCCAGCGCGGCGTGCTGCAGCCGGGCAATGCACTGCGCGCGACCTGGCGGGCGCGGCTTGACGAGCATCTCGGCAATTACACCGTCGAAGGCCTCAATCTGCGCGCGGCGTCGTTTCTGTCGGCGGCGCATGCGGTGTACGGCGTGACGCATCTCGCGGCTTTGTGCCGTTTGCTCGCCGAGCGCGAGCCGCATGCTGCGATCTATGACGCGCTCGAGATCATTCTCGAACATCTCAACGACCCGCGCGCCGCGGCGCCGATGATCGCGCGTTTCGAGCTCGATTTTCTCGCCGAGCTCGGCTTCGGCCTTGATCTGTCGTCGTGCGCGGCCACGGGCACGACCGCGGATCTCATCTACGTTTCGCCGAAATCGGGCCGTGCGGTCTCGCGCGATGCCGGCGAAGCGTATCGTGACCGATTGCTGCGGCTGCCGGCCTTTCTGCATTCGGACGCGGAACCGGAATCGGCCGGCGATCTTGCCGACGCGTTCTCGCTCACCGGCTTTTTTCTCGATCGTCACGCCTTCGCGCCGCGCGGCCTCGCTCTGCCCGAGGCGCGCGCGCAATTCGTCACCGCGCTCGCGCGCGCGGCGCATCACATATAGCACGAGTCATTGCGGCCCCATCCCCGGTAGCGGCCATTGTAGCAATGATGTCCCCAATACGGGCCCCAGACATAATAACGCGCACGGGGCGACAGCGGCGCATACCAATAATGCCGCGGATACCAGTAGGTCCCGCGCCAAGCCCAATAACGATGGTGCCGCCAATCATGCGCCCGCGTGACGGCGCTGGATGTCTTGGCCGCCATGCGAATTGCTGCATGCGAGGCGACCGGCATCGCCGTCGCCGGCTTCGCAGGCGCCGCCAGGACGAGAATTGCCGCCGCGGCCAATGCCGCATGAAGCGCTTTGCGCATTGCTGATCTCCCCGACGTTGCAGGTTCAAAACAAATCCAACGACGTGTGCGCGCGCAGGCGAGGCATTTTACCTCGGCCTCGCGCCGCGTCCACGCTCGCCGTGTTGCGCCTGCGCGGAAAAGGATCACGCGAGGCGACGCGATTCATTTTCGCAATCGGCATCTCGAAAGAATTCTGGAGCGCAATCGCTTGCAAATGAAGCGATTGGCGCTCCAGCATTCAGGCCAAAGCCGCGATCAGATTACCAGCGGCGCCAGCCCCAATAGCTATGCTGCCAGCCCCAATGATGCGGCCGCCAGTAAGGCCCGTTCCACCACACGCGCCGACAGCCGTAATAGCCGCAGACGACCGCAGCTTTTTGGACAAGGTTCGCGTCAGCGGACGTCGCCAGCCCAAGCTGAGTTGCCGAGATTGCAGGCATGGCGGCGGGCATCGCAGCGGCCTCGTTCGTGACCGCTCCGATCGACAGCACGGCCGCAACCGCAAGCATAGTCTTACGCATGCTAGTCCTCCATGACGTTCCGGCGCGAACCGAGGGAGCGTGCGTCGGTGCTCGCAATGATGTTAGCGAACTCTTTGATCTTGCGGGATTAATTATGTTTCATCTTGTGGCGCCGTTTGTTCATAACGGGTTCAGGTCCGTAGTCCGGTAGGGCCGCCAATGCGAATTTCGGTTCGACCAGAAGCCGCATCGCGCGCGCCATTTTGCTAGTATGATTGGTGATTCCCATATTCGCTCCGAGCACGCGGTTTGCGCGCCGTGCTCGTTGGCGCGTTCCGAAATCGAGAGACGAACCCAGCCGTCATGAGCAAGAAAGCCAGTCCTCCTCCTTCCGAATCGAATGGCGTGCAGGAGATCGCGCTGCGCGAAGCGCTCGAGGAGCGCTATCTCGCCTATGCGCTCTCGACCATCATGCATCGCGCGTTGCCAGACGCGCGTGACGGATTGAAACCGGTGCATCGGCGCATTCTCTACGGCATGCGGCTCCTTCGGCTCGATCCGGGCGCGGCGTTCAAGAAGTCGGCAAAGATCGTCGGCGACGTGATGGGTAACTTTCATCCGCACGGCGACCAAGCGATCTATGACGCGCTGGTGCGGCTCGCGCAGGATTTTTCCTCGCGCTATCCCCTGGTCGACGGCCAGGGCAATTTCGGCAATATCGACGGCGATAACGCCGCCGCCTACCGCTACACCGAAGCGCGCATGACGGATGTGGCACGGCTTCTGCTCGAAGGCATCGACGAGGACGCCGTCGACTTCCGGCCGAATTACGACGGCATGTCGGAAGAGCCGGTGGTGCTGCCGGCGGCGTTTCCCAATTTGCTCGCCAACGGCGCGCAAGGCATCGCCGTCGGCATGGCGACAGCCATTCCGCCGCACAACGTCGCGGAAATCTGCGATGCCGCGCTTTATCTGATCGAGCAGCCGAATGCGCGCACCAAGACGCTGTTGAAATTCGTGCCGGGCCCGGATTTCCCGACCGGGGGTCTCATCGTCGATCCGCCCGAAGTCATTGCCGAGGCCTATGCGACCGGCCGCGGCTCGTTCCGCTTGCGCGCGCGCTGGAAAGTCGAGGAGACCGGTCGCGGCACCTATCAGGTCGTGGTCACGGAGATCCCGTGGCAGGTGCAGAAGATGCGGCTCGTCGAGCGCATTGCCGAGCTGATGAACGAGAAGAAACTGCCGCTCCTTGCCGACATGCGCGATGAATCCGCCGAGGACGTGCGCATCGTGTTCGAGCCGCGCTCGCGCTCGGTCGATCCGGCGCTGCTGATGGAAAGCCTGTTCAAGCTGACCGAGCTCGAGAGCCGCGTGCCGCTGAACATGAATGTGCTGGTGCGCGGCCGCATTCCGAAAGTCATCGGGCTTGCGGAAGCGATCAGCGAATGGCTCGCACACCGCCGCGAAGTCCTGCTGCGGCGCTCGCGCTATCGGCTGGCGCAGATCGAGCATCGCCTTGAAGTGCTGGGCGGCTATCTGATCGCCTATCTCAATCTCGACAAGGTCATCAAGATCATCCGTACCGAGGACGAGCCCAAGCCGGTGCTGATGAAGACCTTCAAGCTCACCGACGTGCAGGCCGAAGCCATCCTCAATATGCGGCTGCGCAACCTGCGCAAGCTCGAGGAAATGGAGATCCGCAAGGAGGACAAGGACCTGCGCGCGGAGAAGAAGTCGATCGAGGAATTGCTGCGCTCGGAAAAGCAGCAGTGGAAGAAGATCGCCGATCAGGTGCGCGAAGTGCGCGATGCCTTCGGCCCGAAGACGCCGCTCGGCAAGCGCCGCACCGGCTTCGCGCAGGCGCCGGCGCATGACGAGGCAGCGATCGAGGAGGCCTTGGTCGAGCGCGAGCCGATTACCGTCGTGGTGTCGGACAAGGGCTGGATCCGCGCGCTGCGCGGCCACGTCGCGGATTTGTCGAGCCTGGCGTTCAAGACCGACGACAGCCTGAAGCTTGCCTTCTTCGCCGAGACCACGTCGAAGCTTCTGGTCTTCGCCACAAATGGCCGCTTCTACACGATCGATGCGGCCAAATTGCCGGGCGGTCGCGGTCATGGCGAGCCGGTCCGCCTGTTCGCCGAGATCGAGCAGGACGCCGATATCGTCACCGTGTTCCGCTATCAGGGCGGACGCAAACTGATCGTCGCCAGCAGGCAGGGCACGGGCTTCATCGTTTCCGAGGACGAGTGCCTCGGCAATACGCGCAAGGGCAAGCAGGTGCTCAACGTCAAGCCGCCGGATGCCGCTCGCGCGTTGGCGCCGCTCGAAGGCGAGTTCATCGCGACGATCGGCGAGAACCGCAAAATGGTGATCTTCCCGCGCGACCAGGTGCCGGAGATGACGCGCGGCCGCGGCGTGCGGCTGCAGCGCTACAAGGACGGCGGCCTGTCCGACCTCAAGACTTTCGAGGTGGAAAAGGGCCTGACCTGGACCGATTCCGCCGGCCGCGTGTTCTCGCTGTCGCTCAAAGAGCTGTCAGACTGGCGCGGCAACCGCGCCGACGCCGGCCGGCTGGCGCCCAAGGGCTTTCCGAAGAGCAACAAATTTGACTCGCTTTCAAACCGTGTCGCTAACGGTAAAGGCGCCGATGAAGAATAAGGGGCCTGTTGCCCTGGCCGCTTGCGGCAGGCGGGAATATTTCGCGGTTGCGGCCGATCGGGATAAGGTGCAGCGCCAATCTCCTGAAAACATGCGGCGAGCGGGATGGTCGTAGGCAGTCGCGCGTGGTCGAACTGGCGAAGCTGGCTGCGGCTTCTCAGCGCGCTGACCATGCTGAGCTTCGTCATCTGCCATCTCACCGCGCACTGTTTTCTGCTGATCTCGTTCGAAGACGCGGAGGCGGCGCGCCGCGTCTTGATGTATCCGTGGCGCGGATGGACCGGCACCGTCGTTCTGTCGGCGGCATTTCTGGTTCACTACAGCAACGCGTTGTGGTCGATCTATGTGCGCCGCGCGCTGCGGCTCAGGCCCTGGGAATGGACGCAGCTGGCGCTCGGCCTCTGTATCCCGGTGCTCTTGACCGATCACGTCGTGTCGACGCGCATCGCCGAGCATGTGCTCGATACCACGACTTATTACAACTCCATCTTCGTCGTGCAATGGCTGTTCATGCCTTGGCTCGCCGCGGCGCAGATGCTGGCGATCGTGACGGTTTGGACCCATGCCTGTATCGGCGTCCACTTCTGGCTGCGCCTGCGGCCCTGGTATCCCAAGTGGCGGCCATTTCTGTTTGCCTACGCGCTGTTGCTGCCGAGCTTGGCGCTGGCCGGCTATGTCACCGGCGGCAATCAGGTTCTGCGCGAGGCCAAGGATCCTGATTTTGCCGATTCCGCGCTCGCGGATGCCAATGTGACCGATGAGACCGCGGCGGCCATCAACCGCATGGTGGATGTCGGCTGGATCTTCTGCATCGCATTGCCGCTTCTGCCCTTCGCCGGCCGCGGCTTGCGTCATTGGTATTATCGCCGTCAAAAGCCGCCGATCCTGGCGCATGCCGCCGGGCGAAGCATGCCGATCCTGCCCGGCGCCACTGTGCTCGAGACGTTGCGCGCCAACGGCATCGCACACGCGTCGGTCTGCGGCGGAAGGGCGCGCTGCACCACTTGCCGGATCATGGTCACCAAGGGGTTCGACGAATTGCCGCCGCCCGCGACTTTGGAGGCCAAGGCGCTGTCACGTATCGGCGCGTCGGCTGGCATGCGGCTCGCCTGCCAAATTCGTCCGACAACCGATATCGCCGTCATGCCGCTCCTCGCCGCCGATGCCAGCGCCGCGGACGGCGCGACGCGCGGCGGTCTTGAAGGCAGTGAACGCCTCATCACCGTCGTTTTTGTCGATCTGCGCGGTTCGACCACGCTGGGCGAAGCGCGGCTGCCTTACGACGTGCTGTTCATTCTCAATCAGTTCTTCCATGAGATGACGCGCGCGCTCGTCGAAACCAACGGACATTATTCGCAATTCACCGGCGACGGGCTGATGGCGCTTTACGGCTTGGCCGCCGCAAACCCGAAGACCGGCGCGGCGGACGCGTTGCGCGGCGCGCGCGCGATGCTGTCCCGCCTCGACGCCCTCAACGACACGCTGCGCGCCGATCTGCGCGAGCCGTTGCGCATCGGTATCGGCATTCACTTCAGCGAAGCGATTGTCGGTTCGATGGGGCCGCCGCATTCGCAGATCATCACCGCGATCGGCGACACGGTGAACACCTGCGCGCGACTCGAGAGTCTGTGCAAGGACTATCAGTGCACCGTAATCGTTTCACGCCAGGCGGCCGAAGCCGCCGGGCTGAAGCTCGACGGCAACGAGTTGCACGAAGCGGCGGTCAAGGGCCGCAAGGAGCCGGTGCAGTTCTATGCACTGCAATCGTTCGCCGATGTGCCGATCGGGGCGTGACAGGCGCCATGGCGTCAATCGCGCGATCAATTGAACCAATACGGCGTTGCTTTCGCCTCCGCCGAGGCGGGAAACAGCGTGTGCAAAAGCTGAAAGGCTTCGCGTGAATAGGCGGCGTGGCTGCCGTCGCGATTGCAGCCCCAACGGGTCGAGGTCACCGCATCGGCCAGTGCTTCTGCCTGTCCCATGCGGGATGCGTGCGCGCCAGCCCGCCGGACCCATGCGATAATGTGTTCGCTCAGAAACTGCGGTGCGCATTCGGCCTTGGACAATCTGACCAGCTCGGCAGGATCGATGTTGCGGAAGAGAAAGCTGTCCGAGAGGGCGGGCGCCAGCATGGCGCGAGCGCGCTTCAGCGTGGCCTCGGGCGCGGCATCGTCGAGGCCGAAGCTTTGGCCGAGGGCGGCATCCAGCGCCGTATTGTGGCGGGCAATGTCGAAGGTGCACCACCAGTTATTGTCGTCGTGATTATAGTGGTCCAGGCCGGTCAGTGTGGAGGTTGCCTGCGAATTTCCATCGTCGGGCATTCGTGAAAAATCCTCGACGACGGTATTGAGGCCCGGCGACTTGAGCACGTCGCGGACGATCGAAATATCATCCGGCTTGACCTCGCGGCCCGCGGGCGTTTGCCATGTGCCGGTAATCTCCGGCACCAGTGTGCGGAGCAGCGCATCATGGGTGCGGCTGATGGTGCGCCTCATCGCATAGTCGCGGCTCCAGGCGGCGCGAACCAGAAGGGCGCGCTGGCCGCGATCCAGTTCGCTGCGGGCGGCCAGACGCCAAAGCTCGGATGTGGCGAGGTGATTGAGACATTCACGGGGGAAATGTTTCTCTGAAGTCATGACGTGCACCAGATGATCTTCGTCCTCGGCCAAGACCAGCAGCGCACCTGCGGAAGACGAATAAGGGGAGAGTTGTCCCTCGGGCCGATCCAGCCTGAGCGCGTCCCGCAGGTTGCGCGCTTCTGGAAGCCGGGCCGTGATGATCAGATATTGCAGGCTGTCGTCGACGGTGCGATCGAATGCCGTTGTCTCTTTGTAGGGAAAATCCCGCATGTATCGCAGCGCGACGTGGAAATGCGCGCGGCGGTCCTCTGTGTCCATCAGCAGATGACGAACCAGATTGTAATAGTCGAAGCTGAGCGCTGCGGCGGCTTGCTCGTCGGCAGCGTTCGCTCTGAGACGGAAGAGCTCGTCATCGACCAGTTTTTGCAGCGTCGCCGCGCCGGTATCGGGATTTTCGTGCACCCAGGGATTGTCGGGATTGTTGCCACTGCCGCCCATGCGATCGAGGTAGGTGCGAACGGCCGCCGACTGCGGCATGGTTGCCGCCACTGCCCAGGCATGGCCGCGATAGGCGTTTGTCGGGAAAGCGAGCCAAGCAGCCATCGGCTGTTTCCTGGCCAGCGCGGCCAGGGCGATGCTCGTTGTGTAGGTGTCCGGCAATTTGCCGGTCAGGACCCAATCGGAGAAATCCGCACGATCGTACAATACATTGCGGCGCAGATAGTCCATGTCGGACAGCGCGGCTTCGTAACGCGTCAAGCATTGCGAGCAGGCGTCAAGATGCGTGGTCGGCATCGCCAGCACGGAGAAAGCTTCGTTGAACTGGGCGGTGACGGTCGAAACGTCTGTGCGCTCCGAGGCGATCCAGCCGATCAGCGCCGCGGCCATGGCGTGAATACTCTGCAACGACGGATCGGCAAGGACAGCCTGGATGTCCTGAAGGGTTTTTTCCGGGCTTTGCGCGACGGAATCCGCATCGCTCTGCGAGACCGCTGCACGGCTGCCGGCATGGATCGCCAACACCATGTAAGCGGCGAGTGGACGGTTGGGCGAAGTGCGGTCGTCGGCGATGACCTGGAAACCGTCAAGCGCGCCGGCATTGTCGCCTTGATAGAACCGCAAGGCCGCTTGCTGATAAGCGCGATCTTGTTTCTGCAGGAGTGCGACCGCTGGCTCCGCAGTGTCGAGCGGCGGCGGCAGGGCGAGCGCGACCGAATTGTCGCGATCATGCGCACATGTCGAAAGCACAGCTCTTTCAACTTGCAACCATTGCCTAATATAGGGATGCGGCTCGCCCAAGCGGGCAAGTCGGTCCTTGAATTGTTGCAACGGCGCTTCCGCGCGGCAGGCGCCGAAATCCGGATACCAATACGGGTTGGAAATATCGAGTGTAGGGAACAGGCGCTGAAGCAACTTTTTATCCGCCGTGCTGGCCGACATCCAGCGTGCATCAGGATAGCTGTCCAATGCAGCCGCCCCGGCGGGAAGGCCCATGCCGGAGAGCGCACGGAAGGTTTCCGGACTGCGCGGTTCAGCGAAGTAATGGTCGATCCGGTTTTCGATCTGTTTCACGGAATCGGTCTCCAGCAAAGGCGCGGCACATGCAGTGTGGGGAGTGAGAATGAAAACGAGAAGCCTCGCCAGCACCGCGAGCCGCGTCTTACTGCTGATCATGGAAATCCCCTGCCGACTGATGTCCGTGCAGGGATAGTGGCGTCACAGCCGCTGTCCGCGTGAGCGTAAGAACTGGCCTTGATTGGCCCGCCGCCGCACGAGGGCATGCTTGAAATACCGCAATGCGCCGCGCTATGTACGGACCGGTGCCGATTTGTCCGGGCTGGCCGTGGACCCTTCAGAAACCACCGAATTGTCGGATGCGCTGAGCCGGGACCTCGCCGGCAAAGTGCGCGAAGAATTGGCGCGCCGCCGCATCTCGCGCCAGCGGCTGGCCGACGATGCCAAGATCAGCATTTCGACCCTGGAAAAGGCGCTGAGCGGCACGCGGCCCTTCACGTTGGCGACGATCATTCGTCTCGAAGAAGCGCTGCAAATAAAGCTGCGGCCGCTGGTCAGCCAAGACAGCGCTGTGCCGCTGTCCGGCGCGGCTCCGGTCGAGCTTGGTGGCTACAGCCTGGGGGCGGTGAAATGGCTGGAAGGCGATTATCTCACCTTGCGCCCGTCTTTCGAGATCAAAGACACAGTCTACGCCTATCGCACCAAGATCGCCTGGAGCGCGGATAAGAACTGCCTCTGTTTCCACGAAGCCGAGCGGCTCGACGCGCCGTTTTCACAAAAGGGCGCGATCTCCATACCCAACAAGTCCGGGCAGATTTATCTGCTCACGAGCGATGAGGGGCAATTTCGACTCGCGATTCTCGGCCGTCCGCTCATCAGCGGTGAGATGTACGGGATTCTGACCACATTGCGCGCCATGCGGGGCGGACAATTACAGCCGGTCTCGACGCCGCTTGCTTTGCTGCCGATCGCCAAACAGACCGTGCAGTTCGGACGTATTGCATCGTCGGACCCACTCTACCAAGCGTATCACGCTCACCTGCAGCGCGCGATCAGCGACGACTATGTTCGCTTCGTGCTTCCGTAACCGATTACAGGCGCGCAGACGTGGCTATCCGAGGCATTGCGCGTTCACGGCACCGCGATGTGCCACACGCTGTTGACGCCGTCGCCGCTCGTGTCCCCGGGCTTCTTGTCCTTGGTCCAGCCATAGAGCGGCTTGCCCTTATAGGCCCATTGCTTGCGTCCGTCGCTGCGCGTGATCAGGGAATAATCGCCGGAGGCGCCGGCGTCGGTGGTCGCGATCAGCGGCAGCCACAGATTGGCGCACTGGCCGTTGCAGTTCGACTTGTCCTTGCTGTCATTGTCAAAGGTGTAGAGCGTCATGCCGTCGCCATTGACCAGCACTTTGCCCTTCGCGGTGTCGGCGACGGTCGCCGGCGCGCTCTGTGCTGCAGCAGCGCTCAGGCCGGCCAACAGAAATCCGGCAGCAAGATACGCCCGGCTCAAGTGCGGCATAATCCGACCTCCTACTGTTCGACGCGCGTCCAGCCGTCGGGCATCAGCCGCTCCTGCGGCAGGAAGCGGCTCTTATAGTCCATCTTGCGCGAGCCGCGCACCCAGTAGCCGAGATAGACGTAAGCGAGCCCCAAGCGCTGCGCACGCGCGATATGGTCGAGCACCATGAACGTGCCGAGCGAGCGGGCGGCCAGGTCGGGCTCGAAGAACGAATAGACCATGGACAGGCCGTCGCCGAGCACGTCGGTGAGCGCGATGGCGACAAGCTCTTTGCTTTCGCGCAGCCGATATTCGATGATCCGGGTCTCGATATGGCTGTCCTCGACCATCATGGCGTAGTCGAGCACGGTCATGTCGGCCATGCCGCCATCGCGATGGCGGGAATCGAGATAGGCGCGGAAGATCGCATATTGCTCCGATGTCGGCACCGCGATCCGCATGTCGCTGGCAATGTCGGCGTTGCGGCGGGCGACGCGGCGCATGCTCGGCGTCGGACGAAAATCCTTGGCGATCACGCGCACCGACACGCACGAGCGGCAGCCTTCGCAGGCCGGCCGGTAGGCGATCGACTGGCTGCGGCGGAAGCCGCCCTGAGTGAGGATATTGTTGAGTTCCGGCGCACGCTCCCCGACCAAATGCGTGAACACCTTGCGCTCCTCCTTGCCGCCGAGATAGGGGCAGGGCGAGGGCGCGGTCAGGTAGAACTGCGGTGTGTCGCGCGGATGCTGGGTCACAGCTGTCGAAATACTGCGTTAAGGTCATGCGCGGGCCGGAACCGAATCCGTCCCGCCGCATAAGATTGCCAGAGCCGGGGCTCGCGTCAAAGGCCAATTCGCGGGCAGTTTCGGCGCGACTTCAGCGCACTTGACGCGCCCGCAGCGAGGCAGCTCGCGCCGCATTGTTGATGACAACGGTGCCGACCAGGATGTCGTGCAGCAGGCGCCCACGGGAATTGAAGAAGCCGACCACGAGGATAAGCGGCGTCAAGACGCTGACGCTGATCCAATAGACCACGGCATGAACCGCCCCGAGCACAAAATAGCTTGGCGCGCCGTACCAGGTGCGCATTTCGATATCCATGGCCCGCATGCCGATCGTGGCCGAGGCAGGGCCGCCGAGCGTCGCGCCGTAATAGAACAGCGCCCATAGCAGCGAGAGCGGCGGCAGCAGGTGAAACAGCATCCAGCCGAGACCGAGGGTCAAGATGCCGAAAGCGAAAATGAACACCCAGGCGACGATCAGGGGAATGGCGAGAATGACCACGTCAATGACGAAGGCAATGAAGCGGCGCGGCAATACGCCGTCGAACAATTCCGGATTGGTCGCTGGATCATAGGCATGCGGCTTGACATCGACGCCAAGTCCGATCCGCCCCGAGGCCGAACCCGAACTCATGCCGGAATAGGGATCTGTCATCTCAAGCCTGCGCCTGTTCGGTCGACGTGTATAATGCCATTTCCAGATGGCGAATGTTTATCATTACGCAAAGGGCACGGCTTTTATAAGACGTTTTGCCGATAGGACCGGAGAGTTTGCTTGAAAATCGCACTTACCGACATCGAGGCCGCTCGTCGCACTATTGCCGGCCACGTACTGCGCACGCCGCTGTTGCCGGCGCCGCCTCTGTCGGCGCTCACGGATGCCGACGTTTATGTCAAATACGAGAATTTGCAGGTCACCAATTCGTTCAAGGAGCGCGGTGCTTGCGTGAAGCTCGCGGCGCTGTCGGAAGCCGAGCGGCGGCGCGGCGTTATTGCCATGTCGGCCGGCAACCATGCGCAGGCTGTCGCCTATCACGCGCGGCGGCTCGCGATCCGCGCGACGATCGTGATGCCGGTGACGACGCCTTATGTGAAGGTCAAGGCGACCGAAGCGCTCGGCGCGCAGGTTGTGCTCGACGGCGAAACTGTGATGGAGGCGCAAGCGCGCGCCGAGGCGATTGCCGCCGAGCAGAATCTGGTCTGGGTCCATCCGTTCGACGATCCACGCATCATGGCGGGCCAAGGCACGATCGCGGCCGAAATGCTGGAAGACCAGCCCGATCTCGACGTTCTCGTCGTGCCGATCGGCGGCGGCGGCTTGATCGCGGGCAACGCGGTCGCGGCGCGCGCACTCAAGCCGTCGATCGAGATTATCGGCGTCGAATGCACGCTCTATCCCTCGATGTGGAACGCGGTTCATGGTGCAAACAAGCCGTGCGGCGGCGCGACGCTGGCCGAAGGCATCGCGGTGAGCAAGGCGGGCGCCTTGACCTTGCCGATCGTGCGCGAACTCGTCAGCGATATTATCCTGGTCGAGGAGGCGCTGATCGAGCGCGCCGTCAACGCCTTCCTCACGCTGCAAAAGACCATGGCGGAAGGCGCCGGCGCAGCCGGTCTTGCCGCGATGCTTGCAGAACCGGGGCGTTTCGCCGGCCGTAAGGTCGGTTTGATCCTGTGCGGCGGCAATATCGACCCGCGCATTCTCGCCTCCATCGTGGTGCGGGAACTGGAACGTGAGAGCCGCATCGTGTCGTTCCGCATGATCATTCCTGACCGGCCGGGCGTATTGGGTCAAATCGCAAGCCGGCTGGGCGGGCTCGGCGCCAATATTCTCGGCGTCGAACATCACCGTCTGTTTCTCGACGTGCCGGCGAAAGGAACCAAGCTCGACGTTACGGTGGAGACGCGCGACAGAGCGCATGCCGACGAGATTTTTCGCGCGCTGGAGGCCGAGGGCTATCATCCGATGCGTGTCGAGGGCGGCACTGCGCTCGGCTGAGGCAAAGACTGCCAGGCTCAAGGACCAACAAGTTCAAAGCCAGAGAGTCCGGCGGCATTCAAATACAATCAGTGAATCTCCGACGGGTCGTAGACCGGGTAGGGCGTCGTCGTCTCGACCGGAGCCGGGGCCGGATCCGGTTGCGTCAAAGCCGGACGCGCGCGGGGCAGCGGAACGCCGGCCGGCGCGGGGCCCGCAGCAAGGGCGACATGCGCCGCCGCTGCGACGTGCGCCGCCGGTGCGGCATGCGCCATCACATTGATCAAAGCTTCGACATTGGGCCGGCGGTGCGGCAGCGGGATCTTGCCGGTCAGCGGTGTACCGGCCGGCAAATCATCGGCGGCGCTGTCGTTCGACGCGGTTCGTCCGGACGGAGCAAGCCGCTCGGCGGGTTGGTTCTGGGGGGTGAAATTCCACGGCGCCCTTGTGGCCGGGCTGGGCGAGATCGCGGCCGTGTCCGGGGTGACATTGGCCAGGGCGACATTGCCCAGGGCAACATTGGCCGGGGCGACATGGGGTGGCGCGGCGAACGATGCCGGCGTGGCGCGGCTCTCAAATGGCGTCGGCGGCACGGCAGCAGGCGACGCGGGCATTGCAGGTCCCGGCATTGAAGGCGGCGATGCCGAAGGTGTCGCCAACATTGCAGATGCCGCCGGTGGTGTGTCGCCGGTCGCGGGCTTCTTGGTTTCAAGAAGCGTCGTGCGGGCGTCGGTCGCGACGGCCGGATCGGTATTCTGCGCGGCGACTTGGACCGGCCTCTGCTGCGCCGCGTTCGCGGCTGTGTTCGCGGCAATGGGCCTGAAGGTCGGCAGCGTCGGCGGGGCGACATAGGTGCGGACGAAAGCGGTGATGGTCCACAAAACCACCGGCACCGCGATGATCACCGCCACAAGGATGATGATCCGCTGCATGATCGGCGTATAGAGCCGAATGTTCTCGTCATACTCACGCATCACATCCGCCTCGACCGTTCTCCGGCGGCAACGTTCGGGTTACGCACTGGGCATGATCTCCAGTTTTCGGGATCATGCCTTCCTGAGCATGCCGCCTTTCAGTTTCTCTGCAATTCTCGGCGCAAAGTAGGTCAATACGCCGTCGGCTCCGGCACGTTTGAATGCAATGAGGCTCTCGGTCATGGCTTTGTCCCCGTCGAGCCAGCCGTTCCCCGCGGCAGCCATGATCATCGCATATTCGCCGGAGACTTGATAGGCGAAGGTTGGCATGCCGAAGGTGTTTTTGACCCGCTGCAGGATGTCCAAATAGGGCAGGCCAGGCTTGACCATGATCATGTCGGCGCCCTCGGCGATATCGAGTTCCACCTCCCGCAAAGCTTCGTCGGTATTGGCCGGATCCATCTGATAAGTTCGCTTGTCGCCGATCAAAGTGGCATTGGAGCCGATGGCGTCGCGGAACGGGCCGTAGAAGGCCGAAGCATATTTGGCGGCATAGGCCATGATCTGAACGTCGCGGAAGCCCGCGGCATCGAGGCCCTGGCGAATTGCGCCGACCCGGCCGTCCATCATGTCCGACGGCGCGATGATGTCGCAGCCGGCTTGCGCTTCAACGAGGGCCTGTTTGACCAGCACGGCCACGGTTTCATCGTTGAGAATGACGCCGTCGTGCATCAGACCGTCATGGCCGTGGCTGGTATAGGGATCGAGCGCGACGTCGCAGAGCACGCCGATCTCCGGAACCTCTTTTTTGATGGCGCGGATGGCGCGGCAGACGAGATTGTCCGCGTTGAGCGCTTGTGAACCGGTCTCGTCGCGCAGGCCGGGCTCGGTATAAGGAAATAACGCAAGACAGGGGATTTCGAGCTTGGCCGCATGTTCCGCGGCGCGCACGACTTCATCGACCGAGAGCCGTTCGACGCCGGGCATGGACTCGACCGGCTTACGGATCTTGGCGCCTTCGACCACGAACAGCGGCCAGATCAGATCGTCGGTGGTGAGCACGTTTTCGCGCACCATGCGGCGCGACCATTCGGCGCGGCGATTGCGGCGCGGCCGGATGGTCAGGTCGAGCCCGTCTTTGCCCGCGTCTTGCGCGGCGCCGGGTTCGAGCGGCACCACGCGCGAGTCCTGTCGCGATCGCACGTCTTGGCGCGCGTCGCTTCCTGCTCTTTCCAGAGGCCGGCCGAACTTGATGGCCATTTGCAGCTCCAGCCCAATCTAACCCCAACTGCCGAACTGCGCCCGGAACCGTAGTCCCGAACCGTTCCAGCTTACCTTTACTCCTTCCACCGCGGTTCTGCCACTCAGCCTAACTACAGGTGTGGATTGATAAAACGGCCACATGTCCGCAGCGTTGACGCTGCGCTTACGGCCCTCTATCGCTCGGACATGAGCGATCAATCCCAGCGCCGGCCGACCCGACCGAGCGACATGCTGGAACCCGTGCGGGTCGGAAAGACCGCCTCGCGAGGCACTTGGACAGACTATCTCATCCTGTTTCTGCGCATCATGGCGGCCATTTCGATGGTCAAGGGTCTGTACCACTGGTCGCAGGTCTGCGGCATCGGCGTGAGCGCCGACCAGTCCTTTGTGAACCGCAGCACAGCCTGGCAGACCGCAACCGTGTTCTTTGCCGTGCTCGATCTTGTCGCCGCGGTCGGGCTGTGGCTCGCGGCCGCCTGGGGCGCCGTGGTGTGGCTTACGTCGGTCGTCTCCATGGCGGCGGTCGAAATGTTCTTCCCCAATGTCTATGGCGGCAGCGTTTTCATCATCCTGGCCGAGATGACCCTGCTCGGCATGTATCTTTATCTGGCGATCATGTCGGCGCGCGAACGGCCGACATGACGCCTCGTCAATCGTTATCATCAGAACTTCGGCGGCGTGCCGGCATAAGCCTGGGTAATAATCTCGGTCATTTGCTCTTTCGACACGGCGCGTGGATGGCTGATCTTTGCCGCCATCACCACTTCGACGGCCCTGCCGATATCCTTTTCCTGCAGGCCGATATCTTTCAATCCGGTCGGTAATCCGATCCTGGCATTGAGATCGTAGAGCCCGCGCGCGGCGTCGCTCGTTCCGAGCGCGCGCTTGATGCGCTCCATCGCGGCCGGCGCGGCGCTCGCGTTGAAGCCGACCGCGTAGGGCGTCGCGATCGCATGCGTTATCGCATGTTCCAGGCCGAACCATTGCCGCACTCTTTGGGCGATGGCGTGTTCGAGCCCGACCTCGGCGCGGAAATTGGCTGCAAGCCAGGCGCCGTATTGCAGCTCGGTGCGCGCCGTGAGATTACGCGGATCGTCGACCACGCGCGGCAGGTTTTCGCCAAGGAGGCGGATCGCTTCCTCGGCCATGGTTTGCACGATCGGATTGGTGTCGATGCCGTAGAGGCTTTCGACCGCGTGCGCCATGGCGTTCATGCCGCTCGCCGCCGAGACCCGCGCAGGCAAATCGAGCGTGAGCTCGGGATCGTAGATCGCGGTCGCCGGCAGCGCTTCCGGCCCCTTGCCGGAAATGCGGTTCTCGGCAACGCCGATATACCAGCGCGCCGCCATTTCCGAGCCGGAATAGGTGGTGACGACGGCGATGTAAGGCAGCTTGGTCATTGCGGCCGCGGCCTTGGCAAGCCCGATCGGCGAGCCGCCGCCGACCACGACGAAGCCGTCGGCATTAAACCGCTTGAGCTCCGCCAGAATGTGCTCGAAGGCCTCGCGCGGCATGGTTTGCCCGCCGGTATCGCAAAAGCCGACACAGCGCTCGGCGATCGGCGCGATCACGGCGCGGGTGAAGTCGGTGCGCGTCTTCGAGCACAGCACGAGCAGCCGCGACATCTTGTGGCGATCGGCTTCCGCGCGCAGCGCCGCAACGGCGCCCGGCCCCAGCACCACGCGGACCGGATCGGAGTGGTAGGTGAATGTATCCGTCATTCCTTCCTGGCTTTCTATCGTGACTGTGGTCCGTCATCCTGAAGTGCGAGCGCGGCGGGCCTCGAAGGATGAGTGGCCCAGGCAGCAGCCGCCTTAACGAAAATCGGGTATACCCGATTTCGCATTTGTTAATCTTCAAGCCGGCGACAGCCGACTTGATTAGGCCGCTATGCGGCCGCCTCAGGGTGACGCAAAACTGATTCATGCCAAAGCTGAAGAACGCCGCGAAGGGCAGCAAAGCAATGCGGAAATCAGACCGTCTCCGCCAGCCGCTCGAACGACTCTTCCACCAGACTCATGTGGTGAAACATCGCGGCATGCGCAGCGGCGGCGTCGCCGGCCAAGACGGCCTTGACGACCTTCTCATGCTCCTCGTGCGAACGGGGTAACCGCCCCTTGGTGCGGAACTGCGCGCGACGAAACGGCGCCAGCCGCCGCCGCAATCCGGTGGCGAAGTCGGCCAGCACCGAATTATGCGCGCCCTGATAGATTTCGGCGTGAAATTTGAGATTGGCGCTCGCGAAGCTGTCCCTGTCGTCTTTCACGACGAATTCCTGCATCGAGTCGTGGAGACTTGAAAGCCGCCGCCGCTCGAGCGGCGTCATGCTCAG
>DATJLN010000103.1:0-2179 GCA_035509535.1 Xanthobacteraceae bacterium | reverse complement strand
TCAACGCGCGCGCCGCTCGACCTGCGCGTCAATTTGCTCAAAGCGGAGCGTGAGGAGGTTTTGCCGAAGCTCGCGCACGTCAACGCGGAGCCGACGCGGTGGTCGCCCGTCGGCCTGCGCATCCGGCTGTCGGCTGATGCCAAAAATCCGGCAATCCACGCCGAGCCGGTGTTCCGCAAAGGCGAGATTGAAGTCCAGGACGAAGGTTCGCAGCTCGCCGCGCTGCTGGCCGGCGCCCGGCCGGGCGAGCAGGTGATCGATCTGTGCGCCGGCGCCGGCGGCAAGACCCTGGCGCTCGCCGCCGCAATGGAGAACCGCGGCCAGATCTACGCCACCGACATCGACAAGCGCCAGCTTGCTCCGATTCACGAGCGGATTGCGCGGGCCGGTGCCCGCAACATCCAGGTGCGTACGCCGCGCGGGGAGGCCGATGTCGTCGCCGATCTCGCCGGCCGGGCCGATCTCGTTCTCATCGACGCCCCGTGCACCGGCACCGGCACGTGGCGGCGCAATCCGGACGCCAAATGGCGCGTGCGCCCCGGCGCGCTCGCCGAGCGCGTCAAGCAGCAGGCTGCGCTGCTCGACCGCGCTGCCACGCTCGTCAAAGCGGGCGGCCGCATCGCCTATGTCACCTGCTCGGTGCTTGAGGACGAAAACGGCGATCAGGTGAGGGCCTTTCTCGCCCGCACGGCCGGCTTTACATTGGAAAATCCGGCCGAAGTGGCCCGGCCGCTCGGCGAGCGCGCCTATCTTTTCAACAGCGCCGTTCTTATTTGCGACGCAGGCTTGCTGATGACGCCGCGCCGGACCGGCACCGATGGCTTCTTCGTCAGCCTCTTACGCCGCACGACATGACTTTTCCGGCAGAAGCGGCTAGAACCCCCCATGGCTGATCACGACAAGATTCTCATCGTCGATTTCGGTTCGCAGGTGACCCAGCTCATCGCGCGGCGCGTGCGCGAGGAGCGTGTCTATTGCGAGATCGTGCCGTACCAGAAAGCCGAAGCCGCGTTCGCCGCGCTAAAGCCGAAGGGCGTCATCCTCTCCGGCGGTCCGGCGTCCGTCCTCGACAAAGATGCGCCGCTTGCGCCGGCAGCGATCTTTCAGTCCGGCGTGCCAGTGCTCGGCATCTGTTACGGCGAGCAGGCCATGGCGGCCCAACTCGGCGGCAAGGTCGAAGGCGGCCATCATCGCGAATTCGGACGTGCCGAGGTCGAGGTGACCAGGGCGTCGGCGCTGACCCAGGGCGTGTGGGATGTCGGCCAGCGCTATCCGGTATGGATGAGCCACGGCGATCGTGTCACCCAGTTGCCGAAGGGATTTGCGGTGACCGGCACTTCGTCGAATGCGCCGATCGCCATGATCGCCGACGACAAGCGCAAATTCTACGCCGTGCAGTTCCATCTGGAAGTCGTGCACACCCCGCACGGCGCGGCGCTCCTTCGCAACTTCGTGCGCAAGATCGCCTGCTGTGCCGGCGACTGGACCATGCGCGCGTTCAAGGACGAGGCTGTCGAGAAGATCCGCAAGGCCGTCGGCAAGGGCAAGGTGATTTGCGGGCTGTCAGGCGGCGTCGATTCCGCTGTCGCTGCCGTCCTCCTCCATGAGGCGTTGCACGACCAACTCACCTGCGTGTTCGTCGACCACGGGCTGTTGCGCCTCGGCGAAGGCGAGCGGGTGGTCGCGCTGTTCCGCGGCCATTACAATATTCCGCTGATGCACGTTGAGGCTCATGATCTGTTTCTGAAAGAACTCGCCGGGGTCACTGAGCCGGAACAGAAGCGCAAGATCATCGGCAAATTGTTCGTCGACGTGTTCGAGGCCGAAGCGAAGAAAGTCGGCGGCGCCAAATTTCTCGCCCAGGGCACGCTCTATCCGGATGTAATCGAAAGCGTGTCGTTTACCGGCGGCCCGTCGGTGACGATAAAGTCCCACCACAATGTCGGCGGCCTGCCCGAGCGCATGAACCTGAAACTCGTCGAGCCGCTGCGCGAATTGTTCAAGGACGAAGTGCGCGCGCTCGGCCGCGAGTTGGGCCTGCCCGAGGCCTTCGTCGGCCGCCATCCGTTCCCCGGCCCCGGGCTTGCGATCCGCTGCCCGGGCGAAATCACCGCCGAGCGGCTCGATATCCTGCGGCTCGCCGACGACATCTTCATCGAGGAAATCCGCCGCGCCGGAC
>DATJLN010000102.1:0-67601 GCA_035509535.1 Xanthobacteraceae bacterium | reverse complement strand
CATATCGCGAAGTTCGCCATCGTCATCCGCGCCACCCGCCTCGGGTTCGAGCGCCATACCGCAAATCGGACATGAGCCTGGGCCGATTTGGCGGATCTCGGGATGCATCGGGCAGGTATAGATCGCGCCGCTCGGCGCGTCGGGCGCCGGCTTTGGCGCGAGATATTTTGCCGGATTGGTGGCGAATTTAGTGCGGCAGCCGGCCGAGCAAAAGAAATAGTCCCGATGCTGATGAATGTGCTTATGCGGAGTCTTTTGTGGATCGACCGTCATGCCGCACACCGGATCGATTGCGGCAGCGGCGTTGTCATGAACGTGCGGCGAATGATCCACTGCGGAGCCTGGTTGAAACCGGTACCCGGTAGGGGTATATAAAACCCATGCAGCCGCTTGCCAAGACATCGGTGTTGAAGCGTTTGAAGCGCATCGAGGGGCAGGTGCGCGGCCTCGCCCGCATGGTTGAGGACGACCGCTATTGCATCGACATCGTGACGCAGCTGTCGGCGGTGCGCGCGGCGCTGCGTCGGGCCGAGGAAGAGATCCTCGCCGACCATGTCGCGCATTGCGTCGAACACGCTATTGCATCGGGCAACAAGGCCGAACAGCGCCGCAAGGTCGCGGAACTCACGGATGTTCTTCGCCGTGCCCAGCGGTAACTGGCTCGCACCTTTGCTCCTTTAGCGCCTCGTTTCCCCACACACGTCGACTTGAATCAAAGCGGCGTCGCGGTCGCGGATCGAACATGCCGCTTGACCGCTCACGCAAGGGAGAACAAGCCAATGAAATCGCTCAAAATCGGCGTTCTGGTTGCGGCAGCGATGGCAGCAGCAGTCGTCGGCACGGCAAGCGCGCAGAATCAGCCAACGCAGCAGCAGCAATGGGGCTGGCGTTTCATGGCGCCCGGCATGATGGGACCTGCAATGATGGGCAACGGCGCCGGCTGGATGGGCTCCTGGATGATGGCGGGAGCCGGCTCAGGCCAGGCCATGTGCAACGCGATGGCCGGACACATCGAAGGCCGTCTCGGCTATATCAAAGCGGAACTGAAGATCACCGATGCGCAGGAATCGCTTTGGAATGCCTACGCGGCGGCCGCGCGCGACAATGCGAACACCATGATCGCGCGCTGCACGACGATGATGAGCCAGCGCGGCTCTCAGGTGAGCTTGCCGGACCGGCTTGATGAGAACGAGCAGCTGATGGCTGCGCAGCTCGATGCCGTGCGCGCCATGAACAAGGCGTTGAAGCCGCTCTATGCGGCGCTGAACGACACACAGAAGCAGGCCGCAGACCAGCTGTTCTGGGGTCCGATGGGGATGATGTGATCGGCGCAGACGGCGGACCGGTGTCCGCTCAGTTCAGCAGGATGATGCTGCCGGCGGAGAGATTCAGCTCCTGCGCCTCGCGCGAAGTCGCCGGCCGGATTTCCGAAATGGAATAGTTGTAGATTTCCTGGTTGATCAAGCGCCGCTGCAATTCGCTGCGCGCCTCGTGCTCGCTCGGAGCGGCGACACCGTATTGCAGAAACACCGTCACGCCGTCGCGGTCGGCGAAAGACACGGTGGTAACATAAGGCACTTGCATTGCGCTTCCCTTTTTCAAGTGATTCCATCCAATCCGCTAAACTTTAAGGAAAAGCTACCCGACGGGATCCGAGCGCATCCCGAACTTTCCTTAAGGTTGAGAATTTCCAACGCCGCGCAGGAAGGGTCAGTATTTGCCCGTGCGGGCCAGCGCCGCGCCCCGCGCGAGTGCTTCGAGCTTCAATGCGGCGATTTCGCGGCGCATGGGCGCCATCCCGCAATTGGTCCCAGCGATAATTTTTTGCGCAGGAATATGCTTTGCTGCTTCATTGATCACCGCGGCAACTTCCTCGGGCGTTTCGACTACATCGGTCGCGACATCGATGACGCCGACCTGTACGTCTTTGCCGTCAAGCAGTCCGAGCACGCTCATCGGCACGTGCGAATGGATGCACTCGACCGACACTTGATCGATGCGGCTTTTCGCCAGCGCCGGGAAGAATTTCTCGTATTGCCGCCATTCGCTGCCGAGCGCCGCCTTCCACTCGATATTGGCGGGAATGCCGTAGCCGTAGCAGATGTGCACGGCGCTGGCGCAGTGAACGCCGTCGAGCGCGCGATGCAGCGCCTCGATCCCCCAGGTCGCCGCCGCATCCATGTAGACATTGAAGGCCGGCTCGTCGAACTGGATCACGTCGACGCCGTCGGCGGCGAGCCCGCGCGCTTCTTCGTTGAGAAGAACCGCGAAAGCCATCGCGAGTTTTACCCGATCGCCGTAATGCGCGTCGGCGATGGTGTCGACGATCGTCATCGGCCCCGGTAACGTGAATTTGAGCTTGCGCGTGGTGTGCGCGCGGGCAAGCCGTGCCTCGCGCGCATGCACCCGTGCGCGCAGCCGCAGCGGTCCGGTGACCGTCGGGCACATCGCCTTGTAGCGGTCGTTGCGGATGCCCATCTCGACGCGCTTGTCGAAATCGATGCCCTCGACCGCTTCGAGAAAACCGTGCACGAAATGCTGCCGCGACTGTTCGCCGTCGCCGACGATGTCGATGCCGGCATCTTCTTGCAGCTTGACCGCGAGCAGCGTCGCGTCGTCCTTGGCGGTTGCGAGCTCGTCGCCCTTGAGCCGCCACGGCGCCCACAGCTTGTTCGGTTCGGCGAGCCAGGCCGGCTTCGGCAGGCTGCCGGCAATCGTCGTCGGAAAGAGTGTCGTCGAAGACGTCATCGCAGCGGCCGATTACTTTTTACGGTCTTGTTACGGTCTTGCGTCGTATCGTCAGGCGATCGACAAGTCGGCCGGCGGCCGCCAGTCGTAGAGCCAGTCGTAGTGGCCGAGGAGATGCTGGCCGCCCATGACGCCCATCGCCGCGTTGCGCAACATAGCCGACACACCTTGCAGGTGATAGTGCTGCCCGTTGCGGGCGGCCTGCCGCTGCACCCGCCGGGTGCGCCCGCGCCGGATCGCGCTGTAGGTTTTCAGCGCCGCCGGCGCATCGCCGGGCCGGCGGGCGAGACATTGTGCCGCGACGACGGCGTCTTCGATCGCCATGGCGCCGCCTTGGGCGAGGAATGGCAACATCGGGTGCGCGGCGTCCCCAAGCAGCGCCACCGCGTCTTGCGCGAAGCTCAGCAGCGGGCGGCGTTCGAACAGCGCCCATTTGAGCCAGGCGTCGGGCAGCCGAATGAGGGCGCGCGCCTGCGGCGCCCAGCGGGCTGCGGTCAGCCGGGGCAACAGATCGGCGCGGCTGGCCGGCTCGCTCCAGCCTTCACCATTCCAGCCGTCGGTGGTGATGACGACGATATTGATGACTTTGCCGCCCTTGACCGGATAGTGCACCAGATGCGCATCGGGCCCGAGCCACAGATGGATCAAGGGCTCGCGGAATTCGGGCGGCACGTCGGCAGCCGGCACCAGCGCGCGCCAGGCCACGCGCCCCGAAAAACGCGGCGGCTCGCCGAAGCCGAGCCGTGCGCGCGCCACCGACCACAGCCCGTCGGCAGCGATCAGCGCAACGCCGTGTTCGTTCCACGCTCCCGTTGAACTGCGCACCGAGACGGTGACGCCGTGCGGATGCGCGGCGAAATCTTCCACGCGCATGCCGAGCTTGAGCGAAATATCGACGTGCGGCATGACGGCCGCGCCGAGCGCCGCCTGCAGATCGCCGCGGTGAATGATCCAGTACGGCGCGCCATAGCGCTGCGCGGCGGCCTCGGCGAGCGGGATGCGCACGATCTCGCGTCCGTTCTTGGCACGGAGCACACGCACCGCCTGCGGCGTCACGACATGCGGCCGCAGGCGGTCACCGAGACCAAGGTCGATCAAGAGACGCGCCGCGTTGGGCGAGAGCTGGATGCCGGCGCCGGTTTCCTGCAGCCGTTCGGCCTGTTCGAAGACAATGACGCGAAAGCCGCAGCGCTCGAGCGCAAGCGCCGCTGTCAATCCGCCGATGCCGGCACCGGCGATGATGACGGTGCGCGAGGACGTCACGGCATTAACGTTAGACGAGTTCGGTCAAGGCGCATTCCGCCGGCCGCGCTTGATTGGGCGCAAGCTTGGGGTCGTGGCGATAGAGCGTCGAGCAATAGGGACAGATGTATTCGGTATCGTCGCCCATGTCGCAATAGACATGTGGATGATCGAACGGCGGCTTGGCGCCGACGCACATGAATTCCGTGGCGCCGATCTCGATGATCGCGACGCCGATATCGTTGTGGAAATGCGGGACTACCGAATCGGTCATCTGTTCTCGGTTTCCGACTGGTGCCCCGTTGGGGGCGCGGTGCCTTGATTCCGGGCTTAGCTCCGGCCGCCGGCACCATAACGGCCCTCTTTGGCGAACGCCAGCAAGGGATTGGGCTTTGTTGCCAAAAAGCCGCAAATTTCGCCCATTGCTACCCTGGATAACGACAATCAAAGCGGCCATTTATAGCGGCGCCTGTCGAATTCGGACCGCGAGATGAGACGGATCGTTCAAAGCCTGCGCCACCCGCTGCTCGCGCTCGCCGTGGCTGCGTCGTTTGCAGTCACCGCTGTGGTCGTCGTCCGCGGCGGGTTGACGGCGCGCGCGCAATTCGCAGCGACCGCGGCGGATCCGGTGAAAATCGCCGATCGGGCCCTTGATCGCAGCTTCGATCGCGACGTCGCCGAGCGTGAGATCCGCGCGGCGCTCGCCGCCGACGATATCGATCTCGCGCAAAGCTTTGTCGCGCTCGCGGCCGACCGCGCGGTGCCGGTCGAACCGGCTTTGACCGCGGCGGTCAACGACGCTGCCGCCAAGCACGGCACGGTGACCAATACCGCCGGGCGCTTCGTGCGTGGCCTGTGGACCGGCGAACCGACTGATCTTGCGAGCCTCGCCGGCACCGCGGTCGGCGACCTTTTCGTCTTCGGCGATATTCGCGACGCGACACGTGAGGGCGCGCGCTATCTCACCGGCCAGAAATACGATCCGTGGATTTTGGGTCTCGCCGGTGTCGGCATCGGCATCACGGCGGCGACCTATGCCTCGCTCGGCGCCAGCGCGCCGGAGCGGCTGGGTCTCTCCGTCATCAAAGCCGCCAAGCGCACCGGCCGCTTGAACCCGGTCCTGGCGGTGCGCGCGGCGCGCGAGGCGATCAAGGTTGAAAGCGCCGGCGGCCTGGTCGAGCTCGCCGAGAATACCGGGCGCATCGAGAGCAAAGCCGGCGCACAGGCGGCGCTCGACGGTCTCGCCATCGCGGAGGAGCCGGCAGACGTGTCGCGTCTGGCGCGGCTATCTGCCGCCAAGGGCGGCAAGACCCGCGCCATCGTCAAACTGCTCGGCCGCGGCGCCATTATTCTCACGGCGAGCGCCCTCGACCTGACGCTGTGGATCTTCTGGGCGGCGCTGGCGCTGTTCGGCTTCTGCTCGTCATGCAAGGCCGCGGTCGAGCGGCTGACGTTGCGCCACTTGCAGCGGCGCAAGTTGCGTCTCGCCCGTGCCGAGCTCGCCCTGCAGCCGGTCCTGTTGCGGTAAACGCGTCTACGTGCTTTGTCGCGGCCTTGTTCCATCCGAAAGAAATTCCTCTCTGAAGGCCGCGACATGCCGAGTTTTGCCCGTGACGGCGTAGAGATTGCTTATCTCGACGAAGGCGAAGGCGAGCCGATCGTGCTCGTCCATGGTTTCGCGTCCAACAAGGAAGTGAATTGGGTCGCGCCCGGCTGGGTGTCGACGCTCACCCGCGCCGGGCGGCGCGTCATCGCGCTCGACAATCGCGGCCACGGCCAATCGACCAAGCTCTACGATCCCGCCGCTTATCACTCGTCCGTTATGGCCGAGGACGTTCGCGGCTTGATCGAACACCTCGGTTTCGAACGTGCGGACGTGATGGGCTACTCGATGGGCGCCCGCAACACGGCGTTTCTCGCGCTGGCGCATCCCGAGCGCACGCGCTCGGCCGTGCTCGGCGGGCTCGGCATGCGGCTGGTCGAAGGGGTCGGGCTGCCGGACACGATCGCCGACGCGTTGGAGGCCCCTGCGGGCACGCCGATCGCCGACCCGACCGCGTATCTGTTTCGTGCGTTCGCGGAACAGACCAAATCAGATCTGCGTGCGCTCGCCGCCTGCCTGCGCGGCTCGCGGCAGATGCTGAGCCGCGAGCAGGTCGGCCAGATTGCCGTCCCGCTGATGGTCGCGGTCGGCGGCACCGATCCGATCGCCGGCTCGCCGGAAGGGTTGGCCGCTCTCATCCCCGGCGCCCAGGCGCTGGTCATTCCCGGCCGCGACCACATGCTTGCGGTCGGCGATCGGACCTACAAGAACGGTGTCCTCGACTTCCTGTCCAAGCGGCCATAAGCGGCAATAAGTCACTGAGCCAATGGCTTATTTTTTCGGTCATTGGCCGAGTTAGGCGGTTTTTAGGGCCGCCCCTTGGATTCGGGGGTGCCGCTGCCCAATATGATAGAACGTCACGCTGTTCTGGTAGGCGATCGGTCGGGGAGATATCGGATGGCGCAACATCAGGCGAAACCGGCGGTCGACACCGTCGATCCGGTTTGGGAGCGGCTCCGCCGCGAGGCTGAAGAAACCGTCCGCCGCGAGCCCGCGCTCGCGACCTTCATCTATTCGACGATCCTGCACCACGACACGCTCGAAGCCGCGGTCGCCCACCGGCTCGGCGAGCGGCTCGATCATGCCGCCGTATCGAGTGACTTGATCCGGCAGGCCTATGCCGACGCGCTCAAGGACACGCCCGAAATCGGCGAGGCGTTCCGCGCCGACATCATGGCCACGGTCGACCGCGATCCGGCGACGCACCGGCTCATCGAGCCGGTGCTCTATTACAAGGGCTTCCACGCCATCCAGACTTATCGTTTGGCGCATTGGCTGTGGAACAAGGGCCGCCGCGATTTTGCCCTCTATCTGCAGAGCCGCGCGTCAAGCGTGCTTCAGTGCGACATTCACCCGGCGGCCAAGATCGGCCGCGGCATTTTCCTCGACCACGCCACCGGCCTCGTGGTCGGCGAGACGGCGGTGGTCGAGGACGACGTTTCGATCCTGCACGACGTGACGCTCGGCGGCACCGGCAAGGAGCATGAGGACCGGCATCCGAAGATCCGCTACGGCGTGATGATCGGCGCCGGCGCCAAGATTCTCGGCAATATCGAAGTCGGCCATTGCGCGCGCATCGCCGCGGGCTCCGTGGTGGTCAAGCCGGTCCCGAACAATGTCACCGTGGCCGGCGTGCCGGCCAAGGTCGTGGGCGTCGCCGGTTGCCCCGATCCCGCGCGCACCATGGACCAGATCTTCGGTAACGACATTTAACGCGTAACGCGCGGCGGCAAATCGCGCACAAGGTTCTGTCCGGAGTTTAACTTCAAATCCGCCGCGCGAAGTGCTATGCGGCATGCCGGTTATTGTTTGATCATTCGGCGAAGGCGCCAGGAGACACGCGGTGGACGTTCAAGAAGTCAGGAAGCTCGACGCCTATCTGAAAAAGCTGTTCGGCAATGCCCGCATCCGCGTGGTGCCGCGGCCGAAGAAAGAGGATTCCGCCGAAGTCTATATCGGCGAGGAATTCGTCGGCGTCCTGTTCGTCGACGACGAGGACGATGAGCGTTCATACAATTTCCAGATGGCCATTCTCGGTACCGATTTGGAATAGCACTTGCGTCATGGCCGGACTTGTTCCGGCCATCCGCGTCTTTAGTTCACGGCGTCGAAGGCGCCCCAACGCCCCTAATTCCCAGGATGCAATTGCGCGATCAGGCGGTCGAAGCCGGCGTTGACATTGCGCCAATCGGACAGCCAGTCGCGCGGAAAGCGTAACGTCACGACATCGCTGCCGATGGCGCGCTCTTGCATGCAGGTGCCGGGTACGGCGCGTCCGGGACGCGTGCAGCGGGCATAGAACTGTTCGGGATTGCTGCCGAAATAGACCAGGTCTTCGCTCTCATACGGCGTGCCGGGGCGAAACGGCAGGATGGCTAGCCCGTCGGCGCCGGCCGTCGCTTGGCTCTCGGCGTAGCGCGGATAGATGGTGCGCAGCCGCTCGAGCGGCGGCAGCACCGCGCCCAAGGGCGCGATCGTCACGAACAGGCGCCTGCTCTCGGTGGCCGCGACTTCCGCCGCGGCATTTTCCGGACTGAGCGGCTTGGTACGGTCGATCTCGTCGGTTTGCGGCGGCGTCAGTGACGGCCAGTCGAAGGCGAGATCGATCCGCTCCTGCTGGCCGGGATGCCGCTGCACTTTCTCGCGCACCGCGCGTGGCGGCACATTGAACAGGACGCCGTCGATCGTGACCGGAATCGAGGGCGCATCGAGGCTGACCGGCGTGCTCGGCCAGGTCGGCCACAGCAGATAGGACACGACGCCGGCCGCGCCGGCGGCGAGCAGGACCAGACCGAGAAAGGGCAGGGTAAGGACACGGCGGGAACGCTCGCGTTCGCGCGTCCCGGTGCGCGCCGGGCGGCGTGGGCTTGCTCGTTCAACGGCGTCGACCGTCATGCGATCTGATCATCTCGATCTTCGTTGAGCATGATCTTTTCCGAAGAACCGGTTCCCGTTTTTCGGGATCATGCTCCGGCGAATCAACGCGCAGTATCGCACGGGGATTTGATTTCGGTCTTACGGCTTGGGCGGCGCGGCTTGCGGCGCGTTGGCGGCGGGCTGAAACTGCGCGGGCGCCACGGGTCTCGCCACAGCCTTCGCCGCGACTTGCGCTACGATCTGCGCCGCCAAGGTCGCGGCGATTTTTGCATGCGCGGCGGCGTTAAAGTGGATGTGGTCCCACTGGTAGAAGTCCGGCGGCACCGGGTCCGGATCATAGACGATGACGCGGATATGGCGGGCGTGCAGCCTCGCCGCCATGGCGTTGATATTGGCGGTGCGCGCCGCCTTGGTGCCGAAGAAGCGCAGGTCGTTGCCGCCGGGCTGCAGGATCACGATGTCGGTGCCCTGGGGCACAGCTGAGTCCAATCGGCGCAGCATCCCGCCGGTGACGTCGCCGTTGACGCCGGCATTGGTGACATTGGCGTGGATACCCTTCTTGCGAAGAAGCTCCTGCAACAGCGCCGGATAGGCGTGGTCGGAGCCGACGCCGAAACCGGTCGTGTTGCTGGCGCCGATGGCCACGATGTTCAGCGTCGCCGCGGCGGCGGGCGCGGCCAGCGCCAAAACCGCCGTCAAAGCCGCCGTTATGGCCGCAGTTATGGGCAGCGCCCGCGAGAGGGCCCGGACAGTCAGACACATCGGTGAAATCCCTCAAGCGACGGCACGTCGCGGCTGCATGTCGCGGCTGCCTATTAACCCTTCCTTAAGCATTTCGTAGCGGCCAGCCGCGGCGTCTGCAATGGCTTGGTGCGAACTCACGACGACGTACGGGATTGAGCTACCGGAAGGCGCCCGATGTTGCACACGACCATGCCGGCACTCGCGCCGGAGACCATCCAATCTCTGTTCGCGCTGGCCTTCGGCTTCGCCGTCGCTGGCACGTGCGCCAGCGGCTTCCGGTTGTTCTTCAGCCATTTCCCGAGCTTCCGGCTCCTTGAAATCGGCCCGGTGCCGGCGCGCTTTGCCGCCGTTCCGCTGCTGATCTTCTCGGCCCCGTTCATCATCATGCGCAACACGCTGCGCGGACGGCGCTTGGAGCGCCGGCGCGGCGAGGTGGTCATGGTCGCGACCATCATCGCCGGCCTGTGGAGCCTGATGTCGGGGACCGTCGTCGTTCTGGCGCTTCAATCGGTGCTTTAAGGCTGTTGGCGCCGAGCCCGCCTGCTCAGCTGCTTGCAATTCCGGCCGCTTCGGGGAAAACCATCGCGTAACGTGGAAGCCGGGCCGTCCGTGCCCGGCCGTAGGCGCATGATGGTGGAGGAGCATGATTTACGAGCTCGACGGGCATAAGCCGGAACTGCCGGGCGAAGGCCAATATTGGATCGCGCCGAACGCGACCGTGATCGGCAAGGTGCGGCTCAAGCCCGAAAGCAGCGTCTGGTTCGGCGCCGTGCTGCGCGGCGACAATGAATGGATCGAACTCGGCGAACGCTCGCAGATCCAGGACAATGCGACGCTGCACACCGACCCGACCTTTCCGCTGACCATCGGGCCGGATTGCGTCGTCGGCCACAACGTCATTCTGCACGGCTGCACCGTCGGCGCGAATTGCCTGATCGGCATGGGCGCGATCGTGCTCAACGGCGCGCGCATCGCCGAGAACTGCCTGGTCGGCGCCGGTGCGCTGGTCACGGAGGGCAAGACTTATCCGCCGGGTTCGCTGATCGTCGGCTCTCCCGCGCGCGTGCTGCGGCCGCTCAAAGACGAGGACATCAAGAATATCGCCGGCGGCGCGGCCATCTATGTCCGCCGATTCAAGCAATATGCGAAGCAGTTGAAGCCGGTCGGCTAACCACGCCGCACGTCATTTCGTACTGACCGCGGCATCCGCAACCGGCCCTTCGGCATTCGCCGCGCCGGCAATGCGCACCCGGTCGCCCGAGGCGATGCCGTCCGGCGGATTCTGGACGATACGGTCGTCGGGAGTGAGTCCCTTGCCGATTTCGACTTCGCGCCCGAGATCGCGCGCGATCAGGACATCCTTGAGGACCACCCGATTGTCGCGGTCGACCGTCGCCACGTGCAGGCCGCTGTGGTCGAAGATCAGGGCGCTTGCCGGAACATTGATGGCGACTTCAGGGTGCGGCAGATCGAAACTGACATTGGCATAGGCGCCGGCCATCAGTTCGCGGTTGGCATTGTCGACGACGAGCAGCATCCGCGTCGTGCCGGAAGCCGCGTCGACGGCCTGCGCGGAGGCCTCCACGGTCGCGGGGAAATCCCGGCCGACATATTCCGGCACCGTGATATGGGCGCTGGTGCCGATCTTGATATTCGGCACGTAGTTCTGCGGAACGTTGACGTAGGCTCGCAGCTTGTTGGTCTCGGACACGACGAAGAGCGGCGCGCCGGCCGCACCCGCATTGATCAGCGCGCCCAGATCGGTGTTGCGCGCCGTCACCAGGCCGTCGAACGGTGCGGTGATCCGCTTGTATCTTTCAAGGACGCGCAGCCGGTCGAGATTGGCCTGGGCCGATCTGACCAATCCCTGCTTGTTGGACGCGTCCGCCGCGCGCTGGTCGAGATCCTGCTTCGACACCGCGCCCGAGCCGATGAGCTGTTGGCCGCGCTGCAGCGTCGTCTGCGCCAGCGTCGCATTGGCTTGCGCGGCCGCGAGCTCGGCCTCGGCCTGCATGATCTGCTGGTCGAGGTCCGGTGCGTCGATTTCCGCGAGCAGATCGCCGGCCTTGACCGAAGCGCCGATATCGGCCTTCCAGTCTTTCAGATAACCGCTCACCCGCGCGTAAAGCTGCGCCTGGGTATAGGCTTCGAGCCGGCCCGGAAGCGTGAAAGTGCCGTTCCGGCCGTGGGTATCGGGCGGCGCCACCGCGACCACCGGAATCGCCTGCGCGTCGGTCCATTCCCGCAGTTTCGCATCGGCCATGCGGCGTGTCGCCAAGCCCATGACGATGACAAAACCGGCAAGCGTCGCGACAACGACGCTGGCGATCCACAGCGCCCGGCGCGACACGGATCGGGCAGGCGGCGCCGGGGCGGTCTCGCGCGAACCGGTCTCAGATGACATTTGGCTCTCCAATCGCCGCGGCGGTCCTCTTGCCGCGACGCTCGTGAAGGATGCTGAACACGACAGGGACGAACATCAGCGTTGCGACGGTCGCGCAGATCAGCCCGCCGACGACGGCGCGGCCGAGCGGCGCATTCTGTTCGCCGCCTTCGCCGAGCCCGAGCGCCATGGGCGCCATGCCGATGATCATGGCGAGCGCCGTCATCAGAACGGGGCGGAAACGGACGAATCCCGCCTCCAGTGCGGCCGCGACGGCGTCCCCGGTTTTTTCCAGCTGCTCGCGCGCGAAGCTGATGACAAGAACGCTGTTCGCGGTGGCCACGCCCATGCACATGATGGCGCCCGTCAGCGCCGGTACCGACAGCGTGGTATGGGTCGCAAACAGCATCCATACGATGCCGGCGAGCGCCGCCGGCAGCGCCGTGATGATGACGAACGGATCGCCCCAGGATTGGAAATTGACGACGATCAAAAGATAGATCAGCACCACGGCGCCGAACAGGCCGAACAGCAGTCCGGCGAAAGCGCTGTTCATGGTCGTAACCTGGCCGAGCAGGGCGACCTGTACGCCTTTTGGCTGGCTGTTCGCGCCGTCGTTGACGATGCGCTGAACGTCGTCGGCGACAGCGCCGAGATCGCGGTCTTGGGTGGTGCCGTAGATTTGGACCATCGGCATGATGTTGTATTGCGAATAGACCGCAGGCGCGGTCACGCGCGAGATGGTCGCGAGGGCGCCGAGCGTTTGCGATGCCGCTCCGGCCGCGGTGACCGGCAAGTCCTCGAGCGCGTTCAGCGAGTCCATCTGATATTGCGGAGTCTGCATCACGATCGGGTAGTTCACGCCGTTATCGGGATTGAGCCAGTAGGTCGGCGCGACCTGGCTCGATCCCGCGAGATCGACCACCATGCTGTTGGTGACATCGCGCTCCGTCACGCCGACGAATTCGGCGCGGGTGCGATCGACATTGACGGTGAGAGCCGGATTGTCCAGCGACTGCTGAATCCGTGCGTCGACAAGCCCTGGAACGTGCCGGAGCTTGCGCAGCAGCTTTTGCGCGTAGCCGAAATCGACGTCGAGGTCGGGTCCGCGGACCTGCAGATCGATGGGGGCGGGGGCGCCGAAATTGAGGATTTGGCTGATGATGTCGGCAGGCAGGAATGAAAAGGTGACGCCCGGAAAACGCCGCGGCAGTTCTTCGCGCAAGGTGCGGACATAGCCGGCGGTCGGGTGATGGTCCTCGCTCAGCTTGATCTGAACGTCGCCGTCCGCCGTGCCGATCGTGCCGCTGTTGTTGTAGGTCGTGTTGATGCCGCTGGTCGGCAGCCCGATATTGTCGACGAGCGTCGACAGTTCCTCCGGCGGAATGATCTGCCGGATGGCCTTTTCGATGTCGGCGAACTGCTCGGCGGTTTCCTCGACCCGGGTGCCGACGCGGGTGCGCGCATGCATGAGAATCTGCCCGGCGTCCACCGTCGGGAAGAAATCGCGGCCGAGGAACGGCGTCAGCGCGAATGAGCCGAAGACGACGGCGAGAAAACCGCCGGCAAAGACGGCGCGGTGGTGCAGCGCCATGGCCAGAAGGTCGCGATAGACGAGGCGGACGGCCTCGAACCTGCGCTCGAAGGCGCGCTGTATCCGCACCAGCGGATTGCGCGACGGCGGCAGCGGACCGTCGAGGCCGTGCATGTCGGTGTGCGGCGCGTGCTTGCGCAGCAGATAATTCGCCATGGTCGGCACGAGCGTGCGTGACAGAATGAAGGAACAGACCATGGCCGACATCACGGCCTCGGCCATGGGCACGAACAGAAAACGCGCCACGCCCGGCAGGAAGAACATCGGCACGAACACGATGCAGATGCACAGCAGCGAGACGAAGGCGGGCGTCACGATCTGCGCGGCGCCGTCCATAATGGCGGTCTCGACCTCCTTGCCCTGCTCCAAATGATAATTGATGTTCTCGATCGTCACCGTGGCGTCGTCGACCAGAATGCCGACGGCGAGCGCGAGGCCGCCGAGCGTCATGATGTTGAGCGTTTCGCCGAGCGCCGAGAGTGTCGCGATCGAGCCGAGCACCGACAGCGGGATCGAGGTCGCGATGATCAAGGTCGAACGCCAGCTGCCGAGGAAGATGAGAATCATCAGGCTGGTCAGCGCTGCGGCTATGACGCCTTCGCGGACGACGCTGGAGACGGCGGCTTTGATGAAGATCGACTGATCGCCGATCAGCGCGACTTTCAGTGCCGGCGGCAGAATGTCCCGAACCTCGGCCAGCTTTTGCTTGATGCCGTCGATAATGGCGAGCGTCGAGACCGAGCCGTTCTTGAGGACCTGCATCAGCACCGAGCGATTGCCCTCGACGTGCACGATGTTGGTTTGCGGCGGATTGCCGTCACGAACATGCGCGACATCGTGGATGTAGACGATCGCGCCGTTGACGCGCTTGATCGGCAGGTCGCCGAGATCGGAAATGACGGCCGGCGCGTCGTTGAGTTCGATGGCGTATTCGAACGAGCCGACCTTTTGCGTGCCGACCGGCGTGATCAGGTTCTGCGCCGCCAGCGCATTGGCGACGTCCTGGCCAGACAGGCCGCGGGCCTGCATCGCGCGGGTGTCGAGATCGATCTGGACCTGACGCAGCTTGCCGCCGTAAGGCAGAGGAATGCCGGCGCCGGGCACGGTGACGAGCGGCGTGCGCAGCGTATTGAGCCCGATATCAGCGAGCGCTTGCTCCGACAGTCCCGAGCCCGACAACGCAAGCTGAATGATAGGAACCGTCGATGCATTGTAGTTGAGAATGAGCGGCGGCGTCGTATTGGGCGGCATCTGCTTGAGTTGGGTCTGCGAGATCGCCGTGATCTGCGCATTGGCTAGGCGGATGTCGGCATTCGGCTGGAAAAAGACCTTGATGATGCCGAGGCCGTTATAGGACGTCGCCTCGATATGCTCGATGTCGTTGACCGTGGTCGTCAGCGCGCGTTGCGACTGGGTGGTGATCCGGCCCGCCATGTCGGCGGGCTGCAAGCCGGTATATTGCCAAACGATCGCGATCACTGGGATGCGGATATCAGGAAAGATATCGACGGGCGTGCGCAGCGCCGCGAGCGGCCCGATGATCAGGATGAAGAGCGCGAGCACAATGAAGGTATAGGGTCGTCGCAGCGCGATCCGCACCAGTGCAATCATGCCGCTTTGGACTCCCCTGATACGAAAGCGACGGGCGCCCGTCCCGGTGCGCGCGCTCTCGACGGCGATCCGCCGCCGTCGGCAACGATAGCGGAGAGCGTGATGCAAACAAACCGACAAAGGCCCGCGTGCGAGTGGCGCAATGCCGCGCAAGGTGCGTTATTTTACGCGGCGTTTATGCGGACTGCGCGCCAATCTATTGGCTGGCGATTCCGCCAATGCGGATTGCGCCGAACCCCAAAAAGGTGCGGCCAGCCCTGGGGGAGGCTGGCCGCGCGCGAACCCGGTCTGGGGACGGGGAGGGGTGGGGACGTGACCGGGGTCGCGTAGCTCCTTGTGTGTTTCCTGTCCGCGTTCTTGTCTGCGTTCTTGCGTTCGTTGCCTTAGACTTTTCGCGTGCGCATGCTCAGCGCGCCGAGGCGGTGGCCGGCGCCGGGCTGCCGTCGCCGAGCGAAACCCAGGTATTCGGATCGGACTGCGACTGGCGCTTCACGAAGCGATAGCCGGTCTCGGTCCAGGGCAGGACGTCGTCGGTCTCGTTGTCGAGGATGAACTCGCCTTTGTCGGTCTTGACCGTGAGCACGGCATGGCCGTCGCCGTTGTGATCGCGCACCACCGTGATCAGCAGCGCCTCGCGCGGCCAGCCCGCCTTCACCAGCATGCGGCGCTTCTCGAGCACGTAGTCCTCGCAATCGCCATAACCGTCGTCGGGATAGTTCCAGCGTTCGACGACACCCCAATGATCCATGTCGGTCATCGGCTTGATATTGGTGTTTACCCACAGATTAACGCGCTGCAGATCCTTCCAGGCGTCGGCGGAGAGCACGACGTCGCGCGGCACCGACGGCGTCGTCTTGCATTCCGGATTGTATTCGATGCAGAACCCGACCCAGCCGATGGGCGCGCGGGTTATGGCGCCGACCGCGATGTATTGCGGGCGTTCCGCGGCGTTGCCGCCTGACGGCGCAATCATCAGCGCGAGCACGGTCATGCCCGCAGCCGCGCTGCGCATGAGAATTGTTTTTGGATCGGCACGCATTGTGACCCCTTCCCATCTCGTCGGGGCCACGTTTCCCACAAAGCTTTTGCGGCGCCGCTAAGTAGCGGGCGGCAATTTGAAGTAAAGTCAGATCAAGATGCAGTCAAAACTGCAGCTCATTCAATTGAATATAGTATAAAAATCCAACTATTCTATTTTGATTCAAATTTTATCTCTCGCGCACTTATGGCGCTGCCATGCGGACTTCCGTGCTGTCGTCCGGGCGGGACGGCGGGCGGCCGATACCATCCGTCGCGGGCGCAACCGCATGGGCGGCGCCGCGGGGTACCGCCGGGCAAGTGTCAATTGTGGGGAAGACGTTTACCCGCCGCTCACGTTCTCTTCGACGAAGTCCGGATGCTGCAGGCGGGTGAACTCGATGGCGAAGCCTTCTTCCAGGTGCCGCACCACCCGGCCCTGGATCTTGCCGAGCGTTACCAGCGCACCGATCGCCGGCCGCTGGTCGGTCGCGATGCCGGCACCGGATTCCGAGACGTCGATGATGCGGCAAGTCAGGTTGACGCCATTGGGCAGAATGAGGCGGCCGGCCGGGTTGCGCGGCACGCGGCGGCCGTGGCGGCGGTCTTCCGGCGAGGCGAGGAGGTGGCGGTTGGCGAGCCAGGTCAGCTGCGCGGCGAGCTTGTCGCGTTTGCGCTCGGTCGCCGCGATCGTCATGGCGAAGCCGTTCTGGAACAGCCGCGCGATCCGGCCCTCGAGCCGGCCCAGATGATCGACATAGGCAATGACGCGTTCGCCGGGAGCGCCGGTCACCGGCGCGATCAGCGCCATGCCGCCCGGCGACATGTTAACGACCTGGCAAGGAAATTCGCGGCGGTCGGCCAACATATAGCGGCCGAGCAGGTTCACCTGCACGCGCTGATGGCGGCGGCGATCCTCGCTCAGGGCTTTCAGACTCGGGAGTCGCTCCGCTAACGCCACGCTTGTTCACTTTGCTTGTCACGGCAAGATGAAACCTAGGCGGGCGGTCTTAACGGTCCGTTAGCCGCGCCGCCGTCATGGACGACCAATTGTCGGCGCAACCGGCTGCGCCGTGACGCCATGAACCGCGGCAGCAGTCGCGTCTCGAGTTCCGCACCAAGGTGCCGGCGCGGCCCGAGCGTGAGCGCGCCGATCGGCCTCAACCCCAGCCAATGCGGCGTCTCGAGCGGCGCCAGAACGCCAAGCGCACGGGCGAGGCTCGGTCGTGTGGAACTCAGTGGCAGCAGCAGGAGCTCGAGATCGATCAGCTCGCCGTCGATGTTCCGCGCGGTTACGCCGGCAACGGTGCCGACTTGTTCCGATTCGAGAATGGTCATGAGACTCGTGATCGTCGGCTGGCTTGCTGCCGTCCATAGACCGATGAAGGACTCGCTCTTGAGCTCACGGCCGAACAGAGCGCAGATCCGGGTGCCGGCCAGGCGAAACCGATGTCCGGCGCGGGCGTCGAGGCCGAGGATGAAAGCGTCGCCGAGCACATGGCGGATGGCGCCGGGCTCGATATCGGCGCGCTCGGGGGCCGGCCGGCTGCCCCGGCGCTCGTCCCAATACGCGTAAAGTTCGCGGCTCGCCGCATGTTTCATGGTCGCTCACTCCCTGTAAGCGGGTGCCGGCGCTGTCGACTTGTCTCCAAACGGGACAGGTCTGACGGCGCGCGGCCTTGCCGGGTGAGGAGGAGCAGGGGGTGTGCCGCGGCATCGCGCGGCTCACAGGCGGGGGCGCTAGCGCAAAATTAACATTAACAAAACGTTGACATTGGCCGCCGAGCGGTAGCTGCTTAGGGTGTCGTCACGCAAGGCCGACTTGTTTCCTTCCGGCCGTTTCTCTTCTTGCTGTTCTTTTGGCCGCCGCGTTCGCCGGCGGTTCTGAGCCGACAAAGGGAGGCGTAGGGATGTGACCGACGCCAGAAAATTTCAGGACTTGCCTGAATCGGGACTTGCCTGAATCAGGACTTGCCTGAAATCGATGGCGTCGCCGCGGAACCCCGCGCGTAGGCAAGGGGGAGGACTTTTCGGTCCTCCCCCTTGCTTTTTTTGAACCTCGGGGGGCCTGCCGGCGATCGGCCGCCCTTATCGACACACCCGCTTGCTCCGGGGGCAGCGTCCGCTTATCTCGGCAACCGAGGACGCAGGTGAGGACTCTGGACTTCGTGACGCAATTCGCCGAACCCCGCATTCGTGAGCCGATCTTCAATGTGCCGGCCGTCGTCATTGCGACGGTCGTCGTGCTGGTGCTGGTGCATGCGCTGCGCATGCTCGTCTTGACCGACGAGCAGGACCTGCAATTCCTCCTGACCTTCGCCTTTATCCCCGCCCGCTACGGCAGCAATATCGCGGCGACCGCGCTGCCGGGCGGATTCGCTGCGGATCTGTGGACTTTCTTCACCTACGCGTTTCTGCATGCCGATCTCATGCACCTCGGACTCAATCTCGCCTGGCTCTTGCCGTTCGCCACCGCGCTGGCGCGCCGGTTCGGCGCCTGGCGTTACGTCCTCTTCATGCTGGTGATGTCGGCAGCCGGTGCCTTCGCCCATCTCGTCAGTCATTGGGGCGCGCTCGTGCCGATGATCGGCGCATCGGCGGCCGTGTCGGGTGCGATGGCGGCGGCGATGCGCTTCGTCTTTCAGCAAGGCGGCCCGCTCGCCACGTTTCGCATGGGCGCCGATGCCGCCTACCGGGTGCCGGCGGTGCCGCTTGGCGCAACGTTGCGCGATCCACGCTTTCTCCTGTTCCTCGCGGTCTGGCTCGGCCTGAACGCCTTGTTCGGTTTAGGCACCGTGTCGTTCGGCACGGAGGCGGGACAGGACATCGCCTGGCAGGCCCATGTCGGCGGATTTTTCGCCGGCCTGTTCCTGTTCTCGGCTTTCGATCCGGCCGTGCCGCGGGCCGCGCTCGATACGGAAACAACCGGCTCGTGACGTTGCGGCGGGGCGGCGGATGCTGCGCCGCCGCGCCGCATATTGCGCCGCAGCGCATTTGTCGGCCGTCACCGGCGGAACCCGGCGCCATCGAGCGCAGTTGACTCTCTAACCTTCACCGACCCGTCGGCCATCACGCGCGGTCGAGCGATGAGGGTAGGCCGCGATCCGCGCGCGGAAAACATCCACGCGGCGCGGCGCAGCGCAGCAGGGAGGCCACGATGACGACTGTGAACTCTATCCTCGCCGGCAAAGGCCGCGAGGTCGTCAGCATAGAACCGAGCGCGAGCCTGGCGTCGGCTGTCGCGCTTCTTGCCGAAAAGCGCATCGGCGCCGTGCTGATCCTCGGCGCGGACCGCCGCATTGCCGGCATTTTGTCGGAACGCGACATCGTTCGCGCGCTGGCCGAGCACGGCTCGGCGGCTTTGGGCGAGCCGGTCAGTCAAACCATGACGCGAAAAGTCTCGACATGCACCGAGAGCGAGACGGTCACGAGCATCATGGAACGCATGACCGAGGGCAAATTCCGCCACGTTCCGGTCGTGGACCAGGGCCGGGCGGTCGGCCTCATCTCGATCGGCGACGTCGTCAAACATCGCCTGCATCAGATGGAAAGCGATTCCGCGGCGATGCACGACTACATCCTGACGGCCTGACAGCTGCGTCGAAAGCGTTGAGGAGAGCATCATGCGGCGCGTGACGACGGCATCGGCTGTTTCGGCTGCGCTCTTGGCAGCCATGCTTCCCGGCATTGTCCTTGCTCAGGAGCAGTCGCAGCCCGTCACGCCCCAGACATCGACCGTGACCTCGACCGTCACCAATTGCATGATGAGATGCAATTCGACGGCCGCAAGCTGCCAGACGACATGTATCCTGCCGGGGGCGAGCGGCGCCTCGATCGCGGCGCAAACCTCTACGGCAGGAACGGGAACTGGAATCGGCACGTCGTGTCAGCTCGGCTGCACCAGTGCGCAGATCAGCTGCCAGACCGGCTGCGCGCAACTGTCGCCTTCGCGCTAATCGCCGCGAGGTGCGTCGGCTCAGATCAAGGCGCGTCAACTCAGATCGGCGATCGATTGATTGATCGACTCGAGCGCTTTTTCCGTCGCCACCCGTCCGACCTCGATCGTTTCCCCGGCATGGTGAAAATCGAGCCAGCCGATATGGCCGATGCGCGGGGTGATGTGGATGTCGGGCGGATCGCCGGCAAGTCGCATGCGGGTGAGGCGATCCTGCATGATGTTGAACGATTCAATCATCACCGTTGAGAAGCTCGGCCGGTTCGTGCCGGCGATGATTTCGCGCTTGAGCGCGCGCTCGGCGCCGAATATGCCGCGCAGCCGCGCGAAGCCGTTGCGCGCCGGCGAGGGCGGCGCGAGCGCGGCGATGTCACCGGGATCCGAGCCGTGGCTGGCGATGGTGGCGCCGCGGCCGAAACGGTCGGCGTCCATGTTGACGGCGATGACGACGCGCGCACCGAAGGCGCGCGCTGCCGACACCGGCACCGGGTTGACCAAAGCGCCGTCGACCAGCCAGCGTCCGCCCATGCGAACCGGCGGGAATATGCCGGGCAGCGCGTAGGAGGCGCGCAGCGCCAGCGCCAGCGAGCCGCGCGTCAGCCAGACTTCATGGCCGGTGCCGATTTCCGTTGCGATCGCCGCGAAGCGGATCGGCAGATCCTCGATGTTGCCGGTGCCGATCGACTCTTCGAGCTTGCTGCTCAGCCGGCCGCCGCCGATCAGGCCCGAGCCGCCGATCCTCACATCGAGATAGCTGATGACGCGCCGCATGTTCAGGGAGCGCGCCCAGTCTTCGAGCATGTCGAGTTGTCCGGTGGCGTAGCAGCCGCCGACCAGTGCGCCCATCGAGGTCCCGACGATGACGTCCGGCTTGATCCCGTTCGCGAGCAGCGTGCGGATCACGCCGATATGGGCGAAGCCGCGCGCGGCGCCGCTGCCGAGCACGAGACCGATGGATGGCATTTCGGATTTCACGCCGGGCCGCTCTGTCGCAACGGGTTTCGGCACGATGTCGGTTGGACTCACCTGGATTCCTCACGGACGCTGAACGGACGCGCTGCCACGCGAGGATAAGGTGAAAAGGGGCAGGAAGTCAGCCACATCCGGCGAAGTTCTGCCCGGTCCAATCAAGCAGCAGATACGGCGCGCGGGGCTTGAAATTGCCGTGATTGAGATCGACAAAAGCCGCGATGTTGGGATGGGACGTGACAGCTTCGCGCAGCGGTGCCGGGATTGCCGTAGCGGCTGGCATTATGTTTGCCATAGCGCTTGGCGTGTTGTCCGCGCCGGCGCGCGCGCAAACCCGCAACCTCGCGGCGCCGCAGTCGACCGCGTCGGTACCGCTGGTCGGCGGCGTCGGATCGCCCGGCGCCTCCATCGTCAATCCGTCGCCGCTCGGGGCGCCGGCCGCGCCGCTCGGGCCGCCGCTCGCACAGACCATGCCCGCGGTCCCGGCCGGGCGCGTCGCTCTGGCCGTTGCCGCGCGTTTCGGCAAGGACGCGGCCGCGATCAGCGGCGGCCTGATCTGGCGGGTATATGCGGCGAAGCCCGACGCCACCGGGTTGTTCCCGCTGATCAAGGAAGATCGCAGCGCCACGCCGACTTTCGTGCTGCCGCCCGGCAGCTACGTCGTGCATGCGAGCCTCGGCCTCGCCAGTGCAGCGAAGTCGGTGCAATTGCGCAGCGATAGCGTGCGCGAAGTGCTGGACATTCCAGCCGGCGGCATCCGGCTCGAGGGCCGCGTCGGCGACGTGAAGATTCCGCCGGGACAAATTTCGTTCGACATCTTCAAGGGCAGCCAGTTCGACACCAACACGTCCGACCGCCGCCCGATCGCGCAGAATGTCATGACCGGCGACGTCGTGCTGCTGCCGGAAGGCACCTACAACATCGTCTCCAATTACGGCGACGGCAATTCGGTGGTGCGCTCCGACGTGCATGTCGACGCCGCCAAGCTTATCGACATCGTGGTGACGCACCGCGCCGCGGTGATCACGCTCAAGCTCGTCAACAATCCCGGCGGCGAGGCGCTCGCCAATACGCAATGGACGGTGCTGACGCCGGGCGGCGACGTGATCAAGGAATCGATCGGCGCCTTTCCGCGCCTCGTGCTTGCCGAAGGCGACTATCACGTCATCGCCCGCAACGACAGCCGCACCTTCCAGCGCGATTTCAAGGTCATCACCGGCGTCGACGGCGAGGTCGAGGTGCTGACGCACTAGTCGGCAGTCGCGATCTGCGCTGCAGGCTGTGGATCGACACGCCGCTTTGGCTCGCGTCGCGGCCTCAGACCGAAAGCCGATTCAACGGAACCGTCAATCGCAGCTTGAGGCCGTTCCGTTGCCAGTCGTACTCGATCTTGCCGCCAAGCTGACTGATGATGCTGCGTTCGGCAAGAAGGCTGCCGAAGCCTCGGGCGTTTGGAGCGACGACAATCGCGGGGCCGCCGGTTTCTTCCCACTCCAGACGGAAGTCGCCGCCGTGCGTCTCCCACTTGATGCGGATCCCGCCATCCGGCTCTGAAAGTGCGCCGTATTTGACGGCGTTCGTTGCGCTCTCATGCAGCGCCAAGGCGAGGCTGGTTACCGCCTTCGCTCCGACCGATACATCGGGGCCAATTACGCTGATGCGTTCGCGAAATCTGTCGTCGTCGTAGGGCTGCAAAATCGTTCGCACAAGCGCATCGACCGTCGTGCGCTCGCTTGCCGCTTGTTCCGTGCCGATGATCCCCGGCCGCACGAGTTCTTTGGCCCGCAGCAGCGCGGCGAGCCGGCCACGAAGCGCTTGGGCGAACTCCTGCGGCGTCCGGGCCGATCGCACGCTCAGGGTGATCATGGCGTCGACCATGGCGAACAAGTTCTTCAGCCGGTGGTTCGTCTCCCGAAGCAGCAGGCGTTGACGTTCTTGCGCGATGACGCGCTCGGTCGTCTCGCTCACGATACAGAGGACGCCGTCGACTTTGCCCGCATCGTCGCGAACAGGAGAGTAGGAGATGTCGAAGTGCACGTTTTCCGGGTAGCCATGCCGCTCGATGTAGAAGGGGCGATCCTTGGCGAATACCGTCTCGCCGGTCTCGAGAACGCGCCGCAGCAGGGGCTCGAGGTCGTCCCACAGCTCCGCCCAGTTCTCCCGCGCGGGCCGACCGAGTGCCTCTGGATGTTTGTTGCCGATCGTCGGCGCGTAGGCGTCATTGTACAAGGCCACGAACTCTGGACCCCAGAACAGCACGATTTGTGCCTGGGCCGGCAGGATAAGGCTGACGGTGACTTTGAGATGTGAAGGCCAAGCCGAGATCGGTCCCAAGCTGGTCTTGGACCAATCCAGCGCGCGGATCAGCGCGCCAGTCTTGCCCCCATCCGGGAGGTCTTTTTCACGTCCAGTTTGCGCCGACACGCATACCTTCCTGGGCCCCCTTCCCGGTTCGCCGCTACCAGCGATTACATCAGGGAATACCGACGGGTGGAATGGGGGTCCGGCAAAGCCGGAGCTGGGTCATTGAGCCACGTTCAGCCCGGCCAATTCGATGTCCGCTTGGCCTTCGAACGCCGGACAGGGGTCCACACATCGCGAATAGGCGCGATCACGCCGCCTTCTTCACCCGCTTCACGTCCGGCGGCACGGCTTCCTGCGCCAGCACTGCGAGCGCGGCGTCGAGCGGCATGGTCTGCTGCTTCTCGCTGCCGAGGCGGCGGATCGAGACGGTGCGCTCGGCGGCTTCTTTCTTGCCGACGACGAGCAGCACCGGGACTTTCGCCAGCGAGTGCTCGCGCACTTTGTAATTGATCTTCTCGTTGCGCAGGTCGCTTTCGACGCGCAAGCCAAGCGCACGCGCGGCCGCGAACGCGTCGCGCGCATACGCGTCGGCATCCGAGGTGATGGTGGCGATCACGGCCTGCACCGGCGACAGCCACAGCGGCAGGTGCCCGGCATAATGCTCGATCATGATCCCGGTGAAGCGTTCGAGCGAGCCGAACATGGCCCGATGCAGCATCACCGGCGTCACCTTGTCGGAATGCTCGTCGATATAGAAGGCGCCGAGCCGGCCCGGCATATTGAGATCGACCTGCACGGTGCCGCATTGCCAGTCGCGGCCGATGGCGTCGCGCAGCACATATTCGAGCTTGGGCCCGTAGAACGCGCCTTCGCCTTTGTTGAGCGTCCACGGCCGCCCCGAAGTTTCGAGCGCCTTCATCAGCGCGGCCTCGGCCTTGTCCCACACCGCATCGTCGCCGATGCGCTTGTCGGGGCGGTCGGAGAATTTGATGCGCACGTCGTCGAAGCCGAAGTCTTGGTAGATGGTCAGGATCAGATCGTTGACCTTGATGACTTCTTCGGCGATCTGTTCCTCGGTGATGAAGACATGCGCGTCGTCCTGTGTGAAGGCGCGCACCCGCATCAGCCCGTGCAGGGCGCCGGACGGCTCGAAGCGGTGCACCTTGCCGAACTCGGCGAGCTTGAACGGCAGATCGCGATAGGACTTCAACCCGTTCTTGAAGATCTGGATGTGGCCCGGGCAGTTCATCGGCTTGACCACGAAGGTGCGCTCGTCTTCCTCGCGCGGCTGCACCAGGAACATGCCGTCGCGGAACGTCGCCATGTGGCCCGAGGCGACCCACAGCGAGGAGTCGATGAGCTGCGGCGCATTGACCTCGGCATAGCCGGCGTCAGCCTGGCGGCGGCGGATATAGGCCTCGAGCGTCTGAAACAGCGTCCAGCCTTTGGGATGCCAGAACACCGAGCCGGGCGCTTCTTCCTGGAAGTGAAACAGATCCATCTCGCGGCCGAGGCGGCGATGGTCGCGCTTCTCGGCCTCTTCGAGCTGCTTCAGATAAGCGTCGAGCTCGTCCTGCTTGGCGAAGGCGGTGCCGTAGATGCGGGAGAGCATTTCGCGTTTTGAATCGCCGCGCCAATAGGCGCCCGCGACCTTGAGCAGCTTGAACGCATTGCCGACCTTGCCGGTCGAGGTCATGTGCGGACCGCGGCACAGATCGAACCAGTCGCCCTGCTTGTAGATATTGATCTGCTGATCCGCGGGAATGACGTCGACCAGCTCGACCTTGAACAACTCGCCCTTGTCGCGAAACACCTTCTTCGCCTGGTCGCGCGACCACACTTCTTTGGTGAAGGCTTTGTCGCGCGCGATGATCTCGCGCATCCGCTTTTCGATTGCCGCGAAATCCTCCGGCGTGAACGGCTCGTTGCGGAAGAAGTCGTAATAGAAGCCGTTGTCGATCACCGGACCGATGGTGACTTGGGTGCCGGGCCACAGGCTCTGCACCGCTTCGGCGAGCACATGCGCGGCATCGTGGCGAATGAGCTCCAGCGCTCGCGGGTCCTCCCGGGTGAGAAACTCGATCTTGGCGTCGTACGCGATCGGATCGGTGAGATCGGCCAGCTTGCCGTCGAGCGCCATCGCCACCGTCCGCTTGGCAAGCGACGGCGAAATGCCTTTGGCAATGTCGAGGCCGGTGGTGTTTGGGGGGTAGTCCCGACATGCGCCGTCGGGAAAGGTCACGGCGACCATTCTTCACTCCTGTTGCTCACTCGCTGCCTACAAGGTGCAGCGTAAGCGATGCGCCTAGAATCAATCATTTCAACTTGCGCAGCGAATATATGTTCACGGTTGATTCATGGCAATCGTTGCCGGGCCCCGGCGCGCTGTAAATTCCTGGTTCCTGGCACTTGGCTCCTGGCACTTGGCTCCTGGCACGGCTCGCGGCGCTCGGCCCGCCGTTCGAAACCCTGACGAGAGAAATGCGCCAATTCCGCTTTGCCTCCGCGGGATTTTGAGATCTCGCCGCGACAGTTCTTTCTCCGTCTACGTCTTTCGTATTATTGCGGCAAAATCTCGCAGAATTGCCGCGATATCCGGCCGATAAAGTGCGAGAATTGAACTCGCTCGCAGTCCATCGCCCCATGCGGCCTTGCGAGCAGAACACTCTGTCGCGACGTGCGACCGTGTATTCTAGAACAACAGAACGCACAATCGGAGGAACACGTGACCAAAGAGACCCAAGCATTTTCCAAGCCGTTGTCGCGGCGCCGCCTGTTGCACACGGCGGCAGCGACAGGTGCCGGGCTCGGCGCGATTTCATTGGCCGGCCCGCACAAGTTCGGCTTCGCGCCGGCTTATGCCGAAGACAAGCCGCCGCTCGGCACGTGGCCGGCCGGCTCCCAGGGACCGACCGTCACCATCGGCGCGACGGTGCCGCGGACCGGCGCCTATGCCGTGCAGGGCGAGGATGAGCTCAAGGGCATGCAGCTCGCCGTCGAGCACATCAACGAGGGTCACCCGCTGATCAAGAAGATCGCGCCCAAGGTCAGCAAGGGCTTGCTCGGCAAGCAGGTGAATCTCGTCGTCGCCGACAGCGGCGCCAAGCCGAACGACGCCGTGCAGGAGCAGCAGACCTTTATCAACGACAACAAGATTGTTGCGATGACGGGTTCGACGTCTTCGGCCGTGGCGGTGGCGCTCAACAAGTTCGCCGAGCGCGAGAAAATTCTCTATCTGGTGGCGATCTCGGGCTCCAACGACACGACCGGCAAGGATTGCTCGCGTTATTCGTTCCGCCAGTGCTTCTACGGGGAGACTGCGGCCAATGCGATCGGCCCGGTGCTGGTGAAGAACTTCGGCAAGAACCGCAAGGCCGCGTTCATGACGCCGGACTACACTTATGGTCACACCGTGACCAAGTCGGTGAACGACTATCTGAGCAAGAACGCCGGCTGGACCATGGTGACCAACCAGATCTCGCCGCTCGGCACTCAGGACTTCAGCCAGTATCTGACCAACATCGCCAATTCCGGCGCCGAGTTCATCATCAACGTGAACTGGGGCCGCGATGCGGTGCTGTCGATCCAGCAGGCCAAGCAGTTTGGCCTCACGCCGAAGATGAGCATGGTGATTCCCTATCAGATCCCCTTCCTCGCCAAGGAAGTAGGGCCGGAACTCACCGAGGGCGTCTTTGCTGCCACTGATTTCTGGTGGACGCTGGATGACAAGTATCCGCTGGCGAAGATGTTCGTCGAGGCCTTCGACAAGAAGTACGGCTACAAGCCTGAATGGGGTGCCAATAACGCCTATATGCAATTCGCCATATGGGCGCGCATGGTCTCGGAGGCCGGCACCTTCTACCCGCCCGATGTCATCAGGACCTACGAAAAGGGCGAGTCGTTCGACTCCACGGTCGGTGACGTGCATTTCCGCCCCGAAGATCACCAGCTGGTCCGTCCGGTCATCATCGTCCGCGGCAAGGCGCCCAAGGACATGAAGAACAAGGAAGACTACTGGGAGGTCGTGGAAATCGTGCCCGGCGCGCCGCTCATGCAGAAGCCCGACGCGTTCGGCTGCAACCTCGGTGATTACACTTGATCACCCGGCCCTCTCCGCATTGCGTCGCGGCGAGGGCCTTAATTCCATCATGGCCGGGCCAAACGGCGAAGCGCGCTCTTCGCCCCTTTAGCCCGGCTGTTTTGCCGGTTACAACAAACCGTGGCTGTCCGGGATGAATCCGGACGTGAAAAACGGCGTGGGGATAACAGCGTGGTCAACTGGCCCAACTTTATCTCGCAATGTTTCAACGGAATTGTGCTGGGTGCGCTTTTGGCGCTGATCTCGTCGGGCCTGACGATCATCTACGGCACGCTCGGCGTGCTCAACCTCGCGCACGGCGCCATGTTCATGCTCGGCGGTTACGCCGGCTGGGTCGCCTTCACCTATACCGGCTCCTTTGTCGCCGCGGTCATCGCCGGCGCTCTGTTCGTCATGCTGGTTGGCGTGGCGATGGAACGTGTCGTCATCCGCCACTTCTACAAGAGGCCGCACGAGGATCAGCTGCTCGTGACTTTCGGTCTTGGCATCGTCTTCGTTGAGACGGTGCGATTTTTCTTCGGCAGCCTTTCCAAGTCGGTGCCGCCGCCGGCGCCGCTGCTGGGGATCACGCCGATCGGTTTCATGTTCTATCCGACCTACCGCCTTGCTTTGCTCGGCATCGTCGCGGTGGCGCTGGTCGCGCTTTACATCGTGCTCTATCGCACGCGTATCGGCATGATCGTCCGCGCCGGTATCGAAGATTCAGTGATGGTCGATTCGCTGGGCATCGACGTCGACAAGGTGTTCATGCTGGTGTTCGGCATCGGCGCCATGGCGGCGGGTTTTGCCGGCATCGTCAACGCGCCGGTCGTCTCGATCGCGCCCGATGTCGGCGAATCGATCCTGGTGCAGACCTTTGTCGTCGTCGTCATCGGCGGCGTCGGCTCGTTTCCCGGCGCGGTGCTGGGCGGCCTGATCGCCGGCGAGATCATCAGCATCACCTCGATGTTCAACCCGGGCTATGCCTACGTCATGCTGTTCGTGGCGATGACGCTGGTGCTGGTATTTCGCCCTTACGGCCTGCTCGGCACGGCCGGCCGCGAGTGAACGCAGTCATCGCATGCTCAAGCGACATCCTTTCCTCATCGAAGTGCTGATCGCGGCCGGCCTGATCGTGGCGCCGTTCGTGTTGCCCCATCTTGGCTTCGCGCCCACGACCGTGAATCGCATCCTTGTTTGGGGCCTGTTCGGCATCGGCTTCGACATCCTGTTCGGCTTTACCGGCCTGTTGTCGTTCGGCCAGTCGGCGTTCTACGGAGCCGGCGGCATGGTCGCCGCCTATCTGCTGACCGTGTTGAATTTCCCGAACGTCATCGTGGCCCTGTTCATCGGCATGATCGCGGCGGCGGCTATCGGCTATGCGGTCGGACTGATCGCGTTGCGCCGCACCGGCATCTACTTCGCCATGATCACGGTCGCGATCGCCGAGGTGTTCTTCTTCGTCGAATTCAACCCGCTGTCGGCCTATACCGGCGGCGAGAACGGCTTGCCCGGGGTGCCGACCCCGAGCCTCTCTCTCGGCTTCACCACCATTCATTTTGACAGCGATCGGCGGCTTTACGTCTTTCTCGCGTTCTGGTTTTTCATCGGCATGGTGATCGGCTTGCGTATCGTGCGATCGCCGGTCGGCGCCATCTTGAGCGCTATTCGCGACAACCCGCTGCGCGCCGCCGCGGTCGGCCACAACATTCACGGCTACAAGCTCACCGCTTTCGTCATCGCCGCCGCCTATGCCGGCTTCGCCGGCGGGCTCCTTGGCATCATGCAGGGCTTCATGCCGCCGGACGCCTTCATGTTCGACACGTCGGGGCAGCTGGTGATGCAGACTGCGATCGGCGGCGCGGGCACGCTGTTCGGTCCGCTGGTCGGCGCCACGGTCTGGCTCTTCCTGAGCGATTTTTTCCAGACATCGCTGCATCTCGGCGCGACCTGGAAGCTGGTGCTGGGGATCGTGTTCGTGCTGCTCGTCTGTTTTCTGCGCCGCGGCATCGTCGGCGGGGTGGCGGATCTGGCTCGGCTCGCGGCCGGACAGGCCAAGCCTCGCAAGCCGGCCGACCCGCATGCGGTATCGCCGTCGGCCGCGATCGCGGCCGAAGGTAGCGCGCCGCTCGCGCATTTGACGCCGTCGTCGGGGCGGCTGAAGTCCGCCGATGACGGCGCCGTCATTTTGCGCGCGGAAGGATTGACCAAGCGCTTCGGCGGCCTGATCGCCAATAACGGTATCGACTTCTCGGTGCGGCGCGGCGAAGTCCGCGGCATCATCGGCCCCAACGGCGCGGGCAAATCCACCTTCTTCAAGATGCTGACCTGCGAGATGGTGCCGACCGCCGGGCGCATCGTGTTCGAGGGCCGCGATATCACCGGCTTCGGCGTGACGCGGGTGTGCCAGCTCGGTTTGACGAAGAGCTATCAGGTCAACCAGCTGTTCAACCGGCTCAGCGTGCGGGAGAACGCGACGATCGCGGCGCTCGCCGAAAAGCGCGGGCCGTTTCGTCTCGATCTGTTGCGCCATATCGGCAGCGTCAAAGGCTTGATCGAACGCGTCGAGGATACGCTCAAGGTCGTGCATCTGGCCGACCGCGCCGACCTGCCGGTGTCCGAACTGGCCTATGGCGAGAAGCGCAGGCTGGAGATCGGGCTTGCGCTTGCCACGACGCCGAGCCTCCTGCTGCTCGACGAGCCGCTCGCCGGCATGAGTCCGCTCGAACGCGTCGAGATGGTGAAGCTCCTCAAGTCGATCGGCCGGGACCGCACCATGATCATCGTCGACCATGACATGGACTCGCTGTTCGAGCTGGTCGAGCGCGTCACGGTGCTGCAGGAGGGCCGCGTGCTGGCGGAGGGCACGCCGGCCGAGATCAAGACCAACGCGGCCGTGCAGGAGGCGTATCTCGGGGGAGTGCACGAGGCATGAGCCTGCTCGAGGTCAACAAGCTCAATACCTATTACGGCGACTCCCACATCCTGTTCGACGTGTCGCTGACCGTCGATCGCAACGAGGTGGTGGCGCTGCTCGGCCGCAACGGCGCGGGCAAGACCACGACGTTGAAGAGCCTGATGGGCGTGGTGACCCCGAATACCGGTTCGATCGTATTCGACGGCGTCGAGATCGCCGGGAAGAAGAGCCATGCCATCGCCCAGGCCGGCATGCAGCTGGTTCATGAGGATCGGCGCATTTTCGGCAGCCTGAATGTCGAGGAGAATCTCGTCCTGTCCGGGCTGACGGCGACGAGCCGCTGGCCGCTCGAGCGCGTCTACGACATGTTTCCGCGGCTCAAGGAGCGGCGCTTGAGCCGCGGCACCGATCTCTCCGGCGGCGAGCAGCAGATGCTGGCGATCGCCCGCGCGCTGGTGCGCGAGCCGAAAATCCTGCTGCTCGACGAGCCGTTCGAGGGCTTGGCGCCGATCATCGTGCACGATCTGCTGGCGACCTGCCGGACGCTCGCCGAAGCCGGACAGACCATTGTGATCGTGGAGCAGAATATTTCCGCGACCATGACGCTCGCCGACCGCATTTACGTGATGCACAACGGCCACATTGTCGAGTCACTGTCGGCGCAAAAAGTGCGCGGGCAGCCGGAACTGCTGCACCGTCATCTCGGCGTGTAGAGCGAAGCTGTTTCAGATTGAAGCATTGGCCGCTCCGGCATTAGTGGATGTGGCGTATGTCGGGGCGAGGGCTGAGGGTCATTGGCTGACGGTCATTCGTCCCACGCCAGCGGGCATAGCGCCACGGCAGATACCAGCGCGCATTTTCGGGCGCCGCATCGGGCACGAAATCGAGTCCCGACGTGCCGAACGGCTGGCAGCGCAGCAGCCGTGCCAGCGTCATCCAGCCGCCGGCCCATAGCCCAAAGCGATCGATTGCCTCATCGGCATAATGCGAGCAGGTCGGCAGATGCCGGCACTCGTAGCCGATGAGCGGGGAGAGCGTATAGCGATAGGCGGTGATCAAGCGGCGGCCGAACAGGCGCGGCAAATTGCGCACGCCTTGGCGAAAAGCCGCGGCGACACTGCGGCCGGCCGGCGGCAAGTCACTTTGCCGTTTGTTTGGCCGCCGCTCCGGCGCCGCCGCCGTTTTGGCCGGCAGTGCCCGCGGCCCGTTTGGCCTCGATCTGCCCGATCGCGTCGACCACCGCATCGAAGGTCAACAGCGTCGAGGCATGGCGCGCCTTATAGTCGCGCACCGGCTCGAGCACGGCGATGTCGGCCCATTTGCCGTTCGCCGGCGGCGCGCCGTTCTCCTTGAGCATCTTGCGCACGGCCTCGCGCAAGGCGCGCAACTCGCTCGCTTTCGAGCCGATGATGTTGCGCGCCATGATCGAGGACGAGGCCTGGCCGAGCGCGCAGGCCTTCACCTCATGGGCGAAATCGGTGACGGTGTCGCCGTCCATCTTCAGGTCGATGGTCACGGTCGAGCCGCACAGCTTCGACAGCGCGGTCGCCGAGGCGTCCGGCTGCGGCAGCCGCCCGATCCGGGGGATCGTGCCCGCAAGTTCGATAATGCGCTTGTTATAGACCTCGTCGAGCATCGTAAATTACGGTTATTTCTGGGATTTGTTGTCTCCGGCCGGCAAAGCATTATATAGGCGGCGTGGCTTCGAATTTGAAGTTCCGGCAGGCGGCTGGCAATGGGCGCCGGTGATGGGTCGGTGATTGGGAGTAGGAATGGACGCAGTTATCAAGCCAAGCATCAAGTCTTGGCCCCGCGAGCAGTTTTCGGATCACGTCCACAACGCTCCAGCACCGGTCGAAAAAAGGCCCTCCCGCGAGGAGGCCGAGGCCGCCGTCCGGGCACTGATCGCCTATATCGGCGACGATCCGAATCGCGAAGGCCTGGTCGATACTCCCAAGCGCGTCATCGGCGCGCTGGACGAGCTTTATCGCGGCTATGTCGAAGTGCCGGCCGATGCGCTCGCCCGCACCTTCGGGGAGAGCGAAGCCTATGACGACTTCGTGCTGATCCGCGACATCCGTTTCACCTCGCATTGCGAGCATCACATGCTGCCGTTCTACGGCAAGGCGCATGTCGCCTACCGGCCGGTCGAGCGCGTGGTCGGGTTGTCCAAGCTCGCGCGCCTGGTCGATACTTACGCGCGGCGGCTGCAGACGCAGGAGCATCTCACCTCGCAGGTCGCGACCGCGGTCAATGAGGTGCTCAAGCCGCACGGCGTTGCGGTGATGGTCGAAGCCGAACATACCTGCATGGCCATTCGCGGCGTCAAGAAGCCCGGCGCCTCCACGGTGACGACACGTTTCCTGGGCACGTTCCGCGACAATGCGGACGATCAGATGCGCTTCATGATGCTGGTCGGCGCCACGGTCAAACGCTGACGTGCAAAAGCCGTCGTTCGAACGCTGCTCTCACGCCGAAGCGAAAACCAAGCCGCGCAGGAGCATGTAGCTCCCCACCATCGCGATGAGCATCGCGAGCGCCGTGTTGAGTACGCCTCTGCGCTCCGCCAGCGTCTTGGCTGCGGTCGCGCCGGCGAGGCCGCCCAACGCCCCTCCGGTCAGAAACAGCGCCGCGACGCTCCAATCGACCAGTCCCGACATCGCGTAATTTGCGACCGTGGCGAGGCCGAAGGCGGTCACTGCAACGAGTGAAGAACCGACCGCATAGAGAATCGGCATGCTGGTCGCCAGCATCAGGCCCGGCACCACCAGGAATCCGCCGCCGATGCCGAAGAAGCCCGACAGCAATCCGGCGCCCAGCCCGATCGCCAGGAGCCACGGCAGGTTGTCGCGATTGAGTCTCACTTGGCTGTCGCCCGTGCTCCCGCGCTTGCGCAGCATGAGGCCCGCCACCGCCAGCATCAGAACGGCAAAGGCCATCAGCAGTTTCTGCCCGTCGATCCATATGCCGATCGTCGAGCCGATCAGCGCACCGGTCACGCCGGCGCCGGCGAACACCAGCGCGCATCGCCACTTCACATTGCCGGCGCGGCCGTGATTCCAGAGATTCAAGGCGGCGCTGGCGGCGACCGCAATCGCGCTGGTTCCGATGGCGACATGCGGGTTGGCAATGCCGACCACGTAAATGAGCAGGGGAACGGCCAGGATCGATCCGCCGCCGCCGACAAGGCCGAGCGAGAAACCGACCAGCCCGCCGCTGATCACGCTGAGCGCGGCTTGTACCGTGGAGAGGTCCATACCGGTCTCGCGATCCTAGATCTGCGGCTGATAGATCGCGCGATTCCACGGCATGTGCACAAGCAGGCGGGCCATGCCGCAAAAGCCGGTGATGCCGGCGGTCATCAGGCCGGCGCCGACGAAGAGCGGCACGGCCAAGAACCACGGCGAAACCAGGAGGCCGAGCAGGGTGCCGAAGAATGCCAGGCTGCCGGCGCCGATCTGCACCTGACGCTGCAATTCGAGCGGCTGGCGGCGATCGGTCACGACCGGAAGCCCCGCCTTTCGCCAGGCGTCGAGGCCGCCGTCGACAATGAAAGCGTCGCAGGATCCGCCGACCTTGGCGGCGAGGCGGGGCGCATTGCCGGCGGTGCGCGCGCCGCTGCGGCAGTGGAAGATCACGGGCATGCCGTGCTGAACGCGCAGGTCGGCCGCGTCGAGTTTGGACAGCGGCAGATGCCTGGCGCCGTCGATGTGCGCGCGGGCATATTCGTCAGCCTCGCGAATGTCGAGCAGGATCGCGCCTTCGCTCAGCATTTTGTGCGCCTGTTGCGGGGTGATTTTGGGAAGCGGCATGACATTGCTCCGTTGGGTTTCTTATCGCCGGCGGGTGCCGGTCTTGCCGGGGGCACAGAACAGGCGGTGCAGCACGCCGAACATTTCCTCGATGCGCGGGTCGGCGATGCGGTACCACAGCGTCTGGCTTTCGCGCCGGTAGCTGACGAGCCCTTCCTCGCGCATTTTCGCCAAATGCTGCGACAGCGCCGACTGCGAGAGGCCGACTTCGTCGGCCAGCGCGTTGACGTTGGCTTCGCCCCATTCGACGAGCTTGCACAGAATCATCAGCCGGCGCTCGTTGGCGAGCGCGCGCAGGATCGCGGCGACTTCCGCCGCTTTCTGCTCGAGCCGTTCGGTGTCCAGCTTGACGGCGCTCATATCGGTTCCTGTTCCTCGCGAGATATATTAGACATTGCTTATTTAGCGATAGCTAATATATATGTCAAGACAGCGAGAGGAGATTGGAACCATGCGGCAACAGCCCATCATCCAGGCATTCTTCGACGAGCCCACCAATACCGTGAGCTATCTGGTCGCCGATCCCGCCACGCGAAAGGCGGCGATCATCGATCCGGTGCTCGACTATGACGGCAGCAGCGGCGAGGTGGATACCCGATCGGTCGCGGCGATCCTGCGCCGGGCGCACGAGCGGGGCTTTGAGGTCGTCTGGGCGCTCGAAACGCACGCCCATGCCGATCATCTTTCCGGCTCGCCTTACGTCAAGGGCAAGACCGGCGCCAAGATCGGAATCGGCGAGCACATCAAGGACGTGCAGCAGATATTCAGGCCGATCTTCAATGCCGCCGACCTCAAGACCGACGGCAGCGATTTCGACCGCCTGTTCGCCGACGGCGAGCGCTTCCGCATCGGCGATCTCGTGGCCGAAGTCATCTACACGCCGGGCCACACGCCGGCCGACGTCACTTACAAGATCGCGGATGCCGCCTTTGTCGGCGATACGCTGTTCATGCCGGATTTCGGCACGGCCCGCGCCGACTTTCCCGGCGGCGACCCGCATCGGCTCTATCGCTCGATCAGAGAGCTGCTCGCGCTGCCGCCGGAGACCCGGCTGTTCATGTGCCACGACTACAAGGCGCCCGGGCGCGACGTCTATGCCTGGGAGACTACGGTCGGCGAGGAACGGGCGCGCAACGTGCACGTCAGGGAGGGCGTCAGCGAGGCCGAGTTCGTCGCCATGCGCACCGCGCGCGACGCGACGCTTTCGGCGCCGCGGCTCCTGTTGCCGTCGATCCAGGTCAACATGCGTGCCGGGCGGTTTCCGCCGGCCGCCGCCAATGGCGTGCACTATCTCGCCATCCCGGTGAAGTTCAGGACGGCGGAGGCGGTGCCGAGCTAGGCTTGTCTCGACATCGGCCGGACAATGTGCGAGACGACCGCGTTCGCTGCAGACCTGCTTTGCGGCGCGGCGGACGCCCAGCATGAGGCCGCCTTGTCCGATACGTCACCATTTGCGCCGCCCGGAACGGAGGCCGATCTCGAAGAGGGATCGGCGCTGACGCCGAAATTCGACGCCGACGGTCTCGTCACCTGCGTCGCAACCGATGCGGCCGGCGGCGATGTGCTCATGGTCGCGCATATGAATGCTGAGGCCTTGGCCAAGACCATCGCGACCGGCGAGGCGTGGTACTTCAGCCGCTCGCGCCGCGTGCTGTGGAAGAAGGGCGAAACATCCGGACACGTGCAACGCGTCGTCGAGATGCGGGTCGATTGCGATCAGGATGCCGTGTGGATCAAGGTCGAGCAGGCGGTCGCCGCCTGCCATACCGGCCGCCGCTCGTGCTTCTATCGCGCCGTGCCGCTTGGCAAGCCGGGCGTGACCAGGCTCGAATTCCGCGGCGAGCGCGTGTTCGATCCGAAGGCGGCGTATCGCAAGGAGTGACCGGCGCCGGCCGCGTCCTGCGACGCGCCTGCGCCTATTCGGCGATCGGTGCGAGCTCGGCGAGCAGCGGTCCGATGAAGGCTTCGTATTTGCGCCAGCGCGCGATCGAGTTCTTGTAGATCGGCTTGCGCACCTGCGCCGCGCTCGCGGTTTTGACCGTCCGCTCGGTGAGATGAAAGTCGAGGCAACGCGGGTCCCAGTCGAGGCCGCAATGGCTGATGATGCGCCGCGCCGCCTTCTCCACATCGGCGACCACGTCCTCGTAATGCACGTCGAGGATCCGCCCCGGCGGCAGCACGTCGTGCCAATGCGCCATCAATTGCCGGTAATGCCGATAATAACGGCCGAGCTCGGCGAGGTCGTAAGTGTGCTCGTTGCCGTTGCTGAAATGCGTCGAAAACGACGAGAGGCAGGTGTCGGCGGGATCGCGGACGGCGTGAATGATCGCGGCATCGGGCAGCGCCAGGTGAATGAGGCCGACAAAGAGGAAGTTGAGCGTCATCTTGTCGGTGATGCGCAGCGCCGTGGCCGAACGCTCCATGAGGCTGTCGAGGTAGAGGGAGCCGAGCGCACAAAAGTCGGCGCCCGACATGTGCAGCATCATGTCGGGAAAGGTCGGCGCGCCGGGCAGGAGCTTTTGTATCGATCCCGTGACCTGATCCAGCAGCGGATGCTCGCCGGCGCCGAAGACGTGCGGGTGGCTGGCCAGGATCTGCTCGATCAGCGTCGTGCCGGACCGGGTCATGCCGACGATGAAGACAGGCACCGCCGACCGCTCGCCGCAGCCCTGGCGCGCACGAATGAAGTCATGGCTGACCAGCTCGCGCAGGCGGTTCATCCGGCCGAGCGTGTCAGCTTCGTCATAGGCGATCTGCCGGCGCTTGAGCCAGTTGGCTTTCATGAGATGAGCAAAGGCGTATTCGGACCGGTCGAGGTCGTCGTTGGCCTTGGCCAGCGTGAAATGCAGATGCATCTGGTCGGTGGCCGGGAGCATCGAGGGATCTGCCGCGGCGGCCTCGAGCGCGGTGAGATAACGGTCGCCGGCGCTGAACGGCCTGACCGCGGCCAGATTGTGATAAATGGAGAAGTCATTCGGGGCGAGCGCAATCGCCTGTTTGAATGCGCGTTTGGCTTCGGTGAGCCGCCCCGTCGCCTTCAGCAGCAGCCCGAGATTGTTGTAGGCGCCGGCAAAGCGCGGAGCGACCTCGATCGCCTGGCGATATTTGGCTTCGGCCTCATCGAGCCGGTCGAGTTCGGCCAGCGCGAGGCCCCAGTTGCACAGCGCCTCCGGGTAGGAAGGTCTCAGTTCGATGGCGTGCGCAAATGCCGTGACGGCCGCCGCCGGCCGGCCGAGCGCGGCGAGCGCATGACCAAGGTTGTTGTGGATGTCCGAAAGGTCCGGCCTGATCGCGAGGATCTGCTCGTAGATGCGGATCGCTTGCGCGAACTCTCCGGCTCCATGGCGCCTGAAGGCGGCGTTGCACAGAGTCAGAAGCGCTTTGACCGGAATCTTGAAATCGGGAGAACGATCCGCATCGCGGTTCGTCCGCGCGAGCAAAGCATTGGCCACGGGGCTATCCGAAATACGCTACACCGGATCGCGGGTCAGCACGTCGTCGCCCCGCTTATCAGCGATAACGCGACGCCTTTGAATCGTATCTTAATGGCCGGGGCGGGAGGGGCGTTTCGCCGTTGCGCTTTTGCGCCATCACGCAAAATCAGCGGAGGTAACCTTAATGGCCGGATAATCGTCGGCGCGACGACGCGGTATCAGGACATTCCGATATCGGAAATGTCGCTTCAGGTTGCGCGCGCCAAAAAAAAACGGCGCGCATCCAGGATGCGCGCCGGCGCAGAAGCGCGAGATGATGGTTCAGGTGCTGGTTCAGATCCAGCTTAGTGGTGATGGCGGTGATGCCAGTGATGGTGCGCGGGCACCACGGCTTGCAGATCAACTTCGGTCGCGGTCGCGACCACGTTCAGCGCGCCGCCTTGGCCCTCGAAGCTGAGCGGTTGCAGAGCGAACGAATTGTTGCTGCCGCCGACGAGGCCGTTGGCGCCAACGCCGATGCCGAAGGCTGCTCCGGCGGAAAATCCGCCATAGGTGCCGGCGAGCGCGCCGGGGCCCACGCCGATGCTCGGCGCGAACACCGCCCATTCCAAGGCAGTGTTATTGCTGAAGCCGGCCTGGGCGCCGAAACGGCGAATGTCGGCCTGATAAAATTGAACCGGACCGCCGACGGTCGGCGTGAACACGCAGGTGAAGGGCTGATTCGATACAACGAGATAGCTTGTCGCGTTGGCGCTCCGGCAGCTCAGGAGGCCCACTTGAGTATCGGCGCGGGCGGGGGTGGTCGCAGCTAGTCCCATGCCGAATAGCGCGGCGGCAAAGGCGGCGCAGGCGGCAAGTCTGATACGCATCATATGATTCCTTACTTTCGGCTGGCATCAATCCAAGCAGACCGGAAGAGCCGACTTGTTGATCGAGCATCATTAAGCACGTGCCAAGCCGTGTAGTCGATCGCGACGTGACGAGCCCGGCGGTTCACCGTGCGACGTTAGACGGAACGAATGGGACAAAAGTGGCGCTCAAAGCGCACTGATGTCGGTTTTTCCGGAACCGTTGCCGGCAAGACACACCGCGGCCCGACCTGCGCAGCGCTAGCCGCAATTCCACATCAGCCCGATCGGGGTCGAGGTCCAGCACGGGCCGAAGCTGCCGCCGTTATAGCGGCCGTGGAAGAAGCCCGGATTGCCGAAATAGTACCAGCCGCCGTCGTACCAGTAGCTCGGCGTGTAATCCGGCGCGCCGTCGCCCCAGGGCTTGTGCGAATAAACCGGAATGCTGTTGTTGGGCGGCTGATGATAGCCGGGCAGGAAGCCGTAGCCGTGCCAGTGATAAACGTGCCGCGCGTGGCGCGGCGCGGCGGCGGCGAGGGCCGGCAGCAGCGACAGGGCGATTGCAGTCGAGATCCAGAATTTACGCGACATCGTTGCAACCCGTTTCAGGCCACGTCATGCCATCAGTGGCGGATCGGCGCGAACGTCACCACGATCCGGACTGCAAGTCCACAGACATGTTCGTTTGCTCGACTCAACTCGTTCCATTAGCGTGCGGGACGCCGAAAATCCTCCTCGCGACGCTGCTGGTGAGATGTTCGAACCGGAAACATTCGCGCAGCAACTCCAAGTGCAGAAGTACAGCGGCGCGCGGCTCGACCAGCTGGCGCAGATCGAGTTGCTGCGCTTCTGGACCGACGAACTGGCGAAGCCGCGCAATGCCGATCCCAAACGGCTCCTGCGTTACGGCTACAAGATCTATTCGCAGTGCGACGAGGACGGAATCATCGCCGAGATCTTCAAGCGGATCGGCGTGAAGAACCGCATCTTCATCGAGTTCGGGGTGGAAAGCGGCATTGAATGCAATTCGGTGAAGCTTCTGGTGGAAGGCTGGCGCGGGCTGTGGCTCGATGGCGGCGAGGAATTCATCGCGCAGATCCGCTCGCATTTTCAGAGCTTTGTCGCCAACCGTTATCTGGTGGCCAATCACGCCTTCATTACCGCGGAAAACATCAACGGCCTGATCGCGCAAGCCGGCCTTGGCGGCGAGATCGATCTCTTGTGCGTCGATATCGACTACAACGATTATTGGGTCTGGCAGGCGATCGACGTGGTGCAGCCGCGCGTCGTCGTCATCGAATACAATGCGACCTTGCGCCCGCCGCTGTCGCTGGTCGTTCCCTACGAGGCGCAACGGCGGTGGGACGGCACCAGCTATTTCGGCGCCAGCCTCGAGGCGCTGGTGCGGCTCGGCCGCAGCAAGGGATACCGGATCGTCGGCTGCAATTTTGCCGGGTCGAACGCGTTCTTTGTGCGCAACGACAGCGCCGCCGATCTTTTCCTCGATCCGCCGACGGCGGAAGAACACTATGAGCCGCCGCGCTATTTCTTTCCCCTGCTGCGAAGCGGGCACCCGCCGCATCCCGGCCCCTTCGTGGCCGTGTGATCAAACTGCGAGGCGGCACAGCCAGCCGACAGACCAGATCGCCGCCGCCAATACCAAGCCGGGGATATTTATCACGGGAAATCTCTGCCCGAATCCGTACAGAAAATCCCATGCGACCCACAGCATGATGAGCGCTGCGAGGACTGATGCCAGCCAAAAGACCGCATGTTGGGTTCTCATGACCGAAGATGCCAAACAAAATTGCTTCATTGTCTGAACATGGAAGCCTCATGAAGAGTTCCCAAATGCAGGCGCGGCTTTTGATCACCTCCCGTGTTCGGGCTTTTCGCAAAGCAGCATGAATACCCGCGCGTACTCACCACGGGGCGGCAGCTCGCGCCGCGCGGTCGACACGAGATATTAGGATTTTTGCCGCTACTTTCGCGGAAACCGCGTCAGAGCGCCGGCGTCATGCGTGTGCTTTTTCTCGTTTCGATCTTGATGCTCGGCGGTTGTGCCAGACAACCGGAATTGCCGACGGCGTGGACGCGCGCCGACGGCCAGCCGGTCGTTTCCGGATTGCTGGATATCGCCACCGTCGACTGCAAGGACGAAATGCAGAGCCTCGATGGGCCGCTCGGCGGCACCGCCGACAAGAGCGGCTCCAGTCGGAGCACGGTCGATCGTTTCGTCAGCTGCATGCGGGATCACGGCTACGTGCAGCTCAAAAGCTGACAAGCCCGCTGCGCTGCGTTCGCTCGTCGAAAACCGGAAAGATCCGGTCCTTTCTCCCGCCGATGCCGATGCCCGCGGCGCACCGGTCGATCTCGGCATCGTCAAGTAGCGGCGGACGCCCCTCGTTGCGTGCCGCGGCCGTCATGCCAGCCGCGGCGGCGGGGCATTCGGTTTCAGTGTGCGCCGGTTCATGTCTTCGTCCGGCGCGACCAGAAGATCCTGAGGCGCGGGCGCCGGACAGCATGTCCGATAATTGTCCGCGATTCGCGCCGCACATTGCCCGAGCAATCCCGCCATGCGGAGCTTGTAGCCGACGCCGGTGCCGGACAGGGCCGAAGGCCGCCACAGCAGGTTGATGCAGCAGAGGACTTGTTCGTCCAGCACGACCGGCACCGCGATCGCATGGAAATTGTCGATCAGGGTCGGATGCCGTTTCGTGCCTCCGGTGCAAGTCGGGGCGCGCACGGCATAGCCGCGTTCGTGGGTCTCATCGAGGATGCGCGGCAAGGCCGCCAGCGCCGCATCGCCGTGGAGCCGACGCATCTGGCTGACGATCTCCGCGCGCTCGGCCTGTGGGCAGAATGCGAGATAAGCGCGTCCGACGGCCGAGCTGAGCATATCGACGTTGTCCCCGATCTCGAGCTGATTGACCGGGAACGGCGATAACGCGCGGTTGGTCTCGACAATGCGCAGCTGCGGACCGTCCCGCACCATGAGATCCGTCGGCCACGACGCCTTCGCTGAAAGTTCGGCCAGCACCGGCTTGGCCGCCGCGACGACCCGTCCGATGAATGGACTGGCGTCGGCCGGGGAAAAGAATGCCGGCACCTGAATATTCGCGCGATAGAGCCCGTCGCCGAGGCTGCAGTGCAGGAAATTCGCCTGTTCGAACGTAAAAAGAATGCGGCGCAGCGTCGACTTCGGCAAGGCCGTTTCGCGATGAAGCTCGGCGAGGCTGCATGCGCCCAGCCGGCACAACGTTTCCAGGACCTTCACACCGCGCGCGAGAACGCGGATTTCCTTGACCGCTGGCATCATTGCCGCCTCCCTTGCGTACCACCTGGTGGCACGGCGGGCTATTCTAATCGCGATCTGCGGCTTTGAGTGCTACCCCGGTGATGTCACTTCGAAAAATCGAAGGGCGGTCGGCGGGGAGACGCCATGAGTGCTCGTCCACAAGGGCGCGAAGTGTTTTTCGTCGGCAGTATCGCATTGTCCGACGCCTCCACCGTCTTCAAGACGATCGGGCAAACCTTCGCCGACGCGGTGCGCCGGATTCCGGACGGCGAGACCGGCAACCGCCTGGGCTGGATGGAATGGCAGGCCCCGATCCTTGCCGCCAATCCGATGCTTCAGAGCGTGCCGTCGCAAGGCGACTGGCGCAATCCGACGGCGCCCGACCAGTGGAAGCAACAGACCTGGTTTCGCCTGCGGGAGAATGCCGACGCTCGCGCGCTGCATTTGGGCGACATCGGTTACGCCCGCAACGCCATTGCCTCCTATCGGGAATTTGCCGCGCTCAAATCCAAGGGCGTGATCGGCGCCGGGATACGCTTCATGGTGGCGATCCCGTCGCCGTTTAACTTGATCAATTTTCACTTCGCGCCGGATCAGCGTGCCGCGCTGGAGCCCGCCTATGAATCGGCGCTGCTTGCCGAAGTCGAGCGGATCGCAGCGGCCGTTCCGCATGACGAGCTTTCGATCCAATGGGACTGCGCGCACGACATGCAGGCCTACGACGGGGCGCGCCCGGCCTGGTTCTCCGATACGCAGCCCGGAATCGAAAGCCGGCTGATCCGGATCGGCCAGCAGGTGCCGGCCGGCGTCGAACTGGGTTACCACTTCTGTTACGGCAGCTTCGGCGGCAAGCATTTCGTCGAGCCCAAGGACATGGGCGCCATGGTGCGGCTCGCCAACGCAATCTCGCGGGGCATGAACAGGCCGGTCGGCTGGTATCACATGCCGGTACCGGTCGAGCGGTCGGACGACGCCTATTTCGCCCCGCTCGACGAATTGCGATTGCAGCCGGATTGCCGTCTCTATCTCGGTCTCATCCACGACGCCGACGGGTTGCCCGGCACGCTGGCGCGGATGGCCGCTGCACAGCGGCACATCGCGGACTTCGGCATCGCCACCGAATGCGGATTTGGACGCCGCGATCCTTCCCGCGTGCAGGCCTTGCTGGCGCTGCATGCCGCACTCGTCGCCGGCGCCGAAGCAAGAGCAGGGGGGAAGACATGAAAGGACCACTGCGTCTCGTCGTCGGAGTGCTGGTCTACCTTTGTCTCGCCTGCGGCCTTGGCCGTGCGGCGGACAATCAGGTGTCGCCGGTCCGCATCGCTGTCGGGTTCGGCGCGGGCTCGCCGCCCGATATCGAGACCCGAACGCTCACTGCGCCCTTGCAAACTCTGCTCGGCCGGCCGGTCGTGGTCGAGAACCGGCCCGGCGCATCGGGCACCATCGCTCTGCAGGATCTTGTGAATCAGAACGCCGACGGGTCATTGTTGCTCGCGCTGCCGGCGCCGACCGCTTGGATCTTGTCCTTGTATCCGACCGTCCATGTCGATCTCGCCAAGGACATCGCGCCCATCGGTCAGATCAACTGGGACTATAACGTCCTTGTCGTCGGCAACGCCTCACCGGCCAAATCGGTTGCCGGACTGATCGCCGCGCTCAAAGCCAGGCCCGGCAAAATGAACTTCGCCTCCGCGGGCTACGGCACGCCGGCGCATCTGGTTGCCGAACTTCTGATGGACAAGACGCAGACCGCGGCGATTCACGTGCCTTATTCCCAGTTCGGCCAGGCCGTGCAGGACGTCATCGCCGGCCGTGTCGACTTCATGGTGATGGGCGCCGCAGTCGCCGTACCGCAAGTGCAAAGCGGCAAGCTGCGCGCGCTCGCGGTCACGAGTCCGAAGCGGCTGCCGGCTCTTCCCGACGTTCCGACCTTTGCCGAAGAAGGCTTTCCCAATATGTCGGTGGGCTCATGGGTCGGCTTGGTCGCGAAGGCGGGAACGCCCGCTGCCACGATCGGCAAGCTCAATCATGCGCTGAACGCGGCGCTCCTCACCCCCGAGGTCCGCAAAGGGCTCGCGACGTTGCAGAGCGAGCCGGTGGGGGGGACGCCGGAGGAATTCGGCAAGAAGATCCTGGACGACGCCGAATCCTGGAAGCGCATCATCAAAGAGGCCAGGATCACCTTGGAATAGGCGGCCGGCTTCAGATCACGGCAATTCCGACGAGCGCACCGCCGAGCTGCGAAGTTGGCGGCACGCTCGGGCATGTCGCCCAAGCGGTCGCCACCAACAAGTCGCCACAGAGGCAATAGCATTCAGCATGACGAATGATTTCAGGGTCACGCTTCTCGGCACCGGCACGCCGATCCCGCTGCCGGAACGCTTCGGACCTTGCACGCTGGTCGAGGCCGGCGATCAGAAAATCCTCATCGACGCCGGCCGCGGCGCCACCATCCGGCTGTTTCAGCTCAAGATTCCGATCGGCAGGATCGACCTGCAACTGCTCACGCACTACCACTCCGATCATACCGCGTGTTTGGCGGATATCTGGCTCACCGGGTGGCTCGATTCTTATTTCGCGGCGCGGAAATCTCCCTACAAGGTCGTCGGCCCGACCGGAGCGAAACGGCTGATGGAAAACCTGGAGCGCGCCTATGCCGACGATATCAAAATTCGGCTGGCGGACGAGAAGCTGCCGCTGTCCGGGATTGCCTGCGAGGTCGGCGAGTTCGACCGCGACGGCGTGGTCTACGAGAAGAGCGGCGTCAGAGTGATCGCCTTCGAAGTCGATCATGGCGACGTCATCAAGCCGTGCTACGGCTACCGTGTCGAGTTCGGCGGCCGCGCCGCGGTGTTCTCCAGCGACACGCGCTATAATGAAAACGTCATCAGATACGGCAAGAACGCCGACCTGCTGGTGCACGAGGTCGCGCTCGCGCGGCCTGAGCTGATGAACGAGGCCTATATCCAGCGGATCGTCGGCCATCATACGCTGCCTTACGACTGCGGACGCGTATTCGCTCAGACCAGACCGAAACTCGCCGCCTTCACCCACATCGTGCAATTGGCGAGCATCGAGGTGCCGCCGCCGACGCTGCGCGAGATCACGGACGAGGTGAGGAGAGCCTATGACGGGCCGCTGGAGATCGGCGAGGACCTGATGTCGTTCGAGATCGGCGACAGCGTGACCGTGAAGCGGCTGATGCCGCGCGCCTGACCGCAAACTCGCCTTTTTCGCGCGGCCGCGCCCAGCGCCTCCTGAGTCCAGGCGAGGTCCCGCATTTCCCTTCGCCGCCTTGACCAATATATAACTTCGTGGTTATACGTAGATCAATAACCAGAGAGTTATAGATTTCATGCCGAAGGCCCACGACGTGCTGTTTCGAACGCTGGCCGATCCGACGCGGCGGGCCATTTTCGAACGGCTGTGCCGCGACGGCGAGCAGACGGTCGGCGCGCTCACGGTGCGGGCCGGGGTCTCGCAACCGGCCGTATCGAAGCATCTCGGGGTGCTGAAACAGGCCGGCCTGGTGCGCGACCGCCACGAAGGCCGCGAGACGCATTATAGCGCGCAGCTTCGCGCCTTGGCGCCGCTGATCGATTGGACCAGCCAGATGACCGGCTTCTGGCAGCGCCGCTTCGACGACCTCGAAGACTTGCTGAAAAGGATGGACCAATGAACGAGACATCGGCCGCAACGCGTTCCGTCGTCGTCGAACGCGAGTTTCCTCATCCGCCGGAAAAGATCTGGCGCGCGCTGACGCAGCCGCACCTGATCGAGGAGTGGCTGATGAAAAACGACTTCAAGCCGGTCGTGGGCCACCATTTCAATCTTCGCGCGGCCCCGCAGCCCGGCTGGAACGGCGTCATCGATTGCGAGGTCCTGGTGATCGAGCCGAACAGAACGCTGTCTTACACATGGAACTCGGGCGAGGCGGAGCTTGCGATCAAGAGTGTCGTGACGCTGTCGCTCACGCCGAAAGGCGCGGGCACGCTGCTGCGCATGGAGCAGACCGGCTTTCGCCAGGATCAGCAGCAGAATTATCAAGGCGCCAAATATGGCTGGCAGCATTTCTTTGCCAAGCTGGAGCAGGTCGCGGCGCGGACGGATTGAAGTCCGCCGCGCCATTCAAGGTCGGGCCGGAAAGAACGTCGAAGTCGATGCGCCGGATCGCGGAAAGATAGAGGACGCATAGGCCATGAAAGACGCCACCAAACATGCGATCGTCCGCTGGATCCATATCGTCTGCGGCATTCCGATCATCGGCTATATCTACAGCCCGTTTGCCGTCATTCCGGATTACGCGCCAGCGACCCGGTTTGTCTTTCTTCCCGTCATGCTGCTCTCGGGATTGTGGATGTGGAAAGGCCATCTGCTCCGGCGGCTCGTATCGAAAAGATCGGCCTGAGGCGAAAACGCCGGCGGCGAAGAAGATCGCTTCGCGGATCATCAAGCGTCTTTTGCTCCACGCCGCCGGCAACAGCTTGCGGGCCGGTCCGCCGCCGCTCGGGATTTTCGTGGCGTCGTCATGATCCCAGGCTCCATCGCGGAGGAGTTCCGGCCGGTCCGGGCAAGAACGTGCGCAGCCGACCGATATCTGGGGAGAACGGAATTCTTCCTACTGCGACTCGCTCGCGTCGCTGGCATTGACACAGATCGTGACACTTCGACCCGGTGCTCCAAGCCAAGCCTATCGACCCTCACTGCGTGAGCGGTGTGCGAGGCTTGTGGCCCGGCCTGCTACCGACAGCTTGGGGGCCAGGATCTGCTTCATAACCGAAGCGATGCGGAAACGGTGTATTGACCATGTATGGGACGCTGCCACTTTCAGAAGAACAAGCGCTGGCCGCATTGCGCGGGCGTCCGGGTGCGGACGTCACCATCGCGGCCCTGTCGCGGGATTGGGGCTGGAGCCGCGCGAGGGTTCGCAATCGGCTTGATCGCTGGCGCCAGAGCGGGCATCTGCCGCCGGCGCGCGAATTGCCGACGAGAAGCCGGCGCCGGAAAGTGGTCGAAGCCGGCGGGGAGCGCACGACACCCGACGATACCGACGCGGCCTTCGTCGCGGCTGTCGCGGCCGTCGCTCCTGCCGCGCCTATTCACGCTCCCGCCGCAGAGCGGCGTGCCGGCCGCGTGCTCGGCGCCATCGTTCTCGCTGCGGTGGGCGTCGCGCTCGCCGGTGTCGGCGTCGTCGAGACCACCACCTTTGCCGCCAAAGTCGGCGGGCTGCTGTTTGCGGCGCTGGCGGTGTGCGCGGACGCTTTGGTTTTGCTGATGCCGAGCGCGGCCACGGTGCTGTGGCGGCGTCGCTCGCCGGCGATCGTCGCCGCGGTCGCGCTGTGGTTGGTCGGCAGCGCGGTCACGCTTTCGAATCTGTCTGGCTATATCGGCAGCAGCGACGATCACTATCGGGCCGGTCGCCAGGTCGAATCGACGGAACGCACCCTCGCCATGGAGCGGCTTGCACGCCTGCGCCATGAACGCGCCTCGATTGCCGAGATGCGCCCAGTCACCGCCTTGAGCCTTGCGGTCCGCCGCGCGCGGGGCTGGAACAAGCTCGTCCTGGAGGAAGCGCTGGCGGTCGCCCAGCGCCGCGATGAACTCGATGCCGAGTTAAGGTCGGTGGCGTCGAGCTTGTCCGCACTGCCCGAGGTCGCAACGGTCGATCCGTCGGCGAGCGTCCTGTCCGATATCAGTGGCGCAACCGTGAGCGAAAGCGACATGCGGCAGCTGCGGCTCGCATTGCTCCTGCTATTGCCGCTGTGCGGCGGGTTCGTGCTCAGCATCGCCTTGAATCTGCTTGCCGGGACGGGCGACACGAACCTGTCCAGGCAATCGCCAACAACGAGAGCCGGACTGGACAGGGACGGCAGAGTAAATCCCGCCGCGGCAGACGATGGCACAAAGGACGCTGCGACCGGCAACGAAGTCCTGGCTTATTTCTCCCGCAAAATCTCCCAGCGAAATGCCGGGAGCCGTCGGTCGAAATCCGCGGCACGCCGATCACGCGTCGCTCCCAATCCTGAATGAAGTCATTCGATCGTCCCCTTGATTCACATCATCTGCGGCTGCCGACGGCTCAGGCCCGACTTGAAAATCACTATTAGGAACCTGGCGTGACACGCGCCGCGAAAAGCCTGTTCGTGGCGCATCGGCGACATCACGCGATATCTGATCTGCGTCGGAGATGCGATCGAAGCGGATATCGGGCGCAAAAAGCGAGCGGGCGCGACAAACCGGCGGGTGTCACGAGGGGGCGATTTCCTGCATCACCGCCAATATGCTAGGTTGCCCGGAGCTGTCGCCGGGGGGCGCAATGTTTTTACGAGCTGTTGTTTTGTTGTTAGGCTTGGTGTCGTTCGGCTTGGCGCCGAATGTCGTTCTTGCTGCCGACGCAATGCAGCCCAACGACATCAAAGCCACGTTTTTTAATGGCCAGCCGTTCACCGCGGCCACGCCGAGCGGCACCAAGTTCAAGATGACCTTTACGCCCGATGGCAAGGCTTTGCGCGAGCCCATCGGTCCGGCGGGCGGCGCTTCGAAGTCGGGGACCTGGAGACTTAGCCCCGCCGGTTTTTGCACGAGCTGGGCCGGCGCGAAACCGAGCTGCTTCACATTGGTCCCGATGAGTAACAATCGCTGGTCGGTGCAGCGGATTGCCACGACCATCAGCGTAAGCGTGGCGATCTGGTCCAAGCAGTAACGCCGTTGTTGCGACAAGACTATTTGTCCTCGTGGTCACGCCGCGAACCGGCGGACGTCGCGACAAGAAGACAATAGATGCGTCGGAACTGTCCGGATCGGGGCACTCTGTGGAACCTTGGTCGTGTGACCAACGTCACAGGCGAGCTTCGAAGGATGCGTTATTTTCTGGATGCGTGGGTGAGGGAGCAAACATCAGTCACAGCTAGGGAGAGGTTCGATGAATAAGATTTTACGTTCCTTGCCGATCGCGCTGACCGTTGCCACGACCATCCTGCTCATTCAGGCGACAGCGCCCGCCTTGGCGCTCTGTAAGCCGGGTTCGCCCCACTGCATCAAGCAGGGCCCAGGCTTGGGCCATTTTGGCAACACAGTGGGTAATGCAGGTGATTGCGTGGGCACGACCAATGATACTTGCGGCTTGAAGACGCACGCTTATGCCAAAGGTGGCCGCTCGCAGGCGGTGAGCACCAACATGCACCCCTCGGGATCGTCCGGTACGCACAAATAGGCGCGGCGTTTGGTCCGTCCATCGCTGCTTGCGTTCAGCTGATAAGCCTAGGCCGCCCATTTGGCGGCCTTTTTCTTGTCGCCGGCCGAAACGCGCCTTCAGCCGGCGTTCGCCTGATCATCCGCTCTCACTCGCTTCTTGCGGCGCGAGGTCGGAAGCTTCGGCTTGGTCGGCCGGCTTATCGGGAAAATCTCGCGCATGTACGCAGCGAGCATTCCGCAATAGTCCGTCGCGAAGCGAGGCAACGGACGTCTCTTGTCCCAGGAAATCGTCAAAGGCTCTCGCAAGGGCCGGCCTCTGTAGGCGAGTCCTACAATTCTCAATCGGTAGCGGTGGCACTGGAGCTGGGAGGGAACAATCGCAACGCCGTGTCCGGCCTCGGCAAGCGCCAACAAGGTATGCGGGTTTCGACTTTCGAACATGATGGTCGGCTTCAGTCCCGCCATTCGGCTGGCCGCATCGAAAGCACGGCGAAATCCGAATCCGCTGTCCATCAGGAGCAACGGAAGGCCGGCAAGACGGGCGACTTCGATGGTGCGACCGTGACCGAGCGACATCGAGGGACGGCAGGCCGCCAGCAGCTCCACCGATCCGAGCGCAAGGCTGCCGTAATGGCGTTCGTCCAGCCTGACCGCATGCAGCAAGTTCTGGCCGAGGTGGATTTCTCCGCGTTCGAGCAGAGACAATATATCGCTCCCGGTTCCCTCGCTGATCTTGACCTCGACCTTCGGATAGCGCTCCGCGTAACGGTGCAAGAACTGCGACAACACGCTTTCGATATGTTGCGGCGAGCCGGCGATCTTCAGGATTCCCGTGTCGCCATGACGGAGCAACTGAGCCTGCTCCGTCACGGCGCTGGCGCTGTTGAGAAGGACACGGCACCCCGAAAGCAATTGCTCGCCTGCGCCGGTCAAAAGAAGCCGGCGCCCGACCCGGTCGAAGAGCCGCAGGCCGAGCTCGTGCTCGAGATCCATAAGCTGCCGCGACAAGGCAGGTTGGGCGACCCGCAGGCGCAGCGCTGCCTTGGAGACGGTGCCGAGTTCGGCAACGGTCACGAAGGTGCGGGCACGCCGGAGGTCCATGCTCCCTTATAGCATTCGGGCATAAGAATGCAGAGCGTTTATGTATTGGACGGACGGCGGCGTTTTACGGCAAGCCTCGCCTCGTTTGCCGACCGAACCTTCTTCTCGCGTCGAGGTGCCGGCCGGCTGAAAAGCAGGAGGAAGTCTTGCAGGAGGAAGTCTTGCCGGAGCAAATCTTGATTTGGACAGGCGAGAATCTTAAGCGCCGCAGTCTCGGCATCTTCCTCGCGAGCATGTTGTCTCTATGCACTGCGACGGGTCACGCCGCCGGAATCAAAGTCATGTGCGACAGTCCCGTGGCGCCGGCCTTGGCGAAGGTCGCCGACCTTTTTCGCCAAGAGACGAACAATCAGGTGAGTTTGGCGTGCAACGCGGGGCCCGCCATAAAAAAGAGGATCGAAGACGGCGAGGTCGCAGACGTCGTCATCGTCGAGCCGGATTTTGTCGAGGCGCTCACCAGTTCGGGCAAAGTGCGCGCCGGCGATAGACCGTTGGTCGGTCACGTCGGTGTCGGCCTTGGAAACCGCGTGGACAGTCCCGCCCATGACATATCGACCATTGCAAAATTCAAAAACACCTTGCTCGGCGCCGACTTGATCGTTTTCAACAGTGTCAAATCGGGCGAGGCCTTCGCGGCGGTTCTCGATCGGCTGGGGATTGCCGAAACGCTCAGACCCAAGATCGTACGCACGGCCCCCCTTGCCATTTTCGAGCCTGTGTTGAAGGGCCGAGGAAACGACATGGCGGCCGGGACGATTCCGCTCATCGCGACGACGCCGGGCATAAAGCTTCTCGGACCCCTGCCGGGCGATCTCCAGAGTGCTATCCCGTACACCGCCGCGCTGATGACGAGCGCCCCGCAGCGCGCGACGGCCGAAAGCTTTATCGAGTTCTTGCTGTCGCCGAAGGCAAAGCAAACGTTCGCGGCGAACGGAGTCACGTGAAATAGCGTATCGAGACCGTAGCGGTCCGGGCGGGCCTTCGACAGATGCGGTCAAAGCATGCGCTGTTGCCCCGACTGCCGGCGAAATCGGTCGGGATTGACGCGCCGGCCGAGTGAAGTCCGGCGCGGATCGCTTCGCATCGTCATTCGGGCACGCCTGCCTTGCGCATTCCCGCGATCAATCGCTGCCGATCGGCTTCTCGCCGCAGCGGGTAATACTCGCACATCTTGGCAATGGTGGCCCTCGGATCGATTGCCCGATATGTGTTCAGCGTCCGTTTCGCCTCTTCGATTTCGCCCCGCATGGCGTTGGATGCGATCATCATTCGAAGGGCCGGCATCCAGTTTGGCTTGACCCGCAGAGCCATTGCCGCCCAGCGCGCGGCTTCGTCGTCGCGCCCGGCGATGAAGTGGGCGAAAGCCATAGCGCTTTGCGTCAGGAAAACCCGGGGATCGAGCGGATTGAGCCGCATCGCCTTGTTCAGGCTTTCAATCGCCCCATCGGAATCGCCATAGTAGCCGCGGACCCAACCGCTTCGCTGCCAAGCGACGGCCAGGTTCACGTCCAGATCGAGGGCGCGGCCGATGAGCAGCAAAGCTCGGTCAAGGTCGCGAAAGAAGTATGCATGCACATGTCCCGCCCAACACAGCGCCACCGCGTCATCTACGCCGACGTCGGCGGCACGTTCGATCAGTCGCGCGATTTCTTTTTCATCGAAGCTTGAAGCCCAGCCATTCGCCTTGGCAAAATGATGGCACGAAGCGGCCAGCCCGTAGGGGGTCGAAAAGTCGCCGTCTTTCGCGATTGCCGCATTGAACCATTGCAACGCTTTGGCATTTTCCTCCCCGGTCCATCGATTCCAGCTGGCAAGGCCGCGAAGGTAAAAATCGTAAGCCGCCAGATTACCCGTCATGTCCATCTTGGCGCGGTCGATCTCCGCTTTCTCAAGTTGCGGCGCTATCGCTCCGACGACACTCGTAACGAGCTGATCTTGAAGATTGAAGATATCGACCAAGTCACCGTCGAACCGGTCCGCCCATAGATGGCGGCCTGACGCGGCTTCGATGAACTGCCCGGTCACACGCACACGGCTACCCGACCTGCGCAGGCTGCCTTCCAGCAGGTAACGCACGCCGAGCTCGCGCGCGACCTGCTTGGTGTCGACCGGTTTTCCCTTGTAGGTGAACGACGAGTTCCGGGCGATGACGAAAAAAGCGCGGTTGCGCGACAGGGCCGTGATGATGTCTTCGACGACCCCGTCGATGAAGTAATCCTGCTCCGGATCGCCGCTGAGGTTCAAGAACGGCAAGACCGCGATCGATGGCTTGTCGGCGACTCCGAGCGAGGGCCTGTGCGGGGCGGCCTCGGCGGGACTGCAATCCTCCTCCCGAACAACGCCGACAAAACGCAGGCCCCTGCGCGGCAGCGTCTTGATCAGCCTTTGCCGTTCGCCGGTATCACCGATCGCGCTCCGGGCCGCATTGATCCGGTTGAACAACGCAGACTCGGAAATCGCACGCCCGTGCCAGACCGACGCCAGCAGATCGTCCTTGCTGACCACGCGGTCGCGATGCTGGATCAGGTGAACAAGGAGGTCGAAGACCTGGGGCTCGACAGCTACCAGGTTCGTTCCCCGCAACAGCTCGCGGCGTTCGGTGTCGAGCGCACATTTCTCGAACAGATAGCGCAATATTTAATCCTGTTCATTCCGCGGCACCTGACTCTAGCACAAGCGATGCTAAGGAAAAATGGAGGGAACGCTAAGCCAAAATCGAGAGACCTAGGCAATCGTGCCCGGAAGCTTTGCCTTCCTTGGCCCATGCGCGATTGATCTGAGCGGGCTTCAGCTTTTGACCCATAAGAGAGATGTACCGTGCGCCGCCTGCCTTTGAAGTTGGGTACGGCCCTAACTTCACTCCCTTTGTAATAATTTAAGAAATCGGCTGTGCTTCGGAGAGCGGCCTGATGAAACCAAGACGCCGCCTAAAGCACGGTGACGCAATCGCCATCGCGTTCCTCGCGCTCTTGCTCTTGTTCGTATGTTCATTTCCGTTCCTCCCGAGCCAAAGCGCGCATTCAATTGGGGATTTGGCCCGGATTGGACCTGCACTAATCAAAGCATCGAGTTTTCTTGCCAACGCAGATGAGTGTCGCCTGTATTAGCCCGAAAAGAGAGGAAGACCGTGAGCGTTCCTGAAAACGCGGGTATCGCCGAGGCTTGGATCAAATATCACTATCTGCCCAGACGAGAGCGAAAGACGAGTGCGCTGTTTGATGCGTGGATGAGGCTCAATGATCTCGTGCGAGACGAGCCCGAAACTGCCTGGCGTGTCATGCAGGAAGTCTGGAGCCTCGATCAAAGCGAATTCATGTTGGCCAACATTGCAGCAGGTCCAGTGGAAGACCTTTTGCGCATTCACGGTCCTCAGTTCATTGTCCGAGTTGAACGGCTCGCGAAATGTGATCCGGTATTTCGGAAATCGCTGGGCGCGGTCTGGCGCGGCGGGATGGCCGAGGACGTGTGGGATAGGATAGAAGCTGTGGCGGGTCCTACTTTTTGAAGATCGTGGGCGCGCGCTACCCAATCGGGCAAGTCGGCAAGCTTGAAATAGTTGCTCTCAAGAGCGGCGCGCAAAAAGCGGACCGGTATCGAACCGGCCCGCTCGGCACGAAGAATCTTGGAAAACGGCGACGACTGACGTCCAGACCTTAGTATGATACGGTCCGTGCGACATCGCGAGGGCGGCGGAATGTCGGAAGATCGTGTCGAGCGGAGGCTGGCCGCGATTTTGGCCGGGGATATTGCTGGCTACAGCCGGCTCATGGGCGTCGACGAGGAAGGCACGCTGCGCCAACTCAAGATGCACCGTAAAGAACTGGTCGATCCCAAAATCATTGAGCACCGCGGGCGCATCGTTAAGACCACTGGCGATGGTATCCTGGTGGAATTCGTCAGCGTCGTTGACGCTGTACGTTGTGCGGTGGACATCCAGCGCGGGATGATCGATCGCAACGTCGGGACCACACCGGACAAGCGCATCCAATTTCGTATCGGCATCAATGTCGGCGACATCATTAGCGATGACAACGACATCTTTGGAGACGGCGTTAATGTTGCGGCGCGGCTGGAGGCTCTCGCCGAACCGGGCGGTATCTGCGTGTCACGCATCGTCTACGAGCAAGTATGCGATAAACTCTCTTTCGGTTTCGAGGATCTGGGTGAGAAATCGGTGAAAAACATCGCGCGGCCGATCGGCGTTCATCGCGTCCATATTTCAGAAGCCACAGCACCGCCACCGCTGAAATCTCCCCCCGGCACGCCGCTCGAACCGGGCACTTTCAGACGCCCATCCATTGCGGTTTTGCCGTTTGCCAATATGAGCGGCGACCCGGATCAGGAATACTTTGCCGATGGCGTCGTCGAAGAGATCATCACAGCCCTATCTCACATGCGCTGGCTCTCCGTCATCGCGCGTAATTCGAGTTTTACTTACAAAGGCAAAAACGTGGAGGTGAAGCAGGTCGGTCGCGACCTCGGCGTGCGTTACGTACTGGAAGGCAGCGTGCGCAAATCAGGCAATCGGCTGCGTATCACCGGCCAGCTCATTGACACGTCCACCGGGGCCCACCTTTGGGCTGATCGCTTTGACGGCTCGATCGAGGACATCTTCGATTTGCAGGATCAGGTCACGGCCAAGGTCGTCGGTGCCATTGCACCTAAGCTGGAGCAGGCCGAGATCGAGCGAGCCAGGCGAAAGCCGACCGAAAGCCTCGATGCGTACGACTATTACTTGCGTGGCCTGGCCAGCCTGCACCAATGGACCCAAGCGTCGGCAGACGACGCGCTGGGCTTGTTCTACCGGTCGGTTGAACTCGATCCTGGTTTTGCCGCGGCGTATGGCATGGCCGCCTGGTGCTTCGTGTGGCGCAAGGTGAACGGCTGGATCGGTGACCGCGACAAGGAGATATTAGAGGCGGAGCGGCTCGCTCGTCGCGCCGTGGAGTTGGGGCCGGACGACGCGGTGGCGCTGTCAGGCGGCGGATACACCCTGGTGTTTGTTGTACACGATCTCGATAACGGCAATGCGTTCATTGAACGCGCGCTTTCGCTCAACCCCAATCTCGCTTGGGCCTTGCATTCGAGCGGCTGGACCAAAGTGTTTCTCGGCGATCCCGACACAGCGATTAAGCATTTGACGGACGCCATTCGATTGAGTCCGCTCGATCCGCTGACATTCAGGGCGCAAGGTGGCATCGCGCTGGCGCATCTTCTTGCCGGGCGCTTCGACGAGGCGATCACATGGGCGGAAGCTGCGCTGCGCGAGAGGCCGAATTATCTCGCAGCCATTCGAGAACTTGCTGCCGCCTGCGCGCTCGCCGGTCGGCAGGCCGAAGCGGAGAAAGCAATGGCGCATCTGCTTAAAATCGATCCCGGGATGCGCCTGCAGAACGTGAAGGACTGGGTTCCGCTTCGGCGAACTGATGACCTTATAAGGCTGCAACAAGGCCTCCGCACGGCCGGTCTGCCGGAGTGACTTGGCGGGTCGGGATAATGGCGCATCTCAGACATCGTTCGGAGCGGGGCTGCATTCGTCCTTGTGCCGTTGGCGCCAACGCCCTTTTGCGGTTCCGCAGGACCATTTGCTGGCCAACCCGCGTGGCTGAAGCGGGCAAGCCAGTGCTGCGTATCGTTATACTTTTCGAGCCTTCCGTCGATCCATCCGTGACACTACACGGCGTCTATCGCCTCGGCCTTGGGGCGGGCCCTGTGCGGGGCCGGCCGCTTCGGGCCGGGCGGGCTGGCTCATCCCGGTAATATACGCGCGGGTCGAAAACAATTTATAATGGCGAGCCGGTGTGACGGGGCGACGGGGGCAAGCTTGGAACGGGCTGAAATCGAACGGTTGCTCGGCCGCGCGCCGCGGATCACGGTCGAGAACATCCTTGACCATCCGCAGCTCGAATCGGCCCGCCGGGCCTACCTTGATTCCTTTCTCAAGGTGTACGACGGCGACCCATTCATGATCCGGCTGCTCATCGAGTCCGGCCGATTTTTTGTCTATTACATCGTCCTTCTTCTCGAGAGCGCCTACGATCCGGCGCGCCGCGAGACCTGGCCGACGATAGGTCTCGTGAAGGAGACCATGGCCGCCTTTGGCCTGGGGCGGGCGAGCGATCGCCATATCGATCATCTGCTCGCGCGTCTTTGTACGGTCGGCTGCCTTGAATCGCATCCGTCCGAGCGCGACAAGCGGGTACGGATTCTAACGAGCGGCGAAAGGCTGCGGCAGCACGACCGTGACTGGCTCGCGGCCAATTACACGCCCTTGGCGCTGCTGTACCCGCACCACGACTATAGCCGTGCGCTCCAGCGTGATCCCCGGTTCCAGATCGTGCATCGCCGGGCCAGCATTCCCTTCATGGGACTTGGCGCGGCGATCATGGCGGAAATTCCGGACGTGATGATGTATTTTGATCATGTCGCCGGGCCGATCATTATCTCCGCGTTGTTGCAGACAGCCATGACGCAGGGCGACGGGACTTCAGCGACCGTGTCTTATGCGGACATCGGCGACCGGTTCGGCGTGTCGCGCACGCATGTGCGCCAGTTGCTCGGCGCGGCCGAGGAGCGGGGACTGCTCAAGCTGCACGCGCGCGGCGGTCGCCAGGTCGAGATCCTGCCGCGGATGTGGACCAGCCACGACGCCGGCATGGCGCGCGGCATGTATTTCCACGACATCTTGTATCTCGCGGCCACTGCAAGCGCCGAAGCCGTCACGCGGCTTCCACACGGCCCAAGCCCCGGTATCGCCGCGTCCTTGTGACCGCCTGGCTTGCCCGCAGGGCTCACGATCCGGCAAAGGCATCAGGCCGCCGGCCGCAATCGCCATTGGGGTTCGGGAGCAAAATGTGGCGCCCGACCTCATTTTCTGCGCGCGTGATCCCTCTCAGATGACCGTGTTCGGGTGAATTGCACGCAAAGTGTTCCGTCCGCCCGTCCCGTATATCCGCTAACTAAAGCTGACATGCGCTTCGGCAGCGGCGAGGTCTGGTCTATGTGCGCGCTGCGCGGCTCTCACAAAGAATCGCCGGTTGCTCGGGAGCGGACGGGGAAATCACGATGAATTTGATCATGAAAGTGGGCACCGTTTTCGCGCTGCCCGCCATTTTATCGCTGCTGGCCGCCGTCTCGTTGGCTATGGCGAGCGCCACGCCCTCCTACAGCAAAGATGTCATACGCGCGATCTGCCCAAATGGCTACGCGCTGCTCGGCGAAATTTGTGTCAGTCAGGTCAGCGGCGACATTGTCCTGCCCACGCGCAAAAAGGCCGGCGTGTCCACGCAGACGATAACGGCGCGATGAGATAACCGGGCGGCGATGATAGTTGCCGTTCTTAACGAGTCGCCAATTGAAGGCTCTGCGATGTGATCATGCCGCTCATCCGGAAAATATACGAAGAATTCAACATTGCACTTTGGGCCATTGCGGTTGCGTTTGCTTCCTGGGCTTTGCTGTTTGCCTTGCCCAGGTTGCCCGAAGTTCGCGCGCGTGCTGAAGCCCTCCGCGCTTACGAAATTGCCGGAGAGCAGGATTTATTCTGCGGAAAGCTCGGCATGGGGCCAAAAACACCCGGCTACCTGCCGTGTATTTCCACTCTTCAAGATTACCGCGCAAGGATCGAGCAACGCATGGCGGATGACAACGCGTTTTAGCGCGGGGCGACGCAACACCGGAAGTCCGTCCGCGGCGCGCGCCCAGTCTTCGCGCACGCAATTGAGGGGAGAGAAACAAAATGAAAGCCACTTGTAAGATTGGCGCCGCATTGATCGGCAGTTTCGCACTGGGACTTGCCGCGGCGAGTGTCCTGCACGCACAAGTGAAGCCATTGGCATATATCGTCGCCGAAATCGATGTCAAAGATCAGGCGGCCTATACGAAAGAGTTTCTGCCCAAGGCGCAAGCCAATATCAAAGAATTCGGGGGCAAGTATCTTGGCGGCGGGTACAACAAAGCCTTCAGCGTGAATGGATCGCCGCCGCCAAGTCGCGTCGTGCTTCTGCAGTTTCGCGATATGGAGGCGCTCAAGGCCTTCTCTGTCAAACAGAAGCAGCTCGAAAAGGATATCGGCGATAATTACGCCAGCTTCCGGGGCATCGCCATCGAGGGTGCCGACCAGCAATAAGAGGCAATGACGCGTCGGGATAGTCGTCGTGGATTGCCAAAAGTTCCTCGTAACGGCAGCTTGCACAACTTTCACTACGCGATTGCCAAAGGAATTTACCTGCGTCAGCATCTTGACGGTCGAATTCTTTATTGTCGGATCAATTCGTATTGGAGGAGAATATGATGTTCGACATTGAGCAATTTACCGCCGATTGCCGGGCTGCGCTCAGCGCCGACTCATCGCACAAGCTGGTACGCGAGGTGGTCGCGCGCGCCGTGTCGGACCCGAATTCTGTTCTCAAAGGGATCGGCGAGCCGAAGCGTGCTGAAGTTAAGAAGCTTTATCACGCGCCGGATCTTACGATCCTTAACGTCATTTGGGGGCCCATGATGACAATCATGCCGCATAACCACGAAATGTGGGCCGTGATCGGCATCTACAGCGGCCGAGAGGACAATGTGTTTTGGCGGCGACGTCCGGATGGCAGCGGCAAGGTCGAAGCGGCGGGCGCTCGAGCGCTGAGCGTCGGTGACGCCGAGCCGCTTGGCCATAACATTATTCATTCGGTGACAAATCCGATCCCCAGGCTCACCGGGGCCATTCACGTCTATGGCGGCGATTTTTTCGCCGCCGAACGAAGCGAATGGGATCCCGAAAATCTGCGAGAAAGCCGTTACGATGTAGCGAAGAACATGAAATTGTTCGAAGACGCGAACGCGCTGACAAAATTTTATGCGGATAAGCGAAACTGAATTGCCTACACGGTAGCGCGCGGCCAATCCAACAAATGTCACTAGAACCAATGTCGGTTCTTGTTTGGAAAATATGGCTTTGCGCCGCCGAGGGTCGAGCGGATATAAACAGCGTGGAAAACCCGAATAGCAACGCACATGACCGCCAAATCAATGCTTCGGGGATGGCGAAGAAGTGTAGGTTCTTGGCAGCTTTCTTGGCAGCTTGAGAGCACTTCAGGGCCCTGGGCGGCGCGTTCTCACATGACCGGGATTGAGTGAAGAGCCGGCCAGAAGCCGCGGCCACCGTGAGGACGGGTCATGCCCCAAGTGCGGCATTGAGGGCCATTAGGTCGACCTCGGCTCCTTGCCTGCATCTGATAAATGATCGAGGCTGGACGCTAGCCGAGAGACCAGCGCGTTTGCCGCGAGGACTGCATGTCGACGACGCTCAGGCCCGCCCGGGCCGATGAATTGCAGCGCGCGCAAGAATTGATCGTGAGCAGTATCAACGATTTGACGCAGCGGCATGGATTTGGCGCCATGGCATCGGTTCGTCCGGCAGCCTTCCAGCTCTATTGCTTCAATGAAGATGCCGACGGGTTCTGGATAGCCGAAGACGAAGGCGAAATTGTAGGCTCCGCCTTCAGTTGGGTGTGCGGCGATCTCTGGTTTCTTGCCGAATTATTCATTGCTCCGCGAATGCAAGGGAGCGGCATCGGACGGCAGTTGTTGCGACAAGCTCTTCGTCATGCCGACCGAGCGGGAGCAAAGACGAGGGCTTTGATAACATTCACGTTCAATACAGTCTCGCAGGGCCTTTATGTGCGTCATGGGATGTTTCCACGCCTCCCGGTCTACATGCTCAATGTCGACCGCAAGTCGCTTTTGGATTCCCGCCCGGACGCACGGTTAGAGTTCAGAAGAGCCGAAGCGTCCAGGTCGCACCTCGCCATGCTTGGCGTCCTGGACATGAGTGCGCTTGGCGTTTCGCGCGAGAGTCACCACAAATATCTACTGAACGATCCGGCGATGAGGGGATATTTTCTAAACGAGGGCAATGATTGCATTGGATATGCCTACGTCGCGGCGACGGGGCACGTCGGGCCTTTAGCCGTCGTCAGGCGCGATGTAATGGCCGCGGCATTTGACGGTGCACTGATGATCGCCGCAGAGGGTGGGGCGGATCGAATATCGGCATTTTTACCGGGCCATTGCGAAACCGCGCTTGGAGTTGCCGCCAATCACCGCATGCGCATCACGTTGCCGATGGTGCTTGTATCTGACCGCGAGTTCGGAGACTGGACGCGGTATCTTCCGCGTAATCCCGGGTTCATGTGAGAAACGCCAAATGTCGCCTTGTGATCCTGTGCGGACATTGTGCGACCCGCGCCACGATATTGTTCGCCGGCTCTAAGGGATCGTCGGTATCTATTCCGTGCTCAATTGGAAAACAGGCAGGGTATGGGACTCGTGGTGAGCAGCTGCCGCGTGACACCGCCGAAAATCCATTCGCTGAGCCGTGTTCTGCCGTAAGCGCCGGCCACGATCAGGTCTGCCTGCTGCTGCTTTGCCAGATCGAGCAGGCCGGCGCCTTCGTCTTCGCTCACAGCGGTTGCGATCTGGCGGCTCACGGCCACGTTGTGGCGGCCCAGATACTGCGCCACATCCGCGATCTCGGCCGCCGCTCCGGCCGCCCCCGGCAGGCTCACCGCGGCGATGTCGACGACTTTGGCGCGCTGCAGGAACGGTAAAGCGTCGTGCACGGCGCGTCGCGCCTCGCGCGTGCCTTTCCATGCGACAAGCACGCGCGACATTTGCAACCGGTGAAGTCCCGGCGGGACGGTGAGGACCGGCCGCCCCGCTGCCAATATGATCGTTCCCGGATCGTAGGTGCGATAAACGTCGTCGGGCGAGAATTCGCGGCCGATCACCAGGAGGTCCGCCGCGCGCGCTGCGGTGGCGGCAAACTCCCTCGGGAAATCGGTCGACGAGCGCCACTCCACGCCATGAGGGTTGGCGCCCGCGATCTTCCGGAATCGCTGGCCCAGCGCTTCGAGCAGTTGCAAAATTGCTTCAAGTCGACCGTCGGGAGCGGGGGGATGTTCGATCGTGACCAATCGCGAGGCTTCGTCCTTTCGCAGCGGCCAACCGGAGATGCCGATGAGCGCCGCGTTGAACTCGGCCGCAATTTCAGCGGCGAGCCGGACGCGCGCCTCGGTCGCGTCGTCGAAATCGACATAGACCATGATCGATGCAATCGTCATCGTAGCTGCCTCTTTCGGCGGCCCGCCGGGCCCACCCTTGCCGGCCGCGTCGCCGGGGCCGAGGTTGTCGATCGGTGCCTTCTGCCGATCATCGAGTGACGCATGGAACGAGCCTTTATAGCAGCGCGGACATATTCCGAGACAGCCATGCGCACGGCACGCCGATCGCTCATCCGATCAGCCAGTGCGACGCGACGAAACCCGGGCTTAGGACTGCGCCGGCCCACAGCAAAGCCGACGCGATATTCGCGATCTGAAACTTAAGCCAGGGCATCATGCAAATGCCGGCCGCGATCGGCACGATGGCGCGAAGCGGTCCGAAGAAGCGTCCTGCGAATACCGCGAGCATCCCCCAGCGGGCGACGAATTCGGTGCCGCGGGTGAGCCACTTGGAATGACCTGCGAGCCCCCGCCTGGTGACGAGGTACGCTCTCCCGCGAAGCGACAAATCGTAGGCCAGCCAATCGCCGGCGATCGCGCCCAGGGCCGCCGCAGCCCAGATCGGCCAGAACTTGATGCCGAGAACCGGCATGAGGCTGCCCACGCCAAGCAGGATCCCCGTGGCCGGCACCAGAAGGGAGATGAAGGCAAAGGATTCGCAAAAGGCCAGCAGGAAAACCACGGCGCTCCCCAGGGCCGCGTGGTCGCGAATGAACGAAATCGTGAGGGCTACGAGATTATTCATCGAACGGGTTTCAACCAAATGCCTCCGTCAGGGTTCAAGTCTTCGATCGCACGGCCGTAATGGTGACGGCTTGCGTCACGATGAGCGGGGCGACGCTCATGCCGAGGATGGTTGCCCACATTGTCGCCGTCGGCGGCGTCAGAAACATGACCTCGGCCATTGGCGTCAGGTAGGGCGGCACGGCCAACAGGACCGTGCACAACAACAGGGCCGCCCAGAGCCAAGGATTGCGGGTCACCTCATTGCGCAACAATCCCGATCGGGGATGACGCATATTGAATGCATGCCAGAGCTGGGCGAAGGCGAGCGTCAGGAACGTGACGGTCACCACCGAGCGCGCGTCAAGCTTGAGCTCCAACTGCGCCATCGCCAGCGCGCCGAAGGTCGCAGCCGTCAGGACCAGGCTATGCAGAGCGATAATGCTCCATTGCCTGTAGCCAAGGATGGGTTCGCGCGGATCGCGCGGCGGCCGCTTGAGGATGCCGGGCTCGCCCTCGCCCATGGCGAGGGCGAAGGCCGGAAACACGTCGGTGACCAGATTGAGATAGAGGATCTGCAAAGGCAGCACCGGCAAGGACAGCGTCGAGAGCACCGCCAGCCCAACCACCAGCACCTCGCTCAAGTTGCAGGACAGCAGATAGGCCGCGAAACGGCGGATATTGCCGAAAATGACGCGGCCTTCGCGGATTGCCTTGACGATGGTGGGGAAAGCGTCGTCAAGCAGGATCATGGCGGCGGCCTCCCGCGCCACGTCGGTGCCGCGCAGGCCCATGGCTATGCCGATATCGGCCTGGCGCAGCGCCGGCGCGTCATTGACGCCGTCGCCGGTCATGGCGACGATTTCGCCGGCGGCTTGATGGGCGCGCACAAGCGCGAGCTTCTCGGCCGGACTCACCCGCGCGAAAATGCCGATTCGGCGCAAATCCTCGCGCTTGCCCTTGACCACCAGGTCAATTTGTTTGCCCTCCACCACGTGGGCGGCGGCATCGCCGAGCCCGACGGCGCGGCCGATGCTGCGTGCGGTCACGGCATGATCGCCGGTCACCATCACGACGCGGATGCCGGCAGCCTGGCAGTCCTCAATGGCCTGCGGCACGTCGGCACGCGCCGGATCCTCCAGTCCGATGAGGCCGACGAAGGCAAGATCTTCGTAAGGCGGCGCGTCGGCTCGGATCGCCGTCTTCATGGCGCAGGCGATGACGCGCAGGCCGTGACGGCCGAAATATTCCACGCGAGCATGCCATTCGGCGCGCGCCGTGGCGTTGAGCGGCACTTCGCCTTGTTCGGCAACGGTCTTGTCGGCGGCGGCGAGCACCGCTTCCGGTGCGCCCTTGACCGCGAACAGATACATGCCGTCCCGGCGATGCACGGTCGCCATCATTTTGCTGCCGGCGTCGAAGGCATGCTTGCCCGCTATCGGTGCCCGCTGCAGCAGCGCTGAACGCCTGAGCCCCGCCTGGAAGCCCGCCCGCAACAACGCCAGTTCCATGGGGTCGCCGCTACCGCGTTCGCGGGCATCGTCGAGGGAAGCGTCATTGCACAGCACCGCAATCTCCAACAGCAGCGAGCGCTGCGGGTCGACGCCCAACGGCCGCTGTTTGGCGTCGCCGTTGGCGGCGAACTCGATTTCGCCGCTCGGCAGCCAGAGCCGACGCACGGTCATGCGATTTTCGGTGAGCGTGCCGGTCTTGTCAGTGAGGATCACGGTGGTGGCGCCCAGCGTCTCTACCGCGGAGAGCTTTTCGATCAGCGCGTTCTGCCGCGCCATGCGCCACATGCCGCGTGCCAGCGCCAGCGTCGCCACGATCGGCAGCCCTTCGGGAATCGCCGCGACCGCAAGCGCGATCGCCGCCTCGACGATGAGGAACGGCTCCTTGCCGGTGCCGAGGCCGACGCCGGCGATCACCGCGGCCAGGATCAGCACCGCCCAGACCAGCTGCGCAGACAGCCGGGCCAGCTTTTTCTCCAGCGGCGAGGAGCCCGGTTCGGCGTCCTCGACGAGCCGCGATATTCGGCCGAGTTCGGTCGCAAGGCCGGTCGCCGTCACCACGCCGATGCCGCTCCCCCGGGTGAGCGCCGTGCCCTTGAACAGCATGGACGAACGATCAGCGAGGCGCGCGTCAGCGGCGACGGGGCGCACGTGCTTAGGAACTGCAACGGATTCACCGGTCAGTGTCGACTCGTCGGCGGCGACGTTAGAGGCCTCCACGAGCCGCATATCGGCGGAGACGGCATCGCCCGCTTCCAGCACGACGATGTCGCCCGGCACTATCTCCGCGGCCGGAATGACGCGCACATGGCCGCCGCGGCGCACGCGCGTGAAATGTGATCCAAGCGCACGCAGCGCCTCGATCGAGCGTGCCGCCTTCAGCTCGGTCAGAAAGCCGATCAGCGCGTTGAGCCCGAGCACAACGGCGATGGCCGCGCCTTCCTCCAGCTCACCGAAATAAAACGCCAGTGCCGCGGCGGCGCTGAGCAGATAGACCACCGGACTGTGGAACTGATGCAGCAGAATGAGCAGTCCGCTGGCTCTGCGCGTCGACGCGACGACGTTGGCGCCGGCGAATTTGAGGCGATGGCCCGCTTCCTCGTCGGCAAGCCCGTGGTCTGCCGACGCGCCAAGCTGTGCGAGCACCGCGCTTGCCGGCAGCGCCTGCGGCGCCTCCGGCAAAATTACCGACCCGGTCATACCAGCCTATTGCAACACAATTCTCATCTCGGCCAAAGGCCCCGAGGATATGAAAAAACGGTCTGGAAATATTTGAGCCAGGTCAATCAGAGGGCGGGAAACTCGCCGCGAGGAAATGTCGGGCAGCTCCACTCAGATCGCGCCCCGGCAGATCGAGCTCGATCGTGCCGCGCCAGATCATTTCGAGAGCCACGTACAAAATCATGGCAAGCCCCAACCATGCGATCCAGCTGTGGCGCGCAAGCAGCCTTGCGAGGATCGTTGCCGCCGTGGCCGTCAACGCTACGGAAAAAACGAGCCCGGCGACGAGCACCATCGTGCTGCCCTTGGCCGCGCCGGCGACAGCGAGAACGTTATCGAGCGACATCGACAAATCGGCGACGACGATCCGCGTGACGGCGCTCCAAAACGGCAGCGGCGGCGGCGCGGTCTGCTGACCGGAGGCTCCGTCGGCGGCGGCGCGCCGCTCTCGCCGCAACGTCCATAGCTCGCGACCGATCTTCCAGCACACCCAAAGGAGCAACAAGCCGCCGGCCAGGGTCAAGCCGACGATGGCCATGAGCTGGACCGCAACCGCGGCAAGAATGGCGCGCAACACCACCGCGCCGGCAATGCCCCAGAAGATGACCCTTGGTCTTTGATCGGGCGCGACTCGAGATGCCATGAAACCGACAACGATCGCGTTGTCTCCCGCGAGCGTTATGTCGATCAGAATGACTTGGAGAAGGGCAATGAAAGGATGTTCGGGGACGATCATATTGCACCGTACAGGCACGCCGGCGCTTGACTCCCCCGACGGCGCCGCAATCGCCGAAGGCGAAATTCTCCACCGGATCAAAGCGACCGATATCACCAGCGACCCGCTGTCGTATCAAGAGCGTGGCCTTGCGCCCTTCGGCTGCGGCAGAATGGCTTGACATCGGCTCGCCCGCTGGTTGGAGTGGCGCACAACTATCGGACTGTCCATGTCCATTCTCCGCCTCTTAATCCCGCTCGCTTTGCTCACCTGCTGTTCCGCAGGCGACGCGCCTGTGGTCGCGCAAACGACGCCGGCGATGGCGCCGCCGGGGGCGCAGGACACGACCGTCAAGCAACCGATAGTTTTTTATTTGGCGCATGGGGATAAGAATGCGTGCGGCCCCGGTTGCAGCGATTGGATCGCCGCGGAGGGTGAAATTGTCCCCGGCAACGGCAACCAGCTGCAGCGTCTGCTGGTGCGGCTCAACGGGATACCGCTGCCAATTTTCTTCAATTCGCCCGGCGGCAATGTCATGACGTCGATTGCCCTCGGGCGGCTCATTCGTGCCCGGCAATTCGCGGTCAGCATCGGCCGTACCTTGCCGCTTGATTGTAATTTTGGCGCGACCGGCGAGACCTCATGCGAGGCGAAAATCAGCGCCGGACAGCCGATCAAGGCTGAGCTCGATCCTGATGCCGCCATGTGCAATTCGGCGTGTGTTTACGCCTTCGCGGGAGGTACGGTCCGTCTCATTCCGCCGGGCGTCGCGCTTGGCATCCATGACATGGGCCTCGAACGAGAGCACCCGAATTGGCCCGCCCAATACTTTGATGCGGTGGAACGACGCGTCAAGGTCAGCCTGCACGAATATATGCATTCTATGGGGATTGACGATCAGCTTTTGTCCGAAGCATTCGCCATCCCGAACACTTCTTTGAAGCGCCTCAGTCGCGACGAAGCGGCGCGCTTTGGATTGGACCGCAGAGAATTTGGCGAGTCTGCATGGCACTTCCTCGACAAGCCAAGCCCGACAATCAGAAAAGTGTTCTTTGTGCGCATCCACAGTGAGCCGCGTCGTTACGTCGACGGTCTTGTCAAGCTGTCCTGCGGCAAAGGCCTTGGTGCTAAATATGTGCTGACGTTTGCTCGCGACCTGCTTCCTGGCGATCCTTCTGTACTTTCGGTTGAGGTGCCCGTCAGCATCCGCGTGAGCGACAAACAATTCAGTCTCTCCGGTAACCAGGATCCGAAATTCTATCGGCGTTCGACGCAATTGGCGCCATCGGTGCTCGACGGTATTGCGGACGTCCCGGCGATCGTCCTGCCGGGGATCGATTTCGGAGGTGAGAACGGCCCGGCAGACGATGTCACGCTGACAATGAACGGATTCTCCACGGCTTACGCCGAGCTGCGGAAGGCCTGTGCCTGAGCCGAAAATGCCGCATCGTCAGTTTCGCTTGCGCTGAGCGCGAGCGTGATGCGGCGGCTTGGCCCGCTCCGCCTGGCGCGGACCTCCCTGCTCGGAAACTGCCGCTGGCCGATCAGCCACGTTGAGCGCATTTCGCGCGGCGTGCCACGCCACTATTTCGATCTCGCGCCATGACCAGCCGTTGACGCAATCCGCGCGCTTGGAAAAGCTATACTTCGATTTTGCAATCGGCTGAGGATTCCATGCAAGAAGCTCTTACCAATCAGGCTGTCGTTGTATTCGGAGGCAGCAGCGGTATTGGTCTCGCAACAGCCGGGCTGGCCTCGGCTGAGGGCGCATCAGTCACGATTGTCGGCCGCGATGTCGACAGGCTGAAAGCTGCCGCTGATGGGCTGCCCAGATCAGAATGGCGATCTACCGATGTCCGCGACATGGACGGCGTACTTCGATCCGTGGCTCACCTCAATGCAATCGACCACATTTTCCTATCAATTGGAGAAGGGGGTACCTCTGACATCCTGACCAGCAGCATGGACGACCTGAGACGCCCATTTGAAGAAAGGGTCTTTGCAACTTTCAACGTCCTGAGAGCTGCCGTTCCGAAGATGAGAAATGGCTCGATCACGTTGATGTCGGGCATGAATGCATCGCGGCTCCGCAGGGGAGCGTCAGCTCAGACTGCAGCGCTATGCGCGGTGGAGTCTTTGGCGCGCACGCTGGCCCTTGACCTGGCGCCTATCCGCGTCAACGCCGTTGCGCCGGGTTGGATTGATACAACACGCCTTGATCGGGCGTTTGGGAATGAAAAGCCCGCTCGAATAAGCGGTATTGCAAGCCAACTGCCGGGCAAGCGCATCGGTGCGGCGGAGGAAGTCGCGCGGGTTGTACTTATGTTGATGACGGTCGCGTTCATAAACGGTGAAGTCGTGCACATCGACGGTGCCGGTCGTTTCGTGTGAGGGACGTTTCGTGGGGCGCCCCATTTCCGTTTGTGGCCCAACGCCGAAGTCGCGCGAATGCCGAATTGAGTCCGTTACCGGGTACTAAGGAGATGTGAGACAAATGGCGTCGAAAGACCACTTTTGACCCGGAGCCGACGTCGAGCGCAGCGATCTGCGGCGACGCACAACAACCCCCATTCGATGTGATGAGGTTGGCCGCTTTGGAAGGACGCATGGGCGACGCGACGTCGTGACGCTCCTTGCACGCTTGCTGCGCTGAT
>DATJLN010000101.1:0-60457 GCA_035509535.1 Xanthobacteraceae bacterium | reverse complement strand
AGGGCAAGAGACCATACGGCCGCGGGTGATCCCTCAACAGGGCCGGCTGTGGCAGTACCGCAACTGTTTTGCGGGAATGGGCGGCCGGTTCGGGCGCCCTCTTGGACCACGGTCATTCCCCACGCCGTCGCTTCTAGCCGAGCCCCGTTTTGCCGGCCGATGTCGCCGCACAGGTGAATTAGCCCTTGGAAAACAAAGGCCGAGTAGGCTAGGGCGCTTTCTCAACTGGCGAATGGATCGGCGACTCCACACTCCGGTAAGCCGCCAGCGTTTTCCCCTTTGTGAAGCCGGCCCCGCAGGCTAAAGCCAAGAACGGCGCACGGCACACTACGGCGCACATTACCAAAGAGGCGGTCGGCTCTTCGGTAACATAACTCTATCTAGCATGCGCCGTAGTGAACCGGTGTGCCGTAGCGATTGACACAACGCTGGGATGAGGGTGCTTAGGTATTCCCGTGCTCATCGATCTGTCTCGGTCATTTTTGTGCCCTGCTTAAACTTGCGTATCGACTCACCTAATAGTTCGAGGCTGGAAAATATGCCGAGCAGGACTGCTCCGCGGGTCAGCTGGCTTAGTTTTCAGCATCGCCTAGGGACCCATATGATGCGTACCTCACTCGATAAAAAGATTGAAGGGCTTCGAAGGCGGATACGCGCTCAATACAAATCCCGGCACGAGACGGAACAGCGGCTCTTTCCCAACGTAGAGGATAAGGTCGGCGCAAAATTGTTGCTGTGGCCGGACTTTTACCACGGGCCGCAAGCCAAAACGCGCTTTGCCCGTGGACAAATTCATATCGCGATTGAGCATAGCCAAACGCCTTCGAATCGACTTCGATTTCCATGAAGCGCAACACGGTATCAAGTGCCCGTACCTCATTTTGCGTTTGTATGTTTATCGCGCGTTTAGAGATGCTGAGATTCAGGAGAAGTACGCGCCTCTGTATAAAGACGATCTCCAGGCAGCCGCAAGGTTATGTGAAGGAGCAGAAGGTGCCCTGAGAGAAATCGTATTGCAGAGATCTGAGGCTTTGGGATGCCTCTATCTCGAGACTTCAATAACTGCCCAATTAAGGGAAATTGTTCAAAAGCTGCAACAGGAGAAGGCGGACCTGCAGCGGCGAATTCGCGACCAACCGAACGCTAAGGGCGACGTATGGCGAATAAGATTTGCCCGAACGCTGGGCTACGCCTGGCTCGACCTCACAGGTCGCAAGCCTGCTTGGGCTGAGGGTCAAGGCTTGCTTTTCGTAAATTTTGTTGAGGCAGCATTTGAAAGCGTTGGAGGCCCGTTTAAGGGCAGTTGGTCCCGCCAATGCAGAACAGCAATCAAACGGGAGAATCGTTTGCCTGTTGGTGAGCGTTGGGATTTCAGACGCCTGATTCGGGAGTGGCCGATTGTCAAAGCCCGCCCGCCTGTCAGTCCGGATGCGGAAGTCTCGCCACCTTTAGGAGCATCGGCGACCTAGACACGAACGTTTGCAATTTGGGCATCGTTCGCGACCTTTAAAGCCAGGCCAAAGTTTTCTGAACTCCGTGCGCGCTGTCCCACCCTCGAGCTGGTACGCCAAAGCTGGTGCGTTCGGGCATCAGTCCTGTCTCGCATAGGACGAGGCACAGGCTCGATTGATCGGTCTGAACGGAGCATGCAACTCGTACTTTTTAACTCAGCCGGTCGGGGCAACAACGGATACCGGGCTGCCGCCGCGGCGACCCGTCTGGCCTGCCACGGGTCCTTCCCGCCCGACTACTTCTGCGGTGGCGTCGCCGCCCGAAAACGCTCTAGTAAAATTGGTCCGAAAATTAGGTTGACAGGGTTGACAGGATTGACAGCCGCGGTTGACAGCTTGTCACCCGTGGACCGGTTGTTCGGGTCTTGATGCGATGCCGCGGGCTCTCACCCCAGCACGCTATCCCCCGACCGGCGCCTGGCCGGCCCAAATGCGCGCAGATATGGCGGCGGCTTATCTCGACTACGCCGACACTACCCAGCTAGCAGCGGCTGTCCGACGCGGGGAGGCTCCGGCGCCGTCGTCTATGCGAGGGAGCGGTCGCCGGCGCGAGCCGATCTGGGCCCGGGCTGATCTCGATCGAGTTGCATCGCGATTCCATCGGAGCGAATCTACCCCTTCTAGTGCCATCACCGAAAACCTCGCCGCGCTCGTATGAAGCCCCTACGCACAGCAAGACCGCTCCCGCGCTACGTCCGGCGTAAACCGCTCGCCAGCGGGCGCTGGGGGCATTTCTTCGCCCCGCCGACCTGGGCCGTGCGGGCTGGCTGTCCCGTCCGAGCGGAGGCTTTAGGAGAGGACTACGATGCCGCAGTGTGCCGGGCGGAAGATGTGCTGCTGCCGGCCTTCGACTCCTGGCGCACGGGCGGCCTGTCCGACATGGTGCCTATCGGCCCGGTACCGGGGACATTTGATTGGCTGGTTTCGATATTCAAAGGCCATCAAGCCTGGAAAGATATTGATCGCAAAACCAAGCGGCTCTACGAGCAGGGACTTGCCCTGGTCAGTAATCACGTTCTGAAGGACGGCAGCCGAGTGGGCTCCAAGCAGATCTCTGAGTTCACGCGCGGCTTCGCCGACGCGCTTTATGCCAAGCTCCTCGTCGTCGAGGAAAAGAACGAGGATGGCATGATCGTCACCCGCGAGCGCCGCCGGTTCACCAATGCAGCAATGACTGCTTGCCGCCGCGCGTGGTTTGTTGGCCAGCGCGCTGAAGAAAAGCACGTGCCGGCAGTAAATCCATTTTCGAAAATGGGCCTCAAGAAGCGGCGACCGGGCGAGCCGGTACGTGAGACCCCTACAGCGACATGGGACGAACTGGTTGCTTTCCGGGCGAAGGCAAAGGAGCTTGGCTACAACTCCATTGCGACTGCCGCACTTGCGACATGGGAATGGCTACAGCGCGAAGAACATCTACTCGGCGCCTTTCTTATCTCGCACTGGAGGCCCAAGGAGCGACCGAATGCGGTCCGGGTCGTTCATCCGAAAAATGGAGAAGAGGCCTGGTGGCCACTGTTTGACGAGACGCAGAAAGATCCCGAGGAGCACCCGCTATTCCCCGAACTAATGGCCGAGCTGGATGCGATCAAGGGAAGCTCCGTCGTGGGGATAGACGGTCTCATGTTCCGTCGTGATCACGCACATCGGCGCGGAAAGGTGCCGTTGCCTTGGATCACCCCGCGCGGCGATCTCGACTATTTTCGGGGCGTCGTGAAGGACATCATCCGCGCTGCTGGCCTGCGTGATGAGTTGTCGTTCACATCATTTCGCCATGGCGGCTTTACCGAGGGTGCCGACGCTGACATGACCGATGCCGAACTGCGTGCGGCCGGCCGGCACAGGTCGGCGCGCCAACTGCCGACGTATGCAAAACGAACAAGAAAACAATTGATCTCGGTCGCGCTCAAAAGGCGTTCCCAACGATTGCGTGTAGGTTCGCGATAAAAATCGGATAATAGGGGGCGGGGATTGGGCGAGGCGCTGGGAAGGGGGTTACTCGGAAGTCTGAGGGCCCGAGTCCGTGAAGAGATCGCAGAATTAGCTCAAACAAACCCAACGCTACGGCGCGCGAGATATACCCTGGCGCGTCGGCTTTTGCGGTTTGCTGTGGTGGATCGCTCAGTTGGTCAATTTGTTGGCCTCTATCTTTTATTTTTATTTATCACCCTGATCTGCGAATGGGCCATAAACAGATATGCGCCCCAATTATTGCTGGGATATCGGGGAGCGGCGCTTCGCGACTTCCTGAAGGATGTCAGCAGCTATCTCATCGCAGCGCAGATTGGCATACTCGCGATTGTCTCAGTGGCCGTAGCCGTGGTGACCCTTTTATCGGGCGCGGGCGATAATCCATCGATCAACACTGACATTCGGCTCTATTATGTCGAATCATATTCGTATGAACTTGCGCTCAGCGGAGTTGCACTTCTACTAATTCTAACTCTGCAATTATTTTGGCCGTTCCAGCATGTCTTGCACGCGGCCGGATTGGGTGGCCGAGACTATTCGTTCAAGCTCGTGTTGACCGCGCTACACGCAACTTGGTTCGCCTTAAATCTCTTATTGTTTCTCGAGTTCATTACGACCACTTTGAGGTTCGTCGAGCCCAATTCACGTGAAGTTTTGAGGGAGCGGTATAGCGCAAATGAGGTGATCCCACTTGATGTGAGAAAACGCTTGCTTCGAGCGTTCTACCTCAGTGCTACGTCTCAAATGTTCGGAGATCACGCGCTCGAAGATGGGCCCCGAATGTTTTTTGGTCATACGTTCGATCTCGATGAGCGGACTACGACAGAAATCACCACACGTTTCAAACGTCCAACAGAGCTAGTTGATGTGTGGTTTCGCCCATTGCAATGGATCTTGAAGCGGTGGCGGAACCGTGTGCAAGCGCTCCCGCCGGGAGAAAAGCGGTTCGGTGTGCCTCGTTGGGATTATGCACTCACGGTCGTGCCGAGCTTCGACAGCCTTTTGGACGGGGTTGAAAATTGGGTTGTACGGAGGGGGGACGTTCCGCTTCTACCGTGGGAAAGATTCGTCTTACGAAGGTGTTTTCGATTCGCGCCCGCCTCGGCGCGGCAGACCAATATGCCGACTCCGCAAAATTTTATGGAGCAGCTCGTAGACAAGCTTGTGAGTCAAACTGAGAAGTCAGCTACGACGGGCTTCCGAGCCGCGCTCGATGAAGTAATCCGATATCATCGTTTCATCCTAGCTGCGCAAAACACGAAAGATTCGACTGGTAAGCCGATTAACGTGGCGGAAATCGGCGGCTTCTTCTCTAGCCCTGATTTAGACTTGGTCTTTCAATACCAGCGTGTTTTTGGAGCGGCCGCCGCGAAAATTGGCGATGACACCTTCTTTATCGACCGGCTCAGTAATTTGGCCACTCGTCTTATTCCTGATGATGCAAAGAATTTTTCTCAGAGCGTTCTCCGGAATGTCCTGCGACTGGGCGTTCAGGAGGTTGGCGCATTCGAGAATTGGCTGACCAAGCGCGCCGTCATCGGGGCGGCGGACGCCGATATAGGAGCGTCTACCGCTTTAACGGGATCCGATAAGCGAGCATACGAAGTGGCTCTGATCGGTTTTGTCGGCGGGTGGGAAACGCTGCTCCAAACTCTGATTTTGGCCGTTGGAATCGAGCGGCGTCCCGGTATTAGGACAGACCGAGATCAATGGGCTGTCTTTGCCCAATGCTTTACAGTTATCCAAACCCATCTTCAGAACACGGCTTATTTTCTTGCCGCGGCTGTCTGGAATGACGACGCATTGGGCGCCGACCGATTTCGCGATCTTCTCCTAAGGTGGCTGCAGCCCTTTTATAGTTACCTCCAAGCTCCTTATCTTTTCGCTAGTTCACTTTTCCTCACACCAGATCTCTTTGCCGACGAGTGGCAAAACATTCAAGCTGAAGTCGCCAAACGCATGCGCTTCGGGCACGAGCAGGTGTCGGCCCGCCAAGCTGCGGGAATGATCTTGTGGGAAGTTCATTGCGATGTCGTTTGCATTAGCGGCTTAGTGGCCGTGTACTGGTACGCCACTAGTCAGCAGCCGTCAGAGACTGCGCTGCGAGCAGCGCGACTAACGCTCGGCCGGCAGAAGCTCACGTCAGAGGGGTCCGATCTTACGATAACGACATCGAAATCGATCTTTCGGCTGTTGTTAGATTGTGCCGTCCGAGTCTCGCTCGCTCCGAGGTTCGCTGAGGGTCGCCACGCTGCGAGTTTGGATGAACTGGCACGTTATCTGACCAACCTTGCATCGCCGCGCATGGTCACTGGCCGTATTTATAGCAGTTTCGGAATTGCGGGATTTGATACGCTGCGGTCAGTGTTGCTTGCTGCTATGGCGGCAAACCTGCCCACTCGAGACGATGCTGGCGTGCGGGAACTAATCGAAGGAATGAGACAAGACCCGTTATTTGGGGACTACAAGAAAGTCCAAAATTTCTTATTCGCTTTTAAGCAGATGAGCCAGGCTCTTTTGACTGCTGAGACAGACGAGGTATTCACAAAGGCAAGTCGCGCTCTCAGCGAAGGCTTGGTCACGGAGTTGGCGGCAAACAGATTACGCGGCATCTTGGACGGAATCACATCCGCTCTCGAGGAACTAACCACCGAAAGGTTGCGCACCGCGCCACTGGACGAGGAGAAGATGGAGGCGGTCCGGCGCCATGTTACCAACGAGATTTTGGCGAGCGGCCCAAACGTGGCGTGTTTTGCTAATTTCTCAATCGAGCGGGATACGGCCGGCAAGATCCCTACCACACAGACCGACTTCGGCGAAATCAGTCGCGGCTCTTTTGTTCGACCGGAAATGTCGTCGATAAATTTTGAAGAGCTACCGCCATTATTTTCTCACGTTTTCCGCGATTATGTCAGAAACCTTCTGTGGCATGGCATCTTCCACAGGCCCAAACGCCTGATTCCCGTTGGCCCTTCTGACGACGTATCAATTTTCTGGGTGGCCGTGATTAGTGAGGCACCTAATGTTGGGCCTGAGCCGATAGTGCTTGTACCTTATGACACTTACGGCGAGGCGATATCGGCGGCTCTTATCACCGGCTCGGGCGAGGTCGCCGGTATTGAAGTCAAGCGTGCGGACGACATACCCAGCGGAGGTGGTCCAGCGTATATCGGCACAATTGACGGGGTGCATGTCTACAGTTGGTCAGTAACCGATGCAGCTATTCTTTGCTCACGGCACCTACTGCGCGGCATTAAGTATGGGACAGTCCACGGCGAGACCGACATCGTAGATTTCTGGTTCTTAGAAGGCGATGACCCGGAGAAAAGCCGGGTCGGTATAAAGTGCGCCCAGCACTTTGATTGGGCCGATCACGAGGTGGTCCAATTCGATTTGAGCGAAGCCGTCGCTCAATAATTTTCGCGAATGGGGGTGGATGCTGAGGAACGAATGCCGTCCTTTTGTCGGAATAGCAGCTGAGCGCCTTGTCGGAATGAACTTCTCCGACTCGGCTAAGTCCTTGAGCGGATTGGTGGGCGCACAAGGACTCGAACCTTGGACCCGCTGATTAAGAGTCAGCTGCTCTACCAACTGAGCTATGCGCCCTAACCGGAAATTCCGCGAGGTTAGGCGGTTTCCACCATGGCCGGCCGCTGGGAGGAACCTCCGGCGGGCCGACCGGAAAAGAATGCCGCCTGACGGCGGCAATCCGGCGTCGATATAGCGGCCTCCCGTGCGGAGGGCAAGAAGCTTGGATAGACGGGCTTGGCGACAGCGCCAAGCCCGCTGAAATCTTACGGAAAAGCGGGCTATCTGCCTTTATCCCGCATCCGTCGAGTGGATGCGGCGCTCGCCGGCGGCCATGTCCAAAGTCTGCAGCCCGGTCTCGAGCTTGCCGCGCAGCCGCCGCGCCACGAGCTTGTTGAGCGCCGAGAGGTAGGCCTTGGCGGACGCGACCAGCGTGTCCGGATCGGCGCCCTTGGCGGTCACCGCGCGGCCGTTTTCCGACAGCCGCACCGAGACTTCGGCCTGCGCATCGGTGCCCTCGGTCACCGCATGAACCTGGTAGAGTTCGAGCACTGCTTCATGCGGCACTATGGCCTTGATGCAATTGAACACGGCATCAACCGGCCCGTTGCCCTCGCGCTCCTCGATCATAGCCTTGCCGTCGACGTCGACCTTCATGGTGGCGCGCTGCGGTCCGCGCGTGCCGGCGATCACCGTGAGCGAGACGAGCTTGATGTGATCCTGCGCGGTCGCGATCTCCTCGTCGACCAAAGCCTCGATGTCTTCGTCATAGACATGCTTCTTGCGGTCGGCGAGCGCCTTGAAGCGCACGAAGGCATCTTCGAGCTGGTTGTCGGAGAGGTGATAGCCGAGTTCTTCGAGCTTGTGCACGAAGGCGTGCCGTCCGGAATGCTTGCCCATGACCAGCGAGGTCTGTTTCACGCCGACGCTTTCCGGCACCATGATCTCGTAGGTCTGGGTGTGCTTGAGCATGCCGTCCTGATGGATGCCGCTCTCATGGGCAAAGGCGTTCCGGCCGACGATCGCCTTGTTGTACTGCACCGGAAACGAGGTCGCCGCAGCGACGAGCTTCGAGGCGCGCGTCAGCATGGTCGTGTCGATACCGGTCCAGTATGGCAGCACGTCGTTGCGCACTTTCATCGCCATCACGACCTCTTCGAGCGCCGCATTGCCGGCGCGCTCGCCGATGCCGTTGATGGTGCACTCGATCTGGCGGGCGCCGGCGCTCACGCCGGCGAGCGAATTGGCCACCGCCATGCCGAGATCGTTGTGGCAATGCACCGAGAAGCGCGCGAGGTCGGAATTCGGCACCCGCTCGCGTACCCGCTTGAACAGATCGAAATATTCCTCCGGCACCGTATAGCCTACCGTGTCGGGAATATTGATCGTGGTGGCGCCGGCCTTGATCGCGGCTTCGACGCAGCGGCAGAGGAAATCGAATTCGGTGCGGGTGCCGTCCTCGCTCGACCATTCGACATCGTCTGTGTAATTGCGCGCCCGCGTCACCTGCGCGATCACCATCTCGTAGACTTCGTGCGGCTCCTTCTGGAGCTTGTATTTCATGTGCACCGGCGAGGTGGAGAGGAAAGTGTGGATGCGCCGCCGCTCCGCCGGCTTGATCGCCTCGGCGCAGCGGTCGATGTCCTTGAAGGCGGCGCGCGAAAGCCCGCAGACCACTGCGCGTTTGGTGCGCTTGGCGATCTCGTGCACAGCGGCGAAGTCGCCTTCCGAGGCGATTGGAAAGCCGGCCTCGATAATATCGACGCCCATCGTGTCGAGGATCTCGGCGACTTCGAGTTTTTCCTCGTGCGTCATGGTGGCGCCGGGGCATTGCTCGCCGTCGCGCAAGGTGGTGTCGAAAATGACGACGCGGTCCTTTTCGGACTGGGTTGGCGTGGTCATGGTTTCAGGTCCTTTTGGTTGGCGCCGGCCAATCTCGAATCGCCTTGGTCTTTCCTCGGCTTCGCGGCGCTCTTGGGTTTCTCCGGGTTCCTTGGCTTAGCCGACCCCTGAGTGCCCAGGCGCAAACGCCCAGCCGGCCCTCAGGGGGCGCTAAGGAGCAGGAGCCCGCCAAGAAGCGTGAGGGCGGTGCCGCAACCGGCAGTACCGGGGACCGCCATGGCTTTCGCAGCCTTGGCCCCCCGGATCATCGCGCGGAAATCGCTGCGATTCGACATTGCCTTATGCCTTGCCTTTACCCGCATCAGGTCCCGCAAGCGTCGCGGATCAAGGTGAATTCCGCGTTAAGCCCCAGCCGAACCGAGGCTCTTTTAGCGGAATAATGCGCCTATCCGCAAGGTTCTTGCCCAAGGTGAGACAATGGGCGCCGTTCACCGTCAAGGACGACACGTTCTCCGGCGAGATCAACAACGAGCCGCGTCCGGGTCCGGTCCGTTTGGTCAGGCTCGGCGAAACCATCACCTTCGACCAGTTGGAGATCGTCGACTGGATGCATATGGACGGCGACAAGATGAAGGGCAATTACACCGCCTGCGCGCGGCTCAAGTCTGCGTGCAAACAGGGGGGCCGAAGAGTTCAAGAAATGCTTCAAGAAACGCTTCGGTCTCGACTGTGACTTCTAGTCACGACATCAAGCCGCATCGATCCAAGCCGGCGGGACGATTGAGCCGGCGCCGCGCCGTTATGCCTGCGATTTCTTGCCGCGCGATGTCTTGAGCTTCGGCTTTTCCGCCTGCAGCGCGCGCTGGCAGGCTTGCAGTTCTTTCAGCGCCTTGCCGGTCACTTTGGGATAGTCGAGCTTCAGCTCCTCCAGAGCCTTGATGATCGCTGCCGACACGACGAGCCAGGTAATGTGCTTGTGGTCGGCGGGCACCACGTACCATGGCGCATAGTCGGCCGAGGTCTCGCGGATCAGATCCTGATAGGCCGCCATGTAATCGGCCCAGCGCCCGCGTTCGGCAAGATCGTTCTTGGAGAATTTCCAGCGCTTGAATGGCTCCTCGAGCCGCGCCAGAAAGCGCTTGCGCTGTTCTTCCTTGGAAATGTGCAGATGGAATTTCAGCACCAAGGTGCCGTTGCGCACGAGGTGATGCTCGAAGGCGCGGATGTCCTTGAAGCGATCGTCCCAGATGGTCTTGCCGGTCACCGTCGGCGGCAGTTTTTGCTTGGCAAGAAGTTCCGGATGCACCCGCACCACCAGCACTTCCTCATAATGCGAGCGGTTGAAAATGCCGATGCGCCCGCGCGCCGGGACGTCCTTTCCGGTGCGCCAGAGAAAATCGTGCTCAAGCTCCTCGCTGCTCGGCGTCTTGAAGGCGTGCACCTCGCAGCCCTGCGGATTGATACCGGACATCACATGCTTGACGACGCTGTCCTTGCCGGCTGCGTCCATGCCCTGGAAAACGACCAGCACCGCCCATCGGCCGTCGGCAAACAGGCGTTGCTGCAGGTCTGCGAGCTTCTTGATGCCCTCGGCGAGGATCGACTGCACGTCCTTGATATCGGTCGACAAGCCGAAAGTCTCGTCGGGCTTGTAATCGGCGAGCTTGAAACCGCCGGGTTTGTCGATCCGGCACTGCTTGACAATCTTGGCGAAGTTCATTGTGCCTCCAGGCAAAAAAATCTCTTGGTCGAGTACATTGGCTTAAGTCTTGGCCCGGCCTGCGGTTCGGTGCTCACGACCAGCAACGGGTCAGAAACGCCGTGACAAAGCGCGGCATGGCCGGATCGAAATCGGCGGCCGAGCGCAGGATGCGGATATCGACGAGCTCCGGCCGTTCCTCTCCGGCGAGATGTCGCATGATCCGGTCGCGGACCTCTTGCGCTCTCTGGCGCGTGCGCAGCGTCTTCAGGAGCGCAATATAGCCGCCGTCGTGCACCAGGCAGAAGCCCGCATCTGCCGCGAGCTCACCGGCATCGAGCCCGGTCTCCTCCAAAAGCTCGCGACGCACATTGCCTTCGAGGTCGAGCCGGCCCGCAGCATCGAGATCGTCCGGCTCCGGCGTGCCGCAAGGGAAGTAGAGTCGCCCGGCCCCAGCCGTGTCCGGCCCCATCTCGCCGATAAGATAGGCGCCGTCCACAGTCAGGATTGCCGCAGCCGCAAAGACGTTGAAGGCGCCGGAATCGGCCGGCGCCCAGTCGCGCCAGGCGCAGAAGCTCGCATAGTCGGTCTCGAAGCAGGTGCCGCGCAGAACGCCCGCGCTGACATCGTAACGATTGAGCATGACCACCCGGCCGTTCCAAACACCGGCTCGTTCACGCTGCAATCGCGCGAAATTTGCATCGATCTCGCGGCGTCTCCGCGCCGCGAACGGCCAGGCCCAAGGCTCGAATGTTATGTCCGCACGGTCGAGCGTGCCGATCTCAATGTTCGCCACGCCCGACCGCCGTTGGATTTGCTCGCCTTATGATGATTGGCGTGGAAGCCTGATGCCAAAGCTTATTGGCGCCAGGCTCGCTCGCGCCAAGCTTACTCGTGCCACGGATTGACGAACAGGCCGATCATGCCGGTGACGCCCTTGGTGTGCATGGGTGCCTGTCCGGGCGCTGCCAGCTTGTCCTGCACTTCCGCGCGCGTCAGGCCGGGCGGCAGTTCATTCGGAGCGAAGTCGGTCGCGACCAACACGAACGTATAGGGGTGGGCGGTCTGATTGGGCGGCGTGCAGGGGCCCATATAGTGCCCGACACCGAACAGGCTCTTGCCGCCGACATATTTGTCGGAATCCTTGCTGAGCTCGCCCTCGGCGAAACCTGTGGTCGTCGCCGGTATGCCATAGGCGACCCAATGATCGACGCCGGCGCCGCCGCGGCCGGCCGGGTCGGTCATTATGATCATCAAGCTCTTGGTGCCCTCCGGCACATTGCTCCACGAGAACTGCGGCGACACGTTCTCGCCGACGCAGTTCGGATTGCCTTTTCCGTTCTCTTTGCTGTTGGCGACTTTTTTCGGCATCATCTTGCCGTTCTCGAAGGTCTTCGAGGTCATTGTAAACAGGCCTTCCGCCCGCGCCGAGCCTGCGGCGAAGGCGAAAGCCAGTGTCAAGGCAGCGGCGGTCAAAAGACGATACCGATTGGCAATCACGATGTTCCTCCCATGTGATCTGCGTCGCATGATCTGCGTCGTGCGCGCGGCAGTTTAGTCTGCACAGCCGCGAGAACAACCCCGTTGCCGCGTCAAAAGTCCGCGCAGGGCAGAGGTTCGTGTGGAATCTTACCGCCTCGGCCAGACACTTGCCTGGACCAAAAGAAGAAGGGCTCGCTGCGGACGAGCCCTTTTGCGCACAGTTCGTCTGGCGAAATCGACCGCTGATCAGTTCTTGCTCTTGTCGACGAGCGCGCGCTCCTTGATCCACGGCATCATTTCGCGGAGTTTGGCGCCGACCTGCTCAATCGGATGCTCCGCGAGCTTGGCGCGCGTCGCCTTGAACGACGTCTGGTTGACCTTGTTCTCCAGCATCCAGTCGCGGGTGAAGCGGCCGGACTGGATGTCGGCGAGAACTTTCTTCATTTCCGCCTTGGTCTCGGGCGTGACCACGCGCGGGCCGGAGACATATTCGCCGTATTCGGCGGTGTTCGACACCGAATAATTCATGTTGGCGATGCCGCCTTCATAGATCAGGTCGACGATCAGCTTCACTTCGTGCACGCATTCGAAATAGGCCATCTCCGGCGCGTAGCCGGCCTCGACCAGCGTCTCGTAGCCGGCCTTCATCAGCTCGACCAGGCCGCCGCACAGCACGGTCTGCTCGCCGAACAGATCCGTCTCGCATTCTTCCTTGAACGTCGTCTCGATGATGCCGGCGCGGCCGCCGCCGATCGCCGACGCATAGGACAGGCCGAGATCGTGGGCATTGCCCGAGGCGTCGCGATGGATCGCGACCAGGCAGGGCACGCCGGCGCCGCGCTGATATTCCGAGCGCACGGTGTGGCCGGGGCCCTTCGGCGCGATCATCAGCACGTCGAGATCGGCGCGCGGCTCGATCAGGTTGAAATGCACGTTGAGGCCATGGGCGAACATCAAAGCCGCGCCGTTCTTCATGTTGGCGTGCAGGTGGTCGCGATAGATGTCGCCCTGCAATTCGTCCGGCGTCAGCATCATCATCACGTCGGCCCATTTGGCGGCTTCGGCGACCTCCATGACCTTGAATTTCTCGGCTTCGGCCTTCTTCACGCCGGCCGAGGACTTGCGCAGCGCCACAGCCACTTCCTTCACGCCGGAATCACGCAGATTCAGCGCATGGGCATGGCCCTGGCTGCCATAGCCGATGATGGCGACCTTCTTGCCCTTGATCAGGTTGAGGTCGGCGTCGCGATCGTAATAAACACGCATGTTTTTCTACCCCTGCAAAGAGGCCAAAGTCCCCCAAGGGGTGGCCGGCTGATTTAGAGCTTGATCCCGAAAAGCGGATACCGGCTTTCGGATAAGATCATGCTCACATGCAACATTTCGCTTGCTGCTTCTAGTTTCTACGGGCGGCTTGGACAAGCCCGGTCGGGCGCGGCGCGGGCCGCGACGTGGTCGGTGCTTTGGCCGGGGCCTTTTTCGCCACCCCGTCGAACCGCTCGCGAGCCCGGGCGATCTTTGGCTGGTTGCGGATCGCCCATTCGCCGAGCGCAGAGACCGGCGTCAGCAAATCGCGCCCGAGCGCGGTGAGCTCGTAATCGACCCGCGGCGGAATGGTCGGAAACACTGTGCGCGTAACCAGCCCGTCGCGCTCGAGCCCGCGGAGCGTCAAGGTCAGCATGCGCTGGGAAATGCCGCCGACCGTGCGCCGCAACTCGTTGAAACGCATCGGGCCGGTGCCGAGCCTGGTCACCACCAGGACCGACCATTTGTCGCCGACCCGCGCCAAGACGTCGCTGACGGCGACACACTCACCGGTCAAATGCGTGTTTCTAGGTTTCATGGATGTGCCTTCTTGTGCGCTGCACGCACGGTCACCTATGTAGCCCCAGTTACGATTTCTCACCGAGGTATTCAACCATGACCGTACCCCAAGTCGCCGTGATCGTCGGTTCCAACCGCAAGGACTCGATCAACCGCCGGCTCGCCGAGGCGCTGGCCAAGCTCGCCGCCGGCAAGTTCGAGCCGAAATTCGTCCGTATCGACGACCTGCCCATGTACAACCAGGACCACGAAGGCAACCTCGCGCCCGAAGTGGTGCGGTTCAAGGACGAACTCGCCAAGGCCGACGGCATCCTGATCGTGACCCCGGAACATAACCGCTCGATCCCGACGGTGCTGAAGAACGCCGTCGATTGGGGCACGCGGCCATGGGGCAAGAACAACTGGGCCGGTAAGCCGATTGCCATTGCCGGCACATCGCCCGGCGCGCTCGGTGCGGCGATGGCGCAATCGCATCTGCGCCAGGTGCTCAGCGGCAGCCTCAGCGCTTTTCTGTTCGGCGGTGAAATCTACATCACCTTCAAAGACGGTCTGCTCGACGGTCATGGCAATGTCACCGATGAAGGCACGAAGAAATTCCTGCAGGGCTTCGTCGACGGTTTTGCCGCTTTCGTCTCCCGCCACGCGCCAGTGGCGCAGCGTTCGGCGGCGTAGCGAGATAGTTGCCTTTCATTGCGTGGAACCAAGCGACGAAGCATTCCAGGGCCGAATCACCCGGACTGGGTTGCTTCGCTTCGCTCGCAATGACGACAAGCGCAAACCCGAGTGCCGTCACATCCCCTCAGGCCCGCGCGCGATGGCGACGACCCCGGTGCGCGAGACTTCGACCAGGCCGACCGGGATCATCAGGTTGATGAAGCTTTCAATCTTGTCGGAAGCGCCGGTGATCTCGAACACGAAGCTCTCGGTGGTGGCGTCGATGACGCGGGCGCGGAAGGCGTCGGCGAGCCGCAGCGCCTCCATGCGCTGATCGCCGGCCCCGCGCACCTTCACCATCGCGAGCTCGCGCGCGATCGCAGGTCCCCCGGTCGAGAGATCGATGACGCGATGCACCGGCACCAGGCGATCGAGCTGGTTCTTGATCTGCTCGAGCACCATCGGCGTGCCGCGCGTCACGATGGTGATGCGCGACAGGTGCTTCTGGTGCTCGGTCTCCGAAACCGTGAGCGAGTCGATGTTATAGCCGCGGCCGGAAAACAGCCCGACCACGCGCGCCAGAACGCCCGGCTCGTTGTCGACCAGCACGCATAAGGTCCGGCTTTCGACCTTCTCCGCAGTGGTCTGGGCGGGATAATGCGTTGTCGTTGTTGTCGTCGTGCTCACGCGGCGTTCTCCGTTGCCAATTTCGCCTTCGCCGGAATCAGACCAGCATCCTGCCTTCTTCCGTGACAGCATCCTCGACGCGCGTCGCCGCGTCGCCGAGCAGCATCTCGTTATGGGCGCGACCCGACGGAATCATCGGGAAACAGTTCTCCGACGGATCGACCACGCAATCGAAGATCACCGGCTTTTGCACCTCGATCATCTCGCGGATCTTGTCATCGAGTTCGTCGGGATTTTCGCAGCGGATGCCGTGGGCGTGATAGGCCTCGGCCAGCTTGACGAAATCCGGCAGCGCTTCGGTGTAGGAATGCGAATAGCGCCCGCCATGCAGCAGTTCCTGCCACTGCCGCACCATGCCCATATACTGATTGTTGAGGATGAAGATCTTGACCGGCAGGCCGAACTGCGCGGCGGTCGACATTTCCTGCATGTTCATCAGCACCGAGGCTTCGCCGGCGATATCGACGACCAGCGAATTGCGATGCGCAAGCTGCACGCCGATCGCCGCCGGCAGGCCATAGCCCATGGTGCCGAGTCCGCCCGACGTCATCCAGCGCTTCGGCTCCTGGAAGTGATAAAATTGCGCCGCCCACATCTGATGCTGGCCGACCTCGGTCGTGATGTAGGTGTCGCGATCCTTGGTCATCTCGTAGAGACGCTCAATCGCATATTGCGGTTTGATCACCTGCTTGGAGGCGTTGTAGGACAACGACTTCTTCGCCCGCCACTTGGCGATCTGCGTCCACCAGGCCTCGTGCGCCTTCTTGTCGCTTTTCGGCGCCAGCGCGCGCCAGGCGGCAAGCATATCCGCGAGCACGCTGCCGCAATCGCCGACAATGCCGAGATCGACCTTGACGTTCTTGTTGATCGAGGACGGATCGATGTCGATATGGATTTTTTTCGAGCCCGGCGCGAAAGCGTCGAGGCGGCCGGTGATGCGGTCGTCGAACCGCGAGCCCACCGCGATCATCAGGTCGCAATCGTGCATCGCCCAGTTCGCCTCCCAAGTGCCGTGCATGCCGAGCATGCCGAGCCATTGCGGATCGGCCGACGGGAATGCGCCGAGCCCCATCAAGGTCGAAGTGATGGGAAAGCCGGTGAGCTTGACCAGTTCGCGCAAGCTTTCGCTCGCCGCCGGGCCGGAATTGATAACGCCGCCGCCGGTGTAGAACACCGGCCGCTTGGCCGCGGCCATCATCTCGACCGCCAGCTTGATCTTATCGGCGTCGCCTTTGGTCTTCGGCTGGTAGCCCTTGTGCTGGAATTCGCTCGGCTTGGCATACAGGCCCTTGGCGAATTGAACGTCCTTCGGGATATCGACCACGACCGGTCCGGGCCGTCCGCTCGCCGCGATATGGAACGCCTCGTGCAGCACGCGCGGCAGGTCGTCGACGTTCTTGACCAGATAATTATATTTGGTGCACGGCCGCGTGATGCCGACCGTGTCGCATTCCTGGAACGCGTCGTTGCCGATCAGGTGCGTCGGCACCTGCCCGGTAATGACGACGAGCGGAATGGAATCGCACAGCGCATCGGTCAGGCCGGTCACCGCGTTGGTGGCGCCAGGGCCCGACGTCACCAGCACCGTGCCGACCTTGCCGGTCGAGCGGGCATAGCCTTCGGCGGCATGCACGGCGCCCTGCTCGTGCCGGACCAGAATGTGCTGCACCATATTCTGCTGAAACAGCGCGTCATAAATCGGCAGCACGGCGCCGCCCGGATAACCGAAAATGTGCTCGATGCCCTGATCGGCAAGCGCCTGGATCACCATCTCCGCGCCGGTCATCTCGGTGCCGGCTTCGGCATTGGCCTTGCCGGTTTGGGCCGCTTTGGCTTTGGCGATGGTGTCGCTCATGGCTCGCTCCTGATTGGCTTTCTTTTGGCTGCTGTCGGCCGCTTGCCGGTCGCTTACGTCGGAAGTCTCGAATTCGGGTAATAAAAAAGGGGCCTCGAAGAGCCCCTGGTCGCGCACCGCCACGTTTCGCGGGTGGATCTATCCACCCCCGGCGGTGCGCCTCGATACGAGAATAAGCGACGTCGCAACAACCGTCCGCACGTGCAAAGTCCCTTGCAAAGTCTCTTGATGCCCTTTGTATTCGGCGCGCGGTTTATAAAGCATTATGTCTATTTGGGTCAAGCCGATTGCGGCGGCATTGCGGCCTTGCCAGCCCGGCAAATCTTCAAACACACGTTTGAAATCGAATCGGCGGGCAAAACCACAATCGTTAACCAATGTTAAGTGTCACAGCTTGGCCGCGATTCCGCGCGGGACCGGCCTTTAATTTTCCCCGGCCTGTTGCTGAATTATCGCGACGGCGCGAGCGCGCTGCCGGTTTTCTCCGTCTGGGGGACGCAGGTCCGGGGAGCATGTCGGGGACATGAGTGCAGGACATGAGGCCGCGTTTGCGTTCGCACGCCGACTACGCAGCGTGGTTGCCGTTATTATTGTTGCGCTGACGCTGGCCGCGCTTCCGGCCGCGCTTCCGGCCGCGCCCGGCCTCGCCGCGTCGCCGGCCAATAGTGCATGGAATTCCACCGAATCCATCCTCAAATGGATCAATGCCTATCGCCATCGGCCGGAGCCGGAGCAACTGCCCGCGGTGGTGCATGCGCTGAGCAGCATGCAGGCGTTCAAGGATGCCGAAAGCTCCGGCCCCTATATCGGCTTCATTGCAGGTGTCCTGGGCGACAATCCGGATCGCGCCGAGACCCTGATCGCCAAGATGGTGTCGATCGATCCGTCAGATCATTGGGTGCTGGTGCGCGCCATCGCCTATTCCGGCCTGCCGGATTGGCGGAATCTGCTGGCGACCTTTGTCGACCGCATGGCGACGCGCCGCGCCATGATCGACCAATATCTCGACGGCAAGCTGCCGACGCTGGATCAGATCGACTATAAGCCGGCCAAGCCCGGCATGCTCGACAAGATCAAAGTGTCGCTGCATCTGGAGCAAGCGAAGAAGAAGCCGGTCGCGCTCGATCCGACACCGGAATTGATCGACGTGCTGTGGGGCTATTATCTCGCGACCGGCGGTTATGCGCCGATCCAGAAGGTCATCAAGCTCCTGCCGCTTGCCGACGACAAAGACAATGTCGACAGCTTGACCGCCGGCAGCGCCGCGAAATTCACGCTGGCCAGCAACGCCGTGCGCGACATTGAATTGCTGCAGATGCTGAAATGGGCCGACAAGAGCCAGCCCAAAGAGGTCAAGGTGGTCCTCGACGACGTCATTGAAACCGCCGACACGGTCGACACCGTGCATATGCGCAAGGAATCGCTCGCCGCGATCCAAGAGCTCAAGGAAAAGGGGCCCTATTCCAAGCGCGAATTGTCAGGCTGGGGCCAGGTCGGGCAGGGCGCCTTGTCGATGGGCTGCGTGGTGGCCGCGGCTACCGGCCAGATCGAGCTCGGTATTCCCTGCGTCATCGGCGGCGCCGCCTACACCGCGGGCATGCAATACATGACGCATTAGGCGCTCGTGCTCCATTCGCAACAGGGATCAGCCGACGAAGCGCCACAGCCCGCGCTTGGCCTGCCCGGCGATGAGCTGCCTGAGCTTGCGCTCGACGATCGCAACCAGCGCCGGCTGCGCCGGTGTTCTGCTTCTGGCGAGCGTCCACACGACCTGAAAATTGCGGAGCGGAGACGCGACCACGAGCCCAAGCTCTCTTTGCCGGTATGAGGCGCATCCGGGCAGCACCGTGAACCCAACCCCGCGTTCGACCAGCGACAGGATCAGGGACGGTGTGTTTATCTCCATGATGACATCGAGCACGACGCCATGCCGTTTGCTCGCTTCCTCGATCTTGCGTCTCAGGAAGTTTGATTGCCGTGGCAGAATCAGCGGCGTGCGCGATAGCGCGTTCCATCCTATCGCCCGGCTCGCCTCGTACCCCGATCCTTTTGGACCGTGCAGATAGACCTGTTCGCTCGCGACAGGATCAATTTCGAGATTGCGCGACTTGGTGTCGGTGCTGATGAGCAGCGCCAGATCGAGGCGCCCGAGCGACAGTTCGAACTCCATCTCATCCGATATGCCTTCGTGCACGGATAGACGGGCACGCGGCATCTCATGGGTAAACCATGACGCGAGCGGCGCGCTCATCAGTTCGGTCATGACCACCGGAAGGCCGACGGCCACCCTCCCCGTGGGTGACATCTCCCGTGTGCGCAGTTCCGACACGAGTCCGTCCATCTGCCGCATGATGCCGGCAGCCCGCGCGCGGAAGCGCGCCCCAGCCTCGGTCAACTGCACACCGCGCCTGCTGCGGACGAACAAGGAAACGCCCAGCTCTTTTTCCAGGCCGGCGAGTATGCGGCTGAGGCTCGGCTGGGACATGCCGAGCACCTCGGCGGTGCGCGTGAGGTTCTTGAATTCGGCCGCTGAAAGAAATGCGCGCACTGCGGCCAAAGGCGCGGAGAAGCCTCGTTCTTCCATTCGAAAACCGTATCGCAATGATGTTTATCATGCACCAAGTAAATCGTTCGCCCGGCTCTATATTCGGCTCCACAAATGTCGAACCCGGAGCCGCCGATGTCCGAACCTCGAATTCGTCCGCTCAACGATGCTGAAGCTGATGGGACGCAGGCTTTGCTGATCGCGAACGCCGAACACAACGGGGCGCCCGATCCGCTCTGCGCCAGGATCTATGTCCGCACCGAGGCAGGCCGCAACTGGCTGCGCCACTGGAACGAACTCCTCAACGGAGGGCGGCTCCCCGTGCCGCTCAAGGAGATGTGTCGTGTTCTGATCTCCATGAAGCACGGTTGCGGCTATTGCTCGACGGTGCGTTCCCGCATCGCGTTCGAGAAAGGGCTCACCGAAGAAAAACTGATGGCGACGATGGACTTCGCCTCGAGCCCGCTCTTCGACGAGCGCGAGCGCGCGGCCCTGCGCTTCGCTTCTCGCTTCAAAGAAGGAGATCATGCGATCGATAGCGACGAGGTTTATGCTGACCTCAAAAAGCACTTCACGGAAGAGGAAATTGTCGAGCTGGGACTTCTATGCGCCGAGACGGATGGCGTTGGGAAATTCGCACGTTCGCTTCGGATGAGAACATGGGAGGAAGCTTGCGCGATCCAGCCGCGCCTGAGCACCCAGACGCCCGCCATGCGGGCGGCAGAATAGGACCTGCCCATGATCGCCATTGATCATATCGGACGGCACATCGAGCACTCCTTGGTCACCCAAGCTGAGCATCGCAGGCGCGATGCGCCGTACGCTCCAGGGACGCCTGCACCTGCGTGCGGTCCACGTCTCGCACTGCGGGTCTGGTCGGGCGGATCCTGGCTGGATCCTGACCACGCTCGCCTGTTCCCGCGCGGCGCCCGCCGCTGCGGTCATCGCGGCTACATAATGATCAACGGTCAAATCACGGGTTGACGTTATATATCGATTGATACAAAACTAAGGCGAAGGTGTCGCTGGAGGAGCCGCAAATGGGCGTTCTGATCCAAGGCAAGTGGACCGACGGTGAGCTGCCCCAAGAGACCAGTCAAACCGGGCAGTTCAAACGCGCCGACAGCATCTTCCGCGGCCGCATTAGCGCCGACGGTTCATCGGGTTTCAAAGCCGAGCCCGGACGCTATCATCTTTATGTCGCGCACGGCTGCCCCTGGGCGCACCGCGCGTTGATCTATCGCGCGCTCAAAAAGCTCGACGACATCGTCTCCGTCGCCTATGCGATTCCGGGGCTCAAGCAGAGCGGATGGACGTTTGCGCGCGACCCGCGCTACCCGGACTGCATTCCCGACGACGTCAATGGTTTCAAATACCTGTATGAAGCTTACGCAGCGAGCGAACCAAGCTATACCGGCAAGGTCACGGTTCCAACCTTGTGGGACAAGAAGACCAAACGCATTGTCAATAACGAATCCTCCGAGATCATTCGGATGTTCAATTCCGAATTCAACGCGCTCACCGGAGATTCCACCGACTTCTATCCGGCGAGCCTGCGGCCGGAGATCGACGCCGTCAACGAACGTGTCTATCGCGATGTGAATAACGGCGTGTACCGCGCCGGCTTCGCCAAAAGCCAGGCGGCCTACGACGAGGCCTATGACGGCCTGTTCGCGACGCTTGACTGGCTCGAGGCGCGGCTGTCGCGCCAGCGTTACCTTGTGGGCAATCAGATCACCGAGGCCGATTGGCGCTTGTTTCCCACGCTGGTGCGTTTCGACGTCGCGTATTTCTCGCTGTTCAAATGCAACCGCCAGCGCATCGCCGACTATCCGAACCTGTCGAACTATATGCGCGAGCTCTATCAAGTGCCGGGCATCGCCGCGACCGTCACGCCGCGCTACTACGTCATCAACTACTACTCGATCGCCAAAGTAAATCCGACAATGATCATACCCAAGGGAACACCGGTCGATTTCGGTCAGTCGCACGATCGCGGACGACTAGCCGCGTGAGCGGCGGCAGTCATCGGCGTCAGGTCAATAAGAAAAGCGGAAAACGGGAATGCTGGAGCTTTATCACAACATAAATTCGGTCTGCGCCCAGAAGGTGCGGATCGCGCTGTACGAAAAGGACCAGGACGTCAAAGAGCATCTGCTCACATTGCAGGGGGATCAGAACGATCCTGCCTACATGAAGCTCAATCCGAACGGTGTCGTGCCGACCCTGGTTCACGACGGCAATGTCATTACCGAGTCGTCGCTTATCCTCTACTACATCGACGAAGCCTTTCCCGATCCGCCGCTGATGCCCAAGACGCCGGTCGCGCGTCACCGCGTTCGCCTCTACAACAAACTGATCGACGAATACATGCACAATGCGTGTACCATCATCACGTTTGCGACCGCCTTCCGTCCGCGCTTTCTTAAGATGGCGCGTGAGGAATGGCTGGCCGAGATCGACAAGGCGCCGCTCAAGCGCCGCGCCGAATATAAGCGCAGCGTCATCGAGCACGGACTCGATTCGGAATTCGTGATCGACGCGCTCAAGCAACACCAGAAACTGATTTCGTGGATGGCAGAGGATCTTAAGCACGGCGGCCCCTATCTCGCCGGCGAAAGCTTCTCCAACGCCGACTGCGCGGTCATTCCCTATATCCTCCGCCTCGAGCTTCTGAAGCTTGGCGCGATGTGGCAGGTCGACCCGAAGGTCGCCGACTGGTGGGCGCGGGTGCAGAAGCGCCCTTCCGTCAAGGCCGCGATCTTCGACCGCATGAAAGAAGCCGATTGGGCGCCGTTCCGGAATCTGTCGCCAGATCCATGGCCGAAGGTGCAGTCCCTGCTTAAAGCAGCCTGAGCGGGCGGAGCTTTGGCAGCATGCACGATCAGGCACGCTTGCGGCCGACCAGAGGAACGACCGATGCTGAAATTATTCACGGCGCATAATTCCATATGCACACAGAAGGTGTTCCTGACCCTCATCGAGAAGGACTTGCCCTGGACCTCGGATTATGTCGACCTGTTCAACAACGAACAGTATCGGCCGGAATATCTGAAGCTGAATCCGAAGGGCGTCGTGCCGACATTGATTCACCGCGGCCATGCGATCATCGAGTCGACGCTGATTTGCGAATACCTCGACCAGACGTTTCCCGAACCGTCGCTGGTTCCCGCTTCCGCCTACGAACGGTCGCAGATGAGGCGTTGGAGCAAACATATCGACGAGGGGGTCTTCGAGGCCACCCGCGAAATCAGCTTCTCCGCCATGTTCCGGGACAAAATGCGCGGCATGACCCAAGAGCAGCGCGACGGCCGCTTTCGCAATATCGGCGATCCGGGCCGCCGGGCGCGTATGATCTCGACTTACGAAGCGGGATGCGATTCACCATTTGTCGAGCAGGGAATATTCGCCTTCGAGAAGATGTTCGGCGAGATGGAAGAATGCCTTTCGGACGGCAGGCCGTGGCTCGTCGGCCGCGGTTTTTCTCTTGCCGACATCAACGTCATGCCGTTTGCCGCGCGCCTGGATTATCTCAGCCTGCTCGACGTCTGGATTGCGGATCGGCCCGGCGTGCGGACATGGTGGCAGCGCGCGCGAACCCGGCCGAGTTTCGCGGCCGCCATCGCCGGACTCTTGTCGCCGGAGCAGATCGAAGCCATGTCGTCTTCAGGCTCTCGTATCCGAGATAAGATTGCGACAAAGCGTGACGAAATCGTCAGAAACCAGGCCGCCGCCTTCACGGCTGCAGCTGGCTGAGCGCGACGACCGTCACGTACCGAAGGGCGCGCGTGAGTCCAGGCTTTAGCGCGACAGAGCACGCAACTGCACGCGCACCGCCGCCTCTGCCGCCTCCGGCGCGACCCATGCAAATTCCGGCAACTGATTGCGGAACCAGGTTGCTTGGCGCTTGGTGTATTGGCGGGTGTTGCGCTTGCCGCCCTCGACCGCCTCGGCGAGTGTGATCTCGCCTTTGAGATGACGGATCAGCCACGGCACGCCGTGCGCTTTCATCGCCGGCAGGTTTGGATCAAGTCCGCGCGCCGCGAGCGCGCTCACTTCGTCGATCGCGCCAGCTGTCATCATGGCGTCGAAGCGTGCATCGATGCGCTTGAGCAGATCTTCGCGCTTGGGCATCAGAAAGACCTTGGCGGCGCGCTCGAGATCGACGACCGCCGGCTTGTTGTCATCGTGCCAGTCATGGAGCGGGCGGCCGGTCGCCAGCACCACCTCCAGCGCGCGCGCGATGCGCGAGCGATCGCTCGCGTGCAGGCGTGCGGCGCCCTGCGGATCGCGCGCGGCGAGTGCTGCATGCAGCGCCGGCGCGCCTTCGCCGAGGAGGCGGGTGCGGACATCCTGGCGAATGGCTTCGGGGATCGGCGGCACGGCGGCCAGCCCGCGCGTCAGCGCATTGAAATAAAGCCCGGTGCCGCCGATGATGATCGCCGGCCGTCTCGCCGCCCGGGCCGCTTCAAGGGCGGCAGCGGCGTCGCTGCACCAGCGGCCGGTGGAATAGTTTTCCGCGGCGTCGACATGGCCATAGAGCCGATGCGGCGCGCGCCGTTCCTCCTCGGGCGTCGGCCGCGCGGTGATGATGCGCAGATCGCGGTAAACCTGCATGGAATCGGCATTAATGACCTCGCCGCCGAGCTTCTCGGCGAGGCTGAGCGCCAAAGCCGACTTGCCGCTCGCCGTCGGGCCTGCAATGAGGATGACCGTCGACACGTCTTGAATGGCTCCGCTTCCTACCGCTCGGATCGCACGGCATGTTTTACGTCGCAACGCTGATTTCGTCTCCCGCCCGTCCGGCGGTGACCGATGCCCTGGCGCAGAAAGTGGCACGCTATCTGCCGCATGGCCGCCCGGTCGACTGGCTGGCGCCGGGAGTGGCGACCGACATCGCCTTTCTTGCCGAGGAGCTTGAAGAATCGGGCGCGGGCGAAGCCGGAAAGCTCGCACGCGATCTCGCGCAGGAATTGGCCCAGGATATCCGCGACATTATCGGCGACGATCCCGTCGATGTTGTCATCCAGCCTCATGACGGGCGCCGCAAGAAGCTGTTTCTCGCCGACATGGATTCCACCATGATCGGCCAGGAATGCATCGACGAACTGGCCGACTTCGCCGGCTTTAAAGATCGCGTCGCCGCGATCACCGAGCGCGCCATGCGCGGCGAGATCGCCTTCGAGCCGGCGCTACGCGAACGCGTCGCGCTGCTCAAGGGGCTGCCGACGAGTGTGATCGACACAGTCATCGCCGAGCGCATCCGCTTGACGCCAGGCGGCCCGACACTGGTCGCCACCATGCGTGGCCACGGCGCCTATACTTGCCTCGTGTCCGGGGGCTTTACGGCTTTCACGTCGAAGGTCGCGGCGATGATCGGCTTTGACGAAAACCACGCCAATACGCTGTTGTCCGATGGATCGGGCGCCCTGACCGGCACGGTCGCCGCTCCGGTGCTCGGGCGCGAAGCCAAGCTTGAGGCGCTCGACACGCTGACGGGGCGTTTGGGCCTCGCTCGCGAAGCGACACTCGCCGTCGGCGACGGCGCCAACGATATTCCGATGATCGCGGCCGCGGGACTCGGTGTTGCCTTCCACGCCAAGCCCGTGGTCAAGGACGCCGCCGCGGCGCGGATCGATCACGGCGACCTCACCGCGCTCCTTTATGCGCAGGGTTATCGGCGGGAAGAGTTTATTGAACGCGGGTAGAGCATGATCCCGAAAAGCGGAAACCGGTCTTCGGAAAAGATCATACGCCAATGCGATCCAGATCTCGCGGCCTTACTGCAGATTCAACGCCACGAACCGCGTTTCGCCGTCAGGATTGGCAACCAGGAGCACGGCGATCTTCTTGCCTTGCGATTTCAGATCGTTGACGCGCTTCTGTAGATCGTCCGGCGTGCCGACGGCTTGATACTGCACCTCGACGATGACGTCGCCCGGCGTCAGCCGCTTATCCGGATCGGACATCGCGATGTTCGGATCGACGCCGGTGACGACCACGCCCTTGACGCTGTTGCCGATCTTGAACTGCCGCCGCACGTCGTCGGACAGGACAGAGAGTTCGAGGCCAAGCGTCTTCTGCACCACCGACTTCTGCGGCGGAGCCGCGTTCTTGCCGGCATCCGCCATGGCGACCTTCTCGCCGTCATCGAGCCGGCCGATCGTCACTTTGTGGGTTTCTTCCTTGCCCTTGCGGATGACGACGACGTCGACAGTCTTGCCGACGGTGGTATCGGCGACGATGCGCGGCAGGTCATGCATTTCCTTGATGTCGTGGCCGTCGAACTTGACGACGACGTCGCCGGGTTCGATGCCGGCCGGCTTGGCCGGGCCCTTGTTGTCGACGCCGGCCACAAGCGCGCCGCGCGGCGGCTTGATGTTGAGGCTGTCGGCGATGTCGTCGGTCACCTGCTGGATGCGCACGCCGAGCCAGCCGCGCCGCGTCTCGCCGTATTGGCGAAGCTGGTCAAGCACCGGCACCGCGGTGTCGGACGGCACCGCGAAACCGATGCCGATCGAGCCGCCGGACGGCGAGATGATCGCGGTATTGATGCCGATGACTTCGCCGTCGAGATTGAACAACGGGCCGCCGGAATTGCCGCGATTGATGGCGGCGTCGGTCTGAATGTAATTGTCGTAAGGCCCCGAATTGATGTCGCGGTTGCGCGCCGAGACGATGCCCGCCGTCACAGTGCCGCCGAGGCTGAACGGATTGCCGATGGCGATCACCCATTCGCCGAGCCGCAGCTTGTCGGAGTCGCCGAACTTCACCGCCTTGAGCGGGTGATCGGTCTTGACCCGCAGCAGCGCCAAATCGGCTTTCGAATCCTTGCCGATCAGCTGCGCCGGCAGCTTGGTGCCGTCGTTGAGAATGACGCTGATCTCGTCGGCGTCGGCGATGACGTGATTGTTGGTGACGATGATTCCCGACGGATCGATGATGAAGCCCGAGCCGAGCGAGGTCACCCGGTGCGGCATCTGATCCTGGTTGTCGCCGAGGCCGCGATGGTTCTTGAAGAATTGATCGAAGAACTCCTCCATCGGCGAGCCGGGCGGTACGTCGGGCAGATTCTCGACATGCGCATCGACCTTCTGCGAGGTCGAGACATTGACCACCGCGTCGATCACCTGCTCGGCGACGTCGGCGATGTTTTCCGGGCCGCGCGAGGCGGCAGCTGCCTTATGCGCGGGCAGGAATGCGAGCGCCGCAGCGAGCGCGGCCACTGCCACGCCGTATCGCGCGGCCTGCTGCGCACTTTGAGCCAAGCACCGCGCCGCGAAATGACGATTCATTGGGCGACACGCATTGGGGCGATACATGTTGTTGTTCGAGTTGGACGTCATGGACGCCGGCGCTCCTGGCATTCGTGGCATTCGATTCGTGGGAAGGGCATGCCGGAAAGGTTGCTCCCGTCCTGTCTGCGACGCAAGGCCATACCCGGTCCGGATGCTAATTAGCGGCCGGATTAGGGCGGAAAAGCGGCTCCAATGTCCCTTCCCGAACGGCGGCTTCTGACCGTCCGGCCGTTTGGAACAGCACTCATTATCCAGGGCCAGAATCGGCTGGCCGTCACGGCGTCCCAAACACGAGTATGTAGGTTTCGCCGGCGCGCTGGTCGGTCCGATGATCGACCAAATGCCGGCGTCAACATCGGCCTCAGCCGCGGATCAGCCAAACGATCGCCACGCCGACCACGGCGGCGATGATGCCGGCAATGCGCAGCGATCCGTCGGCCATTTCCATGACGCTCGCCATGGTCCGCTTGGCGCCGCCCGGAAAAGCGGCGAGCAGAATGCCTTCGATCACAAAGACCAAGCCGAGCGCGGCGAGAAAATCACTCATCAGCCCGGCCCGCCTGTTGCGTTGACGTTTCTATTTGGCAGCGTTGGCCGGGGCGCTGCCCGAGCGCGGCGGCACCGTTAGCACCGCCGTGCCGTCCGCCGATTTGCCCGACGGATCGCCGAAATAGCGGAAGAAATCCGAATCCGGCCGCAGCACCAGCCGCGTATCGCCGTGGGTCATGCTGGTCTTGTAAGCCTGCATGGAGCGGTAGAAGGCGAAAAAGCTCGGATCCTGGCCGTAGGCTTCGGCGAAGATGCGGTTGCGTTCGGCGTCGCCCTGACCGCGAATTTGCTCGGACTGCGAATTGGCTTCCGCGATCAGCACGGTGACGTCGCGATCGGCCTTGGCGCGGATCTCCTGGCTCTTTTGGCTGCCCAGCGCGCGGAACTCGGCGGCTTCGCGCTGGCGCTCCGTTTGCATGCGCTGGTAGACCGCCTGGCTGTTCTTCGGCGGCAGGTCGGCGCGGCGGATGCGGACGTCCACGATCTGGATGCCGAACGGCTCCGCAGCCTGATCGAGTTGGTCGCGCATTTGCGCCATGAGCTCGTCGCGCTTGTCGCGCACGACGTCGGCCAGTGTCGCCCGCCCGAGCACGGTGCGCAGCGTCGAGTTCAGCAAAATCCGCAGCTGTGTGTCGGAGCCTTCGGCGCCGACGCGCTGGTAGTTCTTGAGCGGATCGGTGATGCGATAGCGGGCGAAGGCGTCGACGACGAGTCGCTCACCGACCACTTCCTGGGCGACGCTCTGCCGGTCCTGACTCTGCGTGTTGACTTCCTGGGCCTGCGATTCGACCGCGAGAATCCGCTTGTCGATGTAGATCACGGCATCGATGAACGGAATTTTGGCGTTGAGCCCCGGCTCGGTGATGACGCGGACGGGCTGCCCGAACCGCACCACCAGTGCTTGCCGCGTCTGATAGACCGTGAACAGCGTGCTGTAGCCGACGATCGCTGCGATCAGCAGCAGGACGGCAACGACGATGCCGATATAGCCCGGCCTCATTGATTGCCTCCCGATTGCTGCTGTGCCGGCCGCTGCAGCGGCTGCGGGTTGCCGAGCGGCAGGAACGGCAGAACGCCCGGCCCGTTTTGCGCGCCGGTATCGATGATGGTCTTGTCGGTCGAGGCGAAAATCTGCTCCATGGTTTCGAGATAGATGCGCTGCCGCGTGATGTCCGGCGCCTTCTTGTATTGCTGATAGACCTGTGTGAATCGCGACGCCTGGCCGGTGGCCTCGGCGACGGTTTGCGAGCGATAGGCCTCGGCGTCCTGGATGATCTTGGCGGCGCGGCCGCGCGCTTCGGGCACTACGCGATTGGCGTAGGTCTGCGCTTCGTTCTGCGCGCGCTCGAGATCGGATTGTGCGGCCTGCACGTCGAGGAAGGAATCGATGACTTCCGACGGCGGATCGATCTTCTGGATCTGCACGTTCTGGACCAGAATGCCGGCGTTATAGGAATCGAGAATTTTCTGCATCAGGTCCTCTACGGCGGTGCCGACATTCTGGCCCGCCGCCCCGCCGCCCTGCGCTTTCACCGCCTCGCCGGTTGACCGGAAGCCGGTGAGCAGCGGCTGCACATCGGAGCGCCCGATCACCTGGCGCATCGCGCTTTCGGCGACCGCCTTCACGGTCGAGGCCGGACCCGCGACATTGAAAAGAAAATCGCCGACCGCCTTCGGCTTGATCCGCCAGAACACGGAGAACTCGACATCGACGATGTTCTTGTCGCCGGTCAGCATCAGGCTTTCTTCCGGCACGTCGCGCATGCTCGGGCTGCGGTGCGGGTCGAAGCCGATATCGATCTGGTTGGCGCGCAGCGCCGGCGGCGTGAGCGCCGTCTCGATCGGATAGGGCAGGTGATAATTCAGGCCGGGCTGCACCTCGCGCACGAACTGGCCGAAACGCAGCACGACGCCGATCTCGTCGGTCTTGACCGAGAAGAAACCGGACAGGCCCCACAGCGCTATGGCGGCGAGCACGATCAAGGCGATGCCGCGGCCGCCGAGATTGCCCGGCATCCAGTCGCGCAGCCGGTCCTGGCTCCGGCGCAGGAACTCCTCGAGATCGGGCGGCTTTCCCCCGCCGGGCTGCTGCGGACCCGAGCCCCAGGGGCCACGCGGCCCCGAGCCCCACGGACCGCCGCCGCCGGTTTGGTTGCTCCACGGCATATCTTTGACTCCCTGACTGCCGACTCGACCGGTCCGGCCCAGACTTCGCCGGGGGTTATAGGGTAGCGCAAAGCCCCTTACAACGCGCACATATGACGCGCAGAGTTAATGCGCCGCGGCGGCATTCATGCGTTCATAGGTGACAAAGGCGAACGCGCTTTCGTCTTCAGCCGCCGGCTGATGCTCGCTGCGGGTGATTTCCCGCCACAATTGCGGATCGATCGCGGGAAATTTGGCGTCGCCCTCCACGCGTTTGCGCACCTCGGTGATCGAAAGCTGCGTGGCAAGCGGCATGGCCTGTCGATAGATCTCGCCGCCGCCGGCGACGACGAGGGCATTCACGCCGCGCCGCAGCGCCGCGCCGCACGCGGCTTCCAATGCGGCCGGCAAACTCGGCGCCACCAGAATTCCCGGCGCGGCAAATGCCGTATCGCGGCTGACGACGATGGTGGTGCGGCCCGACAGCGGCTTGCCGATCGACTGATAGGTCTTGCGCCCCATCACCACAGGCTTGCCCATGGTGGTCGAGCGGAAATGCTGCATGTCGGATTTGAGCCGCCACGGCAAACCATTATCGCGGCCGATGATGCCGTTCTCAGCGACGGCGGCGAGGAGAACGATATCCAACTTCACACCACAACCATCACACCGCAACCGCCGCTTTGATATGCGGGTGCGGGTCGTAGCCTTCGAGCGCAAAATCTTCGTAGCGCAGCGCGAACAGATCCTTGGCGTCGGGATTCATCGTCAGCTTCGGCAGCGGCCGCGGCTGGCGCGTCAGCTGCAACTGCGCCTGCTCGATGTGGTTGAGATAAAGATGCGCGTCGCCGAAACTGTGGATGAAGGTGCCGGGCTTCAGCCCCGTCACTTGCGCCACCGCGACCGTCAGCAGCGCATAGGACGCGATGTTGAAGGGCACGCCGAGGAAGACGTCGGCCGAGCGTTGATACAGCTGGCACGACAGCGCGCCGTCGGCGACATTGAACTGAAACAGGCAATGGCACGGCGGCAGCGCCATGCCTTCGATCTCCGCCGGATTCCACGCGCTTACGATCAGCCGGCGCGAATTGGGATTGCGGCGGATATCGTTGAGCACATGGGCGATCTGATCAATCGAGCGGCCGTCGGGCGCCGGCCAGGAACGCCATTGCTTGCCATAGACCGGGCCGAGATCGCCGTTCTCGTCGGCCCATTCGTTCCAGATCGTCACGCCGTGGTCGTTGAGATATTTGACATTGGTGTCGCCGCGCAGGAACCAGAGCAGCTCGTAGATGATGGATTTGACGTGCAGCTTTTTGGTCGTAACCAGCGGGAAGCCCCGCTGCAGGTCGAAGCGCATCTGATGGCCGAAGATCGATTTGGTCCCCACGCCGGTGCGGTCGCGCTTTTCCGTGCCCTCGGAGAGCACGCGTTCCATCAGGTCGAGATATTGGCGCATCGGCGTTCCGGCAGAATCGGCTTCAAGTTCCAAGCTTAGCTTAAATGCGCGGCCGACGAAGGCCCGACAAGGGCAAAAAGCACAAATCGAAAGCCCTGCGCGCGGATCCTGTGGAGGATCAAACCAGGCCGGCAACGCCGAGCAGGGCGGCGATGCCGAAGGCCCAAAGCGGGTGCACGCGCACGAAAAACGCGATGATTGCGGTGCCCGCCGTGATCAAGAGCGCGAGCCGGCTGTAATCGCTGGTCGTTGCGATCACCGCGGCGCTCGAGGCAAGCAGGCCGAGCGTGACCGGAACCAGACCGCGGCTCAGCGCATCGTGCCAGGCCGCGCCGCGGAAACGGTCGGAGGCGCGGCCGACATAATAAGCGAACAGGCACGTCGGTCCGCACATCGCCAGCGTCGCGACCAGCCCCCCGAGCACGCCAGCGACGTGAAAGCCGATCAGAGTCACGATGATGATGTTGGGTCCGGGCGTCAGCTGCGCCAGCGCGAAGGTTTCGCTGAATTGCGGATCGGTCAGCCAATGCTGCACGTCGACCGCGTAGCGGTGCATTTCCGGCACGGCGGAATTGGCGCCGCCGATCGCGAACAGCGACGTGGTCGCGAAGAAAGCCGCCAAGGCCAGCAGGACGCCGCCGTTCCTCATGCTCCGCTCCGCGCGCCGATTGTGAAGCTGCTCGTCATGTTGCGTGTCGCTTCGTGTGTTATGCCGCGCGCGATGGCCGCGTCCAGGCGTAAGCGATGCTCACCGGCACGATCACGACCAGCACATAGGGCAGCGGCCAGCGCATGATGGTGATGGCGGCGAATGTCGCGAGTGCGATCAGCGGACCGACCACGGCGCGGTTGCGAAACAGCGGCCGCGCCATTTTCGCCACCGTCGCCATCATCAATCCGGCCGCGGCCGAGGCGACGCCGGTCAGCGCGCGGCGCAGCGCCGGCAGATCGCCGTAATGCGCGTAGATCGCGCCGATGATGAGGATCAGGATCAGCGGCGGGCCAAGCAGCCCGCCCAGCGCGGCCACGCTGCCCAGTGGGCCGCGCAGCCGGCCGCCGAAAATGATCGAGAAATTGATGATGTTGCCGCCTGGCAGGAACGAACACAGCGCATAGACCTCGTTGAACTCGTCGGGCGTCATCCATTTGCGCTCTTCCACCATCATGCGCCGCGCCCAGGCCAGCACACCGCCGAAGCCGGAGAGAGAAATCTTCGCGAAAGCGATGAAGATGTCGCCGAGGCTCGGCTGAGGGGCGGCGGATTGCGCGTGCGGGTCGGCGGCTGGTCGGGAAGGGGCTTGCGGATCGGCGGTCGACGGAATCTGCGCGGAAGACGTCATGGCCGTTCTTTAGCGCTCGAACGCCAGGTGAGCCAGTCGGTTTTGCGTAAACAAGCGATGATAATGCAGCAGATGGCTGCATCTCCGCGGCTCTTTTTTCGGCAACCTTTTGCGCTTATATTTCCAGGTGCCGGCGCAAGCCGGATATGGCGATAAATGGCCGTCGTAATAAACCTTTCGGACCCGGGGGCAGTACCCGGCGACTCCACCAATTCCAGGGGTCGGTCGTCAGACCACGTGATCGGGGCATATAAATCGCCTCGACGGACTGACCGCCGGCTCCGGCTTACGGGGTCGAAATAGGATCGACGAGGGCGTAAAGGGCGCGCTTTTGCTCGGCATGGTTCCGCCGTTATCGGGCCTAACTCATAGTTGCCAACGACAACTATGCTCCGGTTGCTCAGGCCGCGTAACGCGGTTTGAAATACCGACCTAAAGTCCTAACGTCTTAGCAGCGTTAGGCGGGGTTCGGAGGCACCTGGCAACAGAAGCCTCCACTTTTCCCGCAAGGATCAGCCGCGAAAATCGCTCCAACCAAAGGCCGCTCAGGAATTGGTGATTAGCCGGCAGAAGCCGTTTGTGCGGCCCTGATTCTGGCCTTATCTATGGAACGAACGGGCGATCGTTTCATTCTGCTTCCGGCTGATTTTGGCTATGGCCACCGACCACATCCGTTACGATATTCTGGCGCAGTCGGCGCTGCGCGGCGTCGTGCGCACGGTCCTGGTCGATGTCGCCAAAAAGGGCCTGCCGGGCGAGCATCACTTCAAAATCACCTTCAATACGTCGGCAGCCGGCGTGCGGCTGTCCGACCGCATGCGCGCGCAATATCCGGAAACGATGACCATCATCCTGCAGCATCAGTTCTGGGATCTGCATGTCGACGATGAGGGCTTCGAGGTCGGCCTGTCGTTTGGCGGCATTCCGGAGCGCCTGGCAGTGCCGTTCGAAGCGATCACGGCCTTCTTCGATCCGGCGGTGCAGTTCGGCTTCCAGTTCGAAACGCTCGATGCCGCCGCGGCTGGCGGCAATGTCGCCCCGCTTGTCGCATCTGGCCCGGAAAAGCCGGCAATTGCGCCGGTGCCTGTCGAGGCAGGCAAGGAAACGGGCAGGGAAGCAGGAAAGGCGGACAAGCTGCCGGACCCGTCCAGTGGAAAGTCCGCCGAAGAGCCGCCGGATCGACCCGCGGGCGGCAGCGGGGCCGAAGTTGTCCGTTTGGATCGCTTCCGCAAGAAGTAACTTTAGCGGTAGCGGTCAGCCGGTAAAGACCCTGATTAACAATGCGTTAGCTGTTCTTTGCCGCCCACAGAGCTGGCTTGCAAGGATTTGCTGAAACCGATTTGCAGAACCCGCACATATTATAAGTTGTATTTCTCGTATGTCATAAACTTTTACGGAGCTAGCTAACACTTCGTGCGAATTGGCGTGATCCAGTAGCTCCGCTGCAGCGTAGTCCTTTTGCAACCGATCCAGCCGGAGCTGGTTTACAGGTCGCAGCCCGGGCTCGACCCTATCCAGTTACCGTCTCGATGATTTGAGTGCCAAATGGGGCCTGTCGTCAATCTTCGCACTGAACGCAAGCGGGCCAAGAAGCGCGCGGCCGAGCAGGAGGCCGCGGCGCGGCGAGCCGTTTTCGGCCGCTCCAAGGCGCAAGCGAACCTTGAGCGCGCCCGAAGCGACAAAGCACAGACAAGCCTCGACCAACACCGGATTGAAACGGGAGACGTGGAATGAAATCCCCAGTCGTCAAGCGCTCGATTGTCATCGCGGGCCACAAGACCAGCATCAGCCTCGAAGACGCGTTCTGGAAGGCGCTGAAGGACATCGCGATCGCAAGACGGGCGACATTGTCGGATCTCGTGGCCTCCATCGACGCGGAGCGCCAGCACGGCAACCTGTCGTCGGCGATCCGTCTCTTTGTTCTCGACCATTATCAGTCGAAGAGCATGGGCCATGTCAGCGCCGGCACGTCGAGTACGGCGTCCGTCGTCGGCGCGCCCGCCAATCCGGCGCCGCGCGAAATGATGATGGTGCCGCCCGGCCCGTCGCCGGTGCTGCGCCCCGAATAAGGCGCGACCAAATATTGAATCGAACAGGCGTAATGGCCGGGCTCGTTCCGGCCATCCACGTGTCGCGGCGAGCGTCGCTCAAAGCTGCAAAATCTTTCCGGGATTGAGGATATCCAGCGGGTCGAGCGCGCGCTTGATCGCGCGCATCGTCTCCAGCGCCGCCTCGCCGTGCTCGGCCTTGAGGTATTTCATCTTGCCCTGGCCGATGCCGTGTTCGCCGGTGCAGGTGCCGTCCATCGCCAGCGCGCGATCGACCAGGCGTTCCAGAAACGCCTTGGCGCGGCTCACCTCGTCGGCGTCGTCGAGATCGATCATCATGGACAAATGAAAATTGCCGTCACCGACATGGCCGACGACCGGCGCCACCAGCCGGCTCTGCTTCAGGTCGCGCTGCGATTCCGTCACGCACTCGGCCAAGCGCGAGATCGGCACGCAGACGTCGGTCGCCAGCGCGGTGCCGCCGGGACGCAGCGCCCGCACCGCCCAATACGCGTCGTGCCGGGCCTGCCACAGCCGGCTGCGGTCCTCCGCCTTGGTCGCCCAGTCGAACGGGCCGCCGCCGAGATCGCGGGCGATTTCGCCGAAACGCTGCGATTGTTCGGCGACGCTGGCATCGCTGCCGTGAAATTCCAGGAACAGCATCGGCGTTTCCGGGAGATTGAGCTTGGAATAGGCGTTGCAGGCCTTCACCTGCATCTCGTCGAGCAGTTCGATGCGCGCCACCGGAATGCCGGACTGGATGGTGAGGATGGTCGCATTGCATGCGGCTTCCACCGATGGAAACGGACAGATGCCTGAGGCGATCGCCTCCGGAATGCCGGAGAGCCGCAGCGTCAACCCGGTGATGATGCCGAGCGTGCCCTCGGAGCCGATCATCAGCCGCGTCAGATCGTAGCCCGCCGATGACTTCTTCGCCCGCCGCGCGGTCTGCACCACCTCGCCGTTCGCGAGCACGACTTTGAGCGACAGCACGTTGTCTTTCATGGTGCCGTAGCGCACCGCATTGGTACCCGAGGCGCGCGTCGCCGCCATGCCGCCGAGCGAGGCGTCGGCGCCGGGATCGATCGGAAAGAACACGCCCTTGTCGCGCAGATATTCGTTGAGCTGCTTGCGGGTGATGCCGGGCTCGATGACGCAATCGAGGTCTTCGGCATGCACAGCGAGCACGCGGTTCATTTCGCGGAAGTCGAGGCAGATGCCGCCGCGCGGCGCATTGACCTGGCCCTCGAGCGAGGTGCCGGTGCCGAACGCCACCACCGGCACGCGCTCGGCCGCGCACAGCCGCACCACTTCCTGCACTTCTTCCGTCGTGTGCGGCAGAAACACCGCGTCCGGCGGCTGGTTCTCGATCCAGGTCGTGGTGTGGCCGTGCTGTTCGAGCACCGATGGCGAGGTGGAGAGCCGGTTGCCGTAGCGCGCGGCAAGCGCCGCGATCACCGCACCTGCCGCCTTGCGGTCTTGCTTTTGGGTCGCCTCGAGCACTGCCATTGCCTGGTCGTTATCCTCTTCCACGCCGTGCTTATCGGGCATGATCTTTTCGGAAAACCGGTGCCCACTTTTCCGGATCATGCCTTGATGAACGGCTCTTCAGGTTTCTGTTCGCCAAACTGGCGGCCCGGAGCTGATAAATCAAGCCGGGCGCGCGCGTTTACCCTCTTTCAGATGCGCTTTCTCTCTTGCACCGGACGCGTCGAATCCGCCACAGTATGAAAATGCTGGACCGTCTCGATCTTGAACCGGCGTTCTTCGCGCCCTTTGTCTCCTCGCCGATGCGGGTGGAGAACGGCTGGATCGACTATAATGGCCATCTCAACATGGCCTACTACAATGTGCTGTTCGACCGCGCGGTCGACGAAGCCTATGAGCTGCTCGGCTGCGGCCAGGCTTATGTCGAGATGCGCAAGCACTCCTGCTACACCGTCGAGGTCCATGTGCGCTACTTGCGCGAGTTGCATGCCGGCGACCGGGTGCGGGTGACGTTCCAGCTGCTCGGCTACGACAACAAGCGGCTGCATTATTTCGAGCAGCTGTTCCATGCCGAGGAAGGCTGGCCGTCGGCGACGTCGGAAAACCTTGCGTTACACGTCGATATGGACAAGCAGAAGGCCGCGCCGTTTCCGGCCGCAATCACCGCGCGGCTGGCCCGCATGCGCGCCGCGCACGCCGCGCTGCCGATCCCGGAAGCCGCCGGCCGGCGCATCGCGATGCCGGAGAAATAAGCGGCGAGCCTCGTAAAAGCCGTCTCCAAATGCCATCTTACGCCTGTGAGAATCAGTCGTTTTGGGCGCTGAACAGCATTGGCCGATCCCTTAAAGCGTAACCTCGAAGCCGTTCCGGGCAGCATGGAACCCGCGCCGCAGCCGGTGCGCGGCGGCATTGCCGCGCGCGCACAAGCCGCCGCAGGCAAAAATGCCGCCGCGCCCTATCTTGCCGGCCTCAATCCGGAGCAGCGTGAGGCGGTCGAGACGCTCGACGGCCCGGTCCTGGTTCTGGCCGGCGCCGGCACCGGCAAAACCCGCGTGCTGACCGTGCGCATCGGCCACATTCTCGCGACCGGCCGCGCCCGGCCCGGCGAAATCCTCGCCGTCACCTTCACCAACAAGGCGGCACGCGAAATGAAACACCGCGTCGGCGAGATCGTCGGCGGCGTGGTCGAGGGCATGCCTTGGCTCGGCACGTTCCACTCCATTGGCGTGAAAATCCTGCGCCGCCATGCCGAACTGGTCGGCCTGAAAAGCGACTTCACCATTCTCGACACCGACGACCAGATCAGGCTGCTGAAACAGCTTCTCGACGCCGAAGGCATCGATGACAAGCGCTGGCCGGCGCGCGTGCTCGCCATGCTGATCGACGGCTGGAAGAACCGCGGGCTGACGCCCGAGCAGGTGCCGTCGGGCGAGGGCGCCATGTTCGCCAACGGCAAGGGGCTCAAGCTCTACAAGGCGTTCCAGGAGCGCTTGAAGATTCTCAACGCCGCCGATTTCGGCGACCTGCTGTTGGAGAACATCCGGCTGTTCCGCGAGCACCCGGACGTGCTGCGTCAATATCAGGGCCGCTTCAAATACGTTCTGGTCGACGAATATCAGGACACCAACGTCGCGCAGTATCTGTGGCTGCGGCTGTTGGCGCAGCGGACGAATGCGTCACAGCTCGTCATTCCCGGACCCGACGGCGCGCCCGCGAATGAAGCTGCGGAACCCCGGCCCAAGAACATCTGCTGCGTCGGCGACGACGATCAGTCGATCTACGGCTGGCGCGGCGCCGAGGTCGACAACATCCTGCGCTTCGAGCACGACTTTCCCGGCGCCAAGGTGATCCGCCTCGAGCGCAACTACCGCTCCACCGGCCACATCCTCGCCGCCGCCTCGCATCTGATCGCGCACAACGAAGGCCGGCTCGGCAAGACCTTGCGCACCGACGACGTGCCCGGCGAAAAGGTCTCCGTCACCGGCTCCTGGGATTCCGAGGAAGAAGCCCGCGCCATCGGCGAGGAGATCGAGCAGCTGCAGCGAGCGGGTCATGCACTCAACCAGATTGCGATCCTGGTGCGCGCCTCGTTCCAGATGCGCGAATTCGAGGACCGCTTCGTCACGCTCGGCCTGCCTTATCGCGTCATCAACGGCCCGCGCTTCTACGAGCGCGCCGAAATCCGCGATGCGCTCGCTTATCTGCGCGTGGTCAATTCGCCGGCCGACGATCTCGCGTTCGAGCGCATCGTCAACGTGCCCAAGCGCGGGCTCGGCGACGCCACCGTGCAGCTGTTGCACGATCATGCGCGCAAGCGCCGCGTCCCGCTCACCGAGGCGGCGCGCGCCGTGATCGAGACCGACGAACTCAAGCCCAAGCCGCGCGGCGCGCTGCGCGGGGTGCTCGACGCGTTCGACCGCTGGCGCAAGCAGCGCGACGTGCTGCCGCACAACGAACTCGCCGAGATCATTCTGGACGAATCCGGCTATACCGAGATGTGGCAGAAGGACCGCTCCGCCGACGCCGCCGGCCGCCTGGAGAATCTGAAAGAGCTGGTGCGCTCGATGGAGGAGTTCGAGAACCTGCAAGGCTTTCTCGAGCACATCTCCCTCGTCATGGACAACGAGCGCGGCGGCGAGGCCGATGCCGTCAACATCATGACCTTGCACTCGGCCAAAGGTCTCGAATTCGACACCGTGTTCCTGCCCGGCTGGGAGGAGGGCGTGTTTCCGAGCCAGCGCACGCTCGACGATCAGGGCCGCGCCGGCCTCGAAGAGGAGCGCCGCCTCGCCCATGTCGGGCTGACCCGCGCGCGCAAGCGGGCCAAGATCTATTTCGCCACCAACCGCCGCATTCACGGCCTGTGGCAGACCAACATCCCCTCGCGCTTCCTCGACGAATTGCCGGAAGGCAATGTCGAAGTGACGGAATCGCAGGGCTCGGGATTTGGCGGCTTCGGCGGTTATGGCGGGTATGGTTCTTCGCGCTTCGATGCCGCGACCTCATTCGGCTCGAGCTACGGCACGCCCGGCTGGCAGCGCGCCCAAGCCAACAAGCAATCCGCCAACAAGTCGCGTGGCGATTTCGCGCAGGCCGGCTTCTCGGATGCCGAAGCCGATTACGATGCCGACGACTTTTCCTCTCCCCGGCAAAAGGGCAAGGAAGGCGGCCGTTCAGGCGGGATGAAGCCGCGCATTCCGCTCACCATCGAAGGCGAACTGGTCGCCAAATCCACCGGCACCGTCTCCGCCTTCTCGGTCGGCGACCGCGTCTTCCACCAGAAATTCGGCAGCGGCAACGTCACGGCAATAGACGGCAACAAGCTGACCATCCAATTCGACCGCGCCGGCGAAAAGCGCGTGGTGGATAGTTTCGTCGAGCGGGTGTAAGGCGCGACACCCCGCTGCATATACTAGCGCCTCCCCCACAAAGGAGTTCCGGATGGCCCCGCGCCAAATGAAAATGCCCGCCAAGAGCACCAATGCCGAAGAAGACGTCGTGGAGGTTTTCTCGCAAAGCAAGCAGCCGGAGCGCGGCCGGTATTTGCTGCAGGTCGACCGGCAAACCAAGAGTTCCTACGCCACGTTGGAAGCCGCGCAGGCGGCAGCGCTGGCCATCAAGAAGAACTACTCAGTCGTTCAGGTGTCGGTATATGACAGCGTCGAGCACACCTATACGATGATGGAGGCTCCGGCGGCCTCCTGACCAAAGCGAGCCTCGCGGGGAAACGCGCTCACCAGTTCCAGAAGCCCCGCGGCCGGTAATAGGACCGGCCGCCGGACGGCTGCCGATAGCCGTAGGAGGGGAACCAATCGCGCTGGCGGCCGAAGCCATAGCCGTTGTCGTCGCGCCCGTACTCATCGCCTGCGATCATGTCAGGCGAGCGCGCGCGATTCTCGAAGCCGCCCTGCGGCTGGTTGTTCAGCACCACCACGAACTCGGTGCGATAATTGGTTTCGCTGCTCAGAGGCTCATCCGAGATGGTGATCGAGGACAGCGGCAATACGGTGGGCGCGATGCGGTCGAGCACCTCCTGCGGGAAGGTGATGCGGTCGAGCGCGTTCTTGGCGGTGTCGCCGTTGTCGATGGTGACTTCGGTCCAGCGTAAGCCGCCCCCGGTGCCTTCCCCATCGCGTGCGACCGCGGTGAAGACATGCGTCCCGATCGATTTGTCAGGATCTTTGATCGCGACCGGGAACTCCAGGCTCGTGTCGTACATCTCGCCCCCGTCGGGGACCCGCTTGTGCGTGTCGCGCCGCACGTAAAGCTTCTGCGTCGCGCGGCTGATGAAGATCGAGACCGGCACGCCGGCAAGCTTGGCGTCGGTCGCGGCCTGGACAGCCGTGCTCCGCTTGGCCTCGGCCGTCTTGGCCGTTGCCTCCGCGGCCGCGGCGGCGTCCTGCTTTGTCTTGGCGTCGGCTTTGGCTGCGTCGATCTGCACGGGCAGCGGTTCGGCTTTGGCGGCCGCCTTCTGCTTGAAGTCCTCGGCCATCGCTTTGGCCCCGTCCGTTTTAGCGTTGGCGAGCAGCTTCTCGGCGTAAGCGAGCTCGACATCGGTGCGTTTCTTGAGAACCTCGAGACTGCGCTCTGCCGACGCGGCTGCGGCAGCCTCGCGCTTTGCCGCCGCGGCAGCGGTCTTTGCGACGGCGGCCGCCTTGCTGGCCTCGTCCGCTTCGCGGCCAAGCGGTTCGACACGCGCCGGGATGGCGTCGATCGCATCTTGCTTGGGTACGAACAGCGACGGATGAGAAAACACGGCTGGTTCGGCGTCGCCCGGCGCGATGATCACCCGCATCCCCATCGGCGTCTTGTCGAACACCTTCGCGGCGAAATCGTAAGGCATGCGCACGCAGCCATGCGAGGCCGCGTAGCCGGGCAAGGGGCCGCCATGCAGCGCGATGCCGTTCCAGGTGATGCGCAGCATGTTCGGCATCCAGGCATCGTCATAGAGGCTCGAATGGTGATCTTTGTTCTTCTCCACGACGGCAAAGACCCCGGCCGGCGTCTCGCGTCCGGTTGTGCCGGTGGAGACCGGCGCGCGCAGAATCCAGCCGTCGGCGTCGTAGAAGGTCACCTGCTGGCTCTTGATCGACACAATGGCCATGATCGGTTCCCCCGCCGGGCGCGGGGCCTTCGCTTCCGCGGGCTGCGCCGGCCTCGCGTGCCCGGAAGCGGCCTCGGCGGAGGAGGCGGCAATCACGCTCATCAGCGCGGCCGCGAGCATCACGACGGCGGCAGGCGCCCATCCCGGAAACGCTCCGGCGCGTACGCGAAAGCACGTCGCGCGAAGGCCGATGGATCGCGCCGGGATTGATCTATTTTTCATCCATTCCTCGGGGGGAAGCGGGATTCACCAGACGAAGTCCAAAGACGACTGCGAAACCGTGGCGTATGGATGACGTATGGTAGCGATTCTTGCAGTCCGCCGATAGCGGTCAGGTTAGTCGAACAGGATGATCAGTCTCTTAATCGATGCCGACGCATGTCCGGTGAAGCAGGAAATCTATCGCGTCGCCGAGCGCCACTTGCTCAAGGGCACGGCGCTCAAAGTCTTCGTCGTCAGCAACTCACCGATCGCGGTGCCGCGCGATGAGATGATCGAGCGCGTCGTCGTCGCTTCCGGCATGGACGAGGCCGACAATTGGATCGCCGAGCGCGCGCAGCGCGGCGACATCGTCGTCACCGCCGACGTGCCGCTGGCGAGCCGCTGCGTAAAAGCGGGCGCGATGGTGATCGCGCCGAACGGCAAGCCGTTCACCGAGGATTCCATCGGCGCGGCGCTGGCGACGCGCAATCTGATGGATTCGCTGCGCAGCGCCGGCGAGATCACCGGCGGGCCAAAGCCGTTTGCGCCGCGCGACCGCTCGGCGTTCCTCTCCGCGCTCGATCAGGCCATCGTGCGGCTCAAGCGCGAGGGGTTTGGCCAAGCGCTTCCTCCCCCGTGACAACGGGGCAGTGGCGATCGCTGTGTCGGCGCAGGAACCAAATACGCGCGGCGGGCTTAGGAAGGTAAGTGCGTAGGGAATGGCTGCCATGATCCGCAAGCTACCATCGGGCAAATACCGGCTCTACTCGCGCAAGAAAAATCCGCAGACCGGGCGGCGGCGCAATCTGGGCACCTTCGCAACGCGCGCGGCGGCGGAGAAGCACGAGCGCGCGGTGCAATATTTCAAGCGGCATTGATTTTTGTTCGGTGCGCCACAATAAGCGGTGTCTGCGATCACGCGGCGGTCACCGAGAGATGACAGAAAGCGCCGTCTTTCTTTGTTTTTCCGCCGCAATCCATTCACTATTTTGCCGAAACGTAATGGCCGCAGCTCTCGTTTGGCGGCGAACAGGTCTTGATTTGAACCAAAAGCGAGCTGAGAGTTTCTATCCGACGGGGCGACCTATCCATGGGTAAATCTATGCGTTCCGGCACAGCCGTTTGCTATCCAAGCATGTTCTCTTCGCACCTTCGCTTTTGGCATCTTTCCGCCGCCGTCTTCGTCACCGCCTACTTGGCCCTTGCCGTTCCCTTCGCGACGGCGGCGCGCGCCGACATCCTGATCAATATCGACAAGTCGAGCCAGCACATGACGGTCGCCGTCGACGGCGCCCAGCGCTACGACTGGCCGGTGTCGACCGGCCGGCCGGGCTATGACACGCCGAGCGGCGACTTCAAGCCGAACCGCATGGATGCCGACCACTTCTCGCAGGAATGGGACAATGCGCCCATGCCGCATGCGATCTTCATCGATCTGAAGGGCCATGCCATCCACGGCTTCTTCGACGTGAAGCATCTGGGACTGCCGGTGTCGCATGGTTGCATCCGGCTGTCGCCGGATCACGCCGCGACTTTGTTTGACCTGGTGAAACAGCAAGGCATGGCCAATACCAAGGTCGTCATTGCCGGCCGCACGCCGGCCGGGGATAACGGCCCGGTGGCACGCTCGCACCTGCCCATGAACGAGACGGCCTACTCGGCGCAGCAGCCGATGCCGATCGCGCCCAATGGCCAAGGTTATGGTCAGCAAGGTTATGACCAGCAAGGTTATGACCGGCAGGGCTACGGTCAGCCGCAAGGCTATGACCAGCAAGCTTACGGCCAGCGGCCGACGTATGGACAGCAGATCTATCCTGCGCCGCCCCGTCCGGCCTATGTGCAGCGCGGCTTCCCGCCGCAACCGCCGCCGGTTTACGGTCAACCCTATGCTAACCAGGGCTATTACCAGCAGCCGCAGCCCTATTACGGCCAGCCGTATTATCGGCAGTGGTAATCAAACGCTGTTGAGCGGGCGCTGTCGCATGCCCCGGAAAAGTGGAAAGCGGCTTTCCGACAAGGGCATGCGCCGATTCAGCAAATCCGGAGCGTGTGCGGTTCGATCGAAACCGGATTCGCTCGTGGCCGTCGCAGTCGCGTTTTTAAAAATGGAATAGGCTTGCGCGTTCGCGGTTTATCGCCGCGAACGCTTTTTTCAGGGAGAGGATCATGCCGGTCGTTCGTTCTGTCGGTCTTGCCGCCGTTGCATCCGCGCTGTTGGCCTGTGCCGCGCCCGCCCAAGCGGCGCTGATCATGCACAAGGATATTCCGCTCAGCGTCGCCGTGAAGCTCGCCCAGGAGACCGTCGCGGCCTGCGCCGCCAAGACTTATGCGGTCTCCGCCGTCGTGGTCGATCGCGACGGCCAGACCATCGTCGAGATGCGCGCCGATGACGCCGCCCCGCATACGATGGAGAATGCCCGGCGCAAGGCATATACCGCGATGACCTTCAGGCAGCCGACGGCGGAATATGTCAAAAAACTGCAAGATCCCAATTCGGTCGCCCACCAGCAGGTCACGCTGCCCAATGTGATTGCCATTCCGGGCGGTCAGCCGATCAAGGTCGGCAACGAGGTCGTCGGCGGCGTCGGCGCCTCCGGCTCGCCGGGCGTGGACGACGAATGCGTCAATGCCGGGCTCGCCGCGGTGAAGGACCAATTGCAGTAACTATTCCGGCTCGATCCCTGCCGCCTTGATCAACGTCGTCCATTTCACCAGTTCAGTTTTGACATAGTCGGGAAAGCCGGCAGGGCCGATCCAGGAGATTTCAACGCCGGAATCGCGGAAGCGGTCGCGCACGTCGGGCTTCGCCAGCGCCGCTTCCATCGGCTTTGCCAGCGTGTCGACAACGTGCGGCGGCAGGCCCGCCGGTCCGAACATGCCGGTCCAGGCGAGCAGATCGTAGCCGGGCATCACCGTCTCGTCCAAGGTCGGCAGATCCGGCAAGGTCGGATCGCGGTCTTTGGTCAGGACGGCGAGCGGACGGATTTTCTCGGCCTTGAGCAGCGGCAAACCGGTCGAGAAATCCGGCACGCCCATCTGCACATGGCCGGCCATCAGGTCGGTCACCGCCGCCGGATTGCTGCGATAGGCAACCGGCGTGATGTCGAGATTGAGCCGGCGCTTGAAGATCTCGGTGGTGATGCGGCCGGTTGAATTGCCGTAGCCGGCATTGATTTTGCCGGGATTGGCTTTGGCGTAAGCGACGAGCTCTTGCATCGACTTGACCGGCAGCTCGTTCGTGACCGCGATGAAGGAGGGGAAGCTGCCGATGCGCGCGATCGGCGTGAAATCCTTGATCGGATCGTAGGGCACTTTCTTGAACAGGCCTGGAGCCGCCGAATGCGTGCTGTTCGAAGTGAGAAGAAGCGTATAGCCGTCGGGATCGGCATGGGCGGTGACTTCGGCGGCGATCATGCCGATGGCGCCCTCGCGGTTCTCGACGACGAACGGCTGGCCGAGCGCGTTCTGCAGATATCTGCCGATCAGGCGCGCCGCCGTATCGGTCGCGCTGCCCGCGGCAAAAGGTGTGATGATGGTCACCGGCCGCGATGGATAATCCTCCGCCAGGGATTTTTCGGCAAAGGCGGGCGTCGCGCCCGCCGCAAGCAACAGCGTCAGCGCCGAGCGCCGGCTCATATTATGCATTGTCGTTCCTTCCCCGCACCGGCTTTTGTTATTGCACAGCACCGTCATGAGAGGACGGGCGAGGACATGCGTCAAGCCGAGCCTTGCGCGCAGCGCATGAAGAAGGCGCTCGCGTCTGCGTTGAACGAAGGCAGCCCGCGGCGATGTCGCAAGCGGGCTGCCTTGGGCGTTGCGCTGAAAAAAGGCTTGGCACTGAAAAAAGGCTTGGCACTGAAAAAGGGCTTGGCACTGAAAAAGGGCTTGGCGCTGAAAAGAGGCTGCTCAGTTCGGCTTCTGAAATTTCAGCACGAAATTGTCGATCGGTACATCCTTCTTGTAGCTCGGATAGTCCTTGGTGTCGGCCGCGTTCCGCCAGAAATTGCCTTCGGCCACGAGCTTGAAGCCGGCCGCTTCGACCTCTTGCTTGAGCGTATCTTCGTCGATGCGATGCAGCGTCTTGCCGACCGTGGTGCCTTGACCCGGCAGCGCGGCGTGATCGGCAATCACGAGAATGCCGCCGGGCTTGAGCGCCGCGAACATCGCCTTGTCCATCGCTGCGCGGTCGACATTCATGTAGGTGGTGTCGTGGTAGAAGAACAGAAACGTGATCATGTCCAAGTCGTTCACGCCGGGCGGCGCCGGATCGTCGAACGGCCGCGCGTCCGCGACGGCGTCTTTCATGCCGGGCGACGCCAGCCGCGCGTCGAACGCGGCTTTCATCTTGTCGCTGGCGTCGGGCGGGTTCTGGCCATAGACCTTGCCGTTCGGCGCTACCGCGCGCGCCATCAACTCGGTCGAATAGCCGCCGCCGGCGCCCATATCGAGCACTTTCATGCCGGGGCGCGGCGCGGCGAATTGCAGGAACGGCAGCGGGTCGCGCCGTTTGTCGGCGGCGTGGTCGTTATCGCTGCGGTCGGGCGCCGCGAGCTGCGCGGCATAATCGGGCGCAGCTTGCGCCTGCGCACGATCGGCGGTGAAGCCGAGGCCGAAGGCCAAGGCGGCAACCGAGGCGGCAACCGAGGCCGCCGCGGCAATGCAGTGAATTCGTCGAGTGGTGGCGATCATCCCATTCTCCCGGCATTACCAACGATGCACCTATCATGAACACCGTACGGCGCGCCGAATGCGCGCTGGTGGTGTGAATATTTGCGGAAAGCCTTGTGGAAAAGCCAGCAACAAACCGGTGATGACGCTGTGAATAAAATTACGCCGGTGACAGGGAGAGGTGGCGGTGACAAACCCTTGTGAATTGCGGGTAAACTTTTGCCAAATGCCGGGATTGCAATGAATTTCGAAAACGCTGTTGCGGGCGAAACCCGGCTGGGCGTGCTCGAAACCGATGAACAATCGGCGCGCCGGGTTGCCGACCTGTTTGCCGAGAGTTTCGCGCCCGATGAAATCGCGGTCAGCCTTGTGGATACGGCACAAGCCGAGGCGCGGCCGGGCGCCGCTGCAGGGCTGCGGCCGGAGACGGGGCAGGGCAGGTGGCGCATCACGATATTCTTTCGCAACGATCCCGACGAAGCGGCGCTGCGTGAGCTCGCGGTCGTCGCCGCGGGCCCGCAAGCCGGCGAGGCACTGCGCTTCGAAACCATCGCGGCCAAGGACTGGGTGCGCGAAAGCCTTGCCGGATTGAAGCCGGTGGCGGCCGGCCGCTTCATGGTGCACGGCGCGCACGATCGCGATGCCGTGCCGTCAAATCGCATCGGCATCGAGATTGAAGCCGCGCTTGCTTTCGGCACCGGCCATCACGGCACCACGCGCGGCTGCCTGTTGGCGTTTGATCGGATTTGCAAGTCTGGCGCGCGGGGACCGCGGCGCATTCTCGATGTCGGCACCGGCACCGGCGTTTTGGCGATCGCCGCCGCGCGGCGTTTACGCCGCGGCGTCCTCGCAACCGATATCGACGCGCCTTCGGTTCATGTCGCGCGCGGCAATGCGCGGCTCAATCGCGCCGGGGCGCGCATCATGTTCACTCGTGCCGACGGCGTCACGGTGCCGGCGATCCATGCCCGCGCGCCGTTCGATCTCGTCTTCGCCAATATCCTGCTCGGGCCGCTCAAGCGTCTCGCCGTGCCGATCCGGCGCGTTCTCGCGCCCGGCGGCCGCATCGTGCTGTCCGGCATTCTCAACGCCCAGGCCAATGCCGTGCTCACCGCCTATCGGCCGCTCGTGATCGAACGCCGGATCGAGCTCGACGGCTGGACCACTTTGGTGCTTCGCCGGAAGCACGGAAACCGCATGCGCCGATCCGACATTGCCCATCGCCGCAGCCGTCCGTAGATTACGCCGATGTTCGAGGCCCATTTTCAATCGTTTGAGGATCGCAGCGAAAAGAGCGCTGCCGCGCCGCGGCTTGCGGCGCTGCGCGCCGAGCTGAAGCGGCGCGGCCTCGACGGCTTCATCGTGCCGCGCGCCGACCGTTATCAGAATGAATATGTGCCGCCCTGCGCCGAGCGGCTCGCCTGGCTCACCGGCTTCACCGGCTCGGCCGGGCTCGCCATTGTGCTCGCCGATCGCGCGGTGATCTTTGTCGACGGCCGCTATCTGGTGCAGGTGCGCGACGAGGTCGACGCCGCGGCATTTACGGTCGAGCATCTGGTCGATCATCCGCCGGCACAATGGATCGGGGAAAACCTGTCCGCCGGTTCGAAGCTCGGCTATTCGCCCTGGCTGCACACGGTGGAAGGCGCCGAGCGCCTCGGCAAAGCCTGCGAAGCCGCCAAGGCGACGCTGGTGCCGGTCGCCGACAATCCGCTCGACGCCGGCTGGGCGAACCGGCCGGCGCCGCCGCTCGGCGCGGTCGAACTGCACGACCTGCGCTATGCCGGCGAAGCGGCTGCGGACAAGTTCAAGCGCGTCCGCGCCGATATCGACAAGGCCAAAGCGGACGCGGTCATCGTGTCCGATCCGCAATCGGTGTCGTGGCTGTTCAATATCCGCGGTCATGACGTGCCGCACACGCCGGTCGTGCTCGCGTCGGCCATCGTGCCGAAGGACGGGCGTCCAGCACTGTATGTCGACGGCCGCAAGCTCGATAACGACGTGCGGCATCGTCTCGAAGAACTGGCCGATGTGCGCGCCAATGACGATTTCGAACGCGACCTTGTTGCGCTCGGCAAGGCGCAGCGCGCGGTGCGGCTCGATCCCGGCATTTGTCCGGAAGCGATCGCCAAGCTCATTGCCGATAACGGCGGAAAGGTGCTGCGCGGTGGCGATCCGATCGTGCCGATGAAGGCGATCAAGAATGACGCCGAGATTGCCGGTGCGCGTGCGGCGCAATTGCGTGACGGCGCGGCGGTCACGCGCTTTCTCGCCTGGTTTGACGGCGAGGCTCCGCGCGGCAATTTGACGGAGATCGGTGCGGTCGAGGCGCTGGAAAGCTTTCGCCGCGACACCGGCTTGTTGAAAGACGTGTCGTTTCCGACCATCGCCGGTGCCGGTCCGAACGGCGCCATCGTGCATTATCGCGTCAGCCGAAGGAGCAACCGCCGCATCGGCTCCGGCGAATTGTTCCTCATCGATTCCGGCGGCCAATATGAAGATGGCACGACGGATATCACCCGCACGCTCGCGGTCGGGACGCCGACCGCCGAGATGCGCAAGAATTTCACCCTGGTGCTCAAGGGGCATATCGCCATTGCGCGCGCGATCTTCCCGGACGGCACGTCCGGCGCGCAGCTCGATCCGCTGGCGCGACAATTTCTCTGGCGCGACGGACTCGATTTCGATCACGGCACCGGCCACGGCGTCGGCAGCTATCTGTCGGTGCATGAAGGGCCAGCGCGCATTTCCAAGCTCGGCAATGTCGCGCTCAAGCGCGGCATGATCCTGTCTAACGAGCCGGGCTATTACCGTACCGATGCGTACGGAATCCGCATTGAAAATCTCGTTCTTGTCACCGAGGCCAAACCGGTCGCCGGCGCGGAAAAGCCGCTCAATGCATTCGCGACGCTGACGCTCGCGCCGATCGACGCGCGGCTGATCGACATAGCACTGCTGACCGGCGAGGAGATCGCCTGGCTCGATGCCTATCACGCCCGCGTGCGTGACGAGATCGCGCCGTTGCTCGACGCCAAGGCGCGCGAATGGTTGATTGCGGCGGCCGCGCCGCTTGTCGCCTAGATTTGTTCGTTGGCGCATGATGTTTTCCGAAAGCCGGTTTCCACTTTGCGGTCCATGCTCTGAGCGCGGTTGAAATCGTTTCCACTGCGCTGCAGTGCAACAGGTCTTTCGCCGTATCGACGTGCGAGAGAAACCTTTCCGTCCCCAAGACGTTTATCCGCCGAGCCGTTTTTGATCGCGCATGAGAAATCATGCCGAAGAGCGAGGTCACATGCTTTCGACGATTCTCATCGTTATTCTAATTCTTTTACTGGTCGGCGCGCTGCCGGCATGGCCCTATAGTTCGGGCTGGGGCTACTATCCCGGCGGCGGGCTCGGACTGATCCTGATCATCGTGCTGGTGCTCGCATTGACAGGACGGATATGACGCAACGGATATGACGCAAATGTAGCGAATAAAGACTGGGTAAGGGCGAAGCTCAGCGCGCGAATCAGCGGACGAGTTTCGCCCATTCGTCTTCGGTCAGCACCGTAACACCGAGTTTTTTCGCGTCCGTGAGCTTTGAGCCGGCGCCGGGCCCGGCGACGACATAGTCCGTCTTCTTCGACACCGAGCCGGACACTTTCGCCCCCAGCCGCTCGGCGGAAGCTTTGGCCTCGTCGCGTGTCATTTTTTCCAGCGTGCCGGTAAAAACGACCGTCTTGCCGGCGATGGCGGAATCGCCGCGCGGCTTTTCGGCGTCGAGGATCTTCACCTGCGCCGCGAGCCGCTCGATGCGGCGGCGGTTATGCGCCTCGCCGAAATAATCGTGCAGGCTTTCGATCACCGTGTCGCCGATCTGGTCGAGCGCGTCCATCTCCTCCTTGGCGTCTTCGTCGTTTTTGGCAAGCCGGAGGCAAGCGTCGTGGAAAGCAGTCCAGGAGCCGTAGCCGCGCGCCAGCGCCACGGCCGTCGTTTCGCCGACATGGCGGATGCCGAGCGCATAGATGAAGCGCTCGAGAGCGATCTCGCGCCGCGCCGCGATTGCCGCGAACAGGTTGCGCACCGACGTCTCGCCGAAACCTTCGACCTCTTCGAGCTTGATCTTCTTGTTGCGCTCTTCGAGCGTGAAGATGTCGGCCGGCTCCCTGACCCATTCGCGCTCGTAGAACAGCTCGATCTGCTTGTCGCCGAGCCCGTCGATATCGAAGGCGCGGCGTGACACGAAATGTTTCAGGTGTTCGATCGCCTGATGCGGGCAGGCGAATTCCCCGGTGCAATGATAGCGCGCGCCTTCGGCGCCGCCGGCGATGATCTCGCGTACGACGTCGGTGTGGAGCGGACAGGGGCATTTTTTCGGGAACGGATAGGGCGTGGTCCCGCGCGGCCGCTTGCTTTCGACGACGCCCAGCACTTGCGGAATGACGTCGCCGGCGCGCTGGATCGTCACCGTATCGCCGATGCGCACGTCGAGCCGCCCGATCTCCTCGGCATTGTGCAGGGTCGCGTTCTGCACCACGACGCCGCCCACCGTGACCGGCTCGAGCTTGGCCACCGGCGTGAGGAAACCGGTGCGGCCGACTTGGATCTCGATATCCTTGACCACGGTGACCGCCTTCTCGGCCGGAAATTTGTGCGCAATCGCCCAGCGCGGCGAGCGCGACACAAAGCCGAGACGCTCCTGCCAATCGAGGCGGTTGACCTTGTAGACGACGCCGTCGATGTCGTAATCGAGGCCGGCGCGCCGCGCCTCGATCTCGCTGTGAAATTTCAACAGAGCGTCGAGCGAGCGGCACATTTTGGTCAGCGGATTGGTCTTGAAGCCGCAAGCCTCGAACCATTCGATCATGCCGGACTGCGTCTCCTCCGGCATGTCGCTCATCTCGCCCCAGGCATAGGCGAAGAAGCCGAGCGGTCGCGACGCGGTGATCGAGGGATCCTTCTGCCGCAGCGAGCCGGCCGCCGAATTGCGTGGATTGGCGAAGATCTGCCCGCCGTTGTCGGCTTGGCGCTGGTTGAGCGCAAGGAAGGCGTGCTTGGTCATGTAGACCTCGCCGCGTACCTCGCAGATCTTCGGCACGCCTTTGCCCTTCAGCCGTTTCGGCACGTCTTCGAGCGTCTTCACATTGGCGGTGACGTCTTCGCCTTCCGCGCCGTCGCCGCGCGTCGCGCCGGTGACCAGTTCGCCGTTCTCATAGCGCAACGACATCGACAGGCCGTCGATCTTCGGTTCGGCGGAAAAGGCGATCTCCTCGTCGTCGGGCAGCCGCAAAAAACGGCGGATGCGGCCGACAAAATCGGCGACGTCCTCTTCGCTGAACGCGTTATCGAGCGACAGCATCGGTACGGCGTGGCGCACTTTGGCAAAGCGTGCCGAGGGCGTGGCGCCGACGCGCCGGCTCAGGCTGTCGAGCGTGCGCAGGCCGGGAAAGCGCGCCTCGATGGCGCTATAGCGCCGGCGCAACGCGTCATAGGCCGCGTCGGAAACGGTCGGCGCATCCTCCTGGTAATAGCGGCGATCGTGTTCGGCGATCTCGGCCTCGAGCTGGGCATGCTCGGTTTGGGCCTGTTTCTCTGACAGATCGTCGACGGCGGTCTCAGACTTCTGGCGGCGGGCCATTGCAACTCTCGACGGGAGTCAAATTTTTCGCTTGAGCATGATCTTTTTCCGAAAACCGGTTCCCACTTTTTGGGATCATGCTCTAACTGGCGGCCCGCATCAGGCGCTCGGCGGCGGCGCGCGCTTCGGCGGTGATCTCGGCGCCGGCCAGCATCCGCGCAATCTCCTCGCGGCGGCGGTCGCCTTCAAGCTCGGCGACGCGGGTGGCGACGCGCTTGCCCTTGGCGAGTGCATCCTTGCTGATGAGATAATGACGGTCGGCGCGCGCCGCCACTTGCGGGGCGTGGGTCACTGCGAGCACCTGCACGCCGGAACCGAGCCGCGCCAGCCGCACGCCGATCGAATCGGCGACCGCGCCGCCGACGCCGGTATCGATTTCGTCGAAGATCAAAGTCGGCGCCGAGCCGCGATCGGCCAGCACCACTTTGAGCGCGAGCAGGAAGCGCGCGAGCTCGCCGCCGGATGCGATTTTCATCAGCGGGCCGGGCCGCGTGCCCGGATTGGTGCGCACCCAGAATTCGACGCGATCGAGGCCGTCGGGTCCTTCATTCTCGCTTTCGATCATGGTGGAGAATTGCGCGCGTTCGAGCTTGAGCGGCTTCAATTCGCCATTGACCGCCTTGTCGAGCTTTTGCGCTGTGCGCTGCCGTGCCGCCGACAGCGCTTCGGCGGCGGCGCGGTAGCGCGCGGACGCTTCCTGCGCTTCGCGCTCAAGCTTGACCAATTGCCCGGCGCCGGCGTCGATCAAGGCGAGCTCGGCCTCGTAGCGCTGCTCGAGCGCCGCGAGATTGTCGACAGGCACATTGTATTTGCGCCCGGCGGCGCGCAGCGCGAACAGGCGCTCCTCGATGCGCTCGAGCTCGGCCGGGTCGTAGTCGGCGACCCGCAGCGCGTGTTCGAGGTGCTGGCGCGCTTCCTCGAGCGAATTGAGTGCGGCATCGATCGCCTTCACCACCGGCTCGATCAGCGCCGGCACTTGCGTGGCGCGGCGCTCGAGCCGGCGCACGGCGGTGGCGAGCGGCGGCACCGGCGAATTCGGTCCAGTGACGCTGTCATGGGTGGCGCGCAGGTCCTCGCTGACCTTTTCAGCCTGCATCATGGTGGTGCGGCGCTCGGCCAGCGTCGTCTCTTCGCCCGGCTGCGCGGCAAGCTTGCCGAGTTCGTCGACGGCGTGACGCAGCCATTCGGCCTCGCGCGCGGCGCGCTCGACGGCGGCGCGATGTTCGGCGACGGCCTCCTCGCGGGCGCGGCGCTCGATCCATAGCCGCGTCACCTCGGCGGCATCGGCTTCGAGCCCGCCATAGGCGTCGAGCAGCGCCCGATGGGTCGCGGCATCGGTGAAAGCGCGGTCGTCATGCTGGCCGTGGATTTCGACCAGGGCCGCGCCGAGCGCGCGCAGCACCTGGACGCTGACCGGCTGGTCGTTGATGAAAGCGCGGGTGCGGCCGTCGGCGAACTGGACCCGCCGCACGATCAACTCGTCGTCGCCGCCGAGATCGTTTTCCGCGAGCACGCGGCGCGCCGGGTGCTTTTTGGCGAGGTCGAAGGCGGCGATGACCTGGCCCTGTTCGGCGCCCTCGCGCACCAAAGCCGCGTCGCCGCGCGCGCCAAGCGCGAGCGCAAAGGCGTCAAGCAGGATCGATTTGCCGGCGCCGGTCTCGCCGGTCAGCGCGGCAAGGCCTGATCCGAAATCGATATCCAGCCGTTCGATCAGAACGATGTCGCGGATGGAAAGGCGCGCCAGCATGGCAGGTCTTTCGGCGAATGAGCAGGAAGTCAGGCGGCAAGCGACGTGATTATCGGCGAACTAAGCATTGCGCGCGATTTTCGCAATCGCGCGCCCGGATGCCGAATATTACCGATTCCCGGCGGTCGCGTCAGATACCCTTTGATCCACGGGCGGCGGCGGCACGACCGGCGGCTGCGCGGCGGGCGACTGGGCGGCCGGGGGCTGTGCGGGCTGCGGCTGGGCCGCGGGGCGGGGCGCGGCGCTGGGGCTGGAGAAGGCCTTGCTGATCCAGGACTGCTTGTTTTCGTTCGGTTCCCGGCCGTTATTCTTCACCAGATTATAGGCGTCCTTGTACCAGGGGCTTTCCGGAAAGTTGTGCCCGAGCACGGCGGCGGCGGTCTGTGCCTCGTCGGTAATGCCGAGCGCGATATAGGCTTCGGTCAGCCGCTCCAGCGCCTCTTCGACGTGACGCGTGGTCTGATATTGCGTCACCACTACCTTGAAGCGATTGATCGCGCCGATGAAATCGCGGTTGTCGAGATAATAGCGGCCGACTTGCATTTCCTTGCCGGCGAGCTGGTCGCGCGCCATGTCGATCTTCTTCTTGGCCTGGATGGCGTATTCGCTGTTGGGATACTTGCGCACCACTTCCTGCAGCGCGTCGATCGCCTTGTTGGCGCGGGCCTGATCGCGCGACACGTCGAGGATCTGGTCGTAGTAGGACGCCCCGATCAGGTATTGCGCATAAGCGGCGTCAGGACTGCCGGGATGCAGGGTTACGTAGCGCTTCGCCGAATTGACGCAGTTTTCGTAGTCTTCCGCCTGATAATAGGAATAGGCCGACATCAGCAGCGCCTTGCGCGCCCAGTCGGAATAGGGGTTCTCGCGGTCGACTTCGTCGAATTTCTTCGCCGCTTCCTTGTAATCCTGCTTGTTGTTGAGGAGATAAAGCCCCTCGTTATAGAGCAGGTCGGCGGGGCTGTCGGGGACGTAATCCTGGTCCTTGGCGCAGCCGGCAAGCGCCGTCGCCAGCAAAACAAGCACGAGCCCCGCGGCCGGCGTGCCAAGCTTGGACATGGATCGCCGCGATCCCCCTGGAAGCGTCATGAGCCTAATTTGCGTCCCCTCGGTACGCGTCCCCTCGGTGCGTCGGTCCCGTGCCCACAAAAGCCAGCCCGCACGAGCGCACCGCAGCCTTACTGCAGTAGGGCAATTATGACGGACTTTCGGCCCGGATTAAGGCGCAAAACCGCAAAAAAGTTAAAGGCATCCGGGGAAATCTATCGACGACTTGGAGACTTCCGAAAAGCCCTGCAAAGCGTGCCCTGAGAGGGCCTAGGAGACCTCGGGGCCGTAGGCTGCAACCGGGATCCCCACGGTCAGATCGGCATGGCCGCGCGGACGGCGGGTTTCGGGCAGTTCCACATAGGCCCATGCGCTGCGATCCGCCATCAATGCGGTGAGAACCGCATGATTGAGCTTGTGGCCGCCGCGCACGGAGCGGTAGGCGCCGATCAGCGGGGCGCCGGCAAGCGCGAGATCGCCGATGGCGTCAACCGCCTTGTGGCGGACGAATTCGTTGACGAAGCGGATGCCCTCGGCATTGAGCACGCGGTCCTCGGCGATGACGACGGTATTGTCCAAGGACGCGCCGAGCGCATAGCCCGCGTTCCACAGCTTGGACACGTCTTTCATGAAGCCGAATGTGCGCGCCCGGGCCAGATCGCGGCGGAACGTATCCGGCTCGATATCCATCGCCAGCGTCTGGCGGCCGATCAGCGGATGATCGAATTCGATCTCGGTCTCAAGCCGCAACCCGCGCAGATGCGGCCGCAATTCACCTACGCTTTCACCCTTGGTGACGCGCACGGTCTTGAGAATTTGGATGTAACGGCGCTGCTCGGGAAGCGCGACAATGCCGGCCTGATCGATCGCGGCGACAAAGGGGGCTGCGCTGCCGTCCATGATCGGCACTTCAGGGCCGTCGACCTCGACCACAGCATTGTCGACGCCGCAGCCGGACAGCGCAGCGAGCACGTGCTCGGTGGTCGCTACGGCAGGGCCGTTATGATCGCCAAGAACGGTGGCGAATTCCGTCGCAGTCACCGAACGATAATTGGCGCCGAGTTCGCGGTCCGGCTTGCCATCATAACCGCTGCGCAGAAAGACGATGCCGGTATTGGCCTCCGCGGGATGCAATGTGAGATTGGCGGGAGCCCCGGAATGGACGCCGATACCGGATACGGTAACATGATCTCTCAGCGTCGTTTGCCTGCCGGCTTGCGCGCTCCGCGTCATGTTTGCGTCCCACACCTTACGGCCAAACCACGCGGGCAGTGCTGCCCGAACAATTGTGGCCACCCCACCCTGAGGAAACGCCAGCCGACTTGCAGCAAGCTGGCGTGCAGATTGGAGGTTGTTGGTCAGCGCGGTGGGCAAACGTTCAGCCCCGTAAAACGTCATGCCCCGCTAAAACCTCAATCCCCCATAACTCCCCGATGACGTGGTAAACTTACTTGCGCTGCAGCAACAGGCCAATTCACGCTTTCTTACCGACTGTTACCTTTTTCTGGCCGCAGTCCGGTCGGCTCGCTGCCCAAAAATCGCACACCTGAAACCGGACCGATCGTGCAAATGAAAAATCCGCCCGGCGCACTTATCGGCGACGGAGCGGATTTTGTGAAATTCCCCCAAAAAACTTAACCTTATCAGCGCTTTATGGTTAAGGCCTGGGTCCTTGTCACAAAGCGTGGGCGGGCGCGCCCACGCCCGCTACCGCAGCGTACCTAGTTCGCCTGCCGGCGCAGGAAGGCCGGTATATCGAGCTGGTCCTCTTCACCCGAGTTATGCACAGGAGCCTGCCGGCCGTGATGGTCGAGGCCGGAAGGGGCCGGCCGCTGCTTGGCATATTCCGACACCGGCGCCTCATGACGCGATTCGGCAGGGCGAGGCATGGCCGGACGCGCGGGCCGTTCCGGCAGCGGCGCCTGGGCGCGCGGGGGAGGCTGCTCGTCCTGCTCGCGTCGGCCGAGCCCGACCGAGGCCAGCCGCTGCAACAGCGACATGCGTTGCTTCTCCGGGTGATGGTCGTCCGTCATTTCGCCGCGGCGAGCGCGGATCTCGTTCTGCGCTGGAACCGGCAATTCGTCGATCCGCGGCATGCGCGGCGGCCGCGCCGGCATGCGCTCCGCTTGCGGCGGAATGAACGTGCGTGGCTCCTCGACTGCGGGCGGCTGCGCCGGCTCGCGCTGGGCCGGGTCGATGAACAGCGACGGCTTGGGCGGGATCGGGCGGATGGTGATGTCCTCGACTGCGGCGGCGATCGCCGCTTTGGCGGCCGATTCGATCGAGGCATTCAACGTCACCGGCGCTCCGGGTGCGGCTGTCGTCGGGCCCATTGCCGGCGCGGTAATCGCTCCCATCGAGGCGGGGGCCGCCATCTGCGACGGCGCGGCGGCCGGTGCGGTCGGAGGCGCTGCGACAGGCGTCGGAGCTCCTGTCCGCACCGCAGCTTCGGCGCGTTCGATGCGCTCGGCAATGCGCTGATTGTCGGCGCGGATGCGCTGCGCCAGATCGGCAAGGCGCGAATCTGAAGGCGACGGCCCCGCCGTCGCCGCGGCGGCTGCGGGCGCGACGTGAGGCGCATGCGCCGTGTGAGCCGCATGCGCCGCGTGCGCCGCTTGCGTGACCGCCGGGCGTTGCAACTGGGCCGTGGCCTGGTCGATGCCGGTCGCCACGACCGAGACGCGGATCATGCCGTCGAGGCTTTCGTCGAATGTCGCGCCGACAATGATATTGGCGTCCTGGTCGACCTCCTCGCGGATCCGGGTCGCGGCTTCGTCGACTTCGTACAGCGTCAGATCGCGGCCGCCGGTGATCGAGATCAACAGGCCCCTGGCGCCCTTCATCGAAGCGTCGTCGATCAGCGGATTGGAGATGGCGGCTTCCGCGGCGGTCATCGCGCGCTTGTCGCCCTGCGCTTCGCCGGTACCCATCATCGCCTTGCCCATCTCACGCATCACGGCGCGGACGTCGGCGAAGTCGAGATTGATCAGGCCTTCCTTCACCATCAGGTCGGTGATGCAGGCAACGCCGGAATAAAGCACCTGGTCGGCCAGTGCGAAGGCGTCGGCGAAGGTCGTTTTTTCATTGGCGACGCGGAACAGGTTCTGGTTCGGGATGATCAACAGCGTATCGACGCATTTCTGCAGTTCGGCGATGCCGCTATCGGCGATGCGCATGCGGCGCTGGCCCTCGAAGTGGAAGGGCTTGGTGACGACGCCGACGGTGAGAATGCCGAGCTCGCGCGCGGTTTTGGCGATCACCGGCGCTGCGCCGGTACCGGTGCCGCCGCCCATGCCGGCGGTGACGAAGACCATATGCGCGCCGGAGAGGTGATCGCGGATCTCGTCGATCACCTCTTCGGCGGCAGCGCGGCCGACATCGGGCTGCGAGCCGGCGCCGAGCCCCTCGGTCACCGCCACGCCCATCTGGATGACCCGCTCGGCCTTCGACATCGTCAGCGCCTGCGCATCGGTATTGGCGACCACGAAATCGACCCCTTGCAGGCCGGCGGTGATCATATTGTTCACGGCATTTCCGCCGGCGCCGCCGACGCCGAATACGGTGATGCGCGGCTTCAGCTCACGGATGTCGGGGATGTTCAGATTGATGGTCATGATTGCCTCTTGTTCGTAGCGCGGGCGTTGTCCACGCCAAGCCCGGTGCGGTCCGCCACTGACCGCCGCGATTGTCCGACTTCGCATCTGTGGGCCATCAGAAGCTCTCGCGAAGCCACAGTCCGACCCGGGCGAAATAGCCGCCCGATCCGGTCATCAATTGCCGCCGGCGCCGCGACTCGAAGTGCTCGAGATGGGCTGCCTGCGGATAAACGAGGAGACCGGCCGCCACGGCGAAAGCCGCGCCCTTGGCGACGTCCGGCGCGCCGGCGATGCCGAGCGGGCGCCCGACACGCACCTGGCGGCCGAGGATGCGCGCGGCCAGATCCGGCAATCCGGTGAGCTGGCTGGCGCCTCCGGTGAGGATGACATGACCGCGCCGTTCGCCGCCGAGCGAAGATTGTGTCAGCCGGTCGCGGACCATTTCCAGTATCTCTTCGACGCGCGGCTTGATGATGTTCGCCAGCGTGGCGCGGGATACCAGTTGCGCCTGCTCGCGCTCTTCGTCGCTCAGCGGCGGCACCGTGATCATGTCACGCTCGTCCGATCCCCCGCTCAGCACAGTGCCATAAAGCGTTTTGATTCGCTCGGCGTCCGACACCCTGGCATTGAGGCCGCGGGCGATGTCCATGGTCACGTGGTGGCCACCCAGGGTGAAACCGTCGATATGGACCAGCCGGCCGCCAAGGAATGCCGCCAGGCTGGTGGTCCCGGCGCCCATGTCGACCACGATGGAACCGAGATCGGCCTCGTCGTCGGCGAGCACCGAGAGTCCGGCCACATAGGCGCTCGCGACCATGGCCTCGATGTCGAGATGGCAGCGCTCGACCGCGAGCATCAGGTTGCGCGCCGGCGCGATATCGATGGTGGCGACGTGCATATCGACGCCAAAGCGCGAGCCCAGCATGCCGCGCGGATCGCGGACGCCTTCGACGCCGTCGATCGAATAGCCCACCGGCAGCGAGTGCAGAATGGCGCGGCCGTCGCGCAGCGAATGCCGGCTGCCCGCCGCCAGCACGCGGGCGATGTCGTGGTCCGATATGGTGGAGCCGACGATATCGATCTCGGCGGCGAACAATTCGCTGGCCTGCCGTCCGGCGGAGAGCGACAGCACCACGGATTCGATCTCGACGCCGGCCATACGCTCGGCGCTGTCGACGGCCTGGCGGATGGCTTCCTCGGCCTGGCCGAGATTGACGACGCTGCCGGCTTTCATGCCGCGGGCGACGGTATGGCCGAAGCCGACGATCTCGATGCCGTGGCTGCGGCGAGTCAAAACCTGCTGCGGCGCGTGCGGACGAAGCCGCCCGATCATGCAGACTACTTTGCTCGAGCCGACATCAAGCGCGGCCACCAGCGCGCTCTTGCGCGGCGAGATCGGCTTCATTTTCGGAGTCAGGCCGTAGCGGAGCGCGTTCATGCGTCGCCGCCTTTCTTCTTTTTGGTATTGGCCTTGAGCACTTCGTCGCGAGCGGCTGCGGCGGCGTCGGACAGGCGCACGGTGACGCGATCCGGCAGGCGCAGGTCGATCATCGTGATATCGCGCGACAGCAGCTTCTTGTCGCGGTCGAGCGCGACCAGCCGGTCGAGCGCGGAGCCGACATTGGCCTCCGGCAGCTTGACGTCGATGCCGTTGGTCAGCCGCAGATTCCAGCGCCGCCCCGCCACCATCACGGAGGCGCGCAACAGATTGCGGATATCGGGATAGCGGTCGACGAAAGCGAGGAAATCCTTGGCCTGGTGCGCGGCGCCATCGCCCACGACCAGCGGCAGGCCGAGATAGCGGTCCTCGACATAGGGTTCGAGTACCGTGCCGTCGGCGGCAATGACATTGACATGGCCGTCCTTCTGCCACAGCGCGAAGGCTCGGCGCTCGGTGATCGAGATCTGCAAACGGTCCGGATAGAGCTTGAGCACGGCCGCATCCGCGATCCACGGATCGGCCATCAGCCGGACGCGGGCGGCGTCGGCATCGAGGAACAGCAGCGAGGCGTTTCCGGTGACGCCGGCGGTGGTCAAAATCTCTTCGCGGCTGACTTCCTTCTCGCCGGTCAGCGAAATGGCGTCAATGCGGAAGCCGAGCGAATTGGCGGCGACATCGCGCGCTTCCTTGAGCCAGCCGACCACGGCGGGGACATGCTGGCCGCGCACCGCGCCATAGGCCAGCGCGCCGGCGATGATCAGGATCGTGGCGGCGACGCCAAAGCCGCGCGGCAGTGGCAGCCGCGCGATCTTGTCGGCGAAACGCGCCACAAGCCGCCGGTGATGCGAAGGCCAGGAATAGTCCTGAGCTCCGCTGCCGTACTCGTGACTCTGGACATGCGTCAGGCTCGGCTCGTCAAACGGCGCGCCGAACCCATCCCCAGCTCTAAGCCCCGACCGCGTCAGCGACTGATCGAGGCGTCCTCCACCATCCATTGCACCAGCTCATCGAAGGTGATGCCTGCGTAAGCGGCAAGCTCCGGCACGAGCGAGGTCTCGGTCATCCCCGGTTGTGTGTTGACCTCAAGACAGATCAGCTCCCCAGTTCCCC
>DATJLN010000100.1:0-76517 GCA_035509535.1 Xanthobacteraceae bacterium | reverse complement strand
GCATCATCTGCTCGGCCGCGCCTCGCGCGAGCAGCCCGACGGCTGGCGGGTCAACACGCTGCATTTCTGGCTGCGCAACAATCTCGACAGCGGCGCGTTTTCGGGCGCGCAGGCGCAATGGGACAAGATCGATCTGCCGATGTTCAGCGTCGGCAACTGGTCCGGCATGGGACTGCATCTGCGCGGCAACGCCGAGGCTTTCATGCGGGCGGCGTCGCCGCACAAGAAGCTCCGCATTCATCTCGGCTCGCACGTGCACCCGTTCTATACCGACGAGGGACGCAACGATCAGATCCGCTTTTTCGATTATTGGCTCAAAGGCATCGACAACGGCGTGATGGATGAGCCGCCGGTCAAGCTTGCGATCCGCAAGGGCGGCGATGCCTTCGAGTGGCGCCATGAGAACGAATGGCCGCTCAAGCGCACGCGCTGGACCAAGCTCTATCTCGATCTGTCGCAGCCGCAAGGAACGCCAGCCGCGGGCCAGCCGCTCGCCGGCACACTCGAAGTGAAAAATCCGCCGCAGACCGGCTCGCGCAGCTATCCCGCCTCGAGTCTCGGCACCATGGGCTCGACCTCGGCGGCGTCTTCGCAAGTCATGGGCGGCGGCATCAAGCCGGGCATGGGCGTGTCGCTCGAAACCGCAAAGCTTTCGGTTGATACCGAGATCACCGGTCCGCTTGCCTGTGTGCTCTGGGTGTCAAGCACCACCGAGGACATGGATCTATTTCTCACGCTGCGCAATATCGGCCCCGACGGCAACGAGATCCTCGAGACCGGCCAGCAGGGCGCGCCGGTGCCGGTGGCCAAGGGCTGGTTGCGGGTGTCGCACCGCGAGCTTGATCCGGAATTGTCGCGGCCGTACCGGCCCTATCACAGGCATCGGCGACGGCTTTACCTGGAGCCCGGCGAAATCGTGAAGGTCGAGATCGAGATCTGGCCGACCTCGATGGTGTTCAAGAAGGGCCATCGTATCCGGCTCGACATCCAGCCGCGCGACGGCGTCGGCAGCGCGCAGTACATGCACTATCACGCTGACTACAATTCCGGCGCGATCAACACGATCCATGCCGGCGGCGACAAGGAATCCTATTTGCTGCTGCCGGTGATTCCGGCCGGCTAGAGTCTTGTTTTGCGCACGATCTTTCCCGAAAGCCGGTTCCACCCTCGGATCAAGGGTCCAAGGGCAGGCCATTTGAGGATCATGCCTTCACGCGCTCGGCCATTGGCCGAGGTCGCGCGCCTTGCTTTGGCTCGGCTTTAAGAGTCCGTTAATGGATTTCACGCGGAATTCGTTAACTGCACAACAACCGACGTACCAATATAGTCGGTTCCTCCTCATCAGCCCTGGCTTGCGGCGAGCGATGCTCACCGGTTTCAATTTATCCAAGGTCGGTCGCAATTGGACGCTCGTCGTGTTGGCGGGCGCGCTCGGCTTCGCCGTGGGGTTTGGCCTTGTCCTCTATTTTGGTCCCCGAACAATCGTCGCGGCGCTGAATGCGGCACCCGACTGGGCCGCGGAAATCGCGCTGGCCGCGCCGCTCGGCTTTGGTGCGGCGGCGCTCGCCGGCCTTTTCGTCAATGTCCGCCGGCGGACGCGGGTCCGCCTGCTGCGCGACGCGCTGAACAATATGACGCAAGGCCTGTGCATGTTCGACGCCACCGGCCGGCTGATTCTGTGCAACGCGCGCTATGCCGAGATCTATCGGTTTCGTCCGGAGCAGGTCCGCCCCGGCATGCCCCTGCGGGATTTGTTGGCGTGCCGGGCCGCGAACGGCACCTTCAGCGGCGATGCGGACAGCTATGTCGCCAACGTGTTGCAGCAGGCGGCCGGCGGGCAAGCCGAGTCGAAGATGGTCGAGCTTCCCGACGGGCGCGTCATCGCCCTGGTATCTCGCCCGATGCCGGGCGGCGGCTGGGTGGCAACTCATTTTGACGTGACCAAGCGGCTGAAAACCGAGAAGGAGCGCGACGCACTGCTGCAGCGTGAGGAGCGGCGGCGCAAGATCGATACGGCGATCTCGGCATTCCGCGAGCGGGCCGAGAGCGGGCTTGCGACCGTGAGTCAGAGCGCGGTGGCGATGAAAGCCGCCGCCAAGACGCTGCTCACCACTTCGGATTACACGATGCAGCGCGCCGAGCGTGCGGTGCGCGGCTCGAACGAAGCCTCGAGCAATGTCGAGACCGCGGCGGCGGCCGCGGCCGAGCTCTCGGTCTCGATCAAGGAAATCAGCCGCCAACTCAGCCAGACCAACGATGTCGTGCGCAGCGCCGCGGCCGACGCTGCGACGACCAATAACGACATCACCGCGCTTGCCCATGTCACGCAGAAGATCGGCGCGGTGGTCAAGCTCATTTCCGACATTGCCGGCCAGACCAATCTTCTCGCGCTCAACGCCACGATCGAAGCGGCGCGCGCCGGCGAGGCCGGCCGCGGCTTTGCCGTTGTCGCCTCGGAAGTGAAATCGCTGGCCGTGCAGACCGCCAAGGCCACCGAAGAGATCACGCAGGAAATCCTCTCGGTGCAGCATTCAAGCGGTAAGGCCGTCACCGCGATCCGCGACATCACCCAGCGCATGCAGGACATCAATGCCTATAGCAGCGCGGTCGCGACCTCGGTCGAGCAGCAGGAATCGGCGACCGCTGAAATCTCTCACAACGTCGCGAGCGCGGCGAGCGGGGCCAAGGACATCAGCGTGGCGCTCGGCGAAGTGGCAAGCGGCGCGACGCAGACCAAAGGCTCGGCGGAAACCATGCTGATCGCGTCCGAGGAAGTCGAAGACGCCACCGCGAAACTGCGCCACGAAGTGGAAGAGTTTTTGGCGGCGGTCGCGGTGTAATTTCATCCTTCCCAGTTTTCACCGACGGAGGATGATTTATCTCCCCGCAGCATAGCCCTGCATGCCGCGCGGATTGGCGGCGGCGCGGCGGCGGCGGCCGTCGCGCGAGGCGGCGGTGAGGCGGCCCTCCGACCAGTCCGGCCCGGTTTCGACGACATGGCCGCGGCGCTTTAATTCATCGACGGTGGGCTGCGGCACGCGGCCTTCCAGCACCAGCACGCCGGGCCGCGCGGTGCGCGGCCAGAACGAGCTCGGGAAATGCTCGGAATGCCAGGCCGGCGCGTCGATCGATTCCTGCAAATTCATGCCGCAATGGACGTGGCGCAGGAACATCTGCGTGATCCACTGATCCTGGCCGTCGCCGCCGGGCGAGCCCCAGGCGAGATAGGGTTCGCCGTCGCGCAGCGCCATGGTCGGCGAGAGCGTGGTGCGCGGCCGCTTGTTGGGCGCGAGCGCGGCCGGATGGCCTTCTTCCAGCCAGAACATTTGCCCGCGGGTGCCGAGACAGAAGCCGAGCTCGGGGATCACCGGCGAGGAATGCAGCCAGCCGCCCGACGGCGTCGACGAGATCATATTGCCGGCCTTGTCGATGATGTCGAAATGCACCGTGTCGCCGCGCATCGATCCCATCTTGCCGACCGTCGGCTCGCCGGCGCCGAGCCGGCCGACAGTGGGTTCGCCGGCGCCCGCCGCCGCCCGCGCGCCCTCGGCTGTCTCGCGGCGCAGCTTCACCACCGCGCCAAAGCCCTCGATCGAGCCGGGCCGCAATTCGAGCGAGGCCTTGTCGGTGACGAGCTTTCTGCGCTCGGCGTTGTAGGCATCCGACAACAAGGTCGCCATGGGCACTTTGACGAAATCGGGATCGCCGTAGAACGTCTCGCGGTCGGCATAGGCGAGCTTCGAACATTCAACGATGAGGTGGATGAAGTCCGGCCCGGTCGGATCGAGCCCGTCGAGATCGAAGCCTTTCAACAACGCGAGCTGCTGCAAGGTCACCGGGCCCTGGCCCCACGGCCCGGTCTTGCACACCGTGTAGCGGCCGTAGTCATAGGTCAGCGGCGCTTCGACATGCGGCGTCCAGCGCGCGATGTCGTCGGCGGTAAGCACGCCGCGATGCTTGCGGCCGCTGGTGTCCATGATGTCTTGCGTGCGGCAGAAGCGGTCCACGGCTTCGGCGACAAAGCCGTGGCTCCAGGATTTGCGCGCGCGCTCGATCTGGGCGACGCGGTCGCGGCCCGCGCTTTCGGCCTCCTTGACGATGCGGGTGTAAGTCGCGGCGAGCGTCGGATTGGCGAACAGTTCGCCGACCGTCGGCACCTTGTTGTGCGGCAGGTAGACCGCGGCCGACGTCGGCCAATAGTCGCGGAACAGTTCGGCGACGGTTGCGATCGTGGCATTGGTCCGCTCCAGGATCGGATGGCCGTCCTGCGCATAGCCGATCGCGGGTGCGAGAACTTCGGCAACCGTCATGGTGCCGTAATCGCGCAGAAGCAGCATCCAGCTCTCGAACGTACCGGGCACGACCGCGGCGAGAAGCCCGGTGCCGGGGACGAGATCGAGACCGAGGCTCTTGTAATGGGCGATGGTCGCGCCGGCCGGTGCGACACCCTGGCCGCAGAGCACTTCCGGCTTGCCGCGCTTGACGTCGTAGAGAACGGCCGGCACGTCGCCGCCGGGGCCGTTCAAATGCGGCTCGACGATTTGGAGCGTAAAAGCCGTCGCGACCGCCGCGTCGAACGCATTGCCGCCACGTTCCAATATCCCCATGCCGACGGCCGTCGCGATCCAATGCGTGGTCGTGACCACGCCGAACGTGCCTTCGATCTCCGGCCGCGTGGTGAAGGGATTGGGATTGATATTGGTCATATACGTTCTCTTGTTGTGTTCGGTCATGGTACGCGGCCTTTGGCGATAAGGTCCGGGTTTCCTTGCGGCCGGTTGCGTGGTCCGGAACCGGCGCCTAAAGACTGTGCGAATGTATCCGGCCGTGAGCGGTACGACCAGAGCGGAGAAGCAGCGCGGTGGTAAGGGAAAGCGTGGCAGGGCAAGTCCTTAAAGTCGGCTTGGCGGGGCTCGGAGCGGTGGGCCTCGAAGTGGCGAGGCGGCTGGAGATCGGCATGCCCGGTCTCGCGCTGACCGCGCTTTCGGCGCGCGATCACGACAAGGCGCGGCGCAATCTGCCGGACGCCGGAACTCGCATTCCGCTTGTCGCGCCGGAGGCGCTCGCCGACGCCTGCGATGTGGTCGTGGAGGGCCTGCCGCCGAAAATGTTTCGCGCGCTCGCCGAATCCGTGATCGCGCGCGGCCGTATTTTCATGCCGCTCAGCGTCGGCCAGCTTCTGGAGAACTGGGATCTGGTCGACCTCGCCAAGGCGAACGGTGCGCGCATCCTGGTGCCCACCGGCGCGCTGATCGGGCTCGACGCGGTGCGCGCCGCAGCCGAAGGCGAGATCCGTTCCGTCACCATGATCACGCGCAAGCCGCCGGGCGGCCTTGAAGGCGCGCCATATCTGGTCGCGCACGATATTTCGCTCAAAGGCCTCGCCGCGCCGAAGAAGGTGTTCGATGGCACGGCGCGCGAGGGCGCGCGCGGCTTCCCGGCCAATGTGAATGTCGCCGCCGCGCTCAGCCTCGCCGGCATCGGACCGGACCAGACCCGGCTCGAAATCTGGGCCGATCCGGCGCTTTCGCGCAACACCCATCGCATCGAGGTCGATGCGGATTCGGCGCGGTTCTCGATGATGATCGAGAACGTGCCGTCGGCGGAAAACCCGCGCACCGGCAAGATCACCGCCCTGAGCGCGGTAGCGGCGCTGCGCGGGCTGGTCGCCACGCTGAAAGTCGGCACCTGAGCTTTAGCGGCACCGCCCAGAATCAGCTACAAGACGCCGATCGCCGTGCCGCTTTGCGGCACCAATTCGTTCGCGGGCGGTGAACGCAATGGCCAATCTCCCACCTGTCTTTGCCCGGGATATGTTCGCCAAAGCTTTGGCGTTGCATCAGGCCGGCCGCCTGGCCGATGCCGAGCAGATCTATCAACGCATCCTCGTCGTCGAGCCGAAGCATTTCGACAGCCTGCATCTGCTTGGCGTCGTATTTCTGCAGCGCGGCGATGCGGCGGCTGCGGTCCGCCAGATCAGCGCCGCGCTCAAGGTGGCGCCGCATCACATCCTCGCGCTCAACAATCGCGGCAACGCATTGCAGCAGCTGCAAGAGTTCGGCGCCGCGCTCGAAAGCTACGACCGGGCGCTCAGCGTGCAGCCCGATTATGTCGAGGCGCTGGTCAATCGCGGTGCAACCTTGAATGCGCTCAAGCGCCACGACGAGGCGCTGGCGAGCTACGATCGCGCGATTGCGGTCCGGCCGGACTTGCCCGAAGCGCATTCCAACCGCGGCAACGTGCTCGCCGCACTCGGCCGCAGCGATGAAGCGGTGGCAAGCTTCGATCGTGCGTTGGCGTTGCGGCCGGATTACGCCGAGGCGCATTACAATCGCGGCAACACGCTCCATGCGCTCAAGCGCTACGGCGAGGCCCTGGCCAGCTTCGACCGCGCGCTGGCGCTGCATCCGAATTATGTCGATGCGCTGACCAATCGCGCGGCGACCCTGCACGAACTGAAGCGGAGCAGCGAGGCGTTCACAAGCCTTGACCACGCGCTCGCGCTCGATCCGGACAATGTCGAGGCGTTGACCAATCGCGGCGTCGCGCTCAATGCGATCGCACGCCACGCCGACGCGATTGTGGCCTACGACCGTGCGCTCGCCCTTTGCCCGGATCATGCCGATGCGCTCACCAATCGCGGCGTCGCGTTGCATAAGCTGCGGCGCTTTGACGAAGCTCTGGCCAGCTACGACCGTGCGCTTACGCTGCGGCCGGACGATGCCGAGGCGCTGTCCAATCGCGGTGATACGCTGCACGAGCTGAGGCGATTCGAAGAATCCTTGGCGAGTTGCGAACGGGCCGTCTTGCTGCGGCCGGATCTTTCCGCAGCCCACTGCAATCGCGGCAATGCGCTCAACTCGCTGGGGCGGTCCAAGGAAGCGCTCGCTAGCCACGACCGCGCCATCGAGCTGCAGCCGGACTTTGCCCTGGCGTTTTACAATCGGGCGATCGCACTCGAGGCGATGGATCGGTTCGATGAGGCGCTGCAAAGTTACGGCCGGTCGGTGCAAATCAATCCGTATCATGCCGAGGTGCATGTGAACGAAGCGCTGTGTCGTCTTCTTCTTGGCGACTTCGAGCGCGGTTGGGAGAAGTACGAGTGGCGCTGGTCGATGGCGCAGCTTCGAGATTACAGGCGGAGTTTCCGGCAGCTGCAGTGGCGGGGCTCGGACGACATCGCAGGTAAGACCGTTCTTCTGCATGCCGAGCAGGGGCTCGGAGATACCATCCAGTTTGCGCGTTATGCACCGGCCATCGCGTCGCGCGGCGCGCGCGTCATCCTTGAAGTCCAGAGCCCGCTGCGGTCATTGATGACGAGCCTGTCCGGTGTCGCACAGGTCGTCGCGGAGGGAGATCCGCTGCCGGATTTCGATCTGCATAGTCCGTTGCTGAGCCTGCCATTTGCATGTCGCACCCGGCTCGATTCGGTGCCCGGCACGACGCCCTATCTCTCGGCGCCGCCGGACAAGGTGCGCTCATGGCAAGACCGGCTCGGCGAGCGCGCGAAACCGAGGATCGGCCTGGTCTGGGCCGGCAATCCCAGGAAGGAACTGCCGAATCTGAATTTGGTCGACCGCCAGCGCAGCATGGCGTTCGAGACGCTTGCGCCGCTCCTGTCGGTGACCGCGTGCGGCTTCTACAGCCTGCAAAAGGGCGACGATGCGGTGAACCAGTTGCGCAACAGCATTTGGCGCGACCGCGTCATCGATTTTACCGACGATCTGCATGATTTTTCCGACACCGCCGCCTTGATCGAGAATTTGGACCTCGTCATTGCGGTGGATACGTCGGTGCTGCACCTCGCCGGCGCCCTCGCCAAGCCGGTCTGGCTGCTCAATCGCTACAATACGTGCTGGCGCTGGCTGCGCGATCGCAACGACAGCCCCTGGTATCCGACGGTGCGGCTGTTCCGCCAGGACGAAAGCCGCGCTTGGGATACGGTCATCGCACGTGTCACGACCGCGCTGCGCGAGCGCTTTGCGTCGTAACGCAAGCGTGGCGTTGGCGCAGCCTCGGTTCATTCCCGCGCGCGCGGGAATCCGGTTTCAGATCGCAGTGATTTTGCGACAGTCTCCGCTTGCGCAAGGATACGCGGCGCGTGCCCGCTATTCGATCTGCGGGATCTGGGCGTTCTTGATCAAGTCCTTGTAGAACGGCAGCTCCTTGGCAATCGCGGCCTTGGCCACATCGGGGCCGCCGGCGACCATCTCGTAGCCAAGGTCTTTGACGCGCTGCTTGACATTATCCTGGGACAGGACCGCGAGAACGGCCTTGGTCAACTGATTGATGATCGGCTGCGGCGTGCCCGCCGGCGCGAGCAGGAAATGTTCGGTCTTCAGCGTGATGTCGGGAAAGCCCGACTCGACGAAAGTTGGCACATCGGGAAGATCGGGCCAGCGTGTATTCGTCGTCAGCGCGATGCCCTTCATGGCGCCCGACTTTATCTGCGACTGTGCGCCGGGGAGCGCGGTGGAAAGAATGTCCACCGTTCCCGTCAGCAGCGCCTGGGTCGCCGGACCGCCGCCGTTGAACGGAATATTGGTGATCTGAAGTCCGCTCTTGAGCTTGAACAGTTCCATGGTCAGCTGCGGAGTCGTACCGTTGCCGGGGCTGGCATAATTGAGCTTGCCCGGCGCAGCCTTGGCGCGCGCGACCACGTCGTTGAGCGAACTGATGCCGCCCTTGGCCTTGACCGCGAACACATTGGGCGCCACCGGCAGGGCCGCAATCGGCGCAAAATCCTTCAGAGGATCGTAGGGAATGCTCTTGTACAGCGCCGGATTGACCACCAGCGCGCTCGACACGAGCAAGAGCGTATAGCCGTCGGGCGCGGCGCGGGCGACCTCGGCGGTGCCGATATTGGCGCCGGCGCCGGCGCGGTTCTCGACAATGACATTCTGCTTGATCTCCTGCTGCAGCGGCTGTTGCAGCAGGCGGGCAAGCACGTCTGACGATCCGGCGGGAGCAAACGGAACGATGATTCGGATCGTCTGGGCTGGATTGAGCTGCGCGAATGCCGGGTCAACGACGCAAACAGTCGCAAGCGAAACAAATGCTGCAACTGCGAAATGGCTGAACCACGTGCGCCGTAAACGCAGCATAAACGACAGTTGAGCCGCAAGAACGGCATAGATACCGCACCGATTCATTGATTCCTCCCCTTCGGCAAACGGCGCCGCCGTTTGTGCCCCCGCATCGATTGTGGTGCGGTCCATCGTTTTTGCGCATTGCAGAAGTGCGTGCAATGCGAACTCAATAGATCGTGTCTTTGACCAAAGACGAGACCGACGCTATTTTCAACTTTGGCGCAACGTGTGCGCTGTTATGTCCTGCATCACCAAACTCTGAGGAGAGCGGCGGTGGTCACGATCGAAGTCAACGGAACTCCCCATCAAGTCGACATTGAAGCCGACACGCCGCTGCTTTGGGTGTTGCGCGATGTCATCGGTCTCACCGGAACCAAATTCGGCTGCGGCATCGCCGAATGCGGCGCCTGCACCGTCCATATCGACGGCAAGCCGATGCGCTCATGCTCGGTGCCGATCGGTCTGCTGGACGGCGCCAAGGTGACCACAATCGAGGGCCTGTCGCCGGATTCGACGCACGCGGTGCAAAAGGCCTGGATCGCCGAAGACGTGCCGCAATGCGGCTACTGCCAGTCCGGGCAGATCATGGCGGTCGCAGCCTTCCTGAAGAATTTCCCCAGCCCGACGGATGCGGACATCGACGCCAATATCACCAATATCTGCCGTTGCGGCACCTATGAGCGCCTGCGCCGGGCCATTCACCGCGCAGCCGACGCCATGAAGGCTTGAGGGAGGCGCGCATGACCGAGCATTTTAACGTTGCCGCGGCAAAGTCCGATTCCAGGCCGGCCCGGCTGACGCGTCGTCACTTCATTGTCGCCGGCGCGACCGCGGCTGGCGGGCTCGCCGTCGGTATCGGTCTGTTGCCGAACGCCGCCGAGGCTTTCACCGTTCCGGCACAGCCGTGGGCGCAGCCCATGGATCAGGAAGGGTATTCGCCCCACGACATCGACGCGTGGATCGCGATCGAGCCCGATGACAGCATTCTGATCCGTTATACGCGCTCGGAAATGGGCCAGGGCAGCATGACGGCGCTGCCGATGATCGTCGCCGAGGAATTGCAGTGCGACTGGTCGAAAGTGCGTGTCGAATACGGCTCGGCGAACCGCAGCTATCGCGAGCATAATATCTATGGCGACATGTCCTCGGTCGGCAGCCATTCGGTGCGCGATTCCCACACCAAGCTGCAGCAGGTCGGCGCCAGCGCCCGCGAGCGCCTGATCGCGGCGGCGGCGGCGCAATGGGGCGTCCCGGCATCCGAATGCAAGGCCGCGAACAGCGTCGTGCTCCACCCCGCCTCCAATCGCAGCGTCGGCTACGGCGCGGTGGCCAGCGCCGCGGCGCAGATCAAGCTCGACACCGAGCCCGCGATCAAGACGCCGGAGCAATATACGTTCATCGGCAAACCGCAGCCGCGCGTGGACGTGCCGCTGAAGGTCAACGGGTCGGCGCAATATTCGATCGATACGCGCCTGCCCGACATGGTCTATGCCGCGATCCTGCAATGCCCGGTGCCGGGCGGCATGCTGGCGAGCGTCGACGACACGCCGCTGAAAAACGCGCCCGGCATCGTCCAGGTGGTGCGATTGCAGGACGCGGTGGCGGTGGTCGCGACCGACACGTTCTGGCGCGCCAAGCAGGGGCTGGCGAAGCTGCATCCGGAATGGAATGTCGGCGCCGCAGGCTCAACCGACAGCGCGCAATTCGCCAAGGAGTATCGCGATGCGGCGCTGAACGGCACGGCGCCGGTCGCGCGTAACGATGGGAATGTGGACCAGGCTCTCGCGGCTGCCGGCGACAAGGCGCTGTCGGCGGTCTACGAAGTGCCGTATCTGGCGCATGCGCCGATGGAGCCGATGAACGCGACGGTGCATCTGCAGCCGGATCGGCTTGACGTGTGGGTCGGCACGCAATCGGCCGACCGCACCTTGACGGCTGCGGCCGGGGTCGCCGGCCTCAAGCCGGAGCAGGTCTATATCCACAATACGTTCATTGGCGGCGGCTTCGGCCGCAAGTCGCGCAACGACGAAATGGTGCAGGCGATCCATATCGCCAAGGCCATCAATCGCCCGGTGAAGCTGATCTGGACGCGTGAGGACGATATCCGTCACGACCGCTATCGGCCGCAGGCGGCGATCAGCTTCAAGGGCGCGGTCGGCGCCGACGGCATGCCGACGGCGCTTTATCTGCGCACCGCGGTGGGCTCGATCCTGCGCTCGATGGGCATGAACAAGGTCGACAGCGGTATCGAGCCGATGGCTGTCGAAGGTCTCGCCAACCATCCCTACAAGATCGCCAATTCGAAGGTCGAATGCGCGCTGAAGAATACGCACATTCCGGTCTCGTTCTGGCGCTCGGTCGGCGCGTCGCAGAACGCCTTCGCCATCGAAAGCTTCATCGACGAACTGGCTCATGCCGGCGGCCAGGATCCGTATCGGTTCCGCCGCACGATGCTGGCCGGCAAGCCGGATTGGCTTGGCGTGCTCGACATGGTCGCGGAGAAGGGCGATTGGGGCAAACCGATCGAATCCGGCCGCGCCCGCGGCATCGCCATCTTCGAATGCTACGGCACGATCGTCGGCGAGGTTGCCGAAATCACCATCAGCCCGCAGGGCAAGCTCAAGGTCGACAAGATCACGTTGGCGGCCGATTCCGGCCATGTGGTCAATCCGCTGAGCTTTGCCGAGCAGATGGAAGGCGGCGCCATCTTCGCCCTGACCGCGGCCCTTTACGGCAAGGTCACGGTGAAGAACGGCATCCCGGAGCAGGGCAATTTCGACACTTATCCCATGGTGCGATTGGCTCAGGCGCCGAAGATCGACGTGCATCTCGCCTTGAGCGGCGGCAAGAAATGGGGCGGCGCCGGCGAGCCCGGCGGCGCGCCGACCGCGGCCGCGGTATGCAACGCGATCTTCGCCCTGACCGGCAAGCGCATCCGCTCGTTGCCGCTGATCGACCACGATCTGTCGGGGTCGGCTTAAACGCATGATCGCGACATGTCGGATTCGGCCGGTGCCGCGCGTATGCTGACGCGCGTGCCACCGGCCGGAAATTTTCAGCACGCCTTCGCTCTGCCAGACATCAACAGGCCTGTTCCGGGAGACGGGAAACCGTGAGCAAGATTTTCATAATCGGTTTTTGCGCTCTGACGCTCGCTCTTGGATCGGTCGCCGCCCGTGCCGACGATGCGAAGGCGCCCGAAAATCCCGGCGAATATCTGGCACGCGCCGGCGATTGCGTGGCCTGCCATTCGGTGCCCGGCGGCAAGGCCTTTGCCGGCGGCCTGAAAATGGGCAGCCCGCTAGGCAACATCTACTCGACCAATATCACGCCAGATCCCGAGACCGGCATCGGCAATTACACTTTGGAAGATTTCGACCGCGCGCTGCGCCAGGGCATCGCCAAGGACGGCCACCGGCTTTATCCGGCCATGCCGTATCCGTCTTATGCCAAGCTCACCGATGCGGACGTCAAGGCGCTCTACGACTTCTTCATGAAAGACGTGCCGCCGGTGCATCAAGCCAACAAACCGAGCGAAATTCCGCAGTGGCTGAGCTTCCGCTGGCCGCTCGCGCTCTGGAATCTCGTCTTCACCTCGAGCGGCAGCTATGTGAACAAGCCCGAACATGACGCGGTGTGGAATCGCGGCGCCTATCTGGTGCAGGGGCTCGGCCATTGCGGCGCCTGCCACACGCCGCGCGGCTTCGCCTTCCAGGAAAAGGCGCTCGACGAGAGCAATCCGGCTTATCTCAGCGGCGCTCTGCTCGACGCCTGGCTCGCGGCAAATCTGCGCGGCGATCCGCGCACCGGCCTCGGCCAATGGTCGCAGGCCGATCTCGTCGCGTTTTTGAAAAGCGGCCACAACCGCTACGGCACGGCGTTTGGCTCGATGATCGACGTGGTCAACAACTCGACGCCTTATCTCTCCGATAGCGACATCAATGCGATTGCGGTCTATCTGAAATCGCTGCCGGCCAGCGGTGAGCAGAAGGGCTATCTTTACGATGACGCGACCACAACGGCGCTGCACAGCGGTCACGATTCCGACCCCGGCGCCGCGATCTATGCCGGCAATTGCGCCTCGTGCCACGGGCTCGACGCCAAGGGCTTCGCGCCCTACCTGCCGCCGATCGCGGGCAATCCCACGGTGCTCGGCGACGATCCGTCGTCGCTGATCAATCTGGTGCTCAACGGCTCCATCCCGTTGGTGGTCAAGGGCACGCCGGATTCCTACCGCATGCCGCAGTTCCGCCTGCAGCTCTCCGATCAGGAGATCGCTGACGTCGTCACCTTCATCCGCAAGGGCTGGGGCAACCAGGCGGCACCGGTCACGGCGGCGCGGGTGGCCGAACTGCGCAAGTCGACCGATCCGACCAGCGATCAGGTGGTTATTCTCAAGATGCGGTAGGCGCGCTCACTCTGCTGTGTCGGACTGCCGCCAAGGCGGATGAATTCATTGATTCCACGCCCAAACAGGGCCTGCGAGGAATCCGAAGCCAAGGATGCGCCGAAGGCGCACCGCCTGCGGCCGCCGCGGCGCGGTCGTCCTTGAGTTCGGTTTCCTCTCGGGCAGAATAGTGGGCATGCAACAATGAAGACTTGGCGCTGGCATCAGCGCCTTCTTGTCCGGAAGGCTCATTGCAATGGATCCGTCGTCCCTGTCCAAGCCGTTTCGCCTCGAAGAAGCGACGATCGCCGACTTGCATGAGGCCATCAAAGCCGGACGCACGACCTGCGCCGGCCTCGTCCGCCGATACATCGCCCGGGCGCGCGCTTTCAATGGCGTGGCGACGCAGCTCGTTACGCATGACGGTGCGCCGGCGCCGGAACGGCGCGGCACGGTGCGCGCCGGCGCGGCGTTGCAATTTCCGACCGCGACGGTCAAGGCCTCGTCATTCCTGCCCGATCTCGACAAGTATCAAGGGCCCCCGCTGGAATATGGACGGATGGCGCCGACCGCATCAGATCCGTCGGCTTATCAGCAATTCGGCATGATCGCCGGCATCCCAAATGCCGGGCAGCTCAACGCGCTGGCCACGCTGAATATCCGCGGCGAGCGTTCCGTGACCTGCAAGGGCGAGTTCGACCGTCATCCCTCGCTCGGCCCGCTGCCGCCGGGCGCGCCGCCGGTCTGCGAATATTTCCGGCAGTTGCCGGACGCGCTCGAAACCGCGGAAGCTCTCGACAAGGCTTTCGGCCGCAATCCGGATCTCGACAAGATGCCGATGTACGGCGTCGTGTTCTCGTTCAAGGATCCCTTCGACACCAAGGACATGCGCTCGACCGGCGCGGGCGACGCCGCCTATGACATCGACTTTCCGGCGCGCGATCATGTGCTCGTCGAGCAGCTGCGCAACAAGGGCGCGATCATCTACGCCAAGGCGCTCAATACCGAATATAACGGCCGCGCCGGCAATCCCGGCGGCCGCAATCATCCCGACAAGGTGCTGCCGTCGACGCTCGGCTATCAGCGCAGCACCTGGGCCGGCAATCCGGTCAATTCCTACGACACGACGCGCTCGGCCTCGCTCGGCTCGAGTTCGGGGTCCGGCGTTTCGGTTTCGGCCAATCTGGTGATGGCGAGCCTCGGCGAAGAGACGCGCGCCTCCTGCCGCGGGCCGGCCAATCACAACGCGGTGGCCTTGATCCTGCCGCACAAGGCGATGCTCGGCTTCGATGGCGGCGCCATCGGCGCCGATATTTATTGCGACCGCACCGGCATTCTTTGCCGCACGATCGAAGACTGCGCCAAGGTGCTCGATGCGCTGAAAGATCCCGAGCACGGCTATTACGATCCGCGCGATCCGTTCACTGCCGTGCCGCGCAGTTCGGTGCTCGACGGGCCTTATGCCGCGCACATAACGCGGCGCGGCGTGCAAGATAGTGCAAACGGCGCGCTCGAAGGCCTGCGCCTTGGCGTCATCCGCGAATCGATGCTGATCCGGCCGAACTCCAAGACCGAAGCGCCGATCGTCACCGCTGCTGCGCGCGAAATCAAAGCCGTGCTCGGCGGCAAGCTCGGCGCGACGCTGGTGGAATCTACCGATCCGCTGTGGCCTCGCGATCCCGAGGTCGAGCTGATGCAGACCGATTTCCGCCGTGCATTGGCACGGCTGGTGCCGGTCTTCATGCCCGATCTGTTGTTCCGGCTCGGCCGTGACGGCAAGCCGCTGTTCAAGGAATTTGCTGCCGCGATCGAGCCGACGGAGTTCGTGCCCGGCAAGATCTTCGGCAGCGGCACGATGAAGCCGATCGATTATCTGGTGGCGCTCGCGGAAGGCACGATCGCGCCGCCGGCCAATCTCGATATCGCCACCGTTCAGCAGCAGCAATTGGCGAACGCGTTTCGTTTCCACATCCCGCAATATCTGACGCGCCGCGCGGCGGATTGGAAGGAACGCGGCTTCACCGAGACGCTGACGGATTTCGCCGCGCTCAACGCGCGTTCAAAATATTGGGGCGACGACCAGCGCGCCGCCTTTAAGAATTGGGAAGAGATCGCCGACCCGCGAAATCCGCTTGGCGGCCGCCAGGGCGTCGACGAGCGCATCATGCTGCGCGAGCTGTTGCGCCGCGTCGACATGATGGTGATCTACGAGAACAAGCTCGACGCGCTGGTGCGGCTGCACACGCCGTGGCCGCCGGGCATCATCGGCCACGCCTATCAATACGACATCGAGAGCAATCTCAGTCCGGAATCGCTTTATGGCCCCAATGCCGGCCTCACCGAAGTGCTGATCCCGGCGGGCTATGTCACGACCACTTACGACCCGGTCTACAAGCTCGACGACGACCGGACGCGCTACGTTTCGGCGCCGTCACACATTCCGACCACGATTCCCGAACCCGGCCTGCCGTTCTCGCTGGTGTTCCGCGCCGAGCCCGGGCGGGAAGACGTGATCCTGAAAATCGCCTCGGCCTATGAGGCCGCTTCGAAGCGCCGCATCCCGCCGCCGAATTTCGGCGCCTTGGCCTAGGCTAATCCGTCGTGCGCAGGTTCCAGCTGGCGTTCTCGACATGGCGGTTTTTCTCAAGCCGCGTGACCAAGGCGTCGAGCTCTCTCGGATCTGCGGTGGTGCTCAGGAGGACGGCCACCAGTTCCGCATCACCCTGTTCGCGCTCGATCACCTCGATGTCCTGCGGCGGATAATTGGCAGCATCGAGGTCGTCGCGCATGAGCTCGCGGACGGCGTCGAGATGCTCGCTCGCCGTCGTGACATGCACCTCGTAGATCGCTTCCGTTGCGCTCTGGTCGAGCGGCGCGCGGTTGATGGCATTGACCAGCGGCCGCAGCAAAGTGTTGCCGGCGAGGACAAAGACCGTCAGCGCGATGGCCTCGAAGGCGAGGTCGGCGCCGGCGCAGGCGCCGACTGCGGCCGAGCACCACAAAGTCGCCGCGGTGTTGAGCCCCCACACGTTGTTGCCCTGCTTCATGATCACGCCGGCGCCGAGGAAACCGACGCCCGACACCACATAAGCAATGATCTGCGTCGCGCCGGCGTTGCCGTTGAGATGCTGGCCGATATCGACAAAGGTCGCGGCGCCCACGGCGACCAGGACATGAGTGCGCAATCCGCCGCCGCGCTGGCGGTATTGCCGCTCGGCGCCGATCAGCGTGCCGAGCACGAAGGCCGCGAACAGGCTGACCAGCGAATCGAGAAAATCCGGCAGCGTGAAGGAATGAAGGAACGCCATAGGCAACCTGTGAACTTCTGCGGCTATGCGGCGTGGAATCCGGGGTCGGACGCGCAACGACGAGAGGCCGGCAGGCCCCTCATAGCGGCGGCTTGCGACAAGTTCGCGATTTGCGCAAGAGCGGTTCACTGCCGGCCGTCGGCCAACAGCTTCGATATCCCCGGCGTCGAACCCAGCCGTCAGACGACGCCGCTAGGCTGCCGCGGGCTGATCCCCGGGCTTTTCATTGCGCAGCGGATTGTACAGATGCGGCAGCGGTTCTCCGATCGCCTGCTCAAGCTCGCGGATGATCTCGGCGTCGGACTTGAGCAACTCGTGATTATATCCTTGCGCCATGATCAGGGCGGATTCATAGGTCTCGCGAACAACGCTGATCCGGTCATCCGCCGGAAGCGAGGCGACGAACTTGATCGTTTCTTCGACGTGCGAAACCTCGCTGCCGAGCGCACTGTGGCTTCTGAGAAAGCGGGTCGTATCGACGCCTTCCGGACAGATCGCCTGCACCCTCTCGATGTCGGATTCCTGCTTGAGCGCGGCGATCCGTTCCAGGCAGTACGAATAGCCGATGCTGCCGATGGGATAGTCCCGCACGCAGAGATCGTCGAACCGCTTGCACAGCGGTGCGATGCCCTCAGGCATGAGGTTGGCGACAAGCCGCTCGGCCGGCACGCCCAGCGCGCGCAGATCCTTGAGCGCGAGGCGGTCGTGCCCGGTCTCCTCGCGCGCGCGCTCTTCGAGATAGGCCGCGACCTCGGGCCGGCCCAGGTCCTCGAAGCGCTTGGCGGCGCGGCGGAGATTTCGCGGCGTGTCGACCGACGTGTGATATGCGCCGATCAAGGCGAGGATATAGCCGGGGATCGTGGGGACCGGACGCGCAAGGTTCTGTTCGATGGCGGCAAATCCCAGATTTATGGCGCCGTCGAGCAGCCTGACCGTAGTACTTTCCGCGCCTGCACCTGTCATCGGCGCCGCGAATGGATCGTTGTCTTGTTTCGCGGCGCTCGCAGTATGAAACCACACCTCTCCGGACTCGCGTGCGATGATCGAAATATCGCCCGTGACGTTGACCCACTCCGTTATCAACCGCGTCATGCGAAGGCCTCCCAGTTCCGAGTGCTCGCTTGCGAGCGTTTCATGTCAGGGACGGATTCGATATGCAGTCCGAACGCGTTTAGGCTCGAAACAATCGTTCGGCCGCAACTAAGAAGGCGTTAGATACCGTTCGGCGTCGCAGCCATCAAAAAACGCGCAGTCTCGAGAAGAGACTGGCCTGGCGGAGGCGTCATGTCGACACGCGGCTGGTTCGGCAGTACGAACACAACGTCGACATTGGAATTACCGGGAGTGTAACCCTGATTGTACTGGGTTTCCGTGATCACGATGGGGTTCGACAGAAAAATGCCTCGTTGCGCGAGTGCCGATTTGGCAACGCCAGGAGAATTCAACAGCTGATTAGCAAAATTTGGATCGACCCACGCATCGACGATCATTTGTGCGAGCGAATCGTTGGGGGCGTACGAGAAGTCAGCCACACGTTCGTTCTGCTGCGCGTCTCTGAAAATGCCGGCTGCCACGGTCAAGCCCTCCCTCATGATCCGGGTCCGGCGGGTGTCGCCGGCCCGCGTAGACTAATAGTTTAGTAGTAGGGTCCCGTGTTCGCAAGCTAGAATAGATCATTCCAAATCATTGTAGTGCAACCGCACGTCAGCCGCGGGACAATGACGCGCGTTCGCAAAAAGACCGGAAATAACCGACGCTTAGCAGCATTCGAGATCTGGTTTTTGATCGGGCAGGGCGCGGGCGCAACAAACAGACGACATCAGTGCAGCATCTGAAGAACGTCACGCGCGCGTTTCAGGTCCACCGTATCTGCTCCTTCCTCGAACCAGCGATAGATCGGCTCCAGCAGGTCGTGCGCCTCATTAATTCGCCGTTGTCGCCGCCACAGTTCGGCGAGGCCGGTGGCTGCTCGCAATTCCAAGGTTTTCGCGCTCTGACGGCGGGCTATTTCAATGGCGCTTTGAAGATACGACTCGGCTTCCGCGGCTTTCGATGGGTCGAGGCTCAGGAGAATATCCGCCCGCTGGCGCTGCAACTCGGCTTCCCACGATCTGCCTGTGGCGTCGCCGATCTCATCCAATGTTTGCTCCACGATCGACAGCGCGGTCTCGTTATCGCCGGTCCGGGCGTGGGCGTCAGCCAGCCAGCCATGCATCATCGGCAGCATGAAGCCGACGCCGGCACGGCGCCCCTCGGCAAGCCCCCTTTGTATCTCGGCAATGGCTTCGCGCAGCTGGCCAAGCTCCGCAAGCGCCCGGCCTCGCGAAATCGTGGACAGTAGCTCGTACAGGGCGAACCGCTGTTCCCGTGACGTTTCGAGACTTTGCTCGGCGCTTTGCAAGGCCCGGGCAGGATCGCCGCGCAGAAGATGGACGACGGACGTCATGTAATGTGCAAACGCGATGCTGTAGGGATGTGCGAAATCCTGGGCGAGCGCGAGAGCTTCCGAAACGCGGGCCAGTGCTTGTTCCGCGTGACCGAGAAACCACAAGTCCCAGGACAGCAGCAATAACGAAGCGACTTGCGGCTCGACCATGTAACGGTCGTAGAGCGGCCGCTTGGCCCCGCCCTTGGAGAGCGCGATCGACTCTTCGAAATGTCGTTGTGACGCCGGGAACTCGCCGATGGTCAAGAGCGTACTTCCCATCATGCGGTGACCGACCATCAACAGAATACCGTCGGATGACGTTCGTGCCCGCGACAGGAACTCGTTCGCCATGGCCAGCGCTTCGTCGTTCTTGGCGCCCATCCAGGCGTGTCCCCACAGCCCGAAAAGCGCCTGAAAATATTCGCGCGAATTATCGGCATCGAGGCACAGCGCGCGGGCCCGCTCGAATGCCTCTCTGGCTTGGGCGGCCGCGTATCCTTGAACCGCGATGACGGGAATGCCCAGCGCCAGCTGAATTTCGATTTCCTCTCGGGTGCGTTCGGGTGTGTCCGGCAATGTGCTCAGGCACTGCAGCGCGTTGCGGAAATGACTGATGGCCTCGACATTGGCCGAGCTCGCCAGCGCATGACGCCCCGCGTCGCGCCAGCAGCGACTTGCCCTTTGGTTATTTCCCGCCTCGCCATAGTGATAGGCCAGTATCTCGGGTCTGTTCTCGGCGAGATCCCGGAAATGATTCTCCAGCATCGCGGCGATGTCGGCATGAATCTCCTGCCGCCGGCCGCGAAGCAGGGAGTTGTAGACCGCGTCGCGCAGGAGCGCGTGTTTGAAGGCAAAACGGACCGACGGCAAAACGCCGGTCCGGTAGATGATATCGGCCGCCTCGAGCCGCGAGAGCGTCGAGCGGAGATCGGTTTCGTCGGTTCGCGATGCGACCGTCAAAAGATCGTACGAAAACTCGCGGCCGATCACGGCGGCGATTTGCGCCAGTCTGCGGCCGTGGACGACGCGATCAAGCCGTTCCATCAATGCGTCGTGCAGGGTCTCGGGAACCTTCGCCACGCCGATTGGCGTAGCTCCCTCGAAATCGCTCTTTTGCGGCCTGTTCTGCCGCGGCGCGCTGAGCATGCTCGTTGTCAGTTCCTCGATGAACAAGGGCACGCCGTCGGCCTTGTCGATGATCTGATCGAGAATCGGCTGGGACAGGCTTTCTTCACTCGCCAGCTCCGTGATCATCCGCGTGACCTCACTGCGTGACAACTGCGTGAGCGAGTGCAAGGTCGCGTGTGCGGGGGTCGGCCAGGCGCGGCGAAATTCGGGCCTATGTGAAGCCACGATCATGACGGGCGCGCGCTCGATTCGGCTGATCGCAAGATCAAGCAGCTCGAGGGTCGACGGGTCGATCCAATGCACGTCTTCGAAGATGCACAGCGTCGGCCGCTCCACCGACGACGACAAGATCATCTCCAGAAGCCTGTCCAATGTCTTGTTCTTGATTTGCTGCGGCGTGAGCGCAGACAGTCCGCCGCGATCGTCGATCGGAATTGACAGGAGATGGGCCAGCAGTAACGCCGCCTCGGCTTGGTCGCCGACAAGCCTCGGAAGGTACGTGTTGATCTTGGCAAATTTGTCGGCGTCGGAATCGTTGGCGGTCAGCTCCGCCGCTAGTTCGATTTGTTCGATGACCGGGAAAAATGCGCTTTGGCTGTGATATGGAGAGCACTGATAGTTCAATAATGAGTAGGGCTCGATCCGGATGCTCGACTTCAGCTCGTGGATAAGGCGCGATTTGCCGACTCCCGGGATGCCCGACAGCAGCACCACTTGACCGTCGCCTTCCTTGGCCTTCTGCCATCGATCGAGCAACAAGCTCAGTTCAGTCGAGCGGCCAACCAGCGAGGTCAGAGAGCTGGTATGCGCCGCTTCGAAGCGGGTCGCTGAATGCTTGGCGGCAAGAACGCGGTGAACGCGAACCGGCTTGCTCACGCCTTTGAGCTCTTGCAGGCCAAGATCCTGAAAATCAAAGGCGGCCGATGCAAGCCGCTGCGTTGAATCCGACACCAGCAGCGTGTTGGGCGCCGCGAGCATTTGCAGCCGCGCGGCGATGTTAGGCGTCTCGCCGACGGCCTCCATCCATCCTGCGGGCCCGCCGGTTTGACCGACCACGACGCGGCCGGAGCAGATGGCCGCACGTGCCGCCAACGTAACCGCCCCGGGAATCTTCATGACTTCAGCGAGGATTTCCAGCGACGCATGCACGGCGCGAACCGCGTCGTCTTCATGGGCGCGTGGCCAGCCGAAAAACGCCATCACGCCATCGCCGGCAAAATTGGCGATCTGGCCTTCGTATCGCGCGATCGCGGCACGGCAGGTCTCGCGATAGGTATCGATCAGCGTCCGAAGATCTTCAGGATCCAGTTTTTCCGAGAGCTCGGTGGATCCAACCAGATCGGAGAAGATCACGGTGATTTGCCGGAGTTCCGGATCATGGTTCTCGACGGGGGCAAGGACCTCGGCGCCGCCACGCGAAGCTGCGCTCTGGTGTTGGCCTGCCGTCAAGGCCTCGATGGCCTTAAGCAGCCTTTTGCGGTGTCCCAACGAGACCCCGAGGTGTTTGAGGTCGTCGTCGGTCAGATAGGGAAGTACGCCGTATTCAATATGATTTTCAGCAAATGTCTGAGCGTACTGGCTCAGTCCGCATTCTCCGAGCCATTCCGCCAAGTTTTGAGTTGTTCGCGACATTTCGAAGGCTCTGCTCGAACTCGGTCACTGCAGTCACGTCCAAATTACGTCCAAATCGCCTCAACGAGTGACGGACGGTCCACGAGCTTACCGTTCCCCGGTTTCGATCGCGCTCAACTTTCGCAAAACCATAGCACAAGAGCTCGCGGTTTTTCGCAAACCCGACCAGGCTGATCTCGATTACCGAGCAATACACCTAAATTGTTGAAGTTCCTATTTATCTCGCCGCATCCGCGGCAATACGTGCAAAGCTTCGGCTTGCCTATCTCAGCGCGTGCGGGGCGTGCATGCGGGAGCGTCACGCTATGTTTTCGTAGGCTCGAATGGCCGCCGAGTTCACATCGATCGGCATCGATGTCGCGAGGTTCGAGGTCCGGGCTCGGGTGTCATGATCAATCTCGCGTGATGCCGCCGGACTGCTTGCCTTCATCGAGTTCCACAACTAGAGTGATTGGTGGCTTGGGACGGTAAAATACCGACGTATCTCATCAGGACGTGCTTGATCAGGGAGGGTTTTACAGTGGCCATTCACAAGAAAGTGCCGGACAGGACGCGTCCGGGCGAGGCAAAGCATCTGGTGTTGCCGGCATTTTCCTTCGAGCCCACGGATTCCCTCGCACAACTGGTCGTCAACGCGTGGGCCAATCCGGGTTATCTCCTGGAACGGGATCCCCACACGCTTCTTCCGACGCCGCGCGCGGTGCAAGAAGCGACCGCCAGGGTCCAACAGGCGGGCTTTGATCTGCAGCGCGCCGTCGTCATCACGGAAGTCGAGCACGACAACGATTACATCATGCAGTCGGATGACGAAATCGTCTTTGTGCTGCCGAACAAAAACCGAGTCAAAACCCCGGCAACAAACCTTCTCGACACCGCCAAATTGCTGATGGGCTGCACGCCGAACGGAATCTGACAATATCGAATTCTGCTTCGGATTGGGCGGCATCCTCGATCTCAACCCAAGCTCAGCCGCCGCGGCGCACGGGCTTATTGCGGCTGAATGCCGGCGAACTTGACGACTTTGGCCCATTTCTCGGTTTCGTCGACGATAAATTTGGTGAAATCCTCCGGCGAGCCGGGCGACAGAACCAGTCCCAATTGGGTGAAACGGGTTTTGACCGTGGGGTCGGCCAGCGCCGCATTGATCTCGGTATTGAGCTTGTCCACGATGGCTTTGGGCGTGGCCTTGGGCGCGACAATGCCGTACCAGCCGCTCGCCTCGTAGCCGGGCAGAAATTCGCTCACCGCCGGCACATCCGGCAAAGCGGCTTGGCGCGTGGCCGCGGTGACGGCCAGCGGACGCAGCTTGCCGGCCTTCAGATAGCCGAGTGACGCCGGCATGGCGGCGAAGATCATATTGATCTGCCCGCTCATCACGTCGGGCAGCGCCAGCCCCTCGCCGCGATAGGGCACATGCATCATGTTCACGCCCGCCATCATGCAGAACAGCTCTTCGGCGACATGCGCCGGCGCGCCGGTGCCGCCGGACGCCATGGTGACCTTGCCGGGATTGGCTTTCAGATAGGCGATGAATTCGGGCAAGGTCTGCGCCGGGAATGACGGCGTCACCGCGACGACCAGCGGAATGCTGCCGAGACGGGCGATGGCTTGGATGTCGCGGATGAAATTGAAGTTGAGATGGGAGAACAGCGACGCATTGATGGCATTGCTGGAGATCGCGACCAGGAGCGTGTAGCCGTCCGGCGCCGAGTTCACGACATATTCGGTGGCGAGGTTGCCGCTGGCGCCGGCGCGGTCGTCGACGACAAAGGGCTGGCCGAGCCGCTCCGAGAGCCATTGCCCGATCACCCGCGCGATGATGTCGGGCGAGCCGCCGGCCGGCGTCTCGCCGATCAGGTGCACCGGCCGCGTCGGATAGTCTTGCGCCATCGCATGCGGCGGCAGGGCGGGCGACAGCGCCAGCGATGCGGCTCCGGTGGCCAATTGGAGAAAATGCCGGCGGGGAAATGTCATGGCGTTGTGCAGATTTGGAGCGGTTGGGAAGGAGAGGCGAGACGGAACTTTTGCGGCAGATTAGCCTCGCAAGCGGCGGCAAGAAAGTGCGGTCGCGGCTTGATACGGGTCAAAGCGCCGTCGCCCGGCCGGCCTATGATTAGCACGGGCCACAAGCGACACTTGGCTGTTTCGGATAGTCTTGGCGGCCAAGGGAAGAAGAGGGCACGGATAACCGATACCCGACCATGGACACCATCCTCGTCGTCAATGCCGGCTCTTCGAGCATCAAGTTCGAGATTTTCGCGATCACGGCCAGCGGCGCCCTCGAACCGCAGATCAAGGGCCAGATGGAGGGCATCGGCACGCGGCCGCGGCTGCGCGCCGCCTCACCCGACGGCTCGACGCTGATCGACAAATCCTACGACGCGCATGCCATCGCCGACGTTCCGGCGGCGATGGCGGCGGCCGGAGACTGGCTGCGCACGACGCCGCAGGTCAATCTTCGCGCCGTCGGCCATCGCGTCGTCCATGGCGGGCCGCATTACGATCGTCCGGTCGTGGTCGACGATGCGGTGCTCAAGCGCCTGGAACAATATAATTCGCTGGCGCCGCTGCATCAGCCGAACAATCTCGCGGCGATCAAGCTCATCAGCGCGCGCCGCCCGGATCTGATGCAGGTCGCCTGTTTCGATACCGCATTTCATCGCACCCACAGCGCCGTCGCCGAGCACTATGCGATCCCGGAGAGCTATTTTCAGGAAGGCGTACGCCGCTACGGTTTCCACGGACTGTCCTACGAATACATTGCCGGCCGGTTGCGCGAGATCGCACCCGACATTGCCGCGGGGCGGGTCATTGTCGCCCATCTCGGCAGCGGCGCCTCGATGTGCGCGCTCGCCGGCGGCAAGAGCATCGAGAGCACCATGGGCTTCACGGCGCTCGACGGCGTGCCCATGGGGACGCGGCCGGGGCAGATCGATCCGGGCGTCCTGCTCTATCTGATCGGCGAAAAGCAGATGACGCCGGCCGCGCTCGAGCATCTGCTGTATTACGAGAGCGGGCTCAAAGGCCTGTCCGGCCTCAGCAACGACATGCGGGAATTGGAAGCAAGCTCTGCGCCGGGCGCGGCACTGGCGATCGACTGCTTCGTCTATCGCATCGCGCTCAATGCCGGAATGCTGGCGGCGGCGCTGGGTGGGCTCGACGCCTTCGTCTTCACCGCCGGGATCGGCGAAAATTCGCCGCTGATCCGCGCGCGCGTCGCGGAGAAACTTGCCTGGCTCGGCATAGCGCTGGATGCCTCCGCCAATACGACAGGGAAGACGCTGATATCGCAGCCGGGGAGCCGCGCGCGGCTCTATGCCGTGCCGACCAATGAGGAACTCATGATCGCGCAGCATGCGCTCGCGCTGTTGACGCTGGCGCGTGCCGCCAGTGCTTCATGAGGCGACGGCGCCCGGTGCGCTGATCGTCTCGGCCGCGGAACTGTGTGCCGGCAGTGTGCGCAGCACCAGGACGGCCAGCGCGGCGAGGACCGGCGCGATCGCCAGCACCACGAACAACTGCACGCTGCTCCATCCGGCGCCGGCGGCAGCGCCGGCGAACAGCGGCGACAGCACCTGGGCGAACCGGCCGACGCCCATCGCCCAGCCGACGCCGGACGAGCGGATCGCGGTCGGGTAGGTCAGCGCCGCGAGCGCGATGGCGCCGGAGCCGCCCATGCCGATGAAGAGCCCGATCAAAAAGACGCCGACCGCCATGCCGACCGCGGACGCCGCGGCATAACCGAGCAAGGCCGTTGCAACGGCGCCGAGCAGAAATGCCGGAATCAGAACGGGACCTGCGCCGAAACGCTCGATCAAACGTCCGGCGACGCCCATGCCGATCAAGGCGCCGAGGCCGTTGAAGGCGATGGCGCGGGCGGCTTGCGTCAGCGGGATGCCGTTGTCGTGCAGCAAGGTCGGGGTCCACAGCACGGCAATGATCAGCACGCCGAAGGCGGCAAAGAACGGCACCCACAACAGCAATGTCCATAACGCGCGGCCGTCGCTGAACAGATGCTTGAGCGGAATGCCTTTCACGCGCTGCTCGTTGGAGACGAAGTGCGAATTTGCCGGCAGATCGGGCCGCAAGCGCTGCATGATCGCCGCGATTCGCACGCTCTCACCGCCTCTGGCGATCAGGAATTTCAGCGATTCCGGCAGCCAGATCATGAACGCGAGCGTGATCAGGAGCGGCAGCACGCCGCCGACCAGGAAGATCGCCTGCCAGCCGAACATCGACAACACGTAAGCGTTCAGGAACCCGCCGGCGAAGCCGCCCAACGGAAACGCCGACCAGATCGCGCTCGCCACCATGGCGCGGCGACGTGCCGGGGCGAATTCGGACGCCAAGGCGATGAAGCACGGCGTCGCTCCGCCCATGCCGATGCCGGCGGCAACGCGGATGGCCAGCAGTTGCTCGTAGGTCTGCGCATAGGCGGTCGCGATGGTGAAGATGCCGAACATGAAGACGGCGAGCGCCAGCACCACCTTGCGGCCATATTGGTCGCCGAGCGGACCGAAGGTTAGCGCGCCGAACGTCGCGCCGACCAGAGCGGATGAGAACACCGGGCCGAGCGCCGCATGGGTCAGCTTCATGTTCGCGGCGATGATCGGCGCGGCGACACCGATGTTTTGCGTGTCGATGCCATCCAGAAAGGCCGCCAGCGAGCACAGCACGAAGACCATGATCTGAAAGCTGCCGATCGGCGAGTCATCGATGACCCGCGTGACATTGACCGTGTTGCCGTCCTGCATCGTCATGATGCCACCCTCCCGAATGTTTCGCTGTTTGTTTCAAGAATTCGCGTTGTCGCCTGCTGGTGCGAAGCCCGGCCGCTGACGGTGCGCAGCAAGGCGGCAGGATCGGCATTCGACCCGCGCCAGGCGACGAACTGATCGGGGCGGACCAGCGCGAGCGGCGCGGCATAAAGGTCTTCGAGCCCGGATCCGCGCAAATCAAGTGACGACAGCGGCACGCTGGCGATGACGGCGGCGTTTTCGATATCCCGCGCCAGCGGCGCGGCACTATCGTTGAGAACAAGCAGCGTAAAGCCCAGCCCGAACTGGTCGTAGAGCGAGGCGCCGTCGGCGAGCCAGGCATGCGGCGCCAGGCAGCCGGGATGCGCAGACGGCTCGAAATCGGCATAGTGCTCGGCCGGCGGCGCGCTGCCGTCGTCCACGATGATGCGTGAATCGTCATAGCGCGAGCCGAGCACGACGCCGAGCGTATCGAATTCGCGCGTCTTGGTGGCGACGATCTCTTTGGCCACGGCGGCACGGGCGCGACTGCCCTCGGCGCTGTCGGCATCGAGATCGTCCTTGAGCAATTGGTCGCTCAAGGTGCGGTAATTCTCGACCGCCTCTGCGATGGTGCGCAAATGCACTGGCCGGCGCTCGTCTTCGTAGGCGGCGAGCAGGCCGTCGCCGCCCCAGCCGCGCAATACGGCGGCAAGCTTCCAGCCGAGATCGACGCCGTCGGCGATGCCGAGATTCATGCCGTAGCCGCCGAACGGCGGATGCAGATGGCAGGCATCGCCGGCGAGGAAGATCCGGCGGTCGCGATAGCGATCTGCGATCAGGCGATGCGCCGCCCAATAGTCGCGCGTGACGATTTCGGTCGGGAGCGGCCGGCCGATCGCGGCATGGACGCGGCGGATCACTTCGTCGTCGTCGATCGCGGTGACGCCCGGCGCAAGCCGCGTGATGAAGGCCCATTCGCCATTGCAATCGAGCGGGCTCAACACGCCCGGACTGTCGCGATTGATCAGCCAATACATGATGGCGCGGCGGGCCGGCGGCGTGCGGTCAAGTTCCGGAATGCGCAGGATCAGATTGTAATTGAGTGCATAGGCCTGCTCGCCCGTCATCTTGGCGCCGATGATCTCGCGCACGCGGCTCTTCGCGCCGTCGGCGCCGACCAGATAGTCCGCATGGATGGTCCGGCGGTCGCCGCTCTCGAGCTCGCGCACGGCGGCGGTGACGCCGGCGGCCGATTGCGCCGCCTCTTCAAGCGTCGTGCCCGAAATCAGCGTCACCGACGGAAGTTCGGCGATGCGCTCGTGCAAGACCTGCTCGACCGTGTATTGCGGTACCCATTGCGCGGGTTCCGGAAAGCGAGGGTCGCGGCACTTCTTGCCGGCAAAGGCGTTCTCGATCACTGCCAGCGTGCGGCCGAACAGCGTCGTCGAAAACACCACGTCGGTCGGGTAGTCGGAGGGCAGCGGCGCCAAGGCGCGGAGCCGCTGCGCGAGTCCCCAGCGCCGCATGTGCTGCATGGTGCGCACATTTGTGGTCTTGGCACGCGGTTGCGCGCCGGTCCGCGAGCGCTGCTCGACGATGGTCACGTCGATGCCGCGCAGGCCGAGCTCGATGGCAAGCGCGAGTCCAACCGGGCCCGCGCCGACGATCAGCACCTGTGTCTTGATCGCTCCCGTCACCCTCGCGTCCGTTCCGTTCGCTCGATCGCGATTTTGCCCATGTTCCTGTCGGAAAACCGGCGTTCCCTTTTCCGCGACATGCGCTAGTTGTCGATTTCACAGTTGCGAACGAAATCCTCCGGCACGTTCGGGCCCCATAGATAGAACGAATCCTCGCCGGGGTGGTCGGCGGAGGCCCAATCGACGGTCGCGGGGACATAGTCGATGTCGGCGGAATATTCCGACCAGCTGCCCCACGGATCCCGCACATAGTGAAAGTAATTCGAGCCGAGCACGTGGCGGCCGAGCCCCCAGCCATGGGTGAAGCCCTTGTTGGCCATCTGCATGGCGCCCAGCCCGATATCCTCGACGCTGCCGACATCCCAGCTGCAATGATGCAGGCCGACGCCGTCGGAGCGGGCGAAGGCGATCAGATGATGATCGCTGCCGTGGACGCCGTGCAGGAAGGCGATATTGCCTTCGGAGGAATCCGACAGCCGTAGCCCCAAGACCTTGGTGTAGAACTCGATCGCGCGCGGCACGTCGACGGTGAACAGCAGGATATGTGCAAGCCGCCGCGGCCGCGTGACCGGCGCCTTGCTGCGCTTGACGGCGCCGGCGACGCCCGGCGGAGCCGACACCGCACTGAACACCGACTTCGCATTCGGCGAGGATTTTTCGGCAACGCGGATTTCAATCGGCACGCCGTTGTGATCGCGGAACCAGAGTCCATTGCTTTCGAAGCCGGCCGGCGGATCGAGCCGCTCGATGCCGAGCTTGCTCAGATGCTCGCGAAAACGCGGCAGATCGTCTTCGAAGGCGCCGAACGAGAGATAATGCAGCTTCTTGCGCGGTCCTTCGCTCAATGTGCCCCAGCGATGCGAATGGCCGTGGGTGTAGAGCGCGATGCCGTTGCCATCCTTGCGCACCTCGAGCCCGAACGTCTCGTAGAAGGTCTTGGCCTTGTCGAGATCGGGCACCGTCAGGCTGAAATGATCGAGCGAGTGCACGCCCAAGACGCCGGGGCGGCGGGTGGCTTCGATGAAGCCGCGGATCTGGGTCATCGTTTCCTCTATGGCGACGCAGTCTTGCCGGCTGCGCTGATACGCTTCGGCCCTTCGACATCCTCGCCGCGGCGGCCGTGCGCTGACAAATGTCACACAACATCTAGCCCTGGACCGGGATCGCAAGAAGATGGCATTATCGTTCTTCCGATGCGGTTTTGATATCGCTCGATCCGAACGCGCCGACAAGGCCGGAAAACCCCGAAAGACGTCATGAAGCTCAACCAGTTCCGCGACGTGGTGGCGATCGCCGAGCGGGGTAGCCTGCGTGCCGCGGCACGGCATCTCAAACTCGCACAGCCGGCGCTGACCCGCAGCTTGCAGGAGCTCGAACGCGAGCTCGGCGCGCCGCTGTTCGAGCGCCGCGCCCGCGGCATGCTCCTCACGCCGATCGGCCAGGCCTTCGTGCGCCGCGCTAGCGCAGTGCTCACCGAGGTGCGGCGCGCGCGCGACGAGGCCGAGCAACTCCACGGCGGCACCTCCGGCAAAGTGGTCGCGGGCCTGTCGCTCGCGGCCCATATCGCGCTGTTGCCCAAGGCGCTGCAGCCGTTCCGCGCCCGTTATCCGCATGTCGAGCTGCATCTGATCGAAGGCTGGTATCCGACGCTCGAAGCGGGATTGAAAGACGGCAGCGTCGATTTCTATGTCGGCCCGCGGCCGGACCAGGAGCCGTCGCCTGAACTCTCTCAAGACATTCTGTTCGAGAATTTGCGGATCATTCTCGGCCGCAAGGGCCATCCGCTCGCCGGCGCGCGCTCGCTGCGCGATCTTGCCGGCGCCGAATGGGCGACGACGTCGGTCACGTTTCGGGCCGAAGAAGAGCTCGGCCAGTTGTTCGCGCAGCGTCGCTTGGCGCCGCCGCGGCTTGCGCTGCGCAGCCAGTCCGCGCTTACGCTGATGATCGCGCTGGCCTGCAGCGATCTCTTGGCGATGGTGCCCATCCAGTGGATCGAATTTTCAGAAACGAGCGACACGCTGGCGCCGATCACGGTGAAGGAGACGCTGCCGGCGCCGCCGATCGTGACGGTGCGCCGTGCCGGATTACCGCTCACGCCGGCCGCCGAATTCCTGCTCGATCTGTTGCGGCGGCATCTGCCGCCGGAGCAAAAAAAGCCGCGGGCGATCTCCAGCCGCGAACGCGCCAAAAGCTGAAACACGTATCGAGCCATGCATCGATCCAAGATATGTGCCGAGGTTCGCGCAACGCAATGCGTTTCCGCCGCGATTGATGCGACATGCGTTCGGCGTCCTCGTGCCGCGTTCGCCCATTCACGCCGCGGCAATGGGCAACGATATGACAATTTTTAGTTGCCGGAACGATAAGCAAATACAAAACGTTGATCTTCGCTCATCAGATCAGATTTCGCGCTGACGATGCGACTTCTTTCTGAATTGATTTTTGTCCTGACTGGAATACGTGCATGTTAGGTTTGTTGATTCGCGCAGAGCAGTAGCAAAGCCAGGCATGTCAGACGGAATATGTCGGATTTAAATGCCAGCATCTCGCGAAATAATGCTTCCCTTACGCTGCTACCTTGATTTCAAGAGCGGCGATCCGGCCGTGGTGCTGCATCGTCTGCGTCATATCTGCGATCAAAACATAAAATCTGTCACGCCGGTCAACGGCACGCGGTATCTCAGCGCGTCGAATGTCTTTCGTTTCGGGGCGCCGGCCCATGGTTCGATACTGACATCATACAGAACTACCGGTCATCAGGTTTGCGGCGGTCCGCAGCGAGATTTCCGCGTTCTGATTGCACGAACGCGTCCGCTGCGCATCCGGGCGGGAGGCAGTCTCCGGGAAATCGCTCCCGCACCGGCCATCGGACTGTGTCCAGCAAGCGAATACATGATCGAGTCGCACGGCCACAATTTGATGCTGCGTGTGCACGCTTCGCGGATCGAGGCCGTGTTCGCCCTGCTTAGTCCCGATGCCGACATGACCAGGATTCGCGACAAGCATTTCCTGGACCCCTCGGTCAAGGGATTGGACGTTTTGCAGGACCTGATCTCGCATACGATCCATTGCATCGATCAGGAAGCGGACGGGATCATCGACCTCCCCGCATTCAAGGCGGCGCACGACGAGCTTTTGGTACTTCGCGCCGCGCAAGTGCTGGCCAATGCCGCCGCGCCGAACAACCGCGATCCAGCCATCTACGACAAGCCTCTGCTGCGCCGCAGCGTGGAATTCATCAATACCTACGCAGGGGGGCCCATTGGATTGGCCGACCTCGCGCACCACTGCGGGGCATCGCTGCGGACGCTCCAGATTCTGTTTCGCCGGGAATTGGATTGCACGATTACGCAATACATTCTGCGCACTCGCCTGGAACGAGCGCACGGCATGCTGAAGGCCGCCCCTCCCGGCACGTCGATCACCGGCGTCGCGCTGCAATGCGGCTTCAATCATCTGAGCCAGTTCGCTCAATCCTATCGCAGCGTCTTCGGCGAACTGCCCAGCAGCACGCTGCGGCGCAGCCGCTGGGAACGGGCCTCGTACCAAGAGCAGCCGGTTATGGCCGCGGGCTGATGGCACCGTCTCATCGCGTGCGGCCGGTTGACGCGGAGCCGGAATCCTGCGTCCGCCGCACGGCAAGCGGTCCTCGTCGTTGTCGCGATAGCGCTTCGCGTGAGCGACAAAAGAATTGTTCATTGCGGATCGCTATCTTTGCGGTGCCTTTGCGAGGCGGGCTTTTGTCGGACGGACGCCGACCATTGCAGGCCTACTGAAATTGCCGATTTGTAATCCGACCTGGACACGGCTGCATCGCGCCAAGCCTTGAAACTCAACGATTGGATTGTCGCGCGGGGGCGCGCCCGGAAACTCAAGTCCTGTACTCAACGCACACGATCAGGCCGAAGGCCTCGGCGCGGCGCGTTTGGAAAGTCCGTGAGCGTACGACAGAGGTAGCGTAATGAGTGACCTCGTACTTTCGTCTGCGGCCGACGCCGGCCAAGCGGCCGCGAGCATGCCTGCTCCGGGCGACACCGGCGCGGCTGCCAATCAGCTCATCAGCTTTGCGATCGGCGACGACCAATACGGCGTCGACATCATGGCGGTGCGCGAGATCAAGGGGTGGACGGCCATCACGCCGCTGCCCGGCCAGCCCGAATATGTGCGCGGCGTGCTCAATCTGCGCGGGGTGATCGTTCCCATCGTCGATCTGCGCTGCCGCTTCGGTCAGGGCCTGACCGAAGCGACGCCGCTCCACATCGTGATTGTCGTGCAGATCGAGGGCAAGACCGTCGGTCTCCTCGGCGACCGCGTGCTCGACATCGTTTCGCTCGACGTGGCCGAGATCAAGCCGGTGCCGCGGATCGCGCAATCGCAGAAGCTGCGTTTTCTCTCGGGTCTCGTCACCAACGACGACGGGATGATCGCGCTGATCGATCTTCCAAACCTGCTGGCGGAAACCATCAACTAGTCGGACGAAATTCGCCGCTCGCGGCGGCGGCGCGAGCCTTATCGGAACGAGCCCACGGAGATCGACATGCTCGGACTCAAACATTCGGCAGGCAACGGTTCGCAGCGGCTGGCCAACGGCATGCTGGAAGCCATCAACAAAGTGCAGGCCATCATCGAATTCACGATGGACGGCGTGGTCATCACCGCCAACGATAATTTCCTCAAGACGCTGGGCTACACGCTCGATGAGGTCAAGGGCCAGCACCACGCGATGTTCGTCGAGCCGGCCTACAAGCAAAGCGCTGAATATCGCTTGTTCTGGGATAAGCTCGGCCGCGGCGAATATGACGCCGGCGAATACAAGCGCATCGGCAAGGGCGGCAAAGAGGTCTGGATTCAGGCGAGCTACAATCCGATCCTCGACGCCAAGGGCAGGCCGGTCAAAGTGGTGAAGTTCGCAACCGACGTCACCCAGCAAAAATTGCGCAACGCCGATTACGAAGCCCAGATCGGCGCCATCGGCAAGGCCCAGGCCGTCATCGAATTCTCGATGGACGGCAGGATCCTCAACGCCAACGACAATTTCCTCAAGACGCTGGGCTATACGCTCGACGAGATCAAGGGCCAGCACCATTCGATGTTCGTCGAGCCGTCCTACAGGCAAAGCGCGGACTACCGCATGTTCTGGGAGAAGCTCGGCCGCGGCGAATATGATTCCGGTCAGTACAAGCGGATCGGCAAAGGCGGCAAGGAGGTCTGGATCCAGGCGAGCTACAACCCGATCATGGATCTGAATGGCAAGCCGTTCAAAGTGGTGAAATACGCCACCGACATCACCGAGCAGGTGCGCGCCAGCACGGCCTTGCAGCAGGCCGTGGCGCAGACCCAGGAAGCGGTCGAAGCCGCAAAATCCAACGATCTGACCCGTCGCATTCCGCTCGAGGGCAAGACCGGCGAGGTCCAGTCGCTGTGCGCGGGCGTCAACGGCCTTCTCGACACGATGGGCTCGGTCATCCGCAAGATCAAAACCGCGGCCAACGAGGTGTCGAATGCCTCTTCGGAAATCTCGGTGAGCACCACCGACCTGTCGCAGCGCACCGAGGAGCAGGCGGCGAGCCTGGAAGAGACCTCGGCCTCGATGGAGGAAATGTCCGCCACCGTCAAAAAGAATGCCGAGAATGCGCAGCAGGCCAATCAATCGGCCGCCGCCACGCGCGACGTGGCCGATCGCGGCGGCCAGGTCGTCGCTCGGGCCGTCGACGCGATGGCGCGCATCGAGGAATCGTCGCGGAAGATTTCCGACATTATCGGCGTGATCGACGAAATCGCGCGGCAGACCAATTTGCTGGCGCTCAATGCCGCGGTCGAAGCGGCGCGCGCCGGCGAGGCCGGGCGCGGCTTTGCCGTGGTGGCGTCCGAAGTGCGCAGCCTGGCGCAGCGCTCGTCGCAGGCGGCCAAGGACATCAAGGACCTGATCACCAACAGCAACAGCCAGGTCAAGGACGGCGTCGACCTGGTCAACAAAGCCGGCACGGCGCTGACCGAAATCGTCGACTCGATCAAGAAAGTGGCCGCCGTCATCTCCGATATCGCCTCGGCCAGCGCCGAGCAGGCGGCCGGCATCGAGCAGGTCAACAAGGCGCTGACGCAGATGGACGAGGTCACCCAGCAGAACTCGGCGCTGGTCGAGGAGAACGCCGCGACCGCGAAAACGCTGGAACACCAGTCCAAGGCGATGAACGACGAAGTCAGCATTTTCCGCGTCAATGATACGGACGGCGACGGCGGGCGCGCGTCCGCGCGGCCGGCCGCAGAGAAGCCGTCAGTGGCAAAGCCGGCCAAGTCGGCGGCGCCGGTCGCCGAGATCAAGGCTGCGACGCCCAAGCCTGCCGCGGTCGGCAATGGCGGAACCGGTGCAGCGCCGGCCCGAGGCGGTCCGGTCGGCCGCATGCAGACAGCGCTCGCGACCGCGGTGGCGGTCAACGATCCGCAGTGGCAGGAGTTCTAGATTCTTCGTCTAGCTTGAGCTTGCCGGCGCGGGCGCGAACTTGAGCGCCACGCCGTTCATGCAATAGCGCAGGCCGGTCGGTTTCGGCCCGTCATTGAAGACGTGGCCGAGATGGCCGCCGCAGCGATGGCACGACACCGCGGTGCGCGTCATGCCGAAGGAATGATCCTCCGTCTCGTCGACGGCATTGTCGAGCGGAGCCCAGAAGCTCGGCCAGCCGGTGCCGCTTTCGAATTTGGTCTTCGACGAGAACAGCGGCAGGTCGCAGCCGGCGCAGGCGAAGATGCCGTTGCGATGTTCGTCGAGCAGCGGACTGGTGAACGGCCGTTCGGTGCCTTCGCGGCGCAGCACGTCGAATTGCGCCGGCGTCAGCAGCTTGCGCCATTCGTCATCGGTATGGGTGACTTCATAAGCATGCGGCGCGGCTGTCGCGGCATGCGGCCAGTTGAGACGGACGAAGGCCAGCGCCAAACCCGCGCCGCCGGCGTAGAGCATGTGTCGCCGTGTGAACATTTCAGTCATCCTCCAGAACCGAAGGGCCGAAGCCGTTATGGGTCGCCATCACGAATCCTCGCCTGACGTTCTAGCGCAAATCGTTGCGCAATTGATGCCCCTGCCCGCTATTTGATTGCCGTCCGACGAAAACTCACACAGAGTTGATGGGGGCCGGTTGGCTCCGGAAAGGCCTCGTTTGCGCGGGGCAATCAACAGGGGGGCCGCGTGGCGCCGCAAGCCGGGATCAGAGTGCTGAGCACCACCGCCATGAAAATGGTGTTCGAGGAGATCGCGCCCCGCTTCGAGCGCGAGACCGGTCACCGGCTTGTCGTCGAGCTTGGGCCGTCGTTGCAGCAGGAAAAGCGCCTCGGCGAGGGCGAAGCGGCTGATGCCGCGATTGTCACACGAGGCGGCGCTGAAGCGCTGCTCGCAAGCGGCAAGATCGTCCCCGGCAGTCTGGTCGATGTGGCGCGCTCGTCGATCGGCGTCTGCGTCGCCAAGGGCGCGCCGCGCCCGGATATTGCCTCGGCCGAGGCGTTCAAGCGCGCGATGCTTGCCGCCACAGCCGTCGCACTGAGCAAGCCGGTCGGCGGCGGCGCCAGCGGCGCCCACATGGCCAAAGTGTTCGAGCGGCTCGGCATCACCCGGGCGATGCAGGCGAGATCCCTTTACGGCGCCGGCGGCCCGGCGGCGCTGGCCGGCCTCGCCGTGCTGCGGGGCGAGGCCGAGATCGGCATTCAGCAGATGTCGGAGCTGATGGCGGTGTCCGGCATCGACATTGTCGGTCCGCTTCCGGCGGAGTTGCAAAGCCTGACGATGTTCACCGGCGCCATTCCGGCCAGCGCCAGCCATGCCGAAGCCGGCCGCGCTTTGCTGCAATTCCTCAGGACGCCTGACGCGAGGAACGTGATCACGGCGAAAGGCCTCGATCCGGCCTGAGGTCAAATCTTGCGGCTGTCATAGGCCCAATGCAGCAGCGCCTGGCGCTGGCGCGGCCGGCACATGACGTCGCCGGGCTCGCAATTGCGCTGAATTTGCCGGATATGGCGGCGGATCGCCTTCCAGCGCTTGATCTGTCGTGCGTCTTCGGCGGGAATGCGCCGCCCCATATAGTAGCGGCAGTACCATTGAAACCAGCCGCGCGGGTCGTCGCGATAGATCCAGCCGTTCTTCCGCCACACCGACAATGGCTGGCTGGCGTCGACCCCGAAATAATTCAACGCGGGATCGCGATGTTTGGCGGCAAGCTTGGCGCGGGCAAACCAGCTTTTCGGAAATTCCTTGCGGCAGTCGGTCATGTATTTGCCGCCGAACACGCCGAGCCGCAGCATTTGCGCCGGCGTCAGCTCGGGCTGAAAAGCCGAGTCGAAGCCGCGCCCGGCCGGCGCGGTCAGCTCATAGCGATGGCCGCGTTGCATCTTATCGTTGACGGTGACGACTCTCTTCCGCAATGCGTCACACCCGCAGCGCTTTGCTTTTCAATACATCGGTGTTGATCACATTGATCGGATCGTCTTCGGCATAGGCGGTGATCTGATCGAAAATGTCGGTGAACTGAGTCTCATATTCTTCGCGCGTTACGTAGCCGAGATGCGGCGTGCAGATCACGTTCGGCATTTTCAGGAGCGGATAATCCGGATCGCGCACCGGCTCCTGCTCGTAGACGTCGACCGCGGCGAAGCCGGGCCGGCCCTTGCGCAGGGCTTCGAGCAGCGCGCCGGGCGCGATCAGCGGGGCGCGGCTGGTATTGACCAGAAGTGCGGTCGGCTTCATGTGCGCGAGGTCCGCGGCGGTGACGATGTGGCGCGTGGCGTCGACCAGCCGCATATGCAGGGTCAGCACGTCGCTGGTTGCGAAGAACGCTTCCTTGCTCGGCGCTACCGCATAGCCGTCGGCCCGCGCCTTTTCCAATGTCGCCGGCCGTGCCCAGACGATCACATTCATGCCGAAGGCGCGGCCGTACGCGGCGACGACGGCGCCGATACGGCCATAGCCATAGATGCCGAGCGTCTTGCCGTCGAGCGTGGTGCCGACGCCGGTCTGCCAAAGGCCGGTCTTCAGCGCCGCGACCTGCTGCGGAATCTCGCGCACGGCCGCCAGGATCAGCGCCCAGGTGAATTCGGACGTGGCGCGCGACGGCGTGCCGGGATGCTGGCTCGACGACAGAATGATGCCGAGCAGGGTGCAGGCATCGACGTCAATATGCGGATAGACGCTGCGCTGGCTGATCATTTTGAGCCTCGGCAGCCGCTCGAGGAGCGGTGTGCGGATCTGCGTGCGCTCGCGGATCAGCACCAGAACTTCGGTATCGGCGAGCCGCTGCGCAAGTGTGTCGACGTCCTGCACGTGATCGTTCCAGATCGTGACGTCATGGCCTTTGAGCTTGGCAAAGCACGGCAGCGTGCGCACAGTGTCGTGGTAGTCGTCGAGGATCGAGATTTTCACGGGCGTGACCTATTGAATTTTGCCCGCCGGTTCTACGCCGGGACCGGCTGCTTGCACCAGCGCAAACCGGGAACCATCCATCGACAAAAGAAAACCGGGCCCTTGCGGGCCCGGTTCAGTACGCCAGCGTGGGGGCGCCGGCGACACCTTCCAGAGGGGAACAACTGCCTGCTTCTTCGGCCGCCTATCTGGGAGGATGGCGGCGACCGACGCACAACAGCACAACGCGAAGTATGCGATTCTCATTTACGCCACACAATGCGAGAGGGCACATGTCAGCCATGCGATCATCGCAAAGTGCTGATGTGTTCGCGATGATGAAACTCGCTCACGGCCGCAGATTGGAAGATTGTCCCAAACACGTATGAGACCACACGACCTTTCCGCGCCATTTCAACATCGGCGCGGATATTTTCATCCGCTTGTCACGTGCAGCTGCCGCGCACCACCAAGAGCGCCGTGCCGCCTGTGAACGACGTCCTGCGAGCATGATCCCGAAAAAGTCTGCCCTCGGAACTCGTCCGACGGCGGAAAGCGCTTTCCGAAAAGATTGTGCACAAACGGGAAAGATTGTGCACAAACGAAGCTCTAGAAATTCCAGCGCTGCGCGTTGGCAACCAGAAAGTCGCGGAACGCCTGCACGCGCGCGACCGATTTGAGCTCTTCCGGATAGACGAAATAGGCATCGAGCGCGATCGCATCGGCCTCGCCGAACAACTGCACCAGGCCGCCGTTCTCCTCGACCAGATAATCCGGCAGCATGGCGATGCCGAGTCCGCGCTGGCAGGCGCGCAGGATGCCGAGAATGTTGTTGATAACCAGATGCGGCGTACGCGGCCCTTTGCCGTCGCGCGCCACTTCGACCAGCCAGCGCGAGCGCTGCAGATAGGCCGGCACGCTGCCGCCGCCGAGCACCAGGACGCGATGCGCGTCGAGATCCTCGAAGGTGCGCGGCGTGCCGAAGCGCTTGAGATATTCCGGCGAGGCATAGACGTGGAAATGCACCGAAAACAGCTTGCGCTGGATGAGATCGGGCTGGGTCGGCTGGCGCAGCCGGATGGCCACGTCGGCCTCGCGCATGGCGAGGTCGAGTTCCTCGTCGGTGGTGAGCAGCGTGATGTGGACTTCGGGAAACAGTTCCACGAATTCGCCGAGCCGGGGCGTCAGCCAGTGCACGCCGATGCCCGGTGTCGTCGTCACCCGCAGATCGCCGTTCGGCCGCTCGCGGCTGTCGGTCAGCTTGGCGCGCGCCGCTTCGAGCTTCATGAAGACGTCGTGGGCGGTGCGATAGAGCATCTCGCCCTGTTCGGTGAGGATCAGGCCGCGGGCATGGCGGTGAAACAGCGACACCGTCAGCTCTTGCTCGAGCGCGCTGACCTGGCGTGACACCGCCGATTGCGACAGCCCGAGCTGCTCGCCGGCATGCGTGAAACTGCCCGCCTCGGCCGCGGCGTGGAAGACTTTCAGTTTATCCCAATCCATCGTCTGACTTCCTCCCTCCGCCCCTGCTCTGAACTATGGCGCGAGGGACCAAATTCATTCCGCTGCGTCGCGGTGCGCGGCTTTTGCCGCGAGGTATCGTTCAGCCTCCAGCGCGGCCATGCATCCGAGCCCGGCGGCGGTGACGGCTTGGCGGTAGACATCGTCGGCAACGTCGCCCGCGGCGAACAGGCCCGGGACCGAGGTCGCGGTCGAATGCGGAGCGGTCTTGATATAGCCGGACGGCTTGGTCTCGACCTGTCCGGCAACCAGTTCCGTCGACGGCGAGTGGCCGATGGCGATGAAAATGCCGTCGACGGCGCGCTCGGTGATGGCGCCGGTCTTGACGTTCTTCAGATGTGCATGGGTCACCTTGAGCGGATCGTTCTGGCCGCTGATGTCGTGCAGCGCCGTGTCCCAGACGATGTCGATCTTGGGATGCTTGAACAGCCTCTCCTGCAGGATCTTCTCGGCGCGCAGCGAATCGCGCCGGTGCACCAGTGTCACCTTCGAGGCGAAATTGGTCAGGAACAAAGCCTCTTCCACCGCGGTATTGCCGCCGCCGATCACCAGCACCTGCTTGTTGCGGTAGAAGAAGCCGTCGCAAGTGGCGCAGGCGGAGACGCCATAGCCGCGGAATTTCTGCTCGCACGGCAGATCGAGCCAGCGCGCCTGGGCGCCGGTGGCGAGGATCACGGTCTCGGCGAGATAGATGTCGCCGGAATCGCATTCGATGCGGAACGGCCGCTGCTTGAGGTCGAGCGCGTTGACATGGTCGGCGACGAGCTTGGTGCCGACATGTTCGGCCTGTTTCTGCATCTGCTCCATGAGCCAGGGACCCTGGATCACGTCGGCGAAGCCCGGATAGTTCTCGACGTCGGTCGTGGTGGTGAGCTGGCCGCCGGCAGCAAGCCCTTGGATCAGGATCGGGGCGAGCATGGCACGGGCGGCATAGATCGCCGCCGTATAGCCGGCAGGTCCAGAGCCAATGATGACGATCTTGGCGTGGGTGATGTTCGGCACCGGCCTGTGTCCAAATCTTTGCGGCAGCGCCCGGCGCTCGATCCGGGCATTCAGCCCGCCTTAAAGCCCCGCGAGCGCAACACGTCTATTTAGGGATTCTTGCGAGCTATGCAAGATACGCAACCCGCCATTCGCGCAGGAGGTGGGCTGGGAACTTTCTCGGGATGGTTGTGGCCGCCCCCATAACCCAATGACCCACACACCCGGCCACTCGGTCAGGGTTTCACAGGTCAGGATTTCGCCGCAAGGTCAGGTCTCGCCGCACCCGCCAAATCGGACTGCGCGCGTTACTTCCACTCGACCTTCGTCACCTCATAGGCTTTGGCGCCACCCGGGGTGACGACTTCGACCTGCGCGCCCTTTTTCTTGCCGACAAGCGCGCGGGCAAGCGGCGAGGTGATGGAAATCTTGCCTTTCTTGGCGTCGGCTTCCGGCTCACCGACGATCTGCCACACCGCCTTTTTCTCGGTATCCTCGTCGATCAAAGTGACGGTCGCGCCGAAGGTGATCGTATCTCCGGAAAGCTTCGATACATCAATCACTTCGGCGCGGGCAAGCTTGTCCTCGAGCTCGGCGATGCGGCCTTCATTGAGCGACTGCGATTCTTTGGCGGCGTGATATTCGGCATTTTCCGACAGGTCGCCATGGGTTCGCGCGTCGGCAATCTGCTGAATGATGCGCGGCCGCTCGGTTTGCTGGCAGAATTTCAGCTCGGACTCCAGCGCTGAATAGCCCGCCGCTGTCATCGGAATCTTGTCCATCGGCCTTTAACCTCCAATGCCCACGCGTGTCCGGATTTCGGCAGATCGCGGGGAACTCAAGCCCGCAGTCGGTATCGGAATCAAACAGACACATTTCTACATTTTAGCGCGGCTATTGAATTTGCCGCGCCCGAAAAGCCCTCGCTCAACCGGGTTTTGGCAACGGCAAATTCACCGCACCAGAGACAAAAAACCAACCGCGGGCCGAAACCTTGTCCGGCCACGCGATCGCGAACCCTGTCTCTACACAGACCGCCGCTGCGGCCGCTCCGACGCTGGATTAGACCCGGCTCCGAAATAGCTCTGCAGCGCACAAACCTCGAGGTCGCCCCCGAGATAGGCCCTGATGCCCTGCGCTGCGGCGACGGCCCCGGAGAGAGTGGTGTAGTACGGCACTTTATGCAAGAGGGCTGCCCGCCGTAGCGAACGGCTGTCGTTAAGGGCCGTGGCGCCCTCGGTGGTGTTGAAAACCAGCTGAACTTCGCCGTTTTTGATGGAATCGACGATGTGCGGCCGACCCTCGGCAACCTTGTTGATGCGGATCGCGGCAACCCCGTTCTCGGCGAGGTAGCGCTGCGTGCCCGAGGTCGCCAGCACCTTGAAGCCGAGCTCCGTGAGCAGCCTTGTGGCCTCGAGAATCCGCGATTTGTCGGCGTCCTTGACCGAGACGAAGACGGTGCCGGTCTTGGGCAGCCGCGAGCCGCCGCCGAGCTGGCTTTTGACAAACGCGACATTGTAGTCGCGGTCGATACCCATCACCTCGCCGGTCGATTTCATCTCGGGGCCGAGCACGGTGTCGACCGCCGGGCCGAAGCGCGCGAACGGGAACACCGATTCCTTCACGCCGACATGTCGCGCCGCGCTCGGCGAAAAATCCTGGCGCGCGAGCTTGAAGCTCGCCAAGGATTCGCCGGCCATGATGCGCGCGGCGATCTTGGCCGCGGGAATGCCGATCACCTTGGCGACGAAGGGCACGGTGCGCGAGGCGCGCGGATTGACCTCGAGCACGTAAATGTCGCCGTCCTTGATGGCGTATTGCACGTTCATCAGCCCGCCGACCTTGAGCGCCAGCGCGAGCTCGCGCGTCTGCCGTTCGATCTCGGCGGTGGTGTTCTTGTCGAGCGAATGCGGCGGCAGCGAGCAGGCGGAATCGCCGGAATGAATGCCGGCTTCCTCGATATGCTCCATGATGCCGGCGATGTAGCTGTCCTTGCCGTCGGCGAGGCAGTCGACATCGACTTCCACGGCGTCGGTCAGATAACGGTCGATGAGCAGCGGCCGCTTATCGGAGACGGCGAGTTCGGACGGCCCTTCGAGCGTCGAGGCGAGCCGCGCGACATAGCGGTCGAGCTGATGGCCGTCGTGGACGATCTCCATGGCGCGGCCGCCGAGCACGTAGGACGGGCGGATCACGATCGGATAGCCGATCGCGTCGGCGATCGCGCGCGCCTTTTCCGGACTGGTGGCGATGCCGCTCTTCGGTTGCCGCAGCTTGAGCTGTTCGAGCAATTGCTTGAAGCGGTCGCGATCCTCGGCGAGGTCGATGGCATCGGGCGAGGTGCCAAGGATCGGCACATGGGCGCGTTCCAGCGCCTCGGCGAGCTTGAGCGGCGTCTGGCCGCCGAACTGCACGATGACGCCGTGCAAAGTGCCCTTGCTGCGCTCGATGTCGATGATCTCGATGACGTCTTCGGCGGTGAGCGGCTCGAAATAAAGCCGGTCGGAGGTGTCGTAATCCGTCGACACGGTCTCCGGATTGCAATTCACCATGATGGTTTCGTAGCCGACGTCTTTCAGCGCGAAACAGGCATGACAGCAGCAATAGTCGAACTCGATGCCCTGGCCGATGCGGTTCGGCCCGCCGCCGAGAATGACCACCTTCTTCTTTTGCGACGGCGCAGCTTCGTCGACCACGCGGCCGGCGAAGGGCTGTTCGTAGGTTGAATACATATAGGCGGTCGGCGAAGCGAATTCGGCGGCGCAGGTGTCGATGCGCTTGAAGATCGGCCGCACATTCAGGCCGCGCCGCCGCCGCGACACGTCCTCGGTCGCAAGCCCGGTGAGCCGGCCGAGGCGTGCGTCGGAAAAGCCCATGGCCTTGAGCCGCCGCAGCGTGCTCGCCGTGGTCGGCAGCCCCTTGTTGCGGATCGCCGCTTCCATGTCGATGATGCCGCGGATCTGTTCGAGGAACCACGGATCGATCTTGCAGGCGTTGTGGATGTCGGCATCGCTCATGCCGAGCCGCATGGCCTGCGCGACGTTGAGCAGCCGGTCGGGCGAGGGCGTGCCGAGCGCGGCTCGGATCGCGTTCTTGTCGTCACCCTGGCCGAGGCCCGGAATGACGATCTCGTCGAGGCCGGTCAGGCCGGTTTCGAGCGAGCGCAGCGCCTTCTGCAGGCTTTCCTGGAAGGTGCGCCCGATCGCCATGGCCTCGCCGACCGATTTCATCGACGTCGTCAGCACCTGTTCGGCGCCGGGAAACTTCTCGAAGGCAAAGCGCGGCACCTTGGTAACGATGTAATCGATGGTCGGCTCGAACGAGGCCGGCGTGGCGCCGCCGGTAATGTCGTTGGCGATCTCGTCGAGCGTGTAGCCGACGGCGAGCTTGGCGGCGACCTTGGCGATCGGGAAGCCGGTCGCCTTCGACGCCAGCGCCGACGATCGCGACACCCGCGGGTTCATTTCGATGATGACCAGGCGGCCGTCAGCGGGATTGACGGCGAATTGCACGTTGGAGCCGCCGGTCTCCACCCCGATCTCGCGCAGCACCGCGATCGAGGCGTCGCGCATGATCTGATATTCCTTGTCGGTCAGGGTGAGCGCCGGCGCCACCGTGATCGAGTCGCCGGTATGCACGCCCATCGGATCGATGTTCTCGATCGAGCAGACGATGATGCAGTTGTCGTTTTTGTCGCGCACCACCTCCATCTCGTACTCTTTCCAGCCGAGCACGGATTCCTCGATCAGCACTTCCGAGGTGGGCGAGGCGTCGATGCCGCGTTCGACGATCTCGATGAATTCCGACTTGTTGTAGGCGATACCGCCGCCGGTGCCGCCAAGCGTGAACGACGGCCGGATGATCGCCGGCAGGCCGATATCGTCGAGCGCCTGCAGCGCCTGGATGAGCGTCTTGACCTGATGCGAGCGCGGCGTCGACAGGCCGATCTTGGTCATCGCCTCGCGGAACAGCTGGCGGTCTTCGGCCTTGTCGATGGCGTCGGCGGTGGCGCCGATCATGGTGATGTCGTACTTTTCCAGCACGCCCATCTTGCGCAGCGACAGCGCCGTGTTCAGCGCGGTCTGCCCACCCATCGTGGGCAACAGCGCAAAGCCGCCGGGCACGACATTGCGTTCCTTGGCGATGATCTTCGCCACGATTTCCGGCGTGATCGGCTCGATATAGGTCGCGTCCGCCACTTCCGGATCGGTCATGATCGTGGCCGGATTGGAATTGACCAGGACGACGCGATAGCCCTCTTGCTTCAGCGCCTTGCAGGCCTGCGTTCCGGAATAATCGAACTCGCAGGCCTGGCCGATCACGATCGGCCCCGCGCCAATGATCAGGATCGAGGAAATGTCGGTCCGTTTGGGCATCGCACTGTGGTTGTCAGATACAAAAAGAGCGCCCGGAAGGCGCGCCCGCGCTTTCTGCGAAAGCGCCACTTATAGTTAGTGGGCGTGCGTTCGGACGCAAACAGGCGCCCACTTTGCTGAACGCACGTCGGGCTGAACTTGCCCGGCGCGAGGGGGTCTTAGACCAGATTCGACGGTGAGGGAAGGGCGGCCGCCCTACCTATGAACACGGCTCTAAAGGCGTGCGCAGACCCGCATTTCTGCCCTGTCGCTGCGGCCGTTGACATCGCCGCCGCGCCGTCGAGAGTTGGCCGACAAGAGCAAAATAAAATAGGGAGCGTCACGCCGTGAATGCCCAAGCCAATGCGGCTGCGTCAAAGCCGATCGCCGGATCTGTTGCCGCGTTGCCGCCGTTCCGCGCCGAGCATATCGGCAGCCTGCTGCGCCCGCCGGAACTGATGAGCGAGCGTGCGCGCTTCGCGCGCGGCGAGATCGATCAGGCCGCGTTGACTGCGGCCGAGGACAAGGCCATCCGCGGCGCCATCGCCTTGCAGGAGGAACTCGGCTTCAAATTCGTCACCGACGGCGAATTCCGGCGCCGCTCCTATCACAGCTTCTTTTACCGCGAGCTTGGCGATCTCTCGATCGACACGATCGGCGGCGCCGACGCCAAAGGCGCCGAAGGCGGCAAAGGCAGCCGCGGCGCGCAGCCGGCTGCGCTCATCAATAGCCGCGTGCGCTGGACACATCCGATCAATGGCGGCGACGTGGCGTTCCTGCGCGCCAATTCGGACCGGCTGGCCAAGATCACCATTCCCGGTCCCTGCGCACTGCATTTCCGCGGCGGCAATGCCGCGGTGCTGGCCCGCGCTTATGAGGACATGGATCGGTTCTGGTCCGATACGGTCGACGCCTTCACCAGCGAACTGCGCGCGCTGGCGGAGGCCGGCTGCCACTATGTGCAGATCGACGAGACGGCTTTCGCCAAATTCGGCGATCCCGATGTACAGGCTGCGCTCGCCGCGCGCGGCGACGATTGGAGCCGGCTGATCGACACCTATATCGCCGTCACCAATCGCGTGTTGCGCGCGGCGCCGGCCGGGATGCAAATCGGCATGCATCTGTGCCGCGGCAACCGCGGCGGCCATTGGCATTCCGAAGGCAGTTACGAGGACGTTGCCGAGCGGCTGTTCAACGCGCTCGAAATCCCATTCTACTTTCTCGAATACGATTCGCCGCGCGCCGGCAATTTCACGCCGCTGCGCTTCGTGCCGCGCCACAAGATGGTGGTGCTCGGCCTGGTGTCGACCAAGGTGCCCGAACTCGAGGACAAAGCCGCGCTGCGCCGGCGCCTCGACGAGGCGACGAAATTCGTCGCGCTCGATCGGATTGCGGTGAGCCCGCAATGCGGTTTCGCCAGCGTCGATACCGGCAATCCGGTCACGCAGGAGGCGCAGCGGCGCAAGCTCGAACTGGTCTGCGACCTGGCGCGCGAGATCTGGGGCGAGACTTAGGAGATGTGAGAAACAAGACATAAAAGACTGCAAACAAAAGCGCGGGGGGAGAAAAATGCGTGTGAAGAGTCTGGTCCGGTTCGCGAGCGTTGTGACGTTGCTCGCGGCAAGCTCGCTTGCCGTGTCCTTTTCTGCGTCGGCCGGCGATGATGCCGCCAATTATCCGAACCGTCCGGTGCGCCTGCTCGCGGCGTCGGCAGCCGGCGGCAATCCCGACGTGATCGCGCGGCTGCTGTCGGCGCGGCTGAGCGAAGTCTTCAACAATCCCTTCATCGTCGAGGACACGCCGGGCGTCGGCGGCGTCATCGCCGCCAACGAGACCGTGCAGGCGCCGCCCGACGGCTACACGCTCTCGCTCAACGATTCCGGCGCGCTCGCCATCAATGTCGCGATGAATCCGGACGTCAAATATACGCTGAAGGATTTCACGCCGATCACGGCATTGGCCACGTTGCCGACCGTGCTGGTGGTGAAGCCGGCGGTGCCGGCCAAGACGCTCGCCGAATTCGTCGCGCTCGCCAAGTCCAAGCCCAACGGGCTGAGTTTCGGGTCGGCCGGCACCGGCTCGATCCATCAGCTCACCATGATCATTTTCGAGCAGCAGGCCGGCATCCAATTGCTGCATGTGCCCTATCGCGGCGGTACCGGCCTGGTGAACGCGCTGCTCACCGGCGAAGTCGACGCCGGCTGGTCGGGGATCTCCAATGTGCTGGCGCTGATCAAGACCGGCAAATTGCGCGCGCTGTGCCTTTCCGTCTTGGAGCGCGACGCGTCGCTGCCCGACGTGCCGACCTGTGCGGAGCTCGGCTACAAGGACTTCAATGTCGCGACCATGCTCGGCCTGCAATCCTCGGCCGGCGTATCACCGGCCATCGTCGCCAAGCTGCAAGCGGCCGTGGCCAAAGTTCTGCGCGAGCCGGCGATGGCGGAGCGGATGAAGACGCTCGGCATCCACATGGCCGAGAACGGCACCGCCGCCTATGCCAAGTTCATGCAGGACGACCTCAAGCGCTACACCGATGTCGTCAACGCGTTCCACCTGCAGATCAAGCCGTGACGGCTCGATCTGCTTCGATTGAACGCCACAGCGTCAGTAGCGGTCCGTTGGCGCCGAACACCGGATCGACGGCGGGCGGCGGCACATTGAGAATTTCCTGCATCGCCTTGGCGTGTTCGGCCTTGCTGGCGCGGCGGAGATTGTAGGTGCCGTCGGGCGGATATGCGCCGACCACCACGAGGCCCGGACTGGCGAACAGGCCCTGGTGCCCGGTCCCGGCCGGCAGGATGACGACGTCGCCCGGCCCGATATCGATGTCGCAGCCGGTAGCGCCGCCGAAGCGGACCGTCGTGCGCCCGCGCGCCACCGCCATCGCCTCGTGGATGGTCGAGTGATAGTGCGGATAGGCATAGACGCTGTCATTGCGCCAAATGTCGACCCAGCCGTTGGCGGCAAATGTTTTCTCGATCAAGTCCTCAGGATAGGGCGTGCCGGCGAGATGGATGCCGGCGCGATAGATCACCAATGGCAGGACCGGATTGTTCGGAATCCGGCCGTCATCGGCGAACTGATGGGTGACGAGGTCGGACGGGCTCATTGCCAGATTGCACTATTATAATGACAGCATTCGCGCTGGGCATCTCATCAACACACCGGCGGTGACTGCGGTTTTACCGGCCAGTGGGTTGAGAATTCCTAACGCCGCGCCGCCGCTGCGGCGATTTTGACCTGGTTGACGGCGATTTTGGCGGCGTTTTGGGCGCGTCCGGCCATTTTGGCGCGGGTATTTTGCGCCGGCGTTCCTTCGCCTTACTTGGCTTTGCGGATCAAGCCTAAAAAACGGTCAAATAAAAGGTGACTATCGCGCGGACCTGGTGAAGCTTCCGGATGGTATTGCACCGAGAAGACCGGCCGGTCCTTGAGCGCGATGCCGCAATTGGACCCGTCGAACAGCGAGACGTGGGTTTCCACGGCGCTGGCCGGCAAGGTCGCGCGATCGACCGCGAAGCCGTGGTTCATCGAGGTGATCTCGACCTTGCCGGTGGTGAGGTCCTTCACCGGATGATTGGCGCCGTGGTGGCCCTGGTGCATTTTCATGGTCTTGGCGCCGACCGCGAGCGCCAGCATCTGGTGGCCGAGACAGATGCCGAAAACCGGCTTCTTGTCGATCAGCGCGCGGATCACCGGTACGGCATATTCCCCGGTCGCGGCCGGATCGCCCGGGCCGTTGGAGAGGAAAATGCCGTCGGGCTTGAGCGCCAGAATGTCGTCGGCCGAAGTCGTCGCCGGCACCACCGTCACCTTGCATTTGTGGCCGGCAAGCTGGCGCAGAATGTTGCGCTTGATGCCGTAGTCGACCGCGACGATGTGGAATTCCGGGTCGGTCTGCCGGCCGTAGCCCTTGCCCCACAACCAGGGCGTCTCGTCCCAAGTGAAGCGCTGACCAGTGGTCACCATCGGCACCAGATCCATGCCGACCAGGCCCGGCCAGGCCTTTGCCTCGCGCTTGAGCATGTCCAGATCGAAACGCCCTGACGGCTCGTGCGCGATCACGGCATTGGGCATGCCTTTTTCGCGAATGAGCGCGGTCAGCGCGCGCGTGTCGATGCCGGCGAGCCCGACGACGCCGCGGCTTTTCAGCCAGGCGTCGAGATCGCGCGTGGCGCGATAGTTCGACGGTTCGGAGATCGCGGAGTGCAGCACGACGCCGCGCGCGCCCGGCGTGGCCGCGAGGTTGACGGTTTCGATGTCCTCCTCGTTGGTGCCGACATTGCCGATATGGGGAAAGGTGAAGGTGATGATCTGCCCGGCATAGGACGGATCGGTCAGGATCTCCTCATATCCGGTCATGGCGGTGTTGAAGCAGACTTCGCCCACGGCATGGCCGGTGGCGCCGAGCCCGAAGCCTTCGAGCACCGTGCCGTCGGCGAGGACCAACAGCGCCGTCGGAGCAGGCTCCGACCAGCCGGAATCGTCTTGTTCGTGTGTCATGAGCGGCTTAGATAGCCCCCGGGGATTGCCGCGTCAAAGCGGCAGAATGAGGGGTGCATAAGTTGGATTTGCTCACGGCTTTCGGGCTTTTCGCCGTTACGGCAATGCTGGTGTGCTATGCCTTGGAGGACCGCGACCCCATATTCGTTTTGGCCTTCGCGGGTGCCTGCGGGCTCGGCTCGGTCTATGGGTTTCTGCAAGGCGCCTGGCCGTTCGGTCTGGTCGAGGGCATCTGGGCTTTGGTCGTGCTGCGGCGCTGGCGGCTGTCGCCGAAAGACGCGGCGGATTCGGAGCGCGGCCGGTGATGACATTTGAAAGCGAGGTTTGACGTGCTGCGGGAAACGATCAAGGCCGACATGACGGCAGCGATGAAGGCCCGCGAGGAGCGGCGCGTGGCGACGCTGCGGCTGATCAATGCCGCCATTCTCGCGCGCGAGACCTCTGGCGCCGAACGGCTGACGCTCGGCGACGCCGAGATCGTCGACGTGATGCAGAAGATGGTGAAGCAGCGCCAGGAATCGCTCGAGATCTACGAGAAGGCCGGCCGCGCCGAGCTTGCCGCGCAGGAGCGCGAGGAGATCGAGATCATCACCAAATATCTGCCCAAGCAGATGTCGGACATGGAAGCCGCTGCCGCGATCTCCGAGCTGATCAAGGAGCTCGAAGCCGCGACCTTGAAAGACATGGGCCGCACCATGGCGGCGCTCAAGCAGCGCTTTTCCGGCCAGATGGATTTCGGCAAAGCCGGCGCGCTGGTGAAGAAGCTTCTTGGCGGCGGCTAGGCCGATGGCTCGGGCCTCGGCGTCGCGATTATTTCCCGTGATTGAACGGTGTGTTCGCCGACGGTGCGGTTAAATCGCGCGGCGGATTGAATATTTGCCGGTTATCGCATGGTCCGGGAATAGTCTGCCCTCCAGTTTGATCTGAGGGTGGAAGACGGCTTTCCAGAAAAGATCGTGCTCCAACCAATGCCGGAGCTGAAAAGCCGCTCTCGGCACGCATTGCTTTTGCCTTCGGGAGACAAGTCATGATCAGCAATTCAACACCCGGCGGCGCGACTTTTGCCAATACCATCGGCAAGCTCGGCGCGCTGCTTTTGGCGGGCCTGCAGCATCTCTACGCCGCGCATACGGAAAAAGTGCAGATGCGCCTTGCGCCGACCCCGATCTATTCCGGCCGCGCCAGCCGGCGGCGGCGGCCGTTCGGGCTGCGGCAGTAGAACACGCCGTAAGCCTTCGATGAAGTCGAGGAGGTCGGCCGGCGCGTCCCCGCTCTGCACGTCAAGCCCGGCATTCTCGATACGTGGCGCGCGGATCACCTGAGAACCAACCCGCCCAACGGCGGCGATGATCTGTTGCACGCGCCGGCCTTCGAGATCTTCGGATCCGAAAGTCGGCGCGGCGAACAGGAGGCGAAGCGCCGGACGAAATTCATGCGGGCGATCGGCCTCGCGTTATGGGCCTGGAAAGCTGCAGCTTGTTGTTTTGGATGACGTCGGTGTGACCGGACATGCGACCGGCCACCGGCGCTCCGGGCCGATTGCTATCGGCGGTAAAAGCGGACATCCTGCGCGGCCTTTGCGCGCCGTCTCGCGCGTTTGACGGCACAAATATTGGGAATGGGGAAGAAACCGAAATGCCGTCCTGCCTGATCCGCGGCGTGCGCAGCGTCGAGCTTGCCACCACCAATATCGAGGAAGCCGCGCGCTTTTACGAAACCGTCTGGATGCTCGAACCGGTAGAGACGCGCAATGCCGCGCGCTATTTCCGTGGCACCGCCGGCCATCATCATTTGCTTGGCCTGCATGTCGGTACGCAGCCCGCCGTCATTCGCATCGTCTTCGATGTCGCCGACCGCGCATCGGTCGATGCGCTGCATCGGGCGGTCGCGGCGGCGGGCGCCAAGCCCGGCGCGCCCGGCCCGGTGGCGATCGGCGGCGGCGGGTACGGCTTCGGCTGCAAGGATCCCGACGGCCGCAATCTCGCCTTCGTCTGCGAAGCCGCCGATCACGCCGATACCGCCGACAAGCCCGACCGGCCGCGCAAGATCGTGCATGTCAATCTCAACACCCGCGATTTCGACGCCACGCTGAAATTCTTCACCGACGTGCTCGGTTTGCGCCTGGTCGACGACAATGCGCCGCTGTGGTTCCTGCATTGCGCCAACAGCGATCATTCCTCGATCGTGCTGGCCAAGACCAATCTGCCGACGCTCAATCACATCGCGTTCGAAATGCCGGAATTCGATTCGGTGATGCGCGGCATGGGGCGGATGAAGGACAACGGTTATCCGCTCGAATGGGGCCCCGGCCGCCACGGCCCGGGCGATAACGTGTTCGCCTATTTCTGCGGGCCCGACGAAGTGCCGCTCGAATACGCCGCCGAGGTGCTGCAGATCGACGACAGCTATGAGCGGCGGCCGTCGAGCTACTGGAAATACGCGCCCGGCCGTTCCGACCAATGGGGCATCACCCAGCCGCGCTCGGCGCGCTACTATCGCGTCCAGCGCCTGTTCGGCTTCACCGCCGACGGCGACCGGGTGAATTGAACCGCGGTACAAAGCACCGCGGCTTTGCCTTTGCGTCCGCAGGCGCGGCGACAACGAACAATGCTAAGGTCGCCGCCAAATAGTAAAAGGGAGAACGTCCGTGCGCCGCTCATTTTGGCTTTTGCTCGCTGCTTGTTCTGTTCTGCTCATGCCGTGCTTCGGCGCGGCCGCGGACGACTGGCCGGACCGGCCGATCCGCGTGCTGACGACGACAAGTCCCGGCGGCATCTCCGACGTGTTCATGCGCGCGCTTGCGGAAAAGCTCGGGCCGAAGCTCGGCAAGCCGCTGGTCATCGAGAACCGGCCCGGCGGCATGCAGAATGTCGGCGCGCGGGCCTGCCAGGATTCGGCCCCGGACGGCTACACGATCTGCATCATCAATGCCGATCCGATCATCTACAATCAGTTCCTGATCAAGGACATGCCGTTCGATCCGGTGCACGGCCTGCAGCCGATCACCAAACTGTTCGATCTGCTACATGTGCTGGTGGTGAATTCCGACCTGAAAGTGAAGAATGTCGACGAGCTCGTGGCGGCCTCGAAGGCGCGTCCGGGAACGCTGTCCTACACCACCCCGGGCGCGCCGATGGTGCTGTTCATGGAAACGCTGAAAAAGGAGCGCGGCGCCGACTGGGTGCGCGTGCCGTTCAAGGGCGGCGGCGAGGCGGTCAATGCGATCCTGAGCGGCTCGACGCCGATCGGACTGTTCGGCGAAGGCAATGTGATCGGCCAGATCAAGGCCGGCACCATGACCTCGCTGGTGATGCTCAACAACATCCACTCGCCGAATTTCCCCAAAGTGCCGACCTTGAAGGAGATCGGCTATAACGGCCCGCCGTCGCGCGGCTGGTATGGCCTGTTCGCGCCGGCCGGCACGCCGCGGCCGATCGTCGACCGCATCGCCAAGGAAGTCGACGCCATCGTCACCGATCCGGATTTCGCGCAGAAGCAGCTGAAGGATCGCAGCCTAGTCGGCGGCACGGACGGGCCTGACGAATTCGCCAAGCAGATCGAAGCCGATCGCGCGGTGGCCGAGCAGGTGGTGAAGCAGGCCGGCATGGCGCCGGAAAATTGATCATCGCCGATTGAGCGCTGCCAACCGGGCGTTCCATCGCGGCGCGACCCGCCGCCCAATGCGTCCGACGGCCAGAACGCACTTTTATGTCGGCTGCGAGTTTTTGACCGCCGCCGGCCGCCGCGCACGCGTCGGCAGGCCACAAGATCCGCTCCGAGCGCCGGCCAAAACGGAATGGCCGTGCCGAGAAGGCCTAAATTCGCCTGTGGATAACCGGGACAAGCCGAATCCACCTTGCGGCCCGGGCCGTCCGCCCTATCTTCGCGCCACCGCCCCGTTACCCTTGCGAATCACCATGCGATTCACGCCGCAATTTCTCGACGAACTGCGCGCGCGGCTTCCGGTTTCGGAAGTCGTGGGCAAGCGCGTGAAACTGAAGAAGGCGGGGCGAGAGTGGCGGGGACTGTCGCCGTTCAACCAGGAAAAGACGCCGTCGTTCTTCGTCAATGATCAGAAGGCGATGTGGTTCGACTTCTCCTCGGGCAAGAACGGCAACATTTTCGATTTTTTGATGCTCACCGAAGGAGTGAGCTTTCCCGAAGCGGTCGAGCGGTTGGCAAATCAGGCCGGCGTGCCGCTGCCGGTGATGACACGCGAGGCGCAGGTTCAAGAAGAGCGGCGCAAGACGCTGCACGACATCGTCGAGCTTGCGGCAAAGTTCTTCGAAACGACGCTGGCGTCGCGAAACGGCGCCCGCGGCCGCGGCTATCTGCTCGACCGCGGCCTTCACGCGGCGACGCAGTTGAAGTTTCGGCTCGGCTATGCGCCGTCCGACCAATATGCGCTGAAGGAGCATCTCGGCGCCGCCAAAATCCAGGTCGAGGAGATGGTGGAGGCCGGGCTTCTGGTCGCCGGCGAGGACATTGCGGTTCCCTATGATCGCTTCCGTGATCGCGTGATGTTTCCGATCAGCGATTGGCGCGGCCGTGTCATCGCCTTCGGTGGCCGCGCGCTCGAGAAGGATGTGCCGGCGAAATATCTGAACTCGCCGGAGACGCCGCTCTTTCACAAGGGCGGCACGCTCTACAATATCGCCGCCGCACGCAAAGCCGCCCATGACGGCGCGCGGGTCATCGCGGTCGAAGGCTATGTCGACGTCATCGCCATGGTCACCGCCGGCTTTGAGGCGACCGTGGCGCCGCTTGGCACCGCACTCACTACCGATCAATTGGGCCTGATGTGGCGCCTGGCGGACGAGCCGATGCTGTGTTTCGACGGTGACAGCGCCGGCCGCCGTGCCGCCTATCGCGCGGTCGATCTGGCGCTGCCGTTCCTCAAGCCCGGCAAGAGCCTCAAATTCGCTTCGCTTCCTGACGGACAGGATCCCGACGATCTGGCGCGCTCCGGCGGCCGCGAGGCGATCGAGGACGTGCTCGCGAGCGCGCGGCCGCTGGCGCAGATGCTGTGGACGCGCGAAAGCGAGGCGGGACCTTTCGATACGCCTGAGCGCCGCGCCGCGCTTGAAGCGCGCATCAACGAAATCACGGCCACCATCGCCGACGAGACGGTGCGCCGCTACTACCGGCAGGATTTTTCCGCGCGGCTGCATCAGCTTTTTGCGCCGATCGAAGTCTCATCGCGGCGGGGCAATTTTGGTCAGAGATCATCCTTCGGCCAGCGGAGCTTTAAACCCAGGCGCTTTGCCGAATCCGGCCGGCGCGATGCGGGCGCTGGGCGTTTTGCCGCCGCGCGCTTTCCCCAGGACGAGACCTATGTCGCCGTCAGTCCGCACCTTGCCGCGAGCCCGCTGCACCGCGGCCATCGCGCCGCGATCCCGCGCCGTGAAGCGCTGATCCTGCTGGCCGCGGTCAACCATCCCTGGCTGTTGCATGATCATCTCGAGGAACTCGCGGCGTCCGAATTCCGCCATGCCGACACGCAGAAGCTCAAAGGCGCGCTGATCGACGTGTTCGCTCATCATTTCGCCGACGAATTCATGCACGATCCCGGACTCGATCCGGAACATCGCGGCGTGGCTGAACGGGCGGCGCTCGCTGCCGAGCTCGGCAAGCGCGGCTTTGCCGATCTGCTCGGTCGGATCGGCCGCACCATCACCACGCCTTCGGTCTGGGGCGCGGAGCCGGATGCGGCAGAATCCGATGTTTTGCTGACCTGGAAGCAGCTTCTTGCCTTGCATACGCAGTGGCATTCCCTACTTACGGAACTGAGAGGCGCAGAAGCCGCGCTCGGCGCCGATAATTCAGAAGCGAATTATGCGCGGCTTCGCGATGTCAAATCCAGGCTGTCGACCCTTGAGGGAACCGAGGCCCTGATCGAGGGGTTCGGCGCCTCGTCGGGCCGGACGGCAAAATCGCTGTGAGGCGTTTCCGGAAGAGGGGAATGGCGTCCGCGTCGATCCGGCCCAGCATCGGGGGCCGACACTGGCTGAGCGTTTGGCGTTGAGTTCGTACCGTTGAACTCGTGCCGTTGAGCGCCCCGGGGATCGGATGATCCCGAGGGCATGACCGGAGGCGCGGCCGGCCACGCAAAAGGCGACTGTAAGGCTTTACGATGGGCAGGCGAGGGAATATGAGGTCGCCCTTGCCGGTTTTCAGGGTTAGTCGGAGCTTAACGGAGTTCCGACAAATTTGGCCTCGATTCGGGCAGTGGCGGCTGGGATGCAACCCTCGTCGGCACGGCCCTTTTTGGCCATCGGCTTTGTGATGGCCTTTCCGGTCACCGGTCCATCCGCTAGGAAAGACCTTGCGGTGTCGGCCAGTGGCCCAACAATAGAGCCCGACAGGCCCCATAGTGGGGCCTGGTTGGAATTTGGGCCGTCAGCCCAGTTCGAGCGTCGGGTTTGAGCCGGTTTCCGATCCCTGCAGGGCGCATCGATTCCCGCGCCATAGGGTAGGGGACCATGAAACCCGGGCCGCGCTCGGTGAGCGCGAATCGACGGGTAGTTGGAGAAGATGAAGATGGCAACCAAGAGCGCGGCCACCAAAACCGTACCGACCAAAGCCAAGGCGGCCCCGCCGAAGGACTCCGACACGCCTGAGAAGGATACCCCGGAAACGCCGGATGCTCCGCTGCCGCTGCTCGATCTCTCCGACGCCGCCGTCAAGAAGATGATCAAGTCGGCCAAGAAGCGCGGCTACGTCACCTACGAACAGCTCAACGCGGTCATGCCGTCCGAGGAGGTCACCTCGGAGAAGATCGAAGACATTCTGGCGATGATGAACGAGATGGGCATCAACGTCGTCGAGAACGAAGAGGCCGAGAGCGAAGGCGAGGACGGCGAGGAGGCCGAAGAGGAGGAATCCGAGTCCGGCGAACTGGTCGAGGTCACCGCCAAGCCGCTCGCCAAATCCGAAGCCAAGGAGCCGTCCGAGCGTACCGACGATCCGGTGCGCATGTATCTGCGCGAAATGGGCTCGGTCGAATTGCTGTCGCGCGAGGGCGAAATCGCCATCGCCAAGCGCATCGAGGCCGGCCGTGAGGCAATGATCGCCGGGCTGTGCGAAAGCCCGCTGACCTTCCAGGCCGTCATCATCTGGCGCGACGAGTTGAACGAGGGCAAGGTCTTCCTCCGCGACATTATCGATCTCGAAGCGACCTATGCCGGCCCCGACGCCAAGGCGCCGGCCGGCGCTGCCGGCGATCCGAATGCTGCCGGCAACGGCGCGGCTGCGGGCGCGCCGGGTTTCGGCGGACAGCCGGTGCAGGCGCCGCCCTCGGCGCCGCCGGCCGCCACCCCGTTCAAGCCCATGAGCGGCAATGTGAACAATGCGGCGAATGCGGCGGGCGGCGCGCCTTCGGGCGACGGCGAGGACAGCGGCGAGGAAGCCGCCATCGCCGACAACGACATGGACGAGGACGATCTCGAGAATTCGATGTCGCTCGCCGCGATCGAGGCCGAGCTGAAGCCGAAAGTGCTCGAGACGTTCGACAACATCGCCGACGCCTTCAAGCGGCTGCGCCGCCTGCAGGAGCTCGACATCCAGGGCAAGCTCAAGAACGAGACGCTGTCGCCGGCGCAGGAGCGCAAGTCGAAGAAGCTCAAGGAAGACATCATCCAGGAGGTGAAGTCGCTCCGCCTGAACCAGGCGCGCATCGATGCGCTGGTCGAGCAGCTCTATGATATCAACAAGCGGCTGGTCGGCCATGAAGGCCGGCTGATGCGGCTTGCCGAAAGCCACGGCGTGGTGCGCGACGGCTTCCTCAAGCAGTATCAGGGCTCCGAGCTCGATCCGCGCTGGCTCAATCGCGTCTCCAAGCTCTCGGAAAAAGGCTGGAAGAATTTCGTCGCCCGCGACAAGGAACGCATCAAGGAATTGCGCACGCATATCCATGAGCTCGCCTCGGAGACCGGCCTCGAGATCGGCGAGTTCCGCAAGATCGTGCACATGGTGCAGAAGGGCGAGCGCGAAGCGCGCCAGGCCAAGAAGGAGATGGTCGAAGCGAACCTCCGCCTCGTCATCTCCATCGCCAAGAAATACACCAATCGCGGCCTGCAATTCCTCGATCTGATCCAGGAAGGCAATATTGGATTGATGAAGGCGGTCGATAAGTTCGAATACCGCCGCGGCTACAAGTTCTCGACCTATGCGACATGGTGGATCCGGCAGGCGATTACCCGTTCCATCGCCGACCAGGCGCGCACCATCCGCATCCCGGTGCACATGATCGAGACCATCAACAAGATCGTGCGCACCTCGCGGCAGATGCTCAACGAGATCGGCCGCGAGCCGACGCCCGAAGAACTCGCCGAGAAGCTCGGCATGCCGCTCGAGAAGGTGCGCAAGGTTCTGAAAATCGCCAAGGAGCCGCTGTCGCTGGAGACCCCGATCGGTGACGAGGAGGATTCGCATCTCGGCGATTTCATCGAGGACAAGAACGCGATCCTGCCGATCGATGCGGCGATTCAATCGAACCTGCGCGAAACCACGACCCGCGTGCTTGCCTCGCTCACGCCGCGCGAAGAGCGCGTGCTGCGCATGCGTTTCGGCATCGGCATGAACACCGACCATACGCTCGAAGAGGTCGGCCAGCAGTTCTCGGTGACCCGCGAGCGCATTCGCCAGATCGAGGCCAAGGCGCTGCGCAAGCTCAAGCATCCCTCGCGCAGCCGCAAGCTGCGGAGCTTCCTGGATAACTGACGGCGCCCGGTCGCGCCCCGGCCTTGCGCCGGGCGCCCGGTCCTTGTCCGCCGCCGCGAAGCCGCGGATGGCGGGACGATGGCGGGACATGGGTGAGCAAGGCGACGGCGAGCAAGGCGACGCTGTTCTTCGAACGGCCATGCCTCGGTCATGACGATGTATGGCGAGGTGATTGCGCCGCATTCGACGCATGCATCTGCGCCTATTTCCCGGCACGGCGATCCATGCGAAGGAGGGCCGCCGGTGAATTTGCAAAGCGAGTTGCTCACGTGATCGAGCTTGAAACCGACGTCCTGATTGTTGGCGCCGGCGGCGCCGGCATGTATGCGGCGCTGGAAGCGGCCAAAGGCAGCGCGTCCGTCATTCTTGCCGACCGGAGCCTGATCGGGCGCGGCGGCGGCACCGTGATGGCGATGATGACGGTCGCCGCCGCGATCGGCCAGCAGACGCCGGACAGCCCGGCAAATCATCTCGCCGATACGCTCGCCGCCGGCTACGGCCTGTGCGACGAAAAGCTGTCGGCGGTGCTGTGCGAAGAAGGCCCCGAGCGCATCCTCGAAATGGATTCATGGCATGTCGGCTGGGCGCGCGAGAACGGCCATATCAAGCAGGCGCACGCGCCGGGCCACGACCGGCCGCGCTGCGTCTATGTCGATTTCCTCTCTACCGGCCCGGCGGTATCGAAGACCTTGCGGCATCAGATGCAGAGCGTGCCTGCGATCCGCCGCATCGGCGATCTGCTGATTGTCGATATCGCGCTCGAGGACGGCGTCGCCTGCGGCGCTACCGCCGTGCACATGCAGACCGGCGAGACGGTGACCATCGCGGCGAAGGCGGTGGTCATCGCGACCGGCGGGCTGACGCGGCTTTATCGGCGCAACAGCGCGTCCCTCAATATGGGCGGCGACGGCTATGCGCTGGCGCTGCGCGCCGGCGCGCAGCTGATCGACATGGAATTCGTGCAGTTCTTTCCCATCGGGCACCTGGCGCCGCGCCTCGTCGGGCTCGATCCGATCATGTGGGATCCGTTCCGCTACAAGCTCGGCGGCAAGCTCCTCAACGGGCAGATGCAGGAGTTCGAGCAGAACTATGCGGTCTCGGACGGCCGCAACGACGGCACTTATGTTTTGACGCGCGATCTCGCGACCTACGCCATCTTGAAGGAAGTCGAAGCCGGACGCGGCAGTCCGGCCGGCGGCGCCTATTTGAGTTTCCGGCACGTGCCGGAGGCGGAACTGCGCCGCAACTTCGGCCCGGTGATCGATACGCTCGCCAGGAACGGCATCGATCTGACCAAACAGCCGATCGAAGTGTCGCCGATCGCGCATTACCACATGGGCGGCGTGAAGGTGGATACGCGTTTCGAGACGCGGGTGCCTCATCTGTTCGCCGCCGGCGAAGCGGTCGGCGGCGCCAATGGCGCGACGCGGCTCTCCGGCAACGCGATCACCGAAGCCTTGGTGTTCGGCGCGCGTGCCGGCAAGAGTGCGGCCGCCGCCGCGCGCACAGCCAACAAGCAGCGTTGGACGCAGCGCGCCTCGTTGCCGGCAATCGATCTGCTCGCCCGCCGCACCACCACGCAGGCCGCCAATCCTGCCGCCTTGATCGTCGACCTGCAGGCGCTGATGACCGACAAAGTCGGGCCGTTCCGTACCGAAGCCAGGCTCAACGAGGCGCTGGCGGGGATCGATCGTATCGCGCTCGCCAGCGGGCCCGATCCGATGTCCTCGGGCGAGCCGTCCGATGCGATGCTGGTCGACTGGCTCGATCTGCGCAATATGACGCTGGTGGCAAAGAGCGTGTGCCTGCCCGCATTGGCGCGACATGAAAGCCGCGGCGCGCATCAGCGCGAGGAGTTTCCCGGCATGGATCCGCGCTTTCAGTTCAATCAGCTTGTTGAATTGCGCGACGGCAAGCTTGCGCTGTCGACGAACAAGGCGCGGCAAACGCCGGAGCTAGCGAGCACCACGGCATGAAAGCGGGCACGAATGCGGTCATGAACGCGACCCTTGTCATCCAGCGCGGCGCCGCCGGTGCGCCGCACAAGATAGAGCGCTTCGACGTGCCTTTCGTTTCCGGCCAGACGGTGCTCGACGGGCTGCGCTATATCCGCAGCCACTTCGATCCGACGCTCGCCTTCCGTTTCTCCTGCATCAATGCCAATGCCTGCAAGGAATGCATGATGCTGATCGACGGCGACGTCGACTATGCCTGCACCACGCGGCTGCATGAAGGCGAGATGACGCTTCTGCCGCTGCCGAAGAAGAAGCTGGTCAATGATCTTGTCACCGAGATCGCGCCGCCCGACGAGCGGCTCAAAGCGCCGGCGAAGTAGCTAAACGCGCCAATCGCCATTGCGAGCGAAACGAAGCAATCCACTGCGGAAGCGCCGCGCTGGATTGCTTCGCTTCCCGCAATGACGGTGATGCTACGCCTTCCACAGCGGGCTGAACTGTGTGGCGACGGCATCCTCGTAAGCCAGATCTTGGTCGAGAATGTTTTGGCGGCGCGCAAAGGCGCTCATGCCGGCGACGAAATCGCGCGACAGTGCGGCGTCGTAATAGGGCAAATCGCGGCGGATCAGGTCGGTGATGAGTTCGGCTTCCGCCGGCGGGAACAATTTGTCGCCGACTTTTCTCGCCTGCGTCACGTCGGCCTTCAGCGCCGCCTGGGTCTTTACGATCGCGCGCACCGCCGCCGCCACCTGGTCCGGTGCGCGTGCGATAAGCGCATCCGTCGCGGCGATGGTCGCCGCGGTGTAATTGAAACATGGCTTCGGCCCGTCGCCGCGGCGCACGTCGAGCACCATGGTGCCGACGCCGCGGCGCAGCGCCACTTCGGCGCCCATGCCGTTGGCCCAGAAGCCGTCGATCTTCTTCTCCTCGAGCGCCTTTGCCGCGGTCAGCCCGAAATTGACGCCGGCGCCGACCGCGCCGGGCACCGGCGCGATCGTGACGTCGTCGCGCTGCAGATCGATGCCGGCTGCGATCAGCAGCCCGCGCAGACCCATATCGACCCATGGCGCGGCGCCGATGCGCTTGCCTTTGACCACCGCGATATCGCCGCGCCGGGCCTTGAAATCGGCGTGCATGATCAGAAACCAGTACATGCCTTGCGCTTGCGCCGCGATCAGCTTCGCTCCCCTGAAACGCGGAAAGGCCGCGAGCGCCGAATGCGCCGAGCCGCCGACGAAATCCACGGCGCCCTCGCGCAGCGCCGCATAGGCCTTGTCGACCGGAAAGATCAGTTCAAGCTCGACATCGAGCCCCTCGGCCTTGAAGAAGCCGAGCTCGACCGCGGCTTCGGCCGGAAAATACGAATTCGAGATCATGTCGGGCACGGCGAGCTTCATTCTGGCGAACCTTATGCTGGTATCCTTGAGGATGACGAACGAGCCTCAGTCATAGTAAGAGGCTCGGTCATGCGCCAGCCTTACCTCATCGCGGCCATGACAATTGCGCTCGCCGCCCCGGCAATGTCGGCGTCGCCCGCAGCGGCCGCGCCGCGCGCCAGTGCGGCATCCTGCCATCAGGCGGTCACGGCCTGATCTCGCTGCTCGACGGCAAGATGGACAATACCGCGCTCTATCGTGAAACCTTCGCGACCGTGGTGAACGGCTGCGGTCCCGCGTCACCGGAGTCCGCGCCGGCAGCGACATCGCAAGCGGCATCGCCGCCCGATCGCGCGGCCTGCGACGATCTCGCCGGTGCGATGACCGATCTCATCGAAGACGACAAGATGAATACGGCGGCTTTTGTCAAAGCGCGCAGCGCCTTCGCACGGAGCTGCGCGCCGCGCTGATGCGGCCGGCGGCGTCGTTCTATCCGGCCCAGGCCAAGCGCGGCGAGCCCGCGTCGTCGCCGCTTTCGGCGACAACGCAATTGCGCCCCGCCGATTTCGCCATGTAGAGCCGCCGATCGGCGCAGGTGAACAAGCCGTCATAATCGGAAGCGTCGTCGGCGCAAGTGGCAAGCCCGATACTGACAGTGACGAGCGGCGTCTCGGCATCCATGTGGCTCGCGACGGTGCGGCGGATATTCTCGCCGAGCGTCAGCGCCGCCGCGCGTGGCAGGGCGTCGGCGATCACCACGAATTCCTCGCCGCCATATCGGAACACCGCGTCGTTGGTGCCGACGGTGGCCATGATGATGCGCACGATGCGCAGCAGCACGATATCGCCGGAAGCATGCCCGAAGCGGTCGTTGAAGCTCTTGAAATGGTCGATGTCGATGATGAGGAGGCTCAGCGGCCGTCCGGCCTGCACCGCGTCCTCGACGCGCTTTCTCCCCAGAAATTCCAGCCTTCCACGATCGAGCGCGCCGGTGAGCGCATCGCGGCCGGATCGCGCCAACAGATCCTCGTAGCGCTCGCGATAGGTGAGCAGGTCGAACACATCGATGACGCGCGGCGGCCGCCTCGCGCCGGGGCGCGGCAATTCGAGCTTGCGCAGATAAATGGTGCCCAGCGCGCTATAGAGCGCGACCGCGGCCATCTTCGCCGCCCAGCCGCCGAACAGCACCGACAGCGGTGCGTCGGTGAGATATCGCAAGCCGGCATAGAAAGCCGCCTGGTCGAAAGTCAGGACCAGCGCGCCGGTCAGCGCCAGCCGTCCCAGGACGTGCTCGCCGAAGGCGGGTCGCAGCCGCTCATAGAGCAGGATCATCATGATGCAATCGGCGAACAGGATCAGCGTGCCCCACACCATCAGTGCGCCCATCTCGTCGAGAAAGGCGAAATCGACGCTGCGGCCGGCGCCGAGCGCGGTAGCGCCATGCTGGCGCACCAGGAAAGAGAGCGCGAACAGCAGAAGATTGCCGATCAGAAGGCCGTAGATCGGCTGCCGCACCACCACCGCATCCTCGCGGATATAAACCAGCAGCAGCAGCATCAGCTTGCCGGTGAACAGCACGGTCGAGCCCGGCGAGGCGACGATGCCGAAGGGGAGCGTCACGTAGAGGATCGAGGCGAGATAAGTCTCGAGGAAATGCATCACGCCGAGCGCGCAAAAAAATGCGCCGATGCCGATGCGGTGGCGGGCGCGAAACAACACGGCGAGAACGGAGAAATAGATCAGCGCATCGGCGCCGAACAAAAGCGCATTGCCTAACGCGCCATGACTGAGCCCGCCCGAAAGGCCGGCTGCGATCTGAGACATTGCCAGGAACTTTGCTGTCTTACATCCGCGAGCGTGCCTGAATCCCCGGGGCGCGACTCGCGGTTGCAGAATAGCAGCCGCCGGTTAACGGAGGTGAAACGCGTTTGGCACATTACGAACGGATCCACGGATTTGCTCGCGTTATTGTCGGGCTTGACCGGGCGATCCATTTTCCGCGTCATTGCGTGCGTAAGCGAAACAATCCAGCGCGCTGGAGGCGGGAATTGCTTCGTCGTTTTCGTTCCTCGCAATGACGATACACTGTTTGCCGGGATCGCCAGCCAGTCGTCACCCCGCACTCGCATAAGGCACCATGACAGCTACCTGGTCGCTCCATCCGCAGCTCGCGGCCGACACGTCGCCGGTCGGCGATCTGCCGCTGTCGCGGCTCCTCGCCATCGACGACGCCGTCTATCCGTGGCTGGTTCTGGTGCCGCGCCGCGCCGGCGCTGTCGAAATTGCCGATCTCGGCGGCGATGCGGCCGTGCTGATGAACGAGATCGTGCAGACATCGCGTCTTCTGAAAACCGTGACCGGCTGCGACAAGATCAATGTCGGCGCCATCGGCAATGTAGTGCCGCAGCTCCACATTCACATCGTCGCGCGGCGAATCGGCGATCCGTTGTGGCCAAAGCCGGTCTGGGGCCTCGTCCAGCCCCGGCAGGGCGACGCGGCGGCCTTCGCGCGTTTCATCGCGGTCATTCGCCAAGGCGCAGAAATTTAGAGCCGGGTCTGCGGCGGCAAGCTCCGATCGTTTTCAGTGCAGGTGCTTTTCCAGTGCAGGTGCTTTGCGGTGCTTTTTGGGATGCAGATATGCCGAAGTTGCAGACCGCGTCGACCGCTTTCATCGGGAGAAAAGCGGTCGTGTCTTTTTGTGATCGGCATCACATATCAAGCTTCCCGGAACGCGGACCGCGCTGATAATCAGGCGCCGCTTTGATCAAAAAGCGGCAACTTCAAGAACCCAACATCCGCAACCCCCATTCACGTTTTTATTATTCAGCGAGACGCAACACTGTGTTGCACTGCAGCACGATGATCAAAGCTGCAGCGAGGCCTATCTCCCCGTCGTGCGGCGACGCCTCGTGCCGCACATCGAATTCAATATCGACGAAGGAGAAGTACCATGAAGAGACTCATCGCGATGATTGCGCTTGCTCTTGCAGTAAGCGCCGCCGTGCCGGCTTTCGCGCACGCCACCACGTTCGAGGATGCGACGCACGGCGCCGGCATCGCCTCGCAAAGCTAATTCCATAAATACACGATCGCGAAGCCCGGCCGCGCGGCCGGGCTTCCCAATTTCCAACAGGAGAACTCAGCCATGAACACCAAGAAAATCGCGCTCGCCATTGCCCTGGTTCTGGGCACGGCCCTCGGCGGCGCCTCGGCGGCCTCGGCGCAGAGCGCCTACACCACCGGCACCATCGCTTCGGACGCGCGCGCCGGCTATCCCACGGTCGCCGCGCCTTATGGCGGGCTCTATGCATATGCGCCGGGTTATTCGGCCCATGTCGCGATCCCGGGCTATGGTTCGGACGGCCGGACGCACACCCTGCACCGCCGCGTCGAGCGCTAAGCGTCGACTTCAAGCGCTGGCGTCACCACGCTGATCGTCATGCCCGGGCTTCGGCCTGGGCATGACGTTTTTGGGCCACAAAAGAATATGGAGCGCTCGGTTCCCGCGCCACGACATCTTCACCTTTGATTCACCAAACCGCCGAAGCGGGGCCGGATTTGGCCGGGACAACCGGCCTTCAGAGGCCCGTTGTGAGGGGCGTTGCCGCGGAGTTGTGCTATGGGACGGACGAATTTCGTTGGGGACGTTAGTACGGTTCTGACATTGCCGGGTGTCACCGCCGGAATCTGCATCGGTATTTTTGTTTGTTGGAACGGCGTCCTGGCGCAGGAGCGCCACGGCGTGTCGCACGCCGGCCGGCATCCCGTGCGGATGCAAGCCAGCAATGGCTTCTTGGGCTCCGGCGGCTTCGGCCAAGCCGGGCCTGATGGCGTTTCAGCGATGGCGGCGGCACAGGCGGGCGCGGCCGGCGTGCCGGCTTCGCTCGTCGCGCGCGTGATCAGGCGCGAGAGCGGCGGCAATCCGCGCGCGGTCCATGCCGGCAATTACGGGCTGATGCAGATCAAGCTCAGCACCGCGCGCGCCATGGGTTACACCGGCTCGGCTGCGGGGCTGCTCGATCCGCAGACCAACATGACCTATGGGGTGCGTTATCTCGCCGGCGCCTATCGCGCCGCGGGCGGCGACGAGAACCGCGCGGTGGCGCTCTATGCGAGCGGCTATTACGCGCAGGCCAAAGCGCGGGGCTTTTCGCCTTATGCATCGGCCGCGTCCGGCGCGAATGCTGCGGTTTACACGCCGGCCGCGTTCACGACGCCCGGATCGTGGTCAACCGGCACGCCGGTGGTTCACACACGGCGCTTGCGGCATCACGCGGATTGATGCGCGGATTTTTTCGCCAGGGCGCGAATGGACGCAGCCCGCCAGGCTGCGACGCGAATGCAGCGCATGCGTTCTTCCCTTCGTCGGGGGAGGATCAAATCGTTAAAGCGCCGCGACCGCGCTGACTTCGATCAGAAACTGCTCCTGCACCAGGCGATCGATCACCAGCAGCGTATTGGGCGGATAGGCACCGCCCGCGAACAATTTGGGAAATTCGCGGGTGCGATAGGCCATGAATTTCGGAATGTCTTGGGAGTGCACGAGATAGGTCGTGAACTCGACGATATTGGCAAAGCTCGCGCCCTGCGAGGCAAGCGCCGCGCCGATATTGGCAAAGACCAGCGCGCATTGCGCCTCGAAGTCCGCAGGCGCCTTGCCGTCTTTTCCGGCGTGGGGGTCGATGCCGACTTGGCCGGCGATGAACAGAAATTCCGAGGCTTTGACGCGGGTGATTTGCGAATATTGCCCGAGCGGCCTGCCGAGACTGTCGGGATTGAGGATTCGGATTTGCGGCGGCGACATGAGCGGCTCCTTTGCTCTTGCGCACGATCCCGAAAAGTGGCGACCGGTTTTCGGAAAAGATCATGCGCCAACAAGCAGTCCGCAGCTTACCGGAGCGCCGCCGGACGGTCAGCCGAGCTTGGTCAGCCGAATTGGCGCTCGCCGTAATTGCGCTCTTTTTTCTTGGCGCCGGAGCGGGTGATGGACTTGATCGCCGGCAGCGGCCGGCCGGATTTTTCCGCGATCTCGCGGTCCTGTTCGATCAGGAAGCCGTGGGCCGGCTTGTCGCCGTCGAGCCCGCCAAGCAGCGCGCGCGGCACTTTGCGGTTGGAGCGCTGCGTGCCGTCCTCGTAGGTTACGTCGAACATGACGAATTCCGAATTCAATCCCGGTTTTCTGGGCATTGTTGTTCTCCTTGTTCGCCGATGCGGGGGTTGTCCGGCAAATGGGGTCCGAACGCGGAAAGCGCTAGATTTCGCGTCTGCGCATGATCTTTTCGAAAGCCGGCTCCTGCTTTCCGGGCCATGCTTCGGGCGAAGCAAGGTGTCAGCGGCAGCTTTAGAAACGCAAACACCGGCGCCTTTAAGGCGCCGGTGTGACGTGAACGCTTTAAGGTTACGCCGCCTGCAGATTGGCGGCGGACGACTTGCCGCTGCGGCGGTCGGGCTCGATGTCGAAGCTGAGCTTCTGGCCTTCGACCAGCGTGCGCATGCCGGCGCGCTCGACGGCGGAAATGTGGACGAACACGTCCGGACCACCGTTGTCCTGAACGATGAAGCCGTAGCCCTTTTGGGCGTTGAAGAACTTGACGGTACCTTGAGCCATGATGGCCTCCTTGACGACGCAAATCGCATTTGCGGCCGTGCGAACCATTCGCACGGTCTTCAATCCGGATTTCGCGTGGTCTTGAATACCGCCAGGATGGAAGCCCGGGCGCAGCAGCAAGTCAGGCTAAATCGGAATGGCGGCTATATAAAGTGGCGGAACCGCCTTGGCAATGCGGGTCTTTATGCCTTTTTTCAAGTTTGGTAAGGCGACGGTAAGGTGGCGGCCGCACATCCTATTTATGACGAATGAATTATGACGAAACCGGATATTTGTGACGCAGTTGGCGCAAACCGCTTGCGTTTCTCGTGATCCATCCCATCTCACGGCCGTTGAGATTTGGCGGCGCAAATCTTTTGCCCGGTTGAGGCTTACGCCCGATTGAGGCTTTTGCAGCACCGGGCTTTCGCGCCACGGCGACGCACGCCACAGGAATAACCGTGATGAGCACCACCCGTGCCGGCTTTGCCGGCTTCCGCGACTTCGCCGCCACGCGCTATGCGCGGGCGCGGCGTCCCTACGACGCGCACTCGCGGCGGGCGGCGCTCGACCGGCTCGACATGCTGGCGACCGCGTTCGACACGGCCTTCATCCTGCCCGGCACCAAGGTGCGCTTCGGCGTGGAGTCGCTGTTGCGGCTTGTGCCCGGCATCGGCGATGCCGCCGCCTCCATGCTCTCGTGCTATCTGCTCTACGAGGCGCACCGGCTCGGCGTGCCGCGGCTCTTGTTCGCGCGCATGGTGATGAACGTGCTGCTCGAGGGTACCGTCGGCATGGTGCCGGTCGCTGGCGACGCTTTCGATGTGTTCTTCCGCGCCAACCGGCGCAATGTGGCGCTGTTGCGCGAGCATTTCGCCAGGGTCGGCTACTGAGGGTCGGCGGCTGAGGGTCAGCGGCGAAGGCATGTTTGGCCCCGAGGGGGCCGGCCACGAAGACGCGATGTTATCAGTTTCTCGTGCTAAGATTCGGCCGTCGCGTTGATTCGGCGGTACTTCACAGGCGTTACCATAGGCCACAGGACGACAACACCGAGCGATGAACATCCACGCGACGCGCGCTCAAGCCAAACCGCAGCCGCGCTTTCTGATGTGCCCGCCGCGCTTCTTCGCGGTCAGCTACAGCATCAATCCCTGGATGGATCCCAATGCCTGGGCCGGCAGCGCCGCGAGCCTGCATGCCCAGGCCGAGCAGCAATGGACCAGCCTGCGCCGCGTCCTCCAAGGGTTCAGCGCCCAGGTCTCGACGCTCGATCCGATGCCGGGCCTTCCCGATCTTGTTTTCACCGCCAATGCCGCCGTGGTGCTCGACCGCAAGGCGGTGCTGGCGCGCTTTCGTCATGGCGAGCGGCGCGACGAGGAGCCGGTGTTCGACGCCGCGTTTCAGACGCTCAGGGTGCGCGGCATTATCGACGAGATCATCGAACTGCCGCAGGACGTGAGGCTGGAAGGCGCCGGCGATTGCATCTACGACGCGCGGCGCGGCTTGTTCTGGCTCGGCTGCGGCTTTCGCTCGGATGCCGCGGCGGCGGGCGCGATCGAGGAGGCGCTGGGCTTGCGCTGCGTCACGCTGCCGCTCGCCGATGCGCGCTTCTACCATCTCGACACCGCGCTCTGCGTTTTGCCTTGCGGCGGCGTGGTCTATTATCCGCAGGCCTTCACGCCGCCGGCGCTCGCGGCGATCCACGAGCATGTCGCGCCCGGCGATCGTATCGAGTTGAGCCAGTCGGACGCGGCGCGCTTTGCCGCCAATGCCGTCTGCGTCGGGCACGCGATCGTGCTGTCGAGTTGCGGCAACGGCTTGCGGGCGAAACTCGAGCGCCGCGGCTATGCGGTCGTCGAAACGCCGCTCGATGTGTTTCAAAGGAGCGGCGGCTCGACCTGCTGTCTGACGCTGCGGCTTGACCACCGCTCGCGCGCGGCGGCAAGTGCAACGGCGGCAACGATGGAAGCCGCGATGCCGGTGAAAGCTGCGGTCGGCGGACGTTGAACTTTCCCGCCGCCGGCTATTCCGCCGCTTCGATGATGCGGATGTCGCGCACCGCGCCGTCGCCGAGCGCTTTGAGAGCCTCCTGATAGGCGGGGCTTTTATAAGCGGCGATCGCTTTCTCGACACTCGGGAATTCGGAAATGACGATGCGCTCCTTCTGCCCGGCCTCGAAAGCCTCGACGGCCGCGCCGCGCGCGATATAACGGGCGCCGAACTGCATGGTCGCCGGCGGCGCCAGCTTGGCATAGGCCTCGACTTTTTTCGGATCGGAAATCGAGCGATAAACGGTGACCCAATAGGCTTTCGGCATTTTGCGAATTCTCCCTGGAACCGAAGCGGTTACGCGTTCACGACTTTGGCCGCTCACGATATCAGTTCATCGGGCAGCGCGTCGGGCGTGTAGTTGCGCGGCGTATTATTGCGCAATATCCGCATGAATGGCCAGATCAGGAACGCGCCGCTGCCGGTCAGGATGAGCGCATGCGCGTCGCCGGTGACGATCGCCAGCACCAGCGGCAGGGCGATGAAGAACAGGCCGGCGATAATGGCGACGGCGAAGGCGCCCTTGTAGCGCGTGCCGGACATGCCGGCGACGAAACGGATCGTATCGTGCCTGACGGCCGCGAGACGGCCGTGCAAGCCGTAGACGAAATCGCGGTAGATCCGGGTCTGCTCCTCGTTCGGCAGGCCGCTCGACGTGGCATTGGAGACGGTGATCGTAGCGCCGGAATTGAACTCGATCTTGCACTGGTCGATCGTGTTTTCACCGACGGTTCCGTTGTTGAGGTGAATGGCGGCGATCTCGGTGAAGGCAATTGTCAGCAGTTTGCCGTCGACGCTGTAAGAGATGTCGCGGTCGCTCACGGTGACGCCGTGATTGTTGTTCCACATGACAAAGCGCGGGCCGCCGGAAACCGTGAAATAGACATCGTAGGCTTGCAGACGCTGCGCCTGCAGGTTCAGTTCGGGCATGACCATGGCTCCTGCAGCGGGCCTGCCGCGGGCTTGGGGCCTGACGACGCGAAGGAAAAAAGTCCCCGGCCCAATTTCCCCGTTGGTGGTTCTGTCGCTCGTGGCGGGGCGAAGGTTCGAAACGCGGGGCCGGACGGGATTGCCAAAATTTGCTAGGCTTTGCATTACCTTCACTGTCACCTTCGCCACGTGGCCGGCCGATCTGGCCGGCGGGGAGCGCGCGCAATGTCATTCTTCGGTTCACTGTTTCGCCGCGGTTCGGCCTCTGCGCAGGCCGCGGCCAAAGCCGCCGCCCCGATCGAATACAAGGGCTACGTCATCGTCGCCGCGCCGTTTGCCAATAACGGCCAATATCAGACGGCGGGCACGATCGCGCGCGAGATCGACGGCGTGCGCAAGGAGCATCGTTTCATCCGCGCCGACGCTTACGCGTCTTACGACGATGCGGTGAACTTCAGCGAGAACAAGGCCCGTCAGATCGTCGACCTGCAGGGCGACAGGATCTTCGACTAGCGCATGATGCGGAAAAGCGGGGGTACCGGCTTTCCGGAAAAAAGATCATGCCCGGTCAGGAAGCGGCAAAATCATTGCGCTACACGCCTTCGACGATCCGCAGATCGCGCTCGCAGGCATTGCCGAGCACTTTCAGTGCCGCCTGATAGCCCGGACTGTCGTGGGCGGCTTCGGCCTCGGCGACGCTGTCGAACTCGATCAGCACGGTGCGCTGCTTCAGGCCTTTTTCATAGGCCGTGGCGGCGGTGCCGCGGGCGAGAAATTTTCCGCCGCCGGCCGTGATCGCGGGCCCCGCGAGCTTGGCATAGGCGGCAAGCGCGTCCGGGTTGGACACCGAAAAATAGGTCGCGATCCAATAGGCCTTGGCCATCATTGCCTCCCTCATGTCGTGGCGGACGGCACAGTATCGGCCTTGCGCCGCGAAGGCGAGGGCGCCAGCAACACCCAGCCAAAGCGAACGCGTTACGCCACTCGGTCGTCGGCGCGGTCGGCCTTCTCGCGCTTGAGCCGCTTGAGCACCGAGCGCAGCGAGTCGATTTCCGCTTCCAGCATGGCGACGCGCTGCACCACTTCGGTCTCCGACATCGTGGCGTCGGCCGAACGCTGCTGCGGCACGGCAAAGGCCAGGCCGACTTCGTCGCCGTGACGCCAGCGCACCTTGGCGTGCAAGGTCTGTTCGCGCTGCGGGATGTACAGGTCGACCGTATTCGGCAACGTCACCGTGTCGGAAAAGACGATACGGGCGCCGGTGTCCGACATGTCGCGGATCAAACAGGCCAGCGCGCCCTGCTGACGGCTGACATAGACAAAGCCACGCAGGAAGCTTTTGGTCCGTCTCGCCCTGCGGCGTTCACTCATGGTCGCCTCCGCCTTGGGCATGGCGCGGAAGCGACAACCGGCTTCCGGAAAGGGTCATGCCTGGTCGGAGGGCAACGCTACGCCACAGCATTTAATGCAAGATTACCGGGCGATTCGCGTAAAAAGCCAAGGACTTAGCGCTTGAACCGGGGCCGGGGACCGGGAAACTTGCCGGATCGCACGGGCCCGGAAACCGGCTTGCGAATGATACGACAAGCCCCACCCCGCAAGCTCCACCCGATGCGGGGCGGAACAGCTAGAACGCCGAGAACCAGCGCTCGACGTCATAGACCACCGCGCCGAGCGCGCAGGCGACGAGGCCCGCGCCGACGAGGCCGATCACGATGACCGACTCCACCCGGTCGAGGACGTTCCTGACCAGGTGCGTGTCGAAATGAGACCGGGCGAAGTGCGCCATTTTCAGAAAGCCTGCGACTTGAGTTCGAGTGCTGCGCCGGCCCGCTCGCAACGCCGACCAGGTTCCCTCGTGGGCCCCGCCTTTATCTAACAAACGACTCAGCAAATAAGATCGTGCGTCCGAGCGGGCCAGCTTTGCAACAGTTGCGTAGCTTCGCGCGCCACCGCCGGCATTCACGAACTCTGACACTCCGTTTCATCCGTGCCCGCGTCGCCCGTGCCACGCCGTGAAGGGTCATTCGTGCTGCATCCTCCGGCGGTTGACCCGCAGCGCCTGTCGCATGTGCAACCAAATTGCCTTAACCTTGCCGTTCGAGCGACGCGCGTAAAATCGGCGTAAAACGCCGGATGCAAAAGCGGCGCAAGAGGACGCAAGAGAAAGTGCGGCCGCAAGGCAGAGGGAGTAGCGCAATGCACGTGTTCAGCATCGTCGAAGAGGCGCAATACAATCCGAAAAAGCACGTCGAAAAGATCCTCGGCAAGATCGAGGACGGCGACGTCACGGTGGCCTGCTGGGAGCCGCATCAGATCAGTCCTTATCATTGCCATCCCGACGCGACGGAAATCTATTTCTGCTTCGAGGGCGGCGGCACCATGCGCACGCCGACCGAAACCGTCACGGTGAAGCCCGGCGCCTTTGTCGTGCATCCGCCCGGCGAGGTGCACGAATATGCCAACGGCGCGCATCGCACGCTGCTGTTCCGCGTCCGCTACGGCACCGACATGGCCGCCCGCCATCTCGACTGGCGCGGCCGCGAAGGTTTCAAGCAAAGCGCCGAGGACGTCGCTTACTACAAGGCGCATCCGGTCGCGTAGGTCCGGACGCAGGATGACCGGCGCGGCCCGACACGCTGTCCTACTGATACTGATACCGCCCCGGCGCGTGATTGAGCGGCGCGTCGTTGGGCTCGCAGAAATCGGCATTGCCGCGCTTGGCGGCGAGGCATTGCGCCATGGTCTCGTAGGCGCATTCGCGCGCCGGCCCAGTCAGCAGACAGAAATTGTGATGCACATAGCCGGATTGCGCGAATGCATTTGAGATAAAGGCGTTTGAAACAAAGGCATCTGAAACAAAGGCATTTGAGACAAAAGCGTTGAAAGCGCCGAGCGCCGCCAGCGTCACGCCGAACAACAATGCCGAGGTGAAGAGCCGCATGCGAAGTCTCCTTCTTTGCATTGCACACTAACATCGGCGGCGGTCCGACTGTTCCTGATGACTCGGCAAGGCCGCCTTGCTAACAAAGCGGCCGGCAAAGGGGGAAATAAATGTTCCGTAAACCGCACTGTCCGGTCATCGCCATCGAAGAGCACTATTGGGACGAGGAGCTGGAAAAGACCTATACCGGCAGCGAAGCCGGCCGGCCGGGCGAGCAGCAAAGCCGGCTGCATGATTTCGGCGCGCTGCGCCTCAAGGAAATGGACGACGCCGGCATCGACATGCAGGTGCTGTCTCATGGCGCGCCGTCGACGCAGAAGCTGCCGGCGGAAACCGCCGTGGCGATGGCGACCCGCGTCAACGATCGGCTCGCCGCGATCGTCGCCAAGAACCCGGCGCGTTTCGCCGCCTTCGCCGCGCTGCCGACCGCGGTGCCGGAGGCCGCCGCCGACGAGTTCGAACGCACCGCCAAGCTCGGCTTCAAGGGCGCGATGCTGCACGGCCTCGCCAACGGCGAATTCCTCGATCACAAGAAATTCTGGCCGATCTTCGCCCGCGCCGAGGCGCTCGATCTGCCGATCTATCTGCATCCCTCGCTGCCGCATCCCGATTTGATCAAGGCGTACTGCGCCGATTACGTCAAAGACTTCCCGATGCTGCCGCGCGCTACCTGGGGCTACACGGTCGAAACCGCGACGCTCGCCATTCGCCTGGTGCTGTCGGGCGTGTTCGAGAAGCACCCGAAGCTGAAAATCATTCTCGGCCATCTCGGCGAGACGCTGCCGTTCCTGGTCTGGCGCGTCGATCACACGCTGGCGCGGCCGGGCCAGAAATCGGTTTCGTTCCGCGACGCGTTCTGCAGCAACTTCTATGTCACGACCAGCGGCAATTTCAGTAATCCGGCGCTGCTTTGCTGCGTCATGGAAATGGGCATCGACCGCATCCTGTTCGCCGTCGACTGGCCCTTCGTGATGAACCCGCCGGCGGTGCGCTGGATGGAAGGCGTGCCGCTCTGCGACGAGGACAAGGCGAAGATCCTGTCCGGCAACGCGAAGCGGATCTTGAAGATGTAATGAGCAAATATCCCCCCTTGTTGGAGCGGGAACGTACAAAGATCACTCGCCTGATCCTCCCCCGCATAGCGGGGGAGGGGGACCGCCGAAGGCGGTGGAGGGGGCGGCCGCCTGCTCAATCGTCGATAGGATGAATTCCAATCCGTCACGTTTCAGCACGTCCGCGGCGGCAAAGCGTAAAACCTTGATGTGTCTGCTCGCGAGCCAAGCGTTTCGCCGTTCGTCATGGCGGATCTGCTCCGTGGAGTCATGCACGCTGCCATCGACTTCGACGGCGAGACGTGCCGACGCACAATAGAAGTCGAGGATGTAGGGGCCGACCGGATGCTGTCGGCGAAATCGGAGTCCGCCCACGTGCCGGCTGCGGAGAGCTTGCCAAAGCAGAACTTCCGGCAAAGTCATTTTAGGGCGAAGCTTTCGCGCTCGTTTGACAGTCAGAATTGGTGCGCGCACTTGCCCCCTCCGCCGCGCTGCGCGCGGCACCTCCCCCGCTGGGCGGGGGAGGATCATTTCTCTCACTCCGGAAACTGCCGCCGTGCCGTGGTGGTGGCGAGCACTTTGCCGGCCGGGTCGAGCGCTTCGATGGTGAACTGGTAGGTGTGCCGTTCGCCGGGCGGCGGCGAGGGGCCGACGAAGCCGGTGGCGAAGGCGTCGCACGGCACTTCCGGCTGGCCGCGATAGCCGACGGTGCCGCCGCCGTGATGGAATGACGGCTTGTCCAGATCGGTCATGGCGAAGCGCAGGTTCACCGTGTTCTCGGGCACGTCGCGCAGCGCGAAATTCGGCGACGAGCCCTGCGGGCACCAGTCGAACGAGACGGAGAAGGCGTGCGCGGGCGTTGCGGCCAGGGCGAGAGCCAGCGCGGCAAAGCCGAGCACGGCGGGCGGGCGCGCAACGGACGTCTTGGCAATCGGCATGCTGAACATCATCCACCTTGCTTGTGCTCCAAGCTTAGCACGGCGACGCGTCTCTTCCGCCCCCTGCGCCGGCGGAGGCTGCCGGCCTCAGCGCCCGGGCTCCGCCGGCGCGAAGTCGCGCTGTGCCGCCGCCATCGGCGCCGGATCGGCCGCGATCATGTCGCGCGGCATGCACTGCCGCACGGTGCGCTCGGCGGGCCCGGCATTGCGCGGCGTCGCGGCGAGGATGGCCTGGCGCGCCTGAAACTGCGCCTGGCGCGGAATTTCCCCGATGCGGCGCGCGAGGCAATCGCCGGCATCGCCGCAGCAGCGCCGGTGCCGCCGGCAGTTTTTGTCGCGGCAGCCGCGCCAGAACCGGAACAGGTTGCAATAATGCCGCTGCAGCTGCGCCCGCTCGGCGGCAAAGCGCGCGCCCCAGTCCTTGCCGAGAATGCCGCCTGCGGCGCGAGACGTGCGTGTCATCGTCATCTTCCTTTGACCGCGCAAGTTCATCCGTTCTCGCAAAGCGCCTGCGCGCGAGGTTCTTTCGTAGGGTGGGCCAAGGCGCAACGCGCCGTGCCCACGCTGCACGTTCACGGAAGCTTCTCGGCTCGGGGCGGGCTGCGCTTCGCTTAGCCCACCCTACGAAGCTACGAAGTACGGAGAAAAAGAAAGGGAAGCGGAACGCCGACAGACGCGTAATCCAACCGTCCGCGCTTTTGGCGCGGCAGCGCATCCTGCGGGATGCGCTCGCCTGTCGGCGTTCCACCGCGGCTCTTGCTGGAGATGTCGGAACATCTCCGTCCAGCTTCAGGCCAGGCTTCCTGGGACGCGGCCGCCACAATTATTCTGCTAGGCGGGCGTTACCCGCCCCTGCCTGTCCCAGTCAGTGCGCACCGCACGGCCGGCCACGAATTACCGGCGGCTGATGCCCAAAGCCGCCCGGGAGCAGCTTGCGAGACCGCCCGCGGGCACCGCACTCGCTCCGTATGTCGGATCGCATCCGGATACGTCCCGAAGTGAGCGAGTGGGTGTGTGTGTAACTGAAATGGAGACGAACGTCAATAGAGCGGTGACGGCGTCTATTCGTACAAATAGCGTTGGAATCCTACAAATGTATCCCGGATGACCGGTACGTCGCCGAGCTGGTCGATGGCGTCGGGGACTGAGCGATATTTGAGCTGAAGCAAGTCGCTGAGCTTTTCCTGGTCCAGCTCTCCGACGCCCTGCTGAACGTATTGCGCAAGAACAAAATCCAGGAATGCCTGGAGCTTCGGGTCATATTTGCCGAGGATATTGCTTTTGCGCGCGTTGACCCGTTCTGAGCGTGTGATGGGCGCCAGCGCGAAGGCGATGTAGGCAAGCACATCAAAGACGTCGCTCTTCTCAGCGTTGATCATTCGGCTGATCTCTAATAGCTGGTCGGCGCCAAATCCCTTCTCGGCAAGGCTCTGCAAGAGGGCCTTCCGCGTATCAGGCTTGCTCCAGACGCGCCGAAGCTCGTCTTCATCTTTGAAGAACTTGGGCAATTCGCCATAGAGCTTTTCGACCATCTGATTCGCTGAAATCGGCTTGCCGTCAGGGCTCCAGTAGCTGGTTGCCATCATGTGTTGGATGACGCGTTCTTTGCCATCGGCCAGCTTGATGACAATCTTTTTGGGCCGCTCTGGCGGTTCATAGTCGGTCTGAGGGCCATCGTCCAAGCCCTCTTCCTTCTCGCCCGGTTCTCTTGGACGAGCTGGCGCGGGCTCCATTGGCTCGCCGTCCCATTCCGGATCGTTGAAGTGCTCGTAAGCCTTCACGAAGTCGTAGATGGTGAAATAGTCTTTGCCATCGAAC
>DATJLN010000099.1:0-34532 GCA_035509535.1 Xanthobacteraceae bacterium | reverse complement strand
TCCTTGGCGGCTCGACCAACGCTGTGCTGCATCTGATTGCCATCGCGCGCGCCGCGGGGGTTTCCCTCACCATCGACGATTTTCAGGCCGTGAGCAATCGGGTCCCCTACCTGGCCGATTTGAAGCCGAGCGGCAAATATGTCCAAGAGGATTTACACCAGGTCGGCGGCACTCCGGCGGTGATGAAGTATCTGCTGGAGAAAGGCTATTTGGACGGCGATTGCCGCACGGTCACCGGCCGCACGATTGCCGAGAATCTCAAGTCGGTGAAGTGGAACGAATTTCAGGACGTGGTCCGTCCGGCGGACAAGCCGATCTTGCCCACCGGCGGCGTGGTCGGATTGAAAGGTAATCTCGCACCCGAGGGCGCGATCGTTAAGGTTGCCGGAATGGATCGCTTGCAATTTCGCGGCCCAGCGCGCTGCTTCGACGGCGAAGAGGCTTGCTTCGAAGCAGTTCAGAAAAAGACATATCGGGAAGGCGAAGTGCTGGTCATCCGCTACGAAGGACCGAAAGGCGGTCCGGGCATGCGGGAAATGCTGTCGACGACAGCCGCACTCTACGGACAGGGCATGGGCTCCAAGGTCGCGCTCATCACCGACGGCCGTTTCTCCGGCGCGACCCGCGGCTTCTGTGTCGGCCATGTCGGGCCCGAGGCGACAGTCGGCGGACCGATCGGGCTCATCCGCGACGGCGACATCATCACCATCGATGCGGTGAAGGGCACGCTCGACGTCGAACTGTCGGAAAGCGAACTGTTAAAGCGCAAGCAGGATTGGAAGCCGCGAGCGGACGCGTACGGCTCCGGCTATTTGTGGAAATACGCCCAGCAGGTGGGGCCGGCGCAATTCGGTGCGCTCACCCATCCCGGAGCGGGCGCCGAGAAAGAGTGCTATGCGGATATCTAGCACCATCGCGCGACTGGCCACGAGCCTTGCCGTGGACGGCAGATTGGCCGGCCTCGCAGTCGGCATGGCCGGCGGGCTGTGCCTGGCGCTGGTGCTCGGGCTGAATGGCCGCGGTCTGATGAGCGAACCGGCGCTCGCTTTCGACGGCACGGCGTCGCCGAGCACCGCGGCGCTGACGCCGAGCGAAGCCTTGCGCGCGAGCAACCATGCTCAGGACGGCAAGACCTCGGCCTTGACCGCGTTGCAATATGCCGCCGAGCAGGGCCAGCCGGTGGCGCAATGGAAGCTCGGCCGCATGTATGCCGAAGGCGACGGCGTGCCGCGCGACGACCTGCGCGCCTTCAACTATTTCAGCCAGATCGCCAATTCGCATCCCGACGAACAGCCGGGCACGCCGCAGGCGAGCTTCGTCGCCAATGCCTTTGTCGCGCTCGGCCACTATTACCTGACCGGCATTCCGAACTCGAGGGTCACCGCAGACCCGGCGCGCGCGCGAGAGATGCTGAGCTATGCCGCGACCTATTTCGGCGATGCCGATGCGCAATACGAACTCGGCCGGCTTTATCTCAAGGACAAGCCGAGCGACCCGCATCAGGCGGCGCGCTGGTTTCAGCTGGCCGCGAACAAGGGCCAGTGCCGTGCCGAGGCCGCGCTGGGCGACATGCTGTTCCGGGGTGAAGCCGTGCCGCGCCAGGCCGCGCGCGGGCTGATGTGGCTGACGCTGAGCAAGGATTGCGCCGGCAGCGACGAAGCCTGGATCAAGCCGCTCTATGACAATGCCTTCCAGCGCGCCAATGACGACGAGCGCACAATGGCGCTCGTCTATCTCGAAGACTGGATGAAGGGCCGGCGCGATTGAAATTTTGCGCATGTCCTTTTCGGAAAACCGGCCTCCACTTTTCCGGGACATGCGCTGGGCACGCCGCCGACGCTCAACCCCGATATCAATGCAAATGACCGCAGACGTACCGAGTTTCCGCGATGTGGGCGAGGCGGAGATCGGCGCCTGTTACGACCTGATGCGGCAGTTGCGGCCGCATCTGGCGTCGCGAGAGGAGTTTATTGCGCGCTGGCGCCGCCAGGCGGCCGACGGCTATCGCATCCTGGCGCTGTGGTTGGATCACGGTCCGCATCCCGGACCGCGTGCGCTCGCCGGCTACCGGATCACCGAGAACCTGGTGCACGGCAAATTCCTCTATGTCGACGATCTCATTGCCGACCGCAGTGAACGCAGCCGGGGCTATGGCGCGCGGCTCCTGGACAAGCTCAAGGACGAAGGCCGCGCACTCGGCTGCGTCAAACTCGTGCTCGACACCGGGCTCGATAATTATCTCGCGCACCGCTTCTATTTCCGCCAGGGCCTGCTGGCGCAGGCGCTGCGCTTCAACATCCCGCTGTAGCCGACGCTGTTACTTCGCCGCGATATCGAGGTCGATCCAGACCGGCACGTGGTCGGACGGCTTTTCCCAGCTGCGCACGTGCTTGTCGATGCCGGCGTCTTCGAGCCGGTCGGCGGCGAGCGGCGACAGCAACAAGTGATCGATGCGGATGCCGTTGTTCTTCTGCCAGGCGCCGGCCTGATAGTCCCAGAACGTATAGAGGCCGGCATCGTCGGTGGTGGCGCGGATGGCGTCGGTGAGGCCGAGATTGATCAGCGTGCGGAAATGCTCGTGCGTCTGCGGCAGGTACAAAGCATCGCTCGTCCAGACCTGCGGGTTCTTGGCATCGGCCGCCGCCGGGATGACGTTATAGTCGCCGGCGAGGATCAAGGGTTCTTCAAGAAGCAGCCGCTCGCGGGCGTATCGGGCGAGCCGTTTCATCCAGCCGAGCTTGTAGGTGTATTTCTCGGTCTCGGGCGGATTGCCGTTGGGCAGATAGACGCTCGCGACCCGCAGCGCGCCGGTCGCGGTCGAGACCACGCCTTCGATGAAGCGAGCGTGGTCGTCGCCGTCGTCGCCGGGCAGCCCGCTATTGACCTCGTCGAACGGCAGTTTCGACAATAGCGCCACGCCGTTGAAGGTCTTTTGGCCGTGTACGGCGAGGTTATAGCCGAGCGACTCGAACGGCTCGCGCGGAAAGACGTCATCGACGCATTTGGTCTCCTGCAGGCAGACGATATCGGGCTCGCGTTCCTTCAGCCAGGCGACGGCCGAATCCACGCGCTGCTTGATCGAATTGACGTTCCAGGTGGCGATGCGCACGGGGGAGTCTACTTTGATGGACGCGCGATCATAGCAAAAAACGGCGATCGCCGCCGGGAAACAAATCTAAAGCGAAAAGCTCGTGCCGCAGCCGCAGGAGGCGGTGGCCTGCGGATTGTTGATCTTGAACGACGAGCCGATCAGGTCGTCGACGAAGTCGATTTCCGCGCCGGCCATGTAGTTGAGCGACACCGGATCGATCAGGACCGTTGCGCCGCTCTTTTCAATGACGATGTCGTCGTCGGCCTTGGCGCGCTCGGTATCGAACTTGTACTGGAAGCCGGAGCAGCCGCCGCCCGCGACCGAGACGCGCAGCATGGTGCCGCTCGGCTCGCCTTTGAGGATTTCGCCGATTCGGTGCGCCGCCCGTTCGGTCACAGTAACGTTGCCGGTCATCCTTATCTCCGGTACGGAAACCGCGATTCTACTTGAAGAATCCCGCTCAATTGCAACAGTACCACTGAGATAGTTAAGTGCGGACCAAGCCGAGGTCAATCGGCGGCGGCGGCCCGAAAAGCCGCCGGGCGGAAGTTAGAGGCGATGCAAACCGCGAGCTTACGTGCGCCTTATGCGTGCGATCCGGACCTGAGCCGCGGCCGGCTCCATGCCGAGCCCGCGAGCAGGAGCCGCAGCGCCTTTCGCCGCGACTGCGACCGCATCATCCATTCAACCGCCTTCCGCCGGCTCAAGCACAAGACCCAGGTCTTCGTCTTCGACGAGGGCGACCATTACCGCACCCGGCTCACCCATACGCTCGAAGTCGCCCAGGTGGCGCGCGCGCTGGCGCGGCGGCTTCGTCTTGATGAGGATCTGGCCGAGGCGCTGGCGCTGGCGCACGACCTCGGCCATCCGCCGTTTGGACATGCCGGCGAGCGGGCGCTCGACCACTGCCTCGCGGCCTTCGGCGGCTTCGATCACAACGCGCAGACCTTGCGCATCGTCACCGCGCTCGAGCGGCGCTATCCGCGTTTCGACGGGCTGAACCTGACCTTCGAAACGCTCGAAGGCCTGGTCAAGCACAACGGGCCGCTGACCGACCGCGCCGGTGCGCCGCTCGGCCGCTATCGCAAGAACGGCGTGCCGGCAACGATCCTGGACTATGCGAAACTGCAGGATCTGCAGCTGTGGAGCTTCGCCGGGGTCGAAGCGCAGATCGCCGCCTTTGCCGACGACATCGCCTATGACGCTCACGACATCGACGACGGCCTGCGGGCAGGGCTGTTCACGCTCGACGAGATTGCCGAAGTGCCGCTGCCGGCAAAGATCCTCGGCACCATCCGCGCCGCCTATCCGGAGATCGACAATCATCATTTGGTGCATGAACTGGTGCGCGAGCTGATCGGCTTTCTCATCGAAGACATCGTTGCCGAGACCCGCTGGCGGCTCGAAGTGCTGCATCCGCAATCGTCCGATGACGTGCGGCTCGCCGCGGCGCCGGTCGCGGGCTTCTCGCCGCCGGTCGCCGAGGATGACGTCGCCATCAAGGCGTTTCTCTTGACCCGGATGTACCGCACCTCGCGCGTCATGCAGGTCATGCGGGAGGCGGGGCGGGTCGTTGCCGATCTTTTTGCCCGTTACCAGGCCAATCCGGCCGACCTGCCGGCGGAATGGCAGGAGGGTTTTCGCGACCTCGACGAAGCCGGCCAAGCGCGCCGCATCGCCGATTTCATCGCCGGCATGACCGACCGCTATGCGCTCGCCGAGCATGCCCGGCTTTTTGACTCGACCCCGGAATTGCGTTAGGCGCGCGGCGCATCAGACATAACAATCATGACCACAGCGAACATATTTGCCGAACTGCTCGGCCGCGTCCGGGGTGCCAATGAAAAGCTGATCGCGGCAGGCGTCATGCCGGCCCGCATCGATCTGTCGCGCGTCACCGTCGAGCCGCCGCGCGATGCTTCCCACGGCGATATGGCGACCAATGCCGCGATGGTGCTGGCCAAGGAGGCCGGCAAGAAACCGCGCGACCTCGCCGACGCCATCGCCGAAAAGCTGCGCGCCGATCCGCTGATCGAAAAGGTCGATGTCGCCGGTCCCGGCTTCATCAACATGACGCTCAAGCCCGCGGCCTGGATCGACGCGCTGCGCACCGCGATCGAGCTCGGTGCGAATTACGGCAAGAGCGATATCGGCGGCGGCGCGGCGGTGAATGTCGAATATGTCTCGGCCAATCCGACCGGTCCGATGCATGTCGGCCATTGCCGCGGCGCGGTGTTCGGCGATGCGCTGGCAAGCCTGCTCGCTTTCACCGGCTTCAAGGTGACGCGCGAATATTACATCAACGATGCCGGCGCCCAGGTCGACGTGCTGGCGCGCTCGGCCTATCTGCGCTACCGCGAGGCGCTCGGCGAAAACATCGGCGACATCCCCGAAGGACTCTATCCGGGCGACTATCTCAAACCCGTGGGCACGGCGCTCGCCGCCGAATATGGCGACAAGCTCAAAGGAGAGCCCGAGGCGCGATGGCTGCCGTTGGTGCGGGCCAAGGCCATCGACATGATGATGGCGGCGATCCGCGGCGATCTCGGCGCGCTGAATATCAAATTCGACGTGTTCTTTTCCGAGCGCTCGCTGATCGCCGGCGAGGTCGATCGCGTCGCAGAGACCATCGACTGGCTGCGCGGGCGTGGCGAGGTTTACGAAGGCCGCTTGCCGCCGCCGAAGGGCGGGGCGGTCGAAGACTGGGAGGATCGCGAACAGACTCTGTTTCGCTCGACGCAATTCGGCGACGACGTCGATCGCGCCTTGAAAAAATCCGACGACTCGTACACTTATTTCGCGTCTGACATCGCCTATCACCGTTCCAAGATCGAGCGCGGCTTTCGTACCCTGATCGATGTCTGGGGCGCCGATCATGGCGGCTACATCAAGCGTATGCAGGCGGCGGTCGCCGCGCTGAGCGATCGCAAGGTCGAGCTTGATGTGAAGCTCATCCAGCTTGTGAAGCTGCTCCGCGGCGGCGAGCCCGTGAAAATGTCGAAGCGGGCAGGCGAGTTCGTCACGCTGCGTGAAGTGGTGGATGAGGTCGGCACCGACGCGGTGCGCTTCATGATGCTGTTCCGCAAAAACGACGCCACGCTCGATTTCGACCTTGCCAAGGTTCTGGAACAGTCACGCGACAATCCGGTCTTTTATGTCCAATACGGCCATGCGCGCGCCCAGTCGGTGTTCCGCAATGCCCGCGCCGCGTTTCCGGATTTGCCGGCCGATCTCACCGCGTCCGGGGCGCTGTCGGGCGCGCCTTTGGAACGGCTCTGCGACCCCGCCGAGCTTGCGCTGATGCGGCGTATTGCCGTCTATCCGAGAATCGTCGAGGCTGCGTCATTAGCTCACGAGCCGCACAGAATTGCCTTTTATCTGTTTGAGTTAGCGTCGGAGTTTCATGCGCTTTGGACGCGAGGTAATACGTTGCCTCATTTACGCTTCATTATCCAAGATGATCGACAAATAACTGAGGCCCGGCTTGTGCTTATACAAGGCGTGGCGACCGTGCTCGCATCGGGGCTTAGACTGCTTGGGGTCTCAGCGCCCAACGAGATGCGATAAGGTCGTTGCACCGTTTAAGTAACGCGCTGCGGTCAGGGGGCGACTTGTACCGCGTGAGCGCCTGAGGCGGGGCGAAGATCATGGCCGACAATACTTTCAGAACGACGCGCCGCAATGTTGCCGCGCCTAGCGGCCAGCAATTCGACGATCCGCTTGCCGAACTCGCCCGTCTGATCGGGCAAAACCCGCCGGGCCAAACGCCCGATCGCGCCGCGCAGCAACAACACCACGAAACGCCGCCGCTCGATGCGCCGCAGTCCGATCCGCAATGGCCGGCCGACGCGCGCTATGCCGAGCAACGTTATGACGAGCAGCAGGGCCAGTACGACGATCGCCAAACGCAATACGGCGAAGCGCAATATAACGAGGCTCAATACAACGACGCTCAATACGGCGAAGGCCAATACAGCGACAGCCAATATAACGATGGCCGATACGGCGAGGGTCAGTATCGCGAAGGCCAGTCTCGCGAAAGCCAGTCTCGCGAAAGCTACGACGCGCCGCGGCTCACCGATCCGGCCCCGGCTTATCGCACGGCGGCGCCGTCCTATAACAATGCCGACGACGAGCGATCCGATCGCTACGCCGCGCCGCCGCAGCGCCACGACACGCGCGGCTATTCAGATCAGCCGCATTATTATGACGACGCGCACGATCCGATCCAGGAGCTGCCGTCGTTCCTGCCGCGCGCCCGTGACGACCGCCATGGCTACGCGCAAGAACGTGGACAAGAACGCGGGCACCAGCGCGCGCCGGCGCGCGGACAAGGTCACGCGCAAGGCTACGGCCAAAACTACGGTCAGGACTACGACCAAGAGCAGGAATATGGCCAGGACGACTACGAGCAGGGCTACGGACAAGAGTATGATCGGGCTCAGGAAGGCGATCCTGACGATCAGGGCTACGCGCTCGACGATTACGAAGACGAAGCGCCCGCGCCCAAGCGCCGCGGCGTCGCCGTCGCCGCGGCTTTGCTCGGCGTAGCAGTCCTCGGCACCGCGGGCTGGTTCGGCTATGGCGCAGTATTTGGCGGATCGGGGTTTCCGTCGCTGCCGCCGATCATCAGGGCCGACAACACGCCGAACAAGATCATCCCTGCGAGCAGTTCCACCAACGCGTCCGGCCAGGCGAGCGCCGATAGCGGCGCGCCCGACAAGCTGGTGTCGCGCGAGGAGAAGCCGGTCGACGTGCCGGCGCCGGCGAATGCGCCGCGCGTGGTTTCAACCATACCGGTGTTCCCCGATCCCAATGCCGGGCTGCAATCGTCGGCGATGCCCGGCACCCCGAGCATGGCCGGCCAGAACATGGCCGGCGCCGCACCCAGCGGTCCGATGTCGCTCGGCCCGACGGCCGCAGGCTCGGTCTATGGCGGCGCCGCGACGATGCCGGCCGCGGCACCAATGGCCATGGCGTCGCAGAATCCGCCGCCGCTGCAGTCGCCGCCGGTGGCGGGCGCGGGCAACGCAAAAAAGATCCACACCGTGGCGATCCATAACGGACCGGACAATTCTGATGCCGACAGTGCCGCGCCGGCACGTGCACAGGCCGCTCGTCCGGCGCCCGCGCGGTCGGTTGCGGCTGCGCCGCAAGGCGGCAACGGCCCGCTGTCGATCGCGCCGCCGCAGGGTGGTGCTGCAGCCAGCGCTGCTCCGCAGACGCGGACCGCGCTGGCGCGTCCGCAGGCCGCCGAGGCGGCGCCGGCGGCGGGCAGCGGCTACTTCGTGCAGGTGTCGTCGCAGCGGAGCGAGGCCGACGCGCAATCCGCCTATCACAGCCTGCAGGCCAAATATCCGTCGCAGCTCGGCGGACACGAGCCGACCATTCGCCAAGTCGATCTCGGCGAGAAGGGCACCTTCTTCCGCGCGCTGGTCGGTCCCTATGGCTCGATGGAGCAGGCGGCACAGATGTGCTCGAACCTGAAATCAGCCGGCGGCAGCTGCCTTGTGCAGCGGAATTAAGGCGGGGACCGCAAGCTCTTTCCGCGGCTCCTACGCTTGACCCTCGCGGGCGGCGCACGCTAGAGCGAAGTTCGCTCTAGCATTTTGATCGAGCGTGATCTTTTCGGACAACCGGTTCCCACTTTTCCGGATCATGCTCTAAGCGTCCAAACATATGCGTGCATTCATCACCGGTGTCGCGGGCGCTTCCCTGACGGCGGAGGAGCGCGGATTCCTCAAGGAGGCCGATCCTTGGGGCTTGATCGTTTTTGCCCGCAACGTCGGTGACGGTTCTTCGCTGCGGCGCCTCGTCGAGGAGTGCCGCGCCGCGCTTGGCCGCAACGCGCCGGTCCTGATCGACCAGGAGGGCGGGCGGGTGCAGCGGCTGCGGCCGCCGCTTTGCCCGAACTATCCGCCGGGCGCGGCCTACGGCGCGGTCTACGACCGAGACTGCGATGCCGGGCTGCGCGCCGCCAAGCTCGGCGCCCGGCTGATTGCGGCCGATCTCGCCCAATTCGGCATCGATGTCGATTGCCTGCCGCTCGCCGACGTGCCGGTCTCCGGCGCCGACCCCATTATCGGCGACCGGGCCTATGGCCTGGAACCGGCCAAGGTGGCGGCCATTGCCGGCGCCATTGCCGCGGGCCTGCTCGAAGGCGGCGTCCTGCCGGTGCTCAAGCACATTCCCGGCCATGGCCGCGCCACAGCCGACAGCCATGAGCAGCTCCCGGTGGTCAAAACCGACCGGGCGACGCTCGAAGCCACTGATTTTGCCGCATTTCGGCCGCTTGCCGGCTTGCCTCTGGGGATGACGGCCCATGTTGTGTTCACAGCCTTCGACCCGGCCGCGCCCGCCACCAGTTCGGCCACTATAGTGGGCGAGGTGATTCGTCATTCGATCGGTTTCCGGGGGCTCCTGATGAGCGATGATGTGTCCATGGGGGCCTTATCGGGGTCGCTTGGCGAGCGGACAAGGGCAGCGATCGCAGCGGGTTGCGACATGGTCTTGCATTGCAACGGCAAGATGGAGGAGATGGTGGCGGTGGCCGGGCAGGCGCCATTGCTGGTGGGGCAGGCGCGCCGCCGGGCCGATGCCGCGCTGGCGCTGCGCCGGGCGGCGGCTCCGATCGATCTCGCCACCAGCCGGGCCGAGTTCTTAGATCTTATGGCGGGCGCCTGGGTTCCCGAGGCGGCCGCGCAACGGGCGTAGCCCGAACGTCAGTATGAGCGAATTGCAGTAAGAGCGAACGGGCATGAACGCCGACGAAGCAAGCATTGCGGAATTCGAAGCCCAGGTGGCGGAACGGGCGACCGACGAGCCGGCCCTGGTGGTCGACGTCGAGGGCTTCGAAGGCCCGCTCGACCTGCTGCTGAACCTGGCGCGGCAGCAGAAGGTGGATCTCGCCAAAATCTCCATCCTGGCGCTCGCCGATCAGTATCTCGCCTTCATCGAGGCGGCGCGGAAGATGCGGCTCGAGCTTGCCGCCGATTATCTCGTGATGGCGGCGTGGCTCGCCTATCTGAAGTCGCGCCTGCTGTTGCCCGAACAGCATGCCCCCGACGGCGTCAGCGCCGAGGACATGGCCAACGCGCTGGCGCAGCGGCTGCGGCGCCTCGAAGGCATCCGCCAGGTTGCCGAGCAATTGATGAACCGGCCGCAGCTCGACCGCGATGTGTTCGCGCGCGGCCTGCCCGAGCCGATTGCCGAAGTCACCAAGCCGGAATGGACGGCGACGCTTTACGATCTGCTCTCGGCCTATGCTGGCCGGCGGCAGACCAAGGCGCGCTCTTTCGTGCGGGTGCGCAAGCGCACCGTCTGGTCGCTCGCCGAAGCGCGCACGGCGCTGGAACGGCTGGTCGGGCAGTCGTTGGATTGGTCTCCGCTCGATCAATATCTCGTCGCCTATCTGGTCGAGCCGACGATGATTCCGACGGTGCTCGCCTCGACCTTTGCGGCGGCGCTGGAACTGGTGCGTGAAGGCCATATCGAAGCCCATCAGCAGGGCTCGTTCACGCCGCTCTATCTGCGCAAGAAGCAGAGCGGAGATGGCGGCGGCGCGGCCGGTGTGATGTCTGCGGAATCCGGGAATGCGTGAAAGGGAGAAAGATTCAATGGCGAATGTTGCGGAGATGCGTGTGATTGAAGGCGGCAAGCAGCCGCCGCAGGAGGCCGTTGCCGACTCGGTGTCCGAGCAGATGGCCGAGCAATTGCGCATCCTCGAGGCTCTGCTGTTCGCCGCCGAAGCGCCTCTCGACGAAAAAACTCTCGCGGCGCGCCTGCCGGCGGGCGTCGACGTCAAGGCGCTGCTCGCGCAGCTGCAGCGCGACTATGCCGCGCGCGGCGTCAATCTGGTGAAAGTCGGCGGCAAGTGGACGATGCGCACCGCAAGCGATCTCGCCTGGCTGTTGACGCACGAAACCGTCGTCACGCGGAAATTGTCGCGTGCCGCCATCGAGACACTCGCCATCGTCGCCTATCACCAGCCGGTGACGCGCGCCGAGGTCGAGGAGATCCGGGGCGTGTCGACCTCCAAGGGCACGCTCGACGTGCTGCTCGAGACCGGCTGGATCAGGCTGCGCGGCCGCCGGAAGGCGCCCGGGCGGCCGGTGACCTATGGCACCAATGAGGCGTTCCTGTCGCATTTCGGGCTCGAAGCGCTGACCGATCTGCCCGGCCTCGACGAGCTCAAGGGAGCGGGGCTGGTCGATCCGGCGCTGCCGGCCGAATTCTCGGTGCCGGTTCCCTCCGACGATCCGGCGTTGCGCGACGACGAGGATCCCCTGGAGCCGAGCGATCTCGACCTCGGCCTCGTCCCCCGCGGCGAGGAGCCGGGCGCGAAAAGCGAGGAATAAAACGCCGTTTCGGCAATCAATTGCCGGAAAGCACGGCGGCGTAGGGTTAACTCCAAGGGCTCTCTCCCTGCGGCGTGGCGGCTTTGCCGCCACGCTTGTTTTTGCCGCCCCCGACGCCTAGTTTCTGGCTTAAGCGGCGTGGCCGCCGCCGCGCGGCGGACGGAGGAATTCGGAGGAGTTTATGGGCTCTCTGAGCATCTGGCACTGGTTGATTGTCGGCGCGGTCCTGCTGGTCGTGTTCGGCGGGCGTGGCAAGATTTCCGATATGATGGGCGACGTCGCCAAGGGCATCAAAGCCTTCAAGAAGGGCATGGCCGACGACGAGGCCGAAACGGCGCCGAAATCGGACGCGCCGATTAAGACCATCGACCATCAGGCCGCCGCCGACCTCAAGAAATCCGAGAGCAAGGTCTAGGACGTTCTCGCGGTCATTGGCGCCGATGGCGACGGCGCTGATGACGACCGCTGCGGGGACTTGATCGGCGGGCGACGCCGCCGGAGTTCAATTCATGTTCGACATCAGTTGGACCGAATTCCTGCTCATCGGCATCGTCGCGCTCGTCTTCATCGGCCCGAAAGAGTTGCCCGGTGTCATGCGCACGCTCGGGCAATATACCCGCAAGATCCGCAGCATGGCCGCGGAGTTTCAAGGTCAGTTTCAGGAGGCGATGCGCGAAGCCGAGATGGCCGACCTGAAAAAATCGGTCGATGACCTGGCTTCCGACATCAAGAACTACGATCCGCTGAAGAGCGCCCGCGAGGATGTCGAGGCGATCGGCCGCGACCTGAACAAGGATATCGAGAATAAGCCGCTCGATTTGTTGAAGCCGCAAGAACAGAGTGATGCGTCGCCGAGAGACTCGACTGAACCGCCGAAGATCGAGCCGGTCGTTGCCGAGCCGGCCGGTGTCGAACCGGTGATTGCGCAGCCAAGCGCGCCGGCGCCTGCCCCGGAACCCTTGCCGCTGGCGGCTGAAGCCGCGCCGGCCGCCGCTTTGCCCGAGCCCGCGATTGCCGCCACGCCGGAGAGCACAGAGCGCACCGGATGAGCCGCGACGACGAAGAAGAAAAGGCGATCGAGGCCACCAAGGCGCCCTTGATGGATCACCTGATCGAGCTGCGGTCGCGGCTGATCAAGGCGCTGGCCGCGTTCTTTCTCGCCGCGATCGTCTGCTTCTTTTTCGCCCGCCACATCTATAACGTGCTGACCTGGCCCTATATCTGGGTGGCGGGGCCGGAAAATTCGAAATTCATCTATACCGGCCTGCTCGAATATTTCGTCGTGCAGCTGAAACTGTCGCTGTTCGGCGCGGCCTTCATCTCGTTTCCGGTGGTGGCGACGCAGATCTACATGTTCGTCGCGCCCGGCCTCTATCGCAACGAGAAGCAGGCGTTCCTGCCGTATCTGATCGCGACGCCGATCTTCTTCGTGCTCGGCGCGCTCGTCGTCTACGGGGTGGTCTGGCCGATGCTGGCGCGGTTTTCGCTCGGCATGCAGCAGATGGGCGGCCCCGGCGAGGCGACCATCGAGCTTCTGCCCAAGGTCGAGGACTATCTATCCTTGATGATGAAGCTGATGCTGGCCTTCGGCATCGCCTTCCAGCTGCCGGTCATTCTGACGCTGCTCGGGCGGGTCGGCATCCTCACGTCGGAGCAGTTGCGCTCCAAGCGCCGCTATTTCATCGTCATCGCCTTCGTCATCGCCGCGGTGCTGACGCCGCCCGACGTGCTCAGCCAAATGTCCCTTGCGCTGCCCTTGATCGCGCTCTACGAGGGCTCGGTCTGGTCGGTGCGCATGGTCGAAAAGCGCGCGGCGGCCGAACGCGCCGCCGCCGCGGCCAAGCCCGCGGAGTGAGTTCCGCGTATTGTCTTTGAGTCATTGATTCGTCACGGCCGGTTTTTAAGTCGGCCATCAACATCCTGAGCCGACACGCATGCATGACATTCACGCCATTCGGCAGAATCCCGTTGAGTTCGACCAGTTGCTGGGCCGACGTAACCTCAGCGACGAGGACCGCAAGCGTTTCTCGTCGGAACAGATCATTTCGATAGATGAGCGACGTCGCGCGATTATCCGAGTGCGCGAGGAGACCTTGGCGCGTCGGAACGCGCTATCAAAAGAGATTGGGTTGGCCAAAACGAAGAAAGACGACGCCGAGTTCCATCGACTTATGGCGCAAGTCGAGGACGACAAGACGTCAATTGCCCGAATGGAGAAAGAGCAAAAAGACGCTGAAATTGAATTGAACAATCTACTCGCTCAAATTCCCAACCTGCCACTCTCCGAAGTTCCCATTGGCGAAGATGAGAAAGACAACGTCGAGCATCATCGTTTTGGCGAGAAGCGCAGCTATGCCTTTGCGCCGAAGCAGCATTTCGATCTTGGCGAAACGCTTGGGCAGATGGATTTCGAGACCGCCGCAAAGCTTTCCGGTGCGCGTTTTGTGGTTTTGAAGAAAGGCCTGGCGCGATTAGAGCGTGCACTCGGGCAATTCTTCCTGGATGTGCACACCAGCCAGCCGCACAATTACGTTGAAGTGTCGCCGCCTCTCTTAGTTCGCGATGACGTGATGTTTGGGACGGCGCAGCTCCCGAAATTTGAGGTGGACCAGTTCTCAACGATCCCCCGCCACAGTTCCCAGGAAGCGAGGCTCGCGTTGCTGGAGAGGCTGCGAGATGAAATTGATTGGGACGGGATTGAGAGCGACGATTTGGACGTGTCTCTGCTTGAGCAACTAGAAGGCCAACTCGATTACGAAAGAGAGATCGAAAATGACCGCCTTTGGCTCATCCCCACCGCCGAAGTTCCGCTGACGAATCTCGTCCGCGACTCCATCATCGATGAAGCCCAATTGCCGATGCGGCTGACCGCCTGCACGCCGTGCTTCCGCGCCGAGGCGGGCGCCGCCGGCAAGGACACGCGCGGCATGATCCGTCAGCATCAGTTCACCAAAGTGGAGCTTGTCTCCATCACCACGCCGGAGCAGAGCAAGGACGAGCACGAGCGCATGCTGGCTTGCGCCGAGGAGGTGTTGCGCCGGCTCGATCTGCATTATCGCGTGGTGACGCTGTGCACCGGCGACATGGGCTTTGCGTCACAAAAAACCTACGACATCGAAGTATGGCTGCCCGGGCAAAACATGTTCCGGGAAATCTCGTCCTGCTCGGTCTGCGGCGAATTCCAGGCGCGGCGCATGAATGCGCGCTACCGCACCAAGGACCGCCAAGAAGGCCGCAACGTGCGCCATGTGCACACGCTCAACGGCTCGGGGGTCGCCGTCGGCCGCGCGCTGATCGCGGTGATGGAGAATTATCAGGAGGCCGACGGCGCGATTGCGGTGCCGGACGCGTTGCAGCCCTATATGGGCGGAATGAAGAAAATAGAAGCGAACTGACATGCGAATTCTGGTCACCAACGACGACGGCATCCATTCCGAAGGCCTCGATATCTGCGCCGAGATCGCGCGCTCTCTCTCCGACGACGTCTGGGTGGTGGCGCCCGAGTACGATCAGTCGGGCGTGGCGCACTCATTGTCTTTGAATGACCCGCTGCGGCTGCGCCAGGTCGGCGACCGCCGCTTTGCGGTGCGCGGCACGCCGACCGACTGTGTCATCATGGGCGTGCGCCACGTGCTCGACGGCAAGCAGGTCGATCTCGTGCTCTCGGGCGTCAATCGCGGCCGCAATGTCGGCGAGGACGTGATCTATTCCGGCACCGTGGCCGGCGCCATGGAAGGCGCGCTGCTCGGCATTCCCGCGATCGCGCTGTCGCAATCCTACAAGTCGCGCAGCGGCAACCCGCCGCATTGGGACACCGGCCTGCGCTACGGCCCCGACATCATCAAGCGCGTGCTCGGCAACGGCGTCCGCAAGGATGTTCTGGTCAACGTGAATTTCCCCGATTGCGCGCCGGACGAGGTCAAGGGCATCACGGTGTCGCCGCTCGGGCGGCGGCGGCAGGAACGGCTGCACATCGACAAGCGCTTCGACGGCCGGAACAATCCCTATTACTGGATCGCCTATTCGCTGCAGATGAAACTCGAGCCGGAAAACGGCACCGATGTCGCCGCGCTCGAAGACCGCACCGTCGCCGTGACGCCGCTGAAGATCGACATCACCGACGAGCCGACCATGACACGGCTCGCGGCGTTGTTTGAGAAGCAAAACGTATAGGGCAGTCCGGCCTAGCGCTACGCGCGCGGCGAGGCCGCGTTGATCGCTGCGGCCAGCGCTTCGACCTGAAACGGCTTCTGCAAAACCGGCGAGCCGCGATAAGGCTCCGGCACGCCGCCTTGGCCGTAGCCCGAGGCGAACACGAAGGGCAGGCCGCGCTTGATCAGAATCTCAACCACGGGCGTGATCGGCCGGCCGTTGAGATTGACGTCAAGCAGCGCGATGTCGAAGTCGGCGCTCCTGGCGAGCGCGAGCGCTTCGTCTATGGCGCCGGCCTCGCCGGCAACGATGTGACCCAGATCGTCCAGCATGCCTTCGAGCAGCATGCGGATCATCATTTCGTCCTCGACCAGCAGGACGCGTTTCCCCGTTGATGACATTCAAACCCCGACGCTTACAGCGAGATTGTGATGGATTTCCCGGCTCATCGTCCCTATTTAATGCTAGAGTTCAGTACGGTTCAATTGAATCGGTCTTTGGATGTTTGGTTGGAGCATGATTTCGTAAGCTGGCTTACGCCTTGGATTGAATCCAAGAGCACGCTTTCCGCAATCATGCCTTAGTTCCGCCGCGCAGACAGGTCCCCGTGACCCCCGTCAACGCCGGACGGCTCCGTTGGTTCCTGCAGGACCCGGCGGCATTTGTACGCAAAATTTTTGAGGCGAGGCGATTGTGGCGGAAGTTCCGGCAGCCGACGTTGAGCGCATGGAGTTTCAGCTCGCATTGCGGCGTCGCGGCATCAGCAATCAGGCGGTGCTGCGCGCAATGGACGAGGTTCCGCGCGAATATTTTGTCGATACGGAATTCGCCGACACCGCCTATGCCGACCAGGCGCTGCCGATCGCCTGCGGCCAGACCATCAGCCAGCCTTATGTGGTCGCCTACATGACCGAGCAACTCGAGGTCGAGCCGCGACATCGTGTCCTCGAAATCGGCACCGGCTCCGGCTATCAGGCCGCGATCCTTTCGCGGCTGGCGCGCGAAGTGGTCAGCATCGAGCGATACCGCACGCTCGCCGACGCCGCGCGCGACCGGATCAGGACGCTCGGCTACAGCAACATCACCATCCTGGTCGGTGACGGCGCCGCCGGCATGACGCATACCGCGCCGTTCGATCGCATCATGGTGACGGCCGCCGCCGAGGACCTGCCGCAGCCGCTGGTCGCGCTGCTTGCCGCCGGCGGCAAGATGGTGCTGCCGATCGGCCCGCACGACGGACCGCAGCGCCTGGTCAAAATTACCAAACAGGCAAACGGCGAGTTAACGCGCGAAAATCTCGTGGCCGTGCGTTTCGTGCCGCTGTTGCCGGGCCGGGCGCGCGAACTGTAACTGCAAAGCCACACAGGGAATTTCGTAACGAACGCCGCGCCACTTAAACCCCTGTTTACCCCAACGATGTTTATTCGCTCGTCTCAGTATTGCGTTCGAGTGAGTAACCATGTCCGCATCGCGTCGGTCGGCCAGCTGGCCGCAGCTGGTTGCCATATCGTTAATCGGCATTGGAGTGGCGAGCTGCAGCGCCGATTCCGGCCGCTTTAACGAAGGCTTCGGTTCGGGCAATCCGACACCGCGCGGCGACGTGACCGGCTCGATCCAACCCGTCCCGCCAAGCCGTATCGAGAGCCGGCCGCTGCCGCATATCGCCAGCGTCGACGAGGGAACATCCGGCGGCGGCCGCGGCATGGGGTCCTTTCAGCCGCCCATAGCCAGCGCCGACGTGACCGGCTCGATCGCGGCACAGCCTCCGCCGCCGCCCACCTGGACCTGGGAAGGCGGCACGCCGATCATCGTCGCGCCCGGCGAGACGCTCGAGATCATCGCACACCGGCACGGCGTGCCGGTGTCGGCCATCATGCAGGCCAACAACATCACCAGCCCGGCGATGGTCCATTCGGGCATGCATATCGTGATCCCGCGCTATCATGCCGCGCCGGTCGCCGCGCTCAGCACGCCGGTCGCTCCGGTGGCCGCGCCGCGTTACACGGGAAGCTTCGCCGCACCGGTCGGCGCGCCGCGCACCGCGCTTGCCGCGCCGTCGACCGTACATGTCGTGACGCCCGGCGAAACGCTCAACAGCATCGCGCGGCTCTACAAAAAGCCGGTGATGGTGCTAGCCAAGGTCAACAATATTCCGCCGACCACGATGGTGCGGGTCGGCGACCGCATCGTCATCCCCGATGTGCGCGAACAACCGCGCCCGGCGGTGGCGTCCGCGGCGCCGGCTTTGTCGTCGGCGCCGTTGCGCACGCAGCCGGCGATCACGCAGTCGGCCGGGCCGAAGCTCGCGGCCCAGGAATCGCCGTTGAGCGCGCGCGTTGCCGCGCCGACGGCGACGCAGAACGTTTCGGCGCAGGAAAATACGGCAAAGACCGCGGATTCAGGCGACTCGCCGGGCTTCCGCTGGCCGGTACGCGGCCGCATCATTCAGGCCTTCGGCCCGAAGCCGAACGGGCTGCAGAACGACGGCATCAATCTCGCGGTGCCGGAAGGCACGCCGATCAAGGCGGCCGAGGACGGCGTCGTCGCCTATGCCGGCAACGAGCTCAAAGGCTACGGCAATCTCGTGCTGGTGCGGCACGCCAACGGCTTCGTCACCGCCTACGCGCATGCCGCCGACATTCTGGTCAAGCGCGGCGACGTCGTGAAGCGCGGGCAGGTGATCGCGCATTCCGGCCAGACCGGCAATGTCGCCTCGCCGCAATTGCACTTCGAGATCCGCAAGGGCGCGACCCCGGTCGATCCGGCGCAATATCTCAGCGGCGCGTAATCAGCCGCCGATCTTCACGCCCAGCCGGCCGGCGAGATCCTGCACATACTGCCAGGCGACGCGGCCGGAGCGGGCGCCGCGCGTGGTGGCCCATTCCAGCGCCTCGCGGCGCAGTTCATCCGGCGTGATCGGAATGCGGTGCCGCTCGATATAGCCTTCGACCATGGCGAGATATTCGTCCTGGCTGCAGCGATGGAAGCCGAGCCACAGGCCGAAGCGGTCCGACAGCGAGACTTTCTCCTCGACCGCCTCGCCGGGATTGATCGCGGTCGAGCGCTCGTTCTCCACCATCTCGCGCGCCAGCAGATGGCGGCGGTTCGATGTGGCGTAGAAGATCACGTTCTCCGGCCGGCCTTCGATGCCGCCTTCGAGCATGGTCTTGAGCGACTTGTAGGAGGTGTCTTCGGCATCGAAGGAAAGATCGTCGCAGAATACGATGAAGCGCTCGCGCGCATTGCGCATCAGCGCCATCAGTTCCGGCAGCGATTCAATGTCCTCGCGATGGATCTCGATGAGCTTGAGGCCGGCTTGCGGATACCCCGCGCCGATCGCCGCATGCGCAGCCTTGACCAGCGACGACTTGCCCATGCCGCGCGCGCCCCACAGCAGCGCATTGTTGGCAGGCAGGCCGCGGGCGAAGCGCTCGGTATTCTCGACCAGAAGATCGCGCACCCGCTCGATGCCCTTGAGCAGCGCCATGTCGACACGGTTGACGCGGCGCACCGGGGTGAGTTCGTGACGCTCGGGATGCCAGACGAAGGCTTCCGCCACCGTGAAATCGAGAACGGGCTTGGGCGCGGGCGCAAGGCGCTCCAGGGCGCCGGCGATCCGCGCCAGGAGATCAGCGCTGCCATCGAAGCCGCGCCCGGGGGCGCGACTCACGATTTGCGACTTAGCGGCCGTTTTCGTCGCCTTTTTCCTCGATCGGGAAGGGGATTTGATCATTTTTGCACCGGTTTGCGGCGCTTCCCTTAGCGAGGCTGCCCGCCAGCCGCAAGCTTTCCGCATTTTTGCCACGGCGTTGCAATTGGAGGCACGGCCGCTATAGTCCGCGCCGATTTTGCGCGCAAAAGCGGCCCTTTCATCCGGGCGGCGCGCCGCAATGCCCGCCCGCAATGTCCGCTTTCGGAGGAGCTATGTTCATTACGCCAGCGTTCGCGCAAGGCGCCGCCAGTGCCAGCGACTTTCTGTCCTTCCAGAGCCCGATCTGGATGGTGATCATGGTCGTCGGCATCATGTATTTCCTGGTGTTCCGTCCGCAGCAGCAGAAGGTGAAGCAGCACCAGGCCATGGTGAAGGCGCTGCGCCGGGGCGACACCGTCGTCACCAATGGCGGCCTGGTCGCCAAAGTGACCAAGGTGGTCGACGACGACCAGATCGAGGTTGAAATCTCCGACGGCGTGCGGGTGCGCCAGATGCGCTCGATGGTCACGGAAGTGCGCGCCAAGGGCGAGCCGGCCAAGGACGACAGCGCCGCATAATCGCGCCATTTCCTTCTTACCGGTGAGGCGAAGGAAGAGGGCGCGGTAAACTTTTAAGGAAATGCAAAGTCCATGTTGTTCTTCACACGCTGGAAGGCTGCGGCAATTTTGCTCCTGGCGCTGGCCGTGTGCCTGTTCGCGGTGCCGAACTTCTTTCCCGAGCGGATCGTGAAGACCTGGCCGAGCTGGGCGCAGCGTCATATCGTGCTCGGCCTCGACCTGCAGGGCGGTTCCTACCTCTTGCTCCAGGTCGACACCAACGAGGTGCGCAAGGCGCAATTGCAGACCGTCTACGAAGACGTGCTGCGGGTGCTGCGCGAGGCGCGCATTCCGTTCACCGGCCGCGCCATCAAGGGCAACAGCGTCGAAGTCCACATCACGCGCGATACCGATCTCGACAATGCCTTGAGCAAATTGCGCGAGCTGTCGCAGCCGATGTCCGGCATTCTCGCTTCCACCGGACAACGTACGCTCGACATCAGCAATAACGGCAATGCCGTCACCCTGACGCCGAGCGATCCGGCGGTGCTCGAGCGGGTGCGCCAGGCCGTCGATCAGTCGATCGAGATCATTCAGCGCCGCGTCAACGGGCTCGGCCTGGTCGAACCGACGATTCAGCGCCAAGGCACCGACCGCATTCTCGTCCAGGTGCCCGGCCTGAACAATCCGCAGGAACTGATCGACGTCCTGGGCAAGACCGCCAAGCTCGACTTCCGCATGGTCGATCTGTCGATGACGGCGCAACAGGCGCAAGCGACCCATCCGCCGCAGGATTCGGAAATTCTGCCGAGTGAAGAGGGCCCGCCTTATCTCGTCGAGAAGCGCGTCCTGGTCTCCGGCGCCGATCTGACCGATGCGCAGCCGAGCTTCGACCCGCAGACCGGCCAGCCCGTCGTCACCTTCCGCTTCAATTCCTCGGGCGCGCGCAAATTCGCCGAAGTCACGTCGGCCAATGTCGGCAAGCCGTTCGCCATCGTGCTCGACAACAAGGTGATATCGGCGCCGGTCATTCAGACGCCGATCGTGGGCGGCTCGGGGCAGATCACCGGCAATTTCACCGTGCAATCGGCCAACGATCTTGCGGTGCTGCTGCGCGCCGGCGCGCTGCCGGCGCCGCTGACCATCGTCGAGGAGCGCACCGTCGGGGCCGGCCTCGGCCAGGACTCGATCAATGCCGGCGAGCGCGCGGCCTATGTCGGCGCGGCTCTCGTCATCATCTTCATGCTCGCGACTTACGGCCTGTTCGGCCTGTTCGCCAATATCGCGGTCGCGGTCAACGTGGCGATGATCTTTGGCGTGCTGTCGCTGCTCGGCGCCACCCTGACGCTGCCGGGCATAGCCGGCATCGTGCTCACCGTCGGCATCGCGGTGGATTCCAACGTGCTGATCTACGAGCGCATCCGTGAAGAGGTGCGGGCCGGGCGCACCGCGATCAACGCCATCGATGCCGGCTTCTCGCGCGCGCTTGCGACCATTCTCGACTCCAACATCACCACCTTCATCGCCGCCGCGGTGCTGTTCTATATCGGCACCGGCGCGGTGCGCGGTTTCGCCGTCACGCTCGGCGTCGGCATTCTCACAACGCTGTTCACCGCCTTCACTCTGACCCGGCTGATCGTGGCCTACTGGGTGCGGCTGTACCGGCCGCGCGTCGTGCCGATCTAGCGATCTGAAAGAAATCTCGTGCGCCTCCTTCGCATCGTTCCCGACAATACCAAGTTCGACTTCATGCGCTTCCGGCGCATCAGCTTTCCTATTTCCGCGATGCTGTCGATCGTGGCGATCCTGCTGTTCTTCTTTCACGGCCTGAATTTCGGCATCGATTTCGTCGGCGGCACGGTGATCGAAGTGCAGAACAAGGCCGGCCCCGCCGATCTGGCCAAGATGCGGGCGACCATCACCGCGCTCCATCTCGGCGAGTTCCAGCTGCAGCAGTTCGGTGCGCCCGACGAGGTGCTGATCCGCATTTCCGAGCAGCCGGGCGGTGATGCCGCGCAGCAGGCCGCCGTGCAGAAAGTGCGCGGCGCGCTCGGCGGCACGGTCGATTACCGCCGTGTCGACGTGGTCGGCCCGAGTGTCTCCACCGAGCAATTGTCGTACGGCACGATCGGACTCGTGCTCGCGATCTGCGCCATCCTGATCTACCTGTGGTTCCGCTTCGAGTGGCAATTCGCGCTCGGCGCCATGATCGCCAACGTGCACGATCTGGTGCTCACCATCGGCTTCATGTCGCTGACGCATATCGAATTCGATCTCACCAGTATCGCGGCGCTGCTGACCATTCTCGGCTATTCGCTCAACGACACGGTCGTCATCTACGATCGTATCCGCGAAATGCTGCGCCGCTATAAGCGCATGCCGATGCCGGATCTGCTCAACGCCTCGGTGAACGCGACGCTGTCGCGCTCGATCATCACCCACGTCACGGTGGCGATGTCGCTTTTGGCCTTGCTGCTGTTCGGCGGCCAGGCGATCCACAGCTTCACCGCGACCATGATGTTCGGCGTGGTCCTGGTCGGCACCTATACGTCGGTGTTCATCGCCTCGCCGATCCTGATCTATCTCGGCGTCGGCGCGAACCGCACCGGCGGGCAGGAGGTCGAAGAGGGTGACGCGCCGGCTGCCGCGGCGCCGGCAACGCCAGCGCCCGCCACGCCAGCGCCCGCCACGCCGGCGCCGGTTCGCTCGCCGCGGCGCTCGCGACGCCGGTAGATTTTTGATTTTGCGCGTGTCCTTATCGGAAAACCGGTTTCACCCTCGGACCAAGTCCGAGGGCAAGCTCTTCCGGGACATGCGCTAGTGGACGAGACGGCACGCCACCTTCCACGCCAGACGCCGATCGACGCCCATGGCGGTGGCGGCTTTCGCTTTGCCGGGATGTCGCATCGCGGCTCGCTGCTGTGCCTGCCGGACGGCATGTGGGCCTGGCCGGTGACCAAGCCGGCCGAGATCGGCGACGCGACGCTCGCGCTGGCTTTGGCTCGCCTCGAGCAAATGGATTTTTTCATCCTCGGCACCGGCGCGGTGCCGTGGCCCGTGCCGGCGGCGCTGCGGGTTAAATTCCGCGAGGCGCATGTTTCGATCGATGCAATGGCGACGGGACCGGCGATGCGAACCTACAATGTGATGCAGATGGAAGGCCGCCGCGTCGGCGCCGGACTGATTGCAATCGACTGATGCGATTGATTTTGCGCATGGCCTTATCGGAAAACCGGTTCCCACTTTTCCGGGACATGCGCTAAATTGCTCCATGAACGATGCCTTTGCCTATTGCGCCGAACTGGTCCGCGAGGCCGACCGCGACCGCTATCTCACCGCGCTGTTCGCGCCGGCCGAGCAACGCGGCGCGCTTTATGGGCTTTATGCCTTCAATGCCGAAGTGCGGCGCGTGCGCGACGCGGCGCGCGAACCGCTGCCCGGCGAAATCCGTCTGCAATGGTGGACCGATGTGCTCGAAGGCGGCCGGCGCGAAGAAGCCAAGGCCAATCCGGTCGCGGCGGCGCTCCTGGCCGCGATCGAACAGCATCATCTCGCGGCCGGCGTCCTGCTCGATCTGATCGAGGCGCATCGCTTCGATCTCTATGACGAGCCGATGACCAATCTCGCCGCGCTCGAGGCTTACGCGAGACGGACGTCGTCGGCCGTGTTTGCGCTCGCGACCCAAATTCTCGGCGGTGAGGCGGCGGCCGCCGCCGAATCCGCCGGCATGGCTGAAACCGTCACGCGGCTTGTTCAGGCCTTCCCGCTTCACGCCGCGCGCGGTCAGCTCTATGTGCCGGAAGAAGTTCTCGATCGGCACAAGGTGACGCCGCACGAGGTTTTCGCCGGCCGATCGTCTCCGCGGCTCAATGCGGCGCTCGGCGATATGCGCGAGCTCGCGCGCCGGCATCTTGCCGCGGCGGGCGGGCATATCGCGGTGCTGCCGCCCGCGGCACTGCCGGCATTTCTTCCGCTCGCACCGCTGCGCGCGTCACTCGGCCGTCTGGAGCGCAGCGACGCCTTTGCGCCCGCCGAATTGCCGCCCTGGCGGCGGCAATGGCTGATCTGGCGCGCGGCGCGCAATCCCGCCCGGATACGCGCATGATCCCGAAAGCGGGAACCGGCTTCCGGATGCGATCATGCGCGATTTGACCAAGGCTGATTTGACCAGGGCTTAAGGATGGAATTCAGAACGCGAAACGGTCGCGCAGATTGCGCCGTTCCGAGACGATGCGGGTGACGATGGCGCGCTCGGCGTCGTTCTTGATCAGGGGATCGATCAAATCGAGCTGGTTCATCGCCACGAGCTCGAGGATCTCGCTGCGCACTTCGCCTTGCGCATTGCGCGGCAGCGCGTCGACGACTTGCAGATGCTCCGGCCGGCTGTCGCCGAGAAACTGCATCAGTTCGCCGTCGTCGGCCGTGCCTTCGACGAAGGCATAGAGTCCGGTGCCAGCGCGGCGATCTGGAAAGGGCACGATGGCGACGTCGCGCACCTGCGGATTGGCGCGCAGCCGCGCCGCGATCTCGGGCGCCTCGCGCACGAAGCGCAAGCCGCGGCCTTCGCGGTCGGTGAAATTCAGCCCGCGGGTGATGGCGTAATAGACCTTCTTGCCGGTCGCCATCCAGACGCGGGTGATGAGGCTCTTTCGCGCCAGCACGCGGCGCTCGGCGGCGGTGAGCGCATCCGGCGCATAGCGGCGCTTGTGCTTGAGGAGATGGCGCAGGTCCTCATAACAGGCGATGCGGAACAGGCGGCTGCGGCGGCGAAAGCAGGCGGCGAGCTGGAAGTCGGTGACATAAGCGCGGCCGCCTCCGCTGGCCTGGTCCCGCGCATAGAGCCAGTTCTGTTCCTTGGCCAGATCGTTATGCGCGATGCCGGCGCGATGCAGCGCCCGCAAAGCCGCCTTGGCCGAGCGAAAATAGCCGGTGTCGCCATGGGGCTTCGCGATATGCAGCGGCACGGCGTCGATCCAGCCGCGCACCAGCGCGCGCCGTCCGGCGAACAAAAGCGTCGGCGCGACGCCGAGCGGCCTGGCGCGCCCGAGCGCCTTCTTCTCGCGCCGAAACAGCTCATAGGCCAGCGGCCGGCTCCACCACGGCACCTCGTCGAGACGGCGCAGCACGGCATCGACGTCGCCGCTGTCGGCGCGGAAACGGCCGCGCTCGATGGTGGAGAACACGTCGCGCTTGAGCACGGTGCCGCTGTGCCAGCGTGTGCCGAGTTCGATGTCGGTCATGCGCGGGGTTCTAGAACAGGATTGGCAGCGGGGGAACTGTGCTCACTCGGCGGCCGCGGGCAGTGCCCCCGACAGCCACGTGTCGAGATCGCGGAGTGCCCGCGCGCAGAGCGCGCGCTTCTTGGCGCCGGCTTTGGCGGGACCGCGCAGGCGCTGGCCCTCGGCATCATGGGTCGGCGCCTGGGCGAGCGGCGGGAACAGGCCGAAATTGACATTCATCGGCTGGAACGAGGCCGGCCCGGCATCGATGGTCTCGATATGACCGCCGGTGATATGGGCAAGGAGCGCGCCGTGCGCCGTGGTCGGCGGCGGGACGAAGGGCCGCTCGCCGAGCTGCTCGGCGGCGGCGAAGCGGCCGGCGAGAAAGCCGATGGCGGCCGATTCCACATAGCCCTCGCAGCCGGTGATCTGACCGGCGAAACGCAGCCGCGTCTGCGTTTTGAGCCGCAGCGTCTCGTCGAGCAGCTTTGGCGAGTTGAGGAACGTATTGCGATGCAGCCCGCCGAGCCGGGCAAACTCGGCGCGTTCGAGGCCCGGGATGGTGCGGAAGACGCGGACCTGCTCGGCGTGGCGAAGCTTGGTCTGAAAGCCGACCATGTTGAACAGCGAGCCGAGCTTGTTGTCCTGGCGCAGTTGCACGACGGCATAAGGCTTGCGCTCCGGCGCACGCGGGTCCGTGAGTCCGAACGGCTTCATCGGTCCGTGGCGCAGCGTCTCGCGGCCGCGCTCGGCCATGACTTCGATCGGCAGGCAGCCGTCGAAATAGGGCGTCGCGGTTTCGAAATCGTGGAAGGCGATTTTCTCGCCGGCGAGCAGCGCGTCGACAAAGGCCTGGTATTGCTCGCGCGTCAGCGGACAATTGATGTAGTCGGCGCCCGAGCCGCCGGGGCCGGGCTTGTCATAGCGCGACTGAAACCAGGCGACATCGAAATCGATCGAGTCGCGATGCACGATCGGCGCGATGGCATCGAAGAACGACAGCGCAGCCTCGCCGGTGAGCGCGCGAATGGAACTGGCCAGATCGGGCGAGGTGAGCGGGCCGGTCGCGATGATCGCGCTGTCCCAGTCTGCGGCCGGCGCGCCGACCTCGGCGCGATCGATTGCAATCAGCGGCTCGGCTTCGAGCGCCGTCGTGATCTCGGCGGCAAAGCCGTCGCGATCGACCGCGAGCGCGCTGCCGGCCGGCAATTTATGCGCATCCGCCGCACGCATGATCAGCGAGCCGCAGCGCCGCATCTCGGCATGCAGCAAGCCGATCGCGCTTGCTTCGGCATCGTCGGAGCGGAACGAATTGGAACAGACCAGTTCGGCGAATTGGCCGGTCTTGTGCACCGGTGTCGCGCGCATGGGCCGCATTTCATGCAGCACCACCGGCACGCCGCGGCGCGCCAGTTGCCACGCCGCTTCGGCGCCCGAAAGCCCGCCGCCGATCACATGAACGGGGGAATTCTTTCGGGCCCGCGTGGGCGTGACACTGGCTGGCCGCAAATCCTGCTTCATGCCGCCCCTAATTAGGCGTCCCATCGCGATTGGACAATACGAGCGGGACGAAGACCGACCTAGCCGGTGTTTATCCCGGTCGCTTGAAATGCGGGGGAACTCTGCATGCTGGATGTTGTAAAGCCGGCCGCGCGCCATGCGATCACGGCCGGCTTCGATGTCGAAGTTCTATCGCTCGCTACCGCAAATCCGCCTTATCGCTTGCGCCAGACCGAAGCCGCCGCCCGCGCCAGGGAACTCTATCCGCATCTGCGGAAGCTGTGGCGGCTTTACGACAATACCTGCATCGAGACGCGCTACAATTGCGAGCCGATCGAATGGTACCTGCAGCCGCATAGCTGGGAAGAGCGCACCGCCTCGTTCCAGAAAAATGCGCTCATTCTGTTGGAGCGGCTGACGCGCGAAACGGCGCAGGCCGCCGGCATCGCGCTCGATGCCATTGACATGATCGTGACCAATACGGTCACCGGGCTCGCGGTGCCGAGCCTCGACGCCAAATTGATCAACCGCCTGCATCTGGCGCAGACCGTCGAGCGGCTGCCGATGTTTGGACTCGGTTGCGGCGCGGGCGTGGCGGGGCTCGCGCGCGCGACGCGGCTCGCGCAGGCGAGCGACGGCGCGCATGTGCTGTTTCTCACCGTCGACCTGTGCAGCCTGTGCATGCGCGCCAACGATCCGTCGCCGTCGATGTTCGTGTCGTCGGCTTTGTTCGGCGATGGCGCGGCCGGCGTGCTGTTGCGCAATACGCGGCGAGATGGGCGCGATGGCGGACACGGCGCCGGCCCGCGCATCCTTGCGGTCGGCGAATGGTGCTGGCGCGGCACCGAGCACATCATGGGCTGGGACATCAAGGACGACGGCTTCGGCATCGTGCTCTCGCCGGAATTGCCGGAACTGATGAGCGCCGAGCTCAAACCGGCCCTGCAGGATTTTCTTGCCCGCAACGGCTTTTGCCTTTCGGACTTCAACGGCTTTCTGTTTCATCCGGGCGGCCGGCGGCTTCTGGAAACCGCGGAGCAGGTGCTGGGATTGACGCCGGCGCAGCTTGAACATTCCTGGGAGGTGCTGCGCGCTTACGGCAACATGTCGTCGGCGACGGTGCTGTTCGTGCTCGAACGCGCCTTGAAAGCGGGGGCACGCGGCCGGCATCTCCTGGCCGCTTTCGGTCCGGGTTTCTCCGCCTATTTCATCGTGGCCGATCTGTGATGCCGTTTCCATCCGGCGCTGTCTTGCTGGCTTACGTCACGGCGCAACGCCTCATCGAACTGTGGTGGGCGAGGCGCAACGAAGCGCGCCTGCTGGCGGCGGGCGGCGTCGAATATGGCGCCTCGCACCTGTGGCTGATGCAGCTTCTGCATGCGACGTGGCTGATCGGACTGTGGACGCTGGCCCATGACCATGCGGTGCAGCCGGTGTTCCTGGCGCTGTTCGTGCTTCTTCAGATCACACGATTCTGGGTGCTCGCCACGCTTGGACGGCGCTGGACCATCCGGGTGATCGCGGTTCCCGGCGAAACGCTCGTCGGCGGCGGTCCCTATCGGCTTTTGCGCCATCCGAACTACGCCATTGTGATCGGCGAAATTGCCGCGGTGCCGCTGGCGCTCGGCCTGCCGCTTTATGCGGTGGCGTTCTCGCTGCTCAATGCTGCCGTCCTGTCGATTCGCATCCCGCAGGAGAATGCGGCGCTGGCGGCCAATGCGTCCTTGGGAGGCGCCAAAGGCGCGCGGATTTGAGCCGAAAGGGCGCTGTTGGCTCGAAATAGCCGCTCTGCTATAGGCTCGGCGGAAGAAATAAGGCCCTGCCACCCATGTCCGTCGACGCCGATACCGTCCGCCGCGTTGCTCATCTCGCCCGCATTGCGGTTGCCGAGGACGAGGTGGAGAATCTCAAGGGCGAGCTCAACGCCATTTTGGCCTTTGTCGAGCAGCTCTCCGAGGTCGATGTCGCCGGTGTCGAACCGATGACCTCGGTGACGCCGATGGCGATGAAGATGCGGGACGACAAAGTGACCGCCGGCGGCATTGCCGACCAGATCATTGCCAATGCGCCAGCGCACGAGCATCATTTCTTTTTGGTGCCCAAGGTGGTTGAATGATCGGCGCGCGGATCATTCAGTCATCCTCGGGCGGGCGCTGCGAGGCCCGAGGATCTCGTGGCGCATGTTCGGCGAATTTGGAGAATGGGACCTGACCGATGTGCTTGGCCTGCGAACAGGACGCCATCTGGCTCGCTTATCTCGACAGCCAGGGGCTGTTGAAAGAGGACGATCCTGCGGCCGTGGAGCAATTGTTTGCTGCGTTCCCGGTGCAGCCGCTGCCGGTGAAGCGCGAATGGGATGCGCCGACGCCGGAAGCGCCGGCTGAGGTCGCGCCGAAATCGGCCGCGCCCAAATCCGCCGCCAACAGGCCGGCTGCCGCCAATCCATTCTCTTGCGACGATCCTGCGGCTGAATGACCGACCTTATTTCGCTCACGCTGGCGCAGGCACGCGAGGCTCTGCGCCGGAAGGAATTTTCTTCGCTCGATCTCGCCGACGCGCATCTCGCCGCGATGGCGCAGGCGCGCGCGCTCAATGCTTTCGTGCTGGAGACGCCCGAGCGTGCGCGCGAGATGGCGCGCACGTCGGATGCGCGGCTCGCCAAAGGCGAGGGCGGCGCCCTCGAAGGCCTGCCGCTCGGCATCAAGGATTTGTTCTGCACAGAGGGCGTGCGCACCACGGCCTGCTCGCACATTCTCGGCGACTTCAAGCCGACCTACGAGTCGACCGTCACGGCAAATCTCTGGCGCGACGGCGCAGTGCTCCTTGGCAAGCTCAACAACGACGAGTTTGCCATGGGCTCGTCGAACGAGACGTCCTATTTCGGTCCCGTCGTGTCGCCGTGGCGGCGCAACGGTTCCGAGGCCAAGCTCGTTCCGGGCGGCTCGTCCGGCGGCTCGGCGGCGGCGGTGGCGGCGAACCTCTGCCTCGGCGCGACCGGGACCGATACCGGCGGTTCGATCCGCCAGCCGGCCGCCTTCTGCGGCATTGTCGGCGTGAAGCCGACCTATGGCCGCTGCTCGCGTTTCGGCATCGTCGCTTTTGCTTCTTCGCTCGATCAGGCTGGCCCATTCGCGCGCACGGTGCGCGATTGCGCGATCCTGCTGCGGTCGATGGCCGGTCCCGATCTGCGCGACACGACCTGCGTCGATCTGCCGGTGCCCGATTACGAGAAGGCGGTCGGCGGCTCGGTCAAAGGCATGCGCATCGGCATCCCGAAGGAATACCGCATGCCCGGCATGGCGCCGGAGATCGAGGCACTGTGGGCGAGGGGTGCGCAATGGCTGAAGGATGCCGGCGCCGAGCTGGTCGATATTTCGCTGCCGATGACGAAATATGCCCTGCCGGCCTATTACATCGTGGCGCCGGCGGAAGCGTCCTCCAATCTCGCGCGCTATGACGGCGTGCGCTACGGCCTGCGCGTGCCGGGCCGCGACATCATCGACATGTACGAGCGCACGCGTGCGGCGGGCTTTGGCAGGGAAGTGCGCCGACGCGTCATGATCGGCACTTATGTGCTCTCGGCCGGCTATTACGACGCGTACTATCTGCAGGCGCAGAAAGTGCGCACGCTGATCAAGCGCGATTTCGAAAAATGCTTTGCCGAGGGGATCAACGCCATCCTCACCCCGGCGACGCCGTCGGCCGCCTTCGCGATCGGCGAGAAGGGCAACGCCGATCCGATCGAAATGTATCTCAACGACGTGTTCACGGTGACGGTGAACATGGCGGGCCTTCCCGGCATTGCCGTCCCGGGCGGGCTCGACGCCCAAGGCCTGCCGCTCGGCCTGCAGCTCATCGGCCGCCCGTTCGAGGAAGAGGCGCTGTTTGCGCTCGGCGAAGTGATCGAGCAGGCGGCGGGACGGTTCACGCCGGAGAAGTGGTGGTAGCGCCCGCTTTTTCAATTGCGTTCACACTCTGAATTAGTGACTGACGTCATGACCCGCGCGCGGCTCGACGCTGGTTTTGAGAGCGAACAAGTCGACATGGCAGGGGAAGGCGGATCTTTGGCCGAGTCGGCAAGCTCGAGCCGGGAGGGTCGGGTTCGGGGCGCTGTTGCCGGAGGGCGGGCCGAAAGTCAGGACGGCGCATGCGGCGGTTGCGCCGCCTTGCGGCTCGGCGCCTCGGCGATCTCATTGCGCTGTCGCGGCAGCGCCTGCGGATATTCGTGCTGCAGGAAGCCGATCAGCTTCTCGCGGACCTCGGCGCACAGGTCGGAGGTCGCGCCGATCGTGCGCGCGGTCAACAGCGCGCGCACCTCGATCGCCTGGGCGCTGGCGTTGGTGACCTGCACGTTGACCACCCTGGCGTCATCGACTTTGGACTGCGCGACGATTTCGGCGGCTGCGTCGCGGATGCGATCGATCGGAGCGCCGTAATCGAGATAGAGCACGACCGAGCCGATATTGGCCGCTGCCTGCCGCGTCCAATTGTAGAACGGCTGCTGGATGAAAAAATTCAGCGGCACGATCAAGCGGCGCAAGTCCCACAGCCTGATCACGACATAGGTCGCGTTGATCTCCTCGATCCAGCCGTATTCGTTTTGAACAGTGACGGCATCCTCGAGCCGGATCGGCTGCGTCAGTGCCAGCTGCACGCCGGCGATCAGATTGCTCAAGACCGGCTGCGCGGCAAGGCCAAAGACGATGCCGGCGACGCCCGCGGAGGCAAACAGACTGATGCCGTACTGCCGCACCGAATCGAAAGTCATCAGCGCGAAGCCCAGGGTCAGAAGCACGATGACCGTATCGAGCACGCGCACCATGACGCGCACCTGGGTGAGGTGTTTGCGCGCCATCAGATTGTCGGCGACATCGGTGCGAAAGCGCAGCAGATAGAGATTGGCGCTGATCTGCAGCACGGTCAGCGCAATCCAGCCGATCAGGCCGATGGTCGCGAGCGCCAGGATCCTGCCGAGAACAATCCGGGTGTCGGAATCGACCGGCGCCGTCGGCAACGCGATGGCGAGTGCGGCGAGCACGAAGGCGAGGCGTGTCGGCTCCTTGGTCGCATCGAGGACTGTCCGCAGATAGGTCTGCCGGTCACGCAGCGCTCGCCGCATGGCTGCGAGAATCGCGGCATGCAGCACCAAGGCGATCGCGAGCGCGACAATGACGATGACCAGCGATACCGCCCATCCCGGCGCATAGGAGCGCAGGCCGTTCAGCACAGCCAGCTTGGCTTGCAGGGTCTGCGCCACGTCCCGCCACATTGAAGTCTCGCCGGAGGGAGTCTCGTTCCGTGATGCAAGATATAGCCGAAATTGCCCGGCACGCGTGGCAAACCGCGGCCGAGATCGCCGGTTCCGTGCTGGACACCGCTGATGCGAGGTGGCATCAAGACGGCCTCAAACAGGCGGCCATACATGACGATCTTGCAGGGCGTGAAGACGTTCTTTGTGCGCACCTTCACCTGGTGGAACAGCCAGACCTTCGGCACGCAGTGGTGGACCTGGCTCTATGGCGAATTCGTCGGCGAGGACGAATTGGGCAACCGCTACTTCCGCACCAAGGGCGGCAAGATCGATCCGACGCTCGGTCTCGAGCGGCGCTGGGTGATTTATAACGGCGTTGCCGAGGCGACCATGGTGCCGCCCACCTGGCATGGCTGGCTGCATCACATTGCCAATCTGCCGCCGACCGAAGAAAAGGTGGTCGTGCGGCCCTGGGAAAAGCCGCATCGGCCCAACATGACCGGCACGCCGGAAGCCTATCGCCCCAGCGGCTCGATCCTGGGGCAGGGCCGCCGCCCCAAGGCCACGGGCGACTACAAGGCCTGGGTGCCAGGGAAACAGTGATCGGAGGCGACACTGGCGGTCGCGGCGATATGTTCCGCGATCCCTGGAAATGCCTCATTCGCCGTGTTAACCGGGCTTGCTGGCGGGACAAGATCACCGGACACGGAGAGGAAAGGCGCTCGCCGCGTCTGTCATCGCGCAACCAGCAGATGGCGCAACCAGCAGATCGCGCAGCGGATTTATGACCCGAATCGCCGCATTTTTGATCGTCATCGGCGCGCTGGTCTCGCCGGCGCAGGCGCAATTCGGCAATATTTTCAGCAACGATTCGCCGCCGCGCCCACCGGGCAATGTGCCCGGATTCCCCGCCCAGCCGCCGCCGGTGCAATATCCGGGGCAGCAATCCTATCCGAGTCAGCAATACCCCGCGCAGCCGCAATATTCGCCGCCGCCTCAACAGTATCAGGTGCCGCCACAGCAGGCCTCCCGGCCGCCGCAGAGCAATATCCAGGCACGCCCCCTGGCGCCGCCGCCCGGCGCGACCAGCGCTCCGCCGCCGCAGCAGGCGACCGTGCCGCCGCGCCCGTTGCCCGGCCCCGGTGGCCCGGCGCCGGCCAATCCGCCGCCGCCGCAACCTGCCGACACGTCGCCGCAGTCGGACGACACGGTGGTCACCTATACGCCGACGCAGAAGATCGAGAACCGGCGCGCCGTGTTCTCCGGGCTCGACAAGATCACCGGCCGCATCATCTCGTTCGATGCCGCGATCGGTGAGACCGTGCAATTCGGTGCGTTGCAGGTCACCGCGCGGGCTTGCAATACCCGGCCGCCGACCGAGCCGACCAATACGGATGCCTATGTCGAGGTCGACGAGGTCACGCTGCAGGGCGAGATCAAGCGCATTTTCACCGGCTGGATGTTCGCCTCGAGTCCGGGCCTGCATGCCGTCGAGCATCCGATCTATGACGTGTGGCTGACCGACTGCGCGCAACCGATCGGCGGTGCGGTGGCGCAAACAACGCCGCCGCCCGCAGCCGGCTTCGCGCCGCCCGGCGCGACGCCGAAGGCCCGGCAGGCTCCGACGCAACGCCCGGGCCCGACGATGCTGCCGACACCCCCGCCGGTCACCGACGATTAGAACGGCCGCTATGGCTCCGCGAGGTGCTTGAGAACGAGCGCGCCGGCGACCGGCTGGTCGGTCGCCAGCGCCGCGAAATCGGCCTCGCCGACCAGCGCCGCATCCAGCAGCTTGTGGTAGGCCGGCCGCGCCACCTCGATGGCGCCGAACGTCTTTAGATGCGCGGTGACGAATTGCGTGTCGAGCAGCCGGTAACGGCCTGCCCTCAGCCGCGCCGCGAGATGCACCAGCGCCACTTTCGAGGCGTCGCGCATGGTGTGGAACATGCTCTCGCCGAAGAAGGCGCGGCCGAGGCTCACGCCGTAGAGCCCGCCTACGAGTTCGCCGCCGTCATAGACCTCGACGGTGTGGCAGTCGCCGCGCTCGTAGAGCTTGCGATAGAGATTGCGGATCCGGGTATTGATCCAGGTCCGGCTGCGGCCCGGCGCCGGCCGGGCGCAGCCCGCGATGACCGCGTCGAAATCGCGGTCCACCGCCACGACGAAGCGGTCCGACCGCACCGTCCGCGCCAGCCGGTCCGAAACGTGGAACCGCTCAAGCGGGATGATGCCGCGGCGTTCCGGCTCGATCCAATAGAGCGCCGGGTCGTCGGCGCTCTCGGCCATGGGAAAAATGCCGCAGGAATAGGCTTTGAGCAGCACTTCGGGCGTGATGTCGATGAGTGCGGACTCGCGGCTCGCCATGGCATTTGTTTACCCGGCGAAAAGCTTCCGGTTCAAGCGGCGTGGCCTGAGGCGTTCTGCGCCGCCAGTTCCCCTTGGCGACCCGGTCGCGAGCGTGCATGTACCTTGCATAGCACCCGATCTCCGTCCTGCTTGTGCCCCGCTCGGCCCCGCCGGTTAACCAACCGCAAAGTATAAGTGCTTAGCATTTTCAAAAACCTTGAACTCATTTGCTTGAATTGCGTTTCGACCGTGAAAAGACGCTCTTGGGCAGGTTGAGCCGGGGTGCTGATATGAAAACCGATCGAATCAGAACGGTACACGTGCTGTTTGTCGAGGACGAGTTCCTCATCAGCGAATGGGTGGCGCAG
>DATJLN010000098.1:0-9891 GCA_035509535.1 Xanthobacteraceae bacterium | reverse complement strand
CGCCGCTTCGCGCGACACCTAAGCCGCTCTCGGTCACCGTTTCCGCACGGTATCGGAGGACCCGATACGCCCATCGGCAGCCTCGCTCATGTGCACTAGCCGACGCGTCACCGGAGAAGATATAAGGCTTGCGCAACCCGCCGATGACATCCTGCGCAAACCTTACGCAGAATTGTCGCCGGCAGCCTCCCCGTCCCGCCATCGGCTTACCGCATCAGTCGCGTCAATGACCAACCTGCTCATCCTCCTGACCTTGCCGGAGAACGTCCGCAACCAATATCGCGACCGCCTCAAGGCGCGATTTCCCGAACTCTCGATCGACATCGCCGACCATCACTCCAAGGTCGGCCCACATATCGGCAAGGCCGATGCGCTTTTGACCTTCGCGCCCATGCTGTCGCCCAAAGTGCTGCAGGATGCGCCACGCTTGAAATGGGTGCAGGCGCTCGGCACCGGCGTCGACAATCTCATCGACCAGGAGGCGCTGCGCAAAGACGTCATCGTCACCAATATTCATGGCATCCACGGCCCGCCGGTGTCGGAGGCGGCGCTCGGCGCCATGCTGGCGCTGGCCCGCGATCTGCCGCGCGCCGTCCGGCTGCAAGACGAGAAGCGGTGGTTCCGCTTTCCGGCACAGCTTCTGCACAACAAGACCGTCGGCATTTTCGGCATCGGCGTCATCGCCGAGGCGCTGGCGCCGAAATGCAAGGCCTTCGGCATGCGCGTGGTCGGCGTCAGTTCGTCGCCGCGCGAGGTTCCGGGTTTCGACGAGATGCGTTCGCGCGACGAGATGCGCAAGGTCGTCGGCGATTTCGATTTCTTCGTTCTGCTCACGCCGCTCACCGACAAGACGCGTAACAGCATCAATGCCGAAGTCTTTGCCGCGATGAAGCCGACGAGTTTCCTGGTCAATCTGGCGCGCGGCGGCGTCGTCGACGAACAGGCGCTGGTCGAAGCACTCCGGCAGAAACGCATCGCCGGCGCGGCGCTCGACGTATTCACCCAGGAGCCGCTGCCGGCGGACCATCCGTTGTGGTCGATGCAGAACGTCATCATCACCACCCATCAGGGCGGCTTCTGCGATGTCTATGTCGATTTCGCACTGCCGGTCATCGAAAAGAACATGGAGCACTTTCTCAAAGGCGACGCCGGCGGCATGATCAACGTGGTGGCGCATTAGCGCGCGATTCCGAAAAACCTGTCCCCGGACTTGATCCGAGGGTGGATATCGGCTTTCGGATAGGATCATGCGCAATGAAAAATACTGTTGGAGAGGACAAGGAAATGGAAAAGCTTTCCGAACGCCTGCAGACGCCGATCTCGACAAAGGAGCTCGAGCGCCGCTGGGCTGCCGTGCGCACCGCCATGGAGGATCAGAAGATCGACGCGCTGCTCATGCAGAACAACAACGACTACATGGGCGGCTACGTCAAATATTTCACTGATCTGCCGGCAACCAATGGCTATCCGCAGACCGTCGTGTTTCCGCGCGACGACATGATGACGCTGGTCAGCCAGGGGCCGTTCGGCGGCGTCTTTCATCCTGGCGCGAATGGCGGCGACGGCACCCGCCGCGGCGTCAAGCGATGGCTGACCACGCCGAGCTTCGTGTCCTGCAATTACACCAGAGCTTACGACGCCGAACTCGCGGAAAAAGGACTGGAGCCCTATGCCGGCGGGACGATCGGCCTCGTCGGCACCGCCGGCATGTCGCACGCGCTGGTCGAGCATCTGCAGAAGGGGCGCTTCTCCAACACGCGCTTTGTCGACGCTACCGATCTCGTCGACAAGATCAAGGTGATCAAGAGCGCCGAAGAACAGGAACTGATCCGGCGCGCCGCGGCGATGCAGGACGGCGCGATGCGGGCGGCCTTCGCCGCCGTCGAGCCCGGCATGCGCGACCGCGACATCGCCGCCATCGCGCAGTGCTACAGCCAGCGCCACGGCAGCGAGAACGGCATCTATCTCTGCGCCTCGATGCCGGCGGACGCGCCGGCGCAGTTCAGCCAGCGCCATTATCAGAACCGCGTGATTCAGAAAGGCGACACGCTCGCGCTTCTGGTCGAGGATTCCGGGCCAGGCGGCATGTATACCGAGCTCGGCCGCTCCTGCACCGTCGGCAAGGCGTCCGACGAGATCAAAGAGGAATTCGCGTTCGCCCTCGAAGCGCGCAAATTCAACCTGAGTCTGCTCAAGCCCGGCGCCGCCTGCAAAGACATCTTCGCGGCCTATAACGATTTCATGCGCAAGAACGGCCGGCCGGAAGAGAAGCGCCTGCATTGCCACGGCCAGGGTTATGACCTGGTCGAACGGCCGCTGATCCGCAGCGACGAGCCGATGTCGATCCAAAAAGACATGAACATCGTCTGCCATCCGACCTATATGCGGGGCCACGTCCTGTCCTGGGTCTGCGACAACTATCTGATCGGCGACAACGGCCCCGGCGAGCGGCTGCACCGTTTCCCGGAGGAAATCACCGAGCTCGGGTAGTCTGGTACAAATTTTCGGGCCACTGACGTCATGGACGTTCAGATCGTCATGTTGCCCGAGACAAAGGTCGCGGCGATTGGGCATTACGGATCGCCGAGATCGGAGCACGAGACGGCGCGGAAGCTGATCGCGCGGAAGCTTGAACGGAAGCTGCCGGATGCCGCTGCGGCGTTCGCCGATTTTCTTGCCGTCGTCCCTCGTCTTGACGGAACGAGCTTCGGCTGCTTGCCTGCGCTTAAATGTCGCCGCGCAGCGTCAGCGGCACATTCATATAAATCCTAATCCAAAAATTGCATTGACGGCGGCCCGCAACGGATGCAGCACTAACGCCATCTGACGGAAAAATCAGACAAAACGACCCAAGGAATGTTTGGACATGAAATTGAAATTACTCGCCGCCCTGGTCGCGGCCAGCTTTGCTTATGCGCTCCCCGCTTCCGCGGATGAGTTCCCCTCGCATTCGATGACCATGGTCATCCCGTTCGCCGCCGGCGGCCCGACCGATATTCTCGGCCGCGTCATCGCCGGGCGCATGAGCGAGATCATGGGCCAGACCGTCGTCGTCGAAAATGTCGGCGGCGCCGGCGGCATGACCGGATCGGCGCGCGTCGCCAATGCCGCGCCGGACGGCTATCAGTTCGTGCTCGGCACCGTCGGCACCCATGCGCAAGGCCAGACCCTCTATAAGCATCCGCTCTACAATTCGGTCACCGACTTCACGCCGGTCATTTTGATCGCCAACGTCCCGATCGTTTTGGAGACGCGCAAGGATCTGCCGGTCAACAACTTCAAGGAATTCGTGGCCTACGCCAAGGCGAACCAGTCGAAGATGCAGTTCGCCTCGGCCGGCGCCGGCTCCGCGACGCATCTCGGCTGTGTGCTGTTGAATTACGTGATCGGCGTCAATGTCACGCATGTGCCCTATCGCGGCACGGGACCGGCGCTGCAGGATCTGGAAGGCGGCCGCGTCGATTATATGTGCGATATCATCACCACCGCGAAGCCGCCGATCGACAGCGGCGTGGTCAAAGGTCTGGCGATCCTCGACACCAAGCGCTCGCCCGCGCTGCCGAATGTGCCGACCGCCGCGGAACAAGGCACGCCCGGCCTGGTCGCCTATACCTGGAACGCGATCTTCCTGCCGAAGAACACGCCGGAACCGATCGTGAAGAAAATTCACGATGCGGCGCTCGCCGCCATGCATACGCCGGCGGTGCACGACAAGCTGACCGGGCTCGGCGCCGAAATCGTCTCCGATCAGGACGCCACGCCGCAACATCTCGGCGACCTGGTCAAGAGCGAAATCGCCAAATGGGCCGCGCCGATCAAGGCAAGCGGCGTCACGGTGGAATAGCTCCGGCGGCAGCCGCACAACCCCAAAGCGCACCGCCCGGTTTTGCAGTATGATGGTGCCACAAGTCCGGGCCGGCTGAGACGGGCCCGGACACCGCACCTTCGCAAAGCCGGAGGCCATCCGATGCTCGATGGCGTCATGCTGTTGTGGTTCGTGTTGACTGCAGCCGCGCTGCTGTTCGTTGCGATCGATATCCGCTCCACGCCCGAATCCCCGGTGCTGAAATGGGGATTCATATTGGTCACCGCCTATACCGGTGTGATCGGCGCTTTCCTTTACGTGCTCGGCTGCCGCGAGCCGCTGCCCGGACTGCATGAGCGCTATACGGCCGCGCGCTGGCGGCAAACGCTCGGATCGACCATGCACTGCGTCGCCGGCGACGGCATCGGCATTCTCGTCGGCGCGGTGCTGTCGGCGGTCCTTGTCCTGCCGCAGCCGGCCGAAACGGCGGTCGAATACGTGCTCGGCTTCGGCTTTGGCTGGACGATCTTCCAGGCTCTGTTCATGCGCAATCAGGCCGGCGGTTCCTACCGGAAGGCGCCGATCGACACATTCGTGCCTGAACTGTTGTCGATGAATCTCTTGATGGCCGGCATGGTGCCCACGGCAATGATCCTGCGGAGATTCGTTGCCGGCGCCAAAAATCCGGCGTCGCCGGCCTTTTGGTTCGTCATGTCGATGGGACTCCTCGCCGGCTTCATCATCGCCTATCCGATGAACTGGTGGCTCGTCGCCAACCATCTCAAACACGGCATGATGACCGTTCGCCCTGGCGCCGTGACCGCCAATGGCCACGGTCGCAGCACCGCGGCGATGGGCGGCGATATGGCCAAAAGCAATCGCTCCATGGAGGGCATGTCGATGGCCGAACGTGCGCCTCCCCGGCCGTCGATTCCGGTGATGACGGTGCTGTCCTTCGCAGCGCTTGCTGCCGGCGTCGCGATTCCGTCTCTGCTCCAGCACGGGTAAAAGCCCGTCATTCAAACGGCCGCCTTTTTCCATCCGCCGTTTGCGGCAAAGAATCCGCAATTGCGTCATCGTGAGGTCATCCGGGCATTGCCGGATGCGTGCGGGGCGTCATCCTTCTCCTTTCCTTCTATGCGCAACGGAGGACGCGAATGCTGCATATGCGCATGATTTCCATGGCGGCGGCCGCGGGCGTAGCCGGTATTCTCGCGGCAAGCGGTGCGCATGCGCAGAGCACAAGCGCCGACCACGCCGGCGAGCCGCTGTTGATCCGGCTCATCACCGGAGAAAATGCGGCGACGTCCGGTCAAGCCGACAATTCCGCCGCCGCGCGGAAAACCAGGCCGAGACGATCTGCAAGGAGGAAACACGGAGAGGCCACCACAACGGCACGAGAAACTGATCAGCACGCCGATCCGGCGCGCAGCAATGCACCCGCCGATGCCTCAGTGGCAGTGGCGGCGAGCGCAACACCGGAAAATTCCGCTTCTGCCGCTCCGCCCGCGCCGGTGGACAATGCGCAGACGGCGGAGAGCGACCAGGCGCATCAGGACAATGCGCCCTCGCCCAGCGCCGTGGTGATCGACGGCGAAACCGTGGTGATCGCCGCGGCGGATCAAATCAATGCGCTTGATCTTGCCGCTGAAATTTCACCGCCGACGGCATCGGCGCTGCCGCGCGGCGATCGCGCCGATGGCGGCGGGATCGACGCATCCGGGACTTCACCAGCCGCTTTCGTTGCTCGAGCGCCGGTCGCGACAGAGCAATATGCGGACGCGGAGGCGATCGGCCCGCAAGACGCGAACATGCAGACTGACGACCAAAATGCCGAAGCACAAAATTCCAGTGCGATCGGCGGCGATACTCGGGTTGCGCAACTGCTCGCGGCACTGAGCGGCGCGATCACTGCCGGCGTCATCGCCTGGTTCCTGATCGGCGCCGGGCCGATGCGGACTCACAGCTGAGTGCGCATCCAAACGGCATCTATTGTCGAGCCCTCCCGCACGGCACCGTGTCGCCCGAACGGCCTGACTGCGGCCGCACGCACGCATGCCTGCACCCAGTTGTTGCTCATGATATCCGCAGCCTGGCGCAGCGCTCATCAGGCAAGGCGCAGGACAGCGCGCGGTTGCGATGCGCCGCAACGCCTAATCCGAGCGCGGCGTGAAAGCGCAGCGTAAAAGCTTACGCCGCGCGCACTGCCCCTTTGGCGCCTTTGGCCTTGAGCGTGTTGAACAGATCAAGAGCCTCTTTCGGCTTCATGTTCCTGTGCACGACGGCGGCGACCGCCTCGATCATTGCGTTCGGCGCTTCGGATTGGAAGATATTGCGGCCCATATCGACACCGGCCGCTCCCTGCTGCACGGCATTGTAAGCCATGGTCAGCGCGTCGAGCTCGGGCAGCTTCTTGCCGCCGGCCATCACGAACGGCACCGGGCATGAAGCGGTGACGGTCTCGAAGCCTTCCTCGACATAATATGTCTTCACGTATTGCGCGCCGAGCTCGGCGATGATGCGGCAGGCGAGCCGGAAATATTTGGCGTCGCGCACCATGGCCTTGCCGACGGCGGTGATGCCCATCACCGGCACGCCTGAGCGCAGGCCGGCATCGACCAGCTTGGTCATATTGTGCACCGAGCGCGTCTCGTGCTCGCCGCCGATGAAAACTTGAATGCCGACGCCGGCGGCATTGAGCCGTATCGCGTCGTCCATGTCCATGGCGATCTGCTCGTCGGATAACTCCTCGCGCAGAATGCTCGGGCCGCCGCTGGCGCGCAGCACCATCGGCTTCTGGCACTCGGCGGGAATGACGCTGCGCAGGATGCCGCGGGTGCAGAACAGCGCATCGCAGGACGGCAGCAGCGGCACGATGGAGAGATCGATGCGCTCAAGCCCCGTGGTCGGGCCCTGGAAATAGCCGTGGTCGATCGCCAGCATCACGGTGCGGCCGGACTTCGGATCGAAGACCCGGGCCATCCGGTTCTTCATGCCCCAGTCGAGCTGATGCGTGCCCTTGAGAAAAAAGCCCGGCGTCTGCTGCGGCTGGTCCGGGGAATAGCGTTCCCCTTCCTTGTCGGCTTCCGGCATGACTGGTCATTCCCCTACATAATTTCCGTGGCCGATATAGCGCCAACGGGTGGCGCCCGGCGGCGGCGCGCCCCGGTAATATTGCGGCGCGGCCGCCTGATAATACGGATTGCGCTGGCAGAAGCCGCGATTGCCGCCGAGCACATTGGGCCGGCACTCGGCGATCGTCCGGTAGTAGCACTCCCACATGACGTTGCCAGCACCCTGATCGACCACCGCACACCACGGCGCATCGCCATCGGTCGAGGCGCGCCCGGTCGAGACGCCGAAAGCGAATGCCGCTGCTGAAGAAAGCGTGGCTGCAACTGCCAGTCGGATGATGATTTTCACGGGCGGCACTTTAAGCGCCCAGGACTCCTCACGCCAAGCCTGAAAAGCAACGCAAGACCTGCCGACACAACCTGCCGACACAACCTGCCGACATAAGCTTTCCTGCCGGTACAAGCTTTTGGGTCGCCGGCCGGCGCGACCGCAACCGGCAGCCGCTTGGCAATGTTCTTTATTTGTTCTATGGTAACGATCTAGAACATACAGTGAACATATATGGCTTGTTCACCCTTCTATACAGGGCATATCAACAGCTAATTCAGGCGTTTTTACAGATGCTTACCCACAAGTACGCATTCAGAAAGTCAGAAAGAAAGTAGGTCAATGGCCGATCTGGCGGAGCTTTCGACAGGAGTGCAAAACCGCGCTGAAACGCGTGCGCCCACGCGTTCTGCGGTCCTCGCAGACTTGCGTCGTCTCTTGCCGGCCGTGGACGATATCCACAGCACCCTGCCCTTCGGCCTGCCTGCCTTGGATTCCCATCTGCCACGCGGCGGACTTGCCCGCGGCGCCCTGCATGAGGTCGTGCCCGCTACGGAAGGCACGCTTCCCGCCGCCTTTGGTTTTGTGATCGCCGTGCTGGCGAACCTGCGGCCGTCGGGACCTCTCATCTTCATCCTGCCGGCCTATGGCCGGCGCGACCAGGGTCACCTTTGCCGATATGTTTCCGGGCACGGCCTCAGCAGCCTCGGCCTCGATCCGGCCCGCGTCACGCTGGTCGAAACCGCACACCGCAAAGACAGTCTCTGGGCCGTGGCCGAGGCTTTGCATTCGGGTGTGCCGCTGGCGGTCGCCGCCGCAATCGACCGGCTCGACCTGAGGACCAGCCAGAAACTGCATCTCGCCGCCAATGACAGCGGCCGGCCGCTCTTTCTCATCCGGCCGGCGCCGCCGCTCGAAGCCAGCGCCGCCGCAACGCGCTGGCGCGTCGGCGTGGCGGAAGCCGCACGCGACCGCTTCGGGCTCATCGCCCACCCGCGCTGGCATCTGCAGCTTGAACGCTGCCGCAACGGACGTCCTGGGGAATGGAAGGTGGAGTACGACCATGTCACGCATCGTTTCAGTCTGGCTGCCGCGCTGGCCGATCACGCGCTTCCTCGCAGCCCAAACGCTCGCGCCCGCAAGCAAGCCGGTGGATCCTGACCGGCCCTTCGTCCTTGTCGTCGCGGCAAGCGGCGGGCTGCACATCGCCGCCTTGAACGCGGCGGCGCAAGACCATGGCCTCGCGGTCGGCGAAACGCTGGCCGATGCGCGGGCCAAAGCCGAGGGACTGCAAGGGGATCTTCAAGTGCGCCCCCTCGATGCCGCGGCCGATGACGCCGCATTGCGCCGCGTCGCTCTATGGGCGACGCGCTATACGCCGACTGCTTCACCGTGGTCGCGAGATCTCTGGGACGAAGAAAACGGCGCCGACGGATTTTTCCTCGATATCGAAGGCGCGGCGCATCTGTTCGGCGGCGAGGACAAGCTCCTTGCCGATCTTGCCGCACGGCTGAAGGATTTCGGCTTGCCGGCACGGCTTGCGGTGGCCGCAACGCCTGGTGCTGCCTGGGCGCTGTCGCATTTTCACGCTTCGCCTTTGTTCGTGCTGCCGTCGGGCGACGAAGCGTCCGCGCTGGCCGATTTGCCGGTCGACGCCTTGCGGCTCCAGCCGGACATTCGTGGCAGCCTGCGCCGGCTCGGCTTCAAGACGGTCGGAGCGCTGCTCGACAAACCGCGTGCGCCCTTTGCCGCGCGCTTTGCGGCGCAGCTGTTGCGCCGCGTCGATCAGGCGCTCGGCCTCTGCGACGAGCCGCTGGTGCCGATCGTCGCGCCGCCGGTCTATCACAGCCTGCATTATCTGCTCGAGCCGATCATGACGCAGGAAGCGGTGATCGCGCGGACGGACCGGCTGATGCAGACACTGGCCAATGTGCTGGCGCGCGATGATGCCGGCGCGCGGGCCTTGCGGCTTTGCCTGTATCGCGTCGACGGCGCGGTCGAGACCGTCGATATCGGGCTTACGTTGCCGACCCGCAATGTGGCGCATGTGGTGCGGCTGTTCGATCTGAAACTCGCCGCGCTGGCGGCAACACACGACACGGGGTTCGGCTCGGGTTTCGGCGCGGAGTTCGGCTACGAGGCGATCGGGCTTGCCATTACCTGCGCCGAACCAATGCCGGCGCGGCAAATCGAGATCAGTTCTGCCGACCTGTCCGATGACGCGCTCGGCCCAACGAATGGCGACGCCGCCGAACGCTATGCCGCTTTGATCGATACGCTGCGCGGACGGCTCGGCACGCAAGGCGTACGGCGCTTCGAGCCGGTCGAGAGTTACATCCCCGAACGCGCTGAAATCCTGACCGCGGACGGCGACGAGAAAGCGAGCAGCGAGGACTTGCGCGCCGAGGACTTGCACGCCGAGGACTTGCACGCCGAGGAAGCCGCCTGGCCGCTTGCCGACGAGAGATCGCGGCCGCTTCTTCTCCTGCCGCAAGCCGAGCCGACGGAAGTCACCGCCCTTGTCCCCGACGGACCGCCGCGGCGTTTTTCCTGGCGCGGCGTGACCTATTACATCGCCGGCTCTCAAGGGCCGGAACGCATCGGCGCCGAGTGGTGGCGCTACCGCGAGCCGAAACCCACGCGCGATTATTACCTCGTGGAGGATTCCGCCGGCCTTCGCTTCT
>DATJLN010000097.1:0-2372 GCA_035509535.1 Xanthobacteraceae bacterium | reverse complement strand
CGTCACCCTGAGGCGCTCGGCGCGCAGCGCCGAGCCTCGAAGGGCGACGGCCCGAACGCAGAGGCCGCATCCTTCGAGGCTCGCCATAGCGCGTCAAAGACGCGCGTAAACACGCTTATGGCTCGCACCTCAGGATGACGGTGAACGATTGAATTTGTTCACTCCGCCGCGTGCCGAACGCGCGCGCGATAGCTGCCCGGCACCGTGCGGAACGCAATGTTGAGGCGATTGGCGCCGTTGATGGCGACGATAGCGAGTGTCAGATTGGCGAGTTCCTGTTCATCGAATTGCGTGCGCGCCAGTTCGTAGACTGCGTCCGGCACGTGGCCCTCGGTGATGAGCGTAAGCGCTTCGGTCCAGGCCAAAGCCGCTCGTTCGCGGTCGGTGTAGAACGGCGATTCCTCCCAGGCATCGAGCAGATAAAGGCGCTGCTCGCTTTCGCCCGCGGCGCGCAGTTCTTTGGTATGCATGTCGATGCAGTGGGCGCAGCCGTTGAGCTGCGAAGCGCGCAGCTTGACCAATTCGAGCAGCGTGTGTTCGAGGCCGCAGCGATGAACGAAGGCGTGTAGCTCGCTTATCGCCTTGGCGCCTTCCGGCGAGGCTTTGCGGAAGTCCATGCGGGCCTTCATCGTCATCGGTCATCTCTCCTTTTGCATTGGCGCATGTCCGTTTCGGAAAACCGGTCCCACTTTTCCGGGACATGCGCTATTCCCTCGCGAACAGTTTCTGTGCCTCGATGCGCGTCATCGTGGATTTGAGACTATCGAATTCGCCTTTTTGACGCAGCTCCTCGGCGATGCTGGAAATGAGCGACATGACAACCATGCTGGCGCCCGAGGCGATGCTGACGCGCGCGACGCCGGCCGCTTGCAGCTTGGCGAGACCCGGCATGCCGGCACGACCGACGACATTGACCGGCGCCTTGATGGCCGCCGCGAGCTTGCCGATCAGGTCCAGATCGGCAATGCCGAACAGAAAGATGCAGTCAGCGCCGGCGGCCACATAGGCCTCGGCCCGGCGTATCGTTTCGGCAAAGCGCGATTGTTCGTCGCCGACGTGCTTCAAATAAAGATCGATCCGCGCATTGATAACGATCGGAACGCCTTGCGCGTCGGCCGCGGCGCGCGCCGCGCGGATGCGTGCGGCGGCATCGTCGACGGCTCTGAGCGGTTGGTCCGGCCGTTTGGTGCCGTCCTCCAGATTAACGCCGACCGCTCCGGCACGGATGATCTCGGCGACATTGCGCCCGACCTCGTCGGGCGTTTCGCCGTAGCCGGTCTCGATGTCGGCGGTCACCGGCGCCTTCACGGCGTCGACGATGCGGCGCGTCGCCGCGACCACTTCCGCCCACGGTGCCTGCTCGCCGTCCTGATAGCCGAGCGCCCAGGCGAGCCCGCCGCTGGTCGTCGCCACGGCGGGAAACCCGGCCGCTTCGAAGATGCGCGCACTCATCGGGTCCCAGGCGTTGGGCAAAAGCAGAATCGGCGGCGTGCGGTGTAGATTGCGAAACTGCTCGGCAGCGTGTCTTTGATCGTCCTTGTTCATGGCATTTCCTCACGATCAGGCGTGCGCGGCGTCATCCGGCCGGCAGAACCACCGCGCGGCATTCGCCGAAGCCGATGCGGACGAAGCCGTCTTTTTCGCAAAAGCCGCGAAAAATGATCTCGTCGCCGTCCTCGATGAAGCCGCGTTTCTCGCCGCTTGGAAGCACAAGCGGCTCGCGGCCGCGGGCGGTGAGTTCGAGGAGCGAGCCCCAGCTCGATTTCTCCGGCCCGGACACGGTGCCGGTGCCGATCAAGTCGCCGATCGCCAGATTGCAGCCATTGCTGGTGTGATGGGCGACCATTTGCGCTACGGTCCAATAGAGCTGCGCGCACGATGTTCGCGTGATGCGCATCGGCGCCTGCGCGGCGCGCCGCATTGCTTCGGTCGAAAGATGAACTTCGAGCGAGATGTCGAGCCCACCACGGGCGCGATCGTCGGCATCGTCGAGATGCGGCAGCGGTGCGGGGTCCCCGGCCGGCCGCGCAAAGGCCGCGGTGCGAAACGGCGCCAGCGCTTGCGCGCTCACCACCCACGGTGAGACCGTGGTGGCGAAATTCTTGCCCAGGAATGGCCCAAGCGGTTGGTATTCCCAGGCCTGAACGTCGCGCGCCGACCAGTCGTTGAGGAGACAAAAGCCGAAAATGTGCTCGGCCGCGTCGGCGACGGGCACAGGCTCGCCGAGTTCGCTCGGCGTGCCGACATACATGCCAAGCTCCAACTCGAAATCGAGATTGCGCGACGGCCCATAGCTCGGCACTTCTTCGTTCGGACCCTTGCGCTGCCCGCGTGGACGCTTGAACGGGGTCCCGCTCACGATGATCGACGAG
>DATJLN010000096.1:0-17553 GCA_035509535.1 Xanthobacteraceae bacterium | reverse complement strand
ATATTTGCCGATATCGGCCTGCAGGCTCGCGGCGCCGTGCAGCGCGCGCCAAATCTCTGTGCGTGCCACGCCGGGCGCGAATTGCACGAACATGACCTTGCGCAGATTGGTCAGCGGCTCGTGCAGCACCACGCGGCGCACGCCCTTGATGGCGAGCGTATCGCGCAAATGCGAGAGGTAGCGCGGCTCGTAGGCGACGCGCTTCATCACGCTCGACTCGCTCGGCGTCACCTCGCTCAGGATCGAAACCCAGACCGCTTTACGCTTATGGGTGATCGCGGTGACCCGCATCGACATGTTGAAGTCTTCGAGCGCGACGTGGCCGTGGCTTTCGCCGAACGGGCCTTCCGGCTCGAGCAGTTCCGGATCGATCAGTCCTTCGACCACGCATTCGGCATCGGCCGGAATATCGAGATCGACGGTGACGCCTTTGACAGTTCGGATCGGCTCGCCGGCCAGCGCGCCGGCGACCGCCATCTCGTCACAATCGATCGGCAGCTTTTGCGGCCCGGTGAACAGCACCACCGGCGCGCAACCGACGACGATGGCGATCGGCATCGGCGTCTTCAGCTTGCGGTGTTTCTGCCAGTGCAGATAGCCGCCGGCGCCGCCCGGCCGCGCCGCCATGCGCACGCCGAGCCGGTCGGTCGCTTTCAGCTGCGCCCGATAGGTTCCCATGTTGCGGACGCCGGTTTCCGGGTCCTTGGTGATGCACAGCGTGGCGGTGAGGTAAGGGGCGGCGTCATAGCCCGGCGTCGAGATCGGCACCGGCAGAAGTTTGAGCCCGCCGTCGGGCTGACGCAGCGCGTCGCCTTTGATGACCACCTCTTGGCACGGCGCCGACTTCACGACGACCGGCGTGATCGGATGATTGATCGCGTTCATCCAGGCGTCGCCGATCTCGCCGACCGGGCGGCCCATGCCCACGGCATAGATCTCGGCGGAAGCCGCAAGCGCGCCGATCGCGACCGGCATGTCGTAACGACGGCCCGAACCGTCGACGACATTGGTGAACAGGAAAGCGCGCCGCTGATTTTCCTTGAGCCCGCCCTGGAACTGCCAGCGCACGAGCGGATGCAGCTCGGTGTCCTTGTTGATCGGCCGCTCGATGCGCAGCAGCAGGCCGTCCGCTTCAAGCCGTGCCAGATGTTCCTGAAAATCGAGCGGCGGGCCGGAAATGTTCTTCTTCTTCTTATCCTGTGCGGACTGATCGAGCATGGCGCGGGCTTTCTGTTAAGTTACTTCCTGGTCTTCATGTATTCGGCGACAATCGGCTTGGCGACGCGGAAGCAATCGACGCCGATCGGCGCGCCGCAATAGATCATGACCTGGGTGAGCGCGGCGCGAATCTCGTCCGGCGTCAGCCCGTTATTGAGCGCGCCGCGCACGTGGGTGGCGAATTCTTCCATTTTGCCGAGCGCGCCGATCATGCCGAGATTGAGGAGCGAACGCTCGCGCGGCGTCAAGGTTTCGTCGCCCCAGGTCTCGCCCCAGCAATATTCGGTGAGCAGGCGCTGAAAATCGCGATTGAAGTCGTCGACGTTTTGCAGTGCGCGGTCGACATAGGCTTCGCCGAGAACTTGGCGGCGCTTGGCCAGGCCGATGTCGTAGCGTTTCTGGTCCATGGTGCTTCCCCGTTGCTCTCCGTGTTGCGGCTTATTCCTCTGCCGTGCCGCCTTTCCAGCGTTTGACCATGCCGGTGTCGATGCCGAACAGGTCGAGCAGCCGGCCGCAGGTGTGATTGATGATGTCGTCGACCGATTGCGGCCGATTATAGAAGGCCGGCACGATCGGCGCGATGACCGCGCCGATATCGGCGAGCGTCGTCATGGTGCGCAGATGTCCGCCATGCAAAGGAGTCTCGCGTACGGCCAGCACCAGCCGGCGCTTTTCCTTGAGCACCACGTCGGCAGCGCGCGACAGCAGCGACGAGGTCACCCCAGTCGCGATCTCGCTCATGGTGCGGATCGAGCACGGCGCGATGATCATGCCCATGGTCGGAAACGAGCCCGAGGAGATCGCAGCGCCGATATCGCTGACCGGATAATGCACCGCGGCGAGCGTGCGCAGGTCCTTCGCCTTGATGTCGGTCTCGTAAGCCAGCGTCATTTCCGCCGACTTGCTCATCACCAGATGAGTCTCGACCTCGGCTTTGCGCAGCATTTCAAGCAGCCGCACGCCGTAGATCGTACCCGAGGCGCCGGAAATGCCGATAATCAATCGCTTTGCTTTCGCCGAGTCTTTGTGAGCCATAATCCCTGAGAGCCATCTCTTTTAGATCGCGCAAGACCGCGTGGGTTGACGTGTCTTTTCGGGCGCTCTTGTGCCATGCGGTGCAGCCGGTGCGCAATCGTGCTTACAGCGTCAGCCCGGAGCGGTTAACGGCCGATAACGGCGGCAAAGGCGCTGGCCAGCGCAGCAACTGCGGGATTCGGAAAATTTACGCCGAGCAGGCTTTCATAGGCGCCGATATTGGCGAGCGCCGCCGCCGGGGGCAGTGCTTCGGTGCCGAGGGGGCCCGATTTGGCGAACGCGTATAGTGCCTCCTGCTGCAGCCGCTCGGCCTCGAGCTCGACGGTCTTCACCTTGTTGCGGAATGCTTCCTGCGCGCCGGGATCGACCAGGGTCGCGGCGCCTTTCAATTTCCGCCGCACGTCGCGGATCGGCACGATGGTGAGGTTGCGCCAATCGCGCACATTGTCGTCCAGCATCCTGACCTCGTCGACCGACAATTGCCGGTCGTCGGAGGCGAGCCAGAGCAGAAACAGCAGCAGGTTGACGTCGACGCCGAACTCGTCCTGCAAGGCGATGCAGGCCTCCGACACCGACGGTTGACGATAGAACTTCAGCGAAAACCGCCAGAACGGCGTTTCGGCAGTTGTCGCTTCGTCGGTCATTGCGTTCGCGCCAGGTGGTTATGCCGATTTGATGCCGAGTTCGGCCATCTCTTTGGCATAGGCCGCGTCCATGCGCGATGCAATGCCGTGTTTGGCGAGCTCCGCGGCGAAGACGCGGCGGATCTCCGGCTTCTCGTCGATGTAATCGATCTGGTCGCCGCCGACGCGGCGCGAGATCCAGGCCTTCGGCACGCCTTGCGCGTTTCTGATGGCGACGCCTTCGTGTTTGAAGGCGAGATAGCGCGACGGCGTATTGCCGGTGTTGAAGTGCTGGTGGAACCACATGTTCGGCGGCACGATGCAGGTGCCGATTTCCCAATCGAAGCGCTGCGGCTCCTCCCCTTCGGGCCACATCATCGAGAAGCCCTCGCCGGAGAGCACGATGACATGCGCACCCGGCCCGTGGGCATGGCCCTTCTTATAGGTGCCGATCGGGAACTGCGAAATGTGGCTGTTCATCGAGCCCTTGGCCATGTTGAAGCGGATATGGCCGCCGCCGGCGCCGCGCTCGGTCGCGGTGATCAGCGGAATATTCACGGCGTCCGGCACGAAATTCGTGGTCAGCATAAAACCCTTCTGCTCGCCTTTCGAGGAGAAATAATCCGGCTCGCCGGCGAAACGGTCCTTGAAGTCGTATTTGGTGTTGAAGATGAAATCGAGATCTTCATAGAGATTGATCACCGGCGGCGCGTTGGTGACGGCGACGTAGCGCGCGGGCTCCTTGCCGGAGCCGTTGAAATGCTGGTGATGACAATTCAGCGGGATGGCGAACAGCGCGCCTTCCTTCCACTCGAAGGTGATGCGGGCGCCGGCATCGTTCCACACCGTGGTCGAGCCGCGACCGGACAGCACGAGGATCATTTCCTCATAAAGCTGGCGATGTGGGGCAAGACTCTTGCCTGGCGGAATCTCCATCACATAGCAGTCGTTCGAGGTGCGCGAGGCGTCGTGATTGAGAAACACCGCGTTGCCGCCGCGCCGTGCCCAGGGTTTCAGCTCGACGTGATTGAGATTCCGCACATAGAAGGACGGGATGATGTCGAGGCCTTCCGCCTTCACCCAGCGCGTATAGGGCGTTTCCTTCTCGGTCTTGAACTTGGCGGCGAGATCGTCAGAAACCTTGGCGTCTTTTTTGGTCGTGTCGGCCATATTTCATCCCTTACATTTTCCGGCGCTGGCGCCGATTTTAGCGAACAGGGTGCGCAAACGGCTAGTGGTGGTCATGCCCATGTTTGTGGCTATGGGTATCGTCATGATCATGGCCGTGATGATGATGGTGGTCGCGGTGATGATGCCCATCATCGTGATCGTGATTATGGTCATGATCATGATGATGCAAGCGCTGGCGCGGCCGCGGCCCGCGCGGGTCTTCGTTGAATACCAGCGATTTGATGGTGACCGGCACGGTGTAGGACGGCATGCGGATGCGGCCGAGATCGATATAGTCGAAATCCCACAGCACGACGCCGTCGATGACCAGGAGCTCGCTCGCGACATGCAATTCGTCGCGCAGGATATGGCCGAGCGTCTGCGCCACATCGCCGTCGAGCATAATGTAGAGCGGCAGCTTCTTTTCGATACGGTCGGCGAGCCCGTGCTTGATGCCTTCGGCAAAGGCGGCCAGCCGTTGATAGCTTGGCAAGCCGGTCCAGCGCAGCGCCAGGGCGATTTCGTGCTCGGCGTCGGTGATATCGAAGGCGACCAGATGGTTGCGGATCGCTTTGGCGAGCTGATCGGAATCGATGGTCTCGCCGCAGGCGAACGGCGGCAGCAGCACTTGCAGATTGCGGCGCGGCAGAAGCTCGCCCGGCGCCGAAATGTAGCTGGTATTGCCGGAGAGCTGCACGCTGTATTCGGAGGCACCGAGCGCGGTGGCGCGAATGCACTCGCCGGCCGGCAGCACCGGCCACGGTAGCGCCTTCTTGTCGATCAGAGCGTGGATGGCGCGGCCGAGCCGTGGCCCCATATCGCCGAAATCCCGCGTCTCCCGTTCATAGATGTATTCGGCGACGCCGCCGGAGAACATCACGCCGTCGATGCGGCCAAAATTCTCGATCGGGTCGGTAAGATAAAGATGTGCAATGTCGTGCGGCATCGGCCGCGCCGTGATTGCGGCAACCAGCGTCTCCGCCATCACGTCGGCGACCTTCTGTAGATCGTCGCGTCCGACTGCGTCGCCGCGGTTCCAGGAGAACCCGGCGCGCTTGGCGTGATGTCTTCCGGCCGGATCAAGCCGGGTGATCTTGCCGTTCTCGACCACCTGCAGCCGGCCGCCGATATGGATCGCAGCGGTTGCGATCACTTTGCCGTTCTCGACCAGACCGAGCTTGGTGGTGCCGCCGCCGATATCGATATTGAGGATGCGCTTGTGCTCGTCGCTCGACACGCGCGCCGCGCCCGAGCCGTAGGCCGCGAGCATCGCCTCCATGTGATGGCCGGCGGTGGCGGTGACGAATTCGCCGCCCTGTTCGGAGAGGATCTTGGCGATGCCTTGCGCGTTCTCGCGCCGCAACGCCTCGCCGGTGAGAATGACCACGCCGGTATCGATATTGTCCGGCGACAACTGCGCCGCGACGTAGGCGTCGTCGATGATCTCGCCGAGCTTCCGGTCGTCGATGCGTTCCTCGCTCTGGTACGGCGTCAGCGCCACCGGCGACTGGAACAGGGTCTCGCGCGAGATGACGTAATAGCGGCTGGTCAGATCTTCGGCGAGGCGGCGCAGATGCACCCGCGAGAAGATCACTTGCGTGCCCGAGGAACCGATATCGATGCCGACGGTGGTGAGCGAGACATTGTCCTGCCGCCACAGCGGATTGTCCTCGATCGGCCCGTCATCGGCCTCGATGTCGTGGTCATGATCATGGTCGGTGTCGTCGTCATGCGCATGCACGACGTCACGGCCGTAAAGATGGTCGGCAAGCGTGTGGCCGGGCTTCTTATTTTCGTCGTCGGCCATACCTGTCGTTTTCCTCCCGGCATGATCCCCAAAAGCTTGCCTCGGGCTGGATTCGCGGGCTGGTGTCCGGCTTTTCGGGCAGGATCGTGCAACTAATGGTCTTCTTCCCGCGACTATGGCTTCCGGTCAATAGTGGCGCCGTCGCCGCCGTCGCTGCAGCTTCCCGCGAGCGTAAATTTGCCGTAACCGGGGTACCCATCCATGTCCGAAAATGGCCTGACCACCCTGCCGAGCATCCACAGCGCCAAGGAAACCATGAATCGGCTCGAGGCCGATGTTAAAGCCAAAGGCCTGACGGTGTTCGCCCGGATCGATCATGCCGCCGGCGCCAAAGAGGCCGGCATGCCGCTGCGCCCAACCGAACTGCTGATCTTCGGCAACGCGAAAGGCGGCACGCCGCTGATGCAAGCGCTGCAGACCACCGGCATCGACCTGCCGCTGAAGGCTCTGGTCTACGAGGATGCGGCCGGCAAGGTTTGGCTGTCCTATAACGAGCCGGCCTGGATCGCGGCGCGCCACGGCAATGCCGCCTCGGTCAGCGAAGTCACGGGACGTCTTGCCGCCGTACTGGCAGCTTTGGCGAAAGCCGCGACGAGTTAAGGCTGTCTATATCACCGAGGCCGTTCGGATTTGCTCCGGAGCGCAGAGATATCCGCGCGCGACAAATCGATTAATTGTAGTCGCAATAGGCGGTCACCCTGCCGACTCTGCAGAACCCGGTACAGCAGTCGGAATCTTTCGTGCACTGGCCCCAAACGGGGTAGCAAGCCATCCTCAGTTTTTTGCTTCGCGCCATCGCGCCCGAGGGTGCGGCTCTCGCATCGCCCGGCGAATAAGACACAGGTTGCAGGGCAATGGCGCCGTCCGCCGGCAGTGGCTGCGTGCTTTGGGCCAGGACACACAACAGGACGCACAAAACAAGCGCAGTGGCGAAACGCAGAAGCCCTGAATGCTTCACGGGTTGCCTCCCTTGTCGGCGCCGATCAGTCCCGATCGGTCTCGTCCATTATGAGCGAGGCGCCGGCGCGTTCAGCCGACCGGGATCACGTTCACCGACACGCCGGTCCGCTGGCCGCCGGAGCCGAGGATGACGCCGTCCATCGGCGCCACGCCGGTATAGTCGCAGCCGCCGGCGAGCATCATACGCGCGTCGCAGGCGAGAGCGGCGTTGGTCGGATCGGGCCCGGTCCCGCCGATCTCGCAGCCACACCATAGCATAGACACCGCATGGAAACCGATCAGGTTCGGGCGATATCGGCGGGCAGGTGGATCAAAAATTCCGTCCCCGGCTTAAGTCTATTGATTTCCAATGTGCCGCCAAGCTGTTGCACGGTTGAAGCGACCATCTTCATTCCCAGGGACGAAGACTTGCCTTCTATTTTGAAGTCGTCTGGTAGCCCTCGCCCCCGGTCAGCGATGCTCAAAACGATAGCGCCGCGCTTTTTGTGTTTCAGCGTGACTTTGATCGACCCCGATTCGCTGTCCGAAAAAGCATGCTTAAGCGCATTCGTTATCAATTCGTGGGTCAACATGCCGAGCGAAATCGCATGTGGACCTGAAAGCTCGAGCGAGTCGGCCTCGACTTCGATGGATGGCCTTTTGGCCCCGACATAGGCGCTGCCGCTGGTATCGCAGATCGTCCTTAGAAAATCGCTGAATTCCACGTATTCCAAGGTGTTGGTCTGGTAGAGATGGCGATAGACCGTTCCCATCGCGACAACGCGGTCGCGGGCATTGGCAAGATTTTCTTTCGCCACGGCGCCGCGGGCCGACCGCCTTTGCATATCCAAAAGGCCCGAGAGCAACGCCAGGCTGTTCATTACGCGGTGCTGAAGCTCACGTAGCAAAAGATCTTTTTGCTTAAGCAGTTCGTCGATCCTGCCCGACATTCGAGTCAGTGCCGCGCTCAGCTGTCCAAATTCGTCGGAATATCTGAATTTCGGGAACGCCGTCGACATGTCACCCGACTCCCATTTGCGCGCACTCTTGATGATCGCGCGCACAGGACGATCGATCATGAGATAGGCAGCGAGCCATACGGCGACGACGGCAAGAATTATGAAGACAAAATCGAAAGCAATGCTCCGCACGTTGACGATGGAGGTTTCTGCCAAAGCGGAATCGCGGTCCAGCGCTACCGCCGCGAATAGGCCCTCATCCGTGCTGCCCGGCGCCGCAACTCCGACAATCAAAGACCGTCCGATTGAATCCTTCACGTCAATCGTTCCCGACTTTGCAGACGGGATCAGGGGAAAGGCCTGTTTGGCAATGCTGTCTGCTTCCTCGAAATCGCTCGCCGGAAGGGTGAGCTTCAAGGCGCCCCGGCCGTCCATGATGATAAGCCGGTGTTCGGATCGCCATTGGTATGCCTGGAACCTTTCAGCCAGTCTTGCCGAGTCTCCGATAACGACGATCAATCCTTTTATCGAGCCGTCGGCATCTCTGTAGGGCATCGATAATTGGATTGGCGTCGATCCGGTCGATTGACCGTGAATGATCGTTCCAATGACGAGCTTGTCGGCTTTCAGGGACTGATAAAAGCCGGCGCGATCGCCGACATCGAGAGCTTCTTGAAACGGAATGGTGGAGCAAAGAAACCTTCCGTCCGTATCGATGATCGCAGCCTCGCGAAAGATTTTAACGTATGAAATTATGGATTTGAAATACGAGGCACATTCTTCCTTGTTATCCGCACTCAGCGGGTATTTTGCCATTGCCGTCATCAGCTGACGCGCATTATCGATGATTTGCTCCAGCTCCCCGGACGTCAGGCGCGCTTCGGAACGCGCCGTGGCGCGGGTTTCGTCTTCGAGAAATATTCGCCAGCGTGCGGCATTGTATGCCGTGAGCAATAACGACGGCACCAAAGCGATCGCGACAAGAACGGAGAGCCGGCGGCGAAGTCTCATTGCTCGGATAATACAGATGCGCGCCGTGAAGCACGATTGTGGAACCAGCGGGCGCGAAGATTAAAGTCGCAACGCGGCAAAATTTATGACATTGCAGCACCGGATTTTGCCCCGAATCACGGGACCAATCCCGACCGGGATCATGTTCGCCGCCGCCCGCTTCACGAACTGGCGGCGGGCGGGGCGAATGTCAAATCCACTGCGCCGGCGTCCTCACTTCACGTTTGGATAAAGCCCGGACGCCTTGACCACCGCGTGGCCCTCGGCGCGGTCGGCCACGAGTTCCTTGTCGAATTGTTCGGCCGATTCGAGGACCGGCGTCAGGCCGCGATTGATCAGATATTTCTTCTGGAAATCCGGGTTGGACTCCACCGCGACGATCGCCTTGTTGAGCTTGTCGACGATGGGCTTCGGCGTGCCGGCCGGCGCGAAGATGCCGAAGAAGGTCGCCGCAATGTGTTCCTTGTAGCCGATCTCCTTAAACGTCGGAATGTCGGGGGCCAGCGGCGAACGCTTGTCGCCGTCGACGGCGAGTCCGACGATCTTGCCGTTTTGCAGATAGGGCAACAGATTGCCGATGCCGAAGATCGCAATCTGGGTGGCGCCGGTGAGCATGCTGTTGACGGCGTCGCCGCCGCCCTTGAACGGCACGCGCACGATGTCAACGCCGTTCTTCTTGTTGAACTCTTCCATGAAGGCGACCTTGGAGAGCGAAGGCGCCATGTAGTTGAGCGAGTTCGGCTTGGCCTTGGCCAGCGCCGCAAGCTCGGCGAAAGACTTCACATGCTGCGCGGCGGTCACGGCAAACACTTGCGTCAGATAATAGGGCCGCGCGACCGGGGTGAGGCTCTTAACCGGATCGAAATCCGAGTTGGCCTGGATGAGCGGATTGATGACGATCGCTTCACCGGGGAGAATGCAGATCGTATAGCCGTCAGGCGCGGCGGCGGCGCAGGCCTGGGCGCCGATGGTGCCTTCGGCGCCGGCGTGGTCCTCGACGACGATCGAGGTGCCCAGCGCCGGGCCGAGCTCGCTGCCGAGCGCACGCATGAACAGATCACTCAAGCCGCCCGGCCCCTGCGAAGCGATCGCACGGATCGGTCGTGACGGATAATCCTCCGCGGCCGCGAGCGCGGGCACCAGCAACGCGGCGAGCCCGAAGGCCAGCATCCTCGAGAACATGTTTCCTCCATCGTCGAATTTGTTTTTATCGGCTAACAATGCCGCAGCCGGGCTCGGCTAGCGCATGCGGCTTAATCGCGCAGCCGATAACCGTCGCCCGGCAGGGCAGGGCAGGGCAGGCAGGGAGGAAGAGCGTGGCAGATTACAAGATGAAGATCGAGCGGGGGGGCACCGTCACCATGCGCGACGGCGTCCGTATTTCGCTGTGCGTTTACCGACCCGATGCCGCGGGCCGCTTCCCCGCTTTGTTCGCCGCGTCGCCCTACCAATACGAGATGGACGAGGTGCCGGCCTATCCGCTGTTTCTGTGGCGCGAGACCGGGCCGATCGAATGGTATGTCGGCAAGGGCTATGCCTATTTGCACGCCGACGTGCGCGGCTCGGGGCATTCGGACGGCGAGTTCACTTTCATGGGGCTCGCGGAGCAGCAGGATTACCTCGAGCTGATCGCCTGGATCGTCCGGCAGCCATGGTGCAACGGCCGTGTCGGCGGCATCGGCCAGTCCTATTACGCCATGGCGCAGTGGCTGATGGCGACCTACGATCCGCCCGGACTCGCCTGCATCGCGCCTTATGATGGTCTGGTCGACCAGTATCGCGGCTCGAATTATCACGGCGGCATCTACTGTAGCTATCGCTCGGTCTGGTACAGCTCGCTGCGCGCCGATAATCAGCACCGGCCGGCCGGCCAACCCGGCCGCGCGCCGATGCGCTTCGACTTGCCGGGCGCCATCATCGAGCATGAGCTCGACAATGATTTCTGGCGCGAGCGCTCGCCCTTTTGGCGGCTCGACAAAATCCGCTGCCCGGTGCTGTCGATCGGTCACTGGGGCAAAATGGGACTGCATCTGCGCGGCAACATTCTTGGCTACGAAGAGGTCAAAGCCGCCAAGAAGCTCGTGGTCACCGGCGCGCGCAACACGTTCGAAGCGCACCGGATGTTCGATGAAGTTGAATTTCACGAAAAGGAACTGTTGCCGTTCTACGACCTTCATCTGAAGGGGATCGACAACGGCTTCATGGCGCGCGAGCCGGTGAAGCTCTATATCCGCGGCGCCAATCTCTGGCGCGAGGAAGCCGAGTGGCCGCCGCGTCGCGCCGCTCCCGTCGCTTATTATCTGCGCCGGGGACCATCGGGCAGCGTGATCTCGCTCAATGACGGGGCGTTGTCGACCGCGCCCGCCGCGGCCGAGACGCCGACGTCTTACACCTACCCCGACTGGCAATGGGTCAACGGGGTCGCCGTCACAGGCCCGGACGGCCGGGTTGATCCCGTGCGCCGCGTCCTGACCTTTGCGTCCGCGCCGCTCGAGGCCGATCTCGAAGTCATTGGCCCGATCGTGCTGAAGCTTTATGCTTCCTCGAGCGCGGTTGACACCCAGTTCATCGTCAAGCTCACCGATCAGCATCCCCAGGACGAAGCCTTGCGCCCCAAAGGCGAACAGCCGGCGTTCACGCCGGTGTCAAAGGGTTGGCTCAAGGCCTCGCATCGCGAGAAGGATGCCGCGCGCTCGACGCCGCAGCGGCCGTTCTACACCCACACCAATCCGCAGCCGCTGAGACCGGGTGAAATCTATGCCTTCGATATCGAGGTGCTGCCGATCGCTTATGTGTTCAAGCGGGGTCACCGCATCCGCCTTGAACTCGCCAACGGCGATTCGCCGGCGACCGATGGCGTGTTCTCGCACCCCTATCACCCCTCGCTGATGGGCACGGATACGATCTATCACGACGGCGTCCATCCGTCGTGCCTGATCCTGCCGGTCATCGCCGCGGGCTGACTCGGAAGCCGACCGGGCGCAAAAGCGGCGACGGCCTCTTCAGCCGACCGGGATCACGTTCACCGATACGCCGATCTGCTGGCCGCCGGAGCCGAGGATGACGCCGTCCATCGGCGCCACGTCGGTATAGTCGCGGCCGAAGGCAAGCATCACGTGCGCGTCGGAGGCGAGCACGGCATTGGTCGGATCGAGTCCGACCCAGCCGATCTCGCCGCCGCACCATAGCATCACCCAGGCATGCATGGCGTCGGCGCCTTGCAGGCGCGGCTTATCGGTCAGCGACACGGTGCGCAGATAGCCGCTGACATAGGCGGCCGGCAGGCCGATGCCGCGCAATCCGGAAATCATCACATGCGCGAAATCCTGGCAGACGCCGCGCCGCTGCGCGAAGCACATCGTCGGCGTTGTCGTGGGCGTTGTCGAGCCGATCTCATAGATCAGATCGGCCTTGATGCGCTTGATCACGTCGATCGCGGCATCGAGGATCGGGCGTGCGGGCGGGAAACTCAGGCGGATGTAGTCGCGGATCGCAGCATCGAGCGAGATGATCCGGCTCGGAAACAGAAAATGTGCGGGCGAGAGCGGGCCGATGTCGGTGGTGGCGAAGGCTTCGTCGCGAACCTGTTCCCAGGGCGGCGTCGACAGCGGCGCCACTTCGTCCGGCGCGTCAACGGCGACGCGCGCGGAGAGCTTCACTGTCACTTCGCTGTGCGGCTCATCGATCTCGATCCAGGTCAGCCGGTTGCCGAAGAAATCCTGGCCTTCGCGCCGGTGCGCCGGCTCCGGCATGATCTGCAATGCCGCGACCTGAACCCGCTCGCCGTCGCGCGACACCGGCGTCAGCCGCAGCACATGGTGCGCACGTGACACCGGCGTCGCATAGCCGCAAACCGTCGTCTGCCGCACATCGTAGATCACGCCAGCGCCTCCCACATCAGCTCGGTACGTTCGTTGTTGGTGAGGAAGGCCGAGCTGATCGCGTCCGATAGTTTCATCAGCAAATTTTCGATGTCGATGATGAGATGATCGCCGACCTCACTGGCGTTGATGGTGCGCAGCCGCGTCGTGATGCCGGCGGCGATCTGCTGCGCCGGCGACAGGCGGCCTTCGGCACTCTGCTTCGGCAAAGCGTTCAGATGGGCTTCGATGCGCTCGAGCTGAAACTCCACCGAGCGCGGATTGTTGGGATCGAGCATCACCAGGTCGATCACCGGCGCCAGCGCCGCGATCATCACATAGCGCTGCCGGTAACTGATCTGGCTGTCAGCAAGCTCCAGCAGAAGATCCAGGCTGCCGTCGGGCGCGCTCGGCTCGGCGAAGCAGCGCGTCAACCGGCAGGTCAGGACCGCGCGCTCGATGCGGCGGCCGAGTTCGAGAAAGCGCCAGCCGGCAAGCTGCGTCATGTTTTCTTGCGCCAGGCCGGAGAAGGCCGAGATCAGGCGCAGTGCCGCCTCGACCCGCTCGGCGATGGCGCTTTCAGCGGGCCCCGCGGCAAGCGGCGAAGAAGTCATGTCGGCGAGATCGCGGATCGCGCGCCAGGCGTCGGGCGAGAACCGATCGCGGATGACGGACGCCGCCGCGCGCGCGGCGCCGCACAGCCGCGGCAGCGAGCCGTCGAGATCGGTGCGCGTGAGCGCGGCGAGCGCTGTAAAGGTGGCCGGCGCCTGGAACATATCGTTCGGCGCCGCGCTCCAGGCGACAAGCAGCGAGGTGGCGCGGCCGATGACCGGCGCCGCGGCGCTGTCGGCGACGCGATTGACGATGGCGCGTATGAGCCGCAGCGTCGCTTCGGCGCGTTCGACATAGCGGCCGACCCAGAACAGATTGTCGGCGGCGCGGCTCGGCAGCAGCCCCGAGGCGCGCTGCACCGGCATGGCTTCCGGCGTCGGCAACAATGTGGTTGGCGCGACCGGGCCGCGCGCCAGCATCCAGGCATCGGCCGTCGCCGCGCCCTGCTGCAGGCTCACGGCGCGGGCGTCGATGTTGTCGGCAATGCGCACAAAGCCGCCGGGCATCACGTGCCAGCCGTCGCCGGGCCTGTCTCCGGTCTTGGCGATGTAGAGGCGGAGCGTGAATGGACGCGGCTGCAGCTTGCCGTCGCGCCACACCGGCATGCTCGACAGCGTCACCGCTTCCTGCGCCACATAATCGACGCCGCGGTCGCGGATCGACTGCAGCAGCGCCTCGCGCTGCGCCGTGTCAAGCTTGGCGCCGAGCTTGGCGCCCAGAATCGCGCCGCCCAAATTCGGATCGTCGAAATGCTCGGTGAAAGCCGGCGCGATCACCATAGTATCGAGCCTGCCGAGCATCTGCTCGCGCATCGCCGCGCTGCCAAGCCACCACGTGGCGACGTTGGGCATTTTCAGTTCGGCGCCGAGCACGACCGGCGCCAGCGCCGGCAGGAATGCGAGCATGGCGCGGGCCTCGATGAGGCCGGCGCCGAGCGAATTGATGATGGTGATCTTGCCGTCGCGCACCGCTTGCAGCAAACCCGGTGCGCCGAGGCGCGAAGCGGCATTGAGTTCGAGCGGATCGGCGAAATCTGCATCGATGCGCCGGAGCAAAACCTCGGTGCGGCGCAGTCCCGAGACGGTGCGGATGAAGACGCCGTCGTCTTCGACGCTCAGATCTTCGCCCTCGACCAATAGAAGCCCGAGATACCGCGCGAGATAGGCATGCTCGAAATAAGTCTCGTTCATCGGTCCCGGCGTCAACAGGCAGGCCCGGGCGTCGTCGCGGCGGTTGAGCGAAAAAATCTCGGCTTGCAGGGCTTGGAAGAACGAGGCGACGCGCTCGACTTGGGTCGTGCGATAAATGTCGGGAATGGCGCGCGAAAGCGCGAGCCGGTTCTCGATCGCATAGCCCGCGCCCGACGGCGCTTGCGTGCGGTCGCCGAGCACCCACCAGCGCCCGTCGGCGCCGCGGCCGACATCGACGGCATAGAAGCGCAGATGGGCGCCGCCGGGCGGCGCGACGCCGACGAGCGGCCGCAAGAATTCCGGATTGCCGGCGACCACCGCCGCCGGCAGACGGCCGTCGCGCGTCAATGTGCCGGGCCCATAGCAATCCGCCAGCACCGCTTCGAGCAGTTGCGCGCGCTGGGTAAGGCCCGCCACCAGTTGCCGCCATTCGTTGGGCTCGATGATGAGAGGCACATGGCTCAGCGGCCACGGCCGCTCGATGCCGGCAGCGTCCTCATAGACCCGATAGAACACACCGGAGTCGCGCAGATAACGGTCGGCAGCGGCAAAACGGCGATTGATCTCGTCGTTGCCCAAGGCGGCGAGCATGGTGAGAAAAGGCTGCCAATGCGCGCGGACGCGTCCGTCCGCAGCCATCATTTCGTCGAACACGCCCGGCAGCGGCCGATAGCCGGCAACTAGGCTCTCCAGCCCGGCGTTGTTTGGTTCGAGAGAGTTCTGGATTTGGCTCTGGATTTGCGTCTCGACTTGGCTAGCCATGGGGTGAGAATCGGCAAGGTTGGCTGAAGTGTTTCAGCTTCAGCGCCGCAGGTCGAGAGTGAGCGGGTATTCCAGCGAGATTTCCAAAGGCGGCGCCTCGACCACGCCGCCGGTATAGCCGTGGTCCTGGAAACGGGCGCGGCGGCGGCCTTCGGCTTCATAGGCATTGACTGGAAACGTATCGTGCGCGCGGCCGCCGGGATGGGCGACATGATAGACGCAGCCGCCGAGCGATCTTTTATTCCAGATATCGACAATATCGAAGGTCAGCGGCGCCTGCACCGGGACGGTCGGCTGCAGCGATTGCGCCAGATCCCAGGCCTTGAACCGTACACCCGCGACATGTTCGCCGGAGCGTCCGGTCGCCGTCAGCGGCACGCGGCGGCCGTTGCACAGCACGGCATGCCGGTCGGCATTGAAGTTCGCGACTCTCACCTGCACGCGGTCGACTGAGGAATCAACAAAACGCACGGTGCCGCCGGGGCTGCCCTCTTCCCCGAGCACATACCACGGCTCGATCGCCTGGCGCAGTTCGAGATCGACGCCGGAGCGATGCACGGCGCCGCAGAGCGGGAAACGAAATTGCCGCTGCGCTTCGAACCAGCCAAGGTCGAAGTCGTAGCCGGCATGTTTGAGATCGTCCAAGACTTCCTTGAAATCCTCCCAGACGAAATGTTCGAGCATGAAGCGGTCGTGCAGGGCCGTGCCCCAGCGCACCGGCTTGCCCTCGAGCGGTATTTTCCAGAACGAGGAGATCAGGGCGCGGATCAGCAATTGCTGCGCCAGGGACATGCGCGCGTCGGGCGGCATCTCGAAGGAGCGGAATTCGACCAGGCCGAGCCGGCCGGTCGGACCGTCGGGCGAGAATAATTTGTCGATGCAGATTTCCGTGCGATGCGTGTTGCCGGTGACGTCGACCAGGATGTTGCGAAACAGACGATCGACCAGCCACGGCGGGATCCAATCGGCATCGCCGGGTCGCGGCACTTTGCCGGTCGCGATTTCGAGCTCGTACAACAGGTCCTGCCTTGCCTCGTCGAGGCGCGGCGCCTGGCTGGTCGGTCCGACGAACAGGCCGGAGAACAAATAGGACAGGGAGGGCCGCCGCAACGCATAGAGCACCAGGCTCTTGAGCAGATCGGGCCGGCGCAGGAACGGGCTGTCGGCCGCGCTCAAGCCGCCAAGCACGACATGATTGCCGCCGCCGGTGCCGGTGTGGCGGCCGTCGAGCAAATATTTGTCGGTGCCGAGCCGCGACTGGTGCGCGTCATCGTAAACCGCCGTGGTGATGTCGACGGCCTCGCGCCAGGAAGCGGCGGGCTGGATATTGACCTCGATGACGCCGGGATCGGGCGTGACCTTGAGAACGTTGAGCCGCGGATCGGGCGGCGGCGGGTAGCCTTCCATATGGATCGGCAGATCGAGATCGGCCGCCGTGGTTTCGACGGTGGCGACGACCTCGAGATAATCGTTGAGCGTCTCGGTCGGCGGCATGAAGACGCACAGATGCCCGTCGCGCACTTCGACCGATAAAGCGGTGCGCACCGCGTAATCCGAATTGTCGGTCTCCGATGGCAGCCGCTGCGGCACCAGCGTTTCGGGCGCGAGCGGCGGCGAATCCGCATGCGCGGCGCCGGCGTAGAAGGCGCGCGACGGCAGCGGATGCGTGACGCGCGGATCGGCGAGCGGTGTGCGCGGCGCGAACGGATCGGCGGGCCCCAAATACGGATGGCTCGTCGCGCCGAGCTGGGGCAGCGATTGCAGCGGCAGGCGGAAGCCGACGGGCGAATCGCCCGGCAGCAGAAACAGTCGGCCGCGCCGCGTTCGCCAGATTTCGCTGAGCCAGCCGGGCTTGGCTTGTGCCGTCCAGCGCTGCAGCGGCAGCACGAAGCCGCGCGGCTTGCCGACCTCGCTGTCGAATAATTTCAAAATTCGCGCGCGTTCGTGCGGATCGTCGATCTTCGGATCATTCGGATCGAAATTTTCCGGGATCAGGCCCTGCTTGAGCATCCGATCGACCGGATCCTCATAAAGCGGCTGCACATATTCGGCGGCGAGCCCGGAGCGCGCGGCGACGCCTTCGGCGAAGCGTTGCGCGTCGTCGCTCGTGACTTGGCGGTCCGGCTTTTCGGGCATGACCAGATCGTCATTGCGCCAGACCGGCACGCCGTCGCGCCGCCAATAGAGCGCAAAGGCCCAGCGCGGGATCGGCTCGCCGGGATACCATTTGCCCTGGCCGTAATGCAGGAGGCCGCCGGGCGCGAAGCGATTGCGCAGGCGGCGGATCAATTCGTCGGCGCGAATGCGCTTGGTGGGGCCGAGTGCGTCGGTGTTCCATTCCGCGCTTTGATAATCGTCGATCGACAC